>JBEAMJ010000119.1:0-2621 GCA_041166025.1 Pseudomonadota bacterium | reverse complement strand
CCGTCGAGCTTTTCGCCCATGCCGATGAAGCGGATCGGCAGGCCCGTGACCGCGCGCATGGAGAGCGCAGCCCCGCCACGGCCATCGCCGTCCATGCGGGTGAGCACCAGGCCGGTGAGCGGCAGGCGTTCATTGAAGCGACGCGCCGTCTCTACGGCGTCCTGGCCCGTGAGCGCGTCAGCAACCAGCAGCGTCTCGGACGGGTTTGCGATCTTCGCGATCTCATCCGCCTCGTTCATCATCTGGTCGTCGAGCGTCGTGCGGCCAGCCGTGTCCAGAATCAGCACATCGTAGCCGCCGAATTTCGCCGCCTGCAGCGCGCGGCGGGCGATATCGGCCGGAAGCTGTCCTGCCACGATGGGCAGCGCCTCGACGCCGGCCTGCTCGGCGAGGATCTTCAGCTGCTCCATCGCGGCCGGGCGGCGCGTGTCGAGCGAGGCGACCAGGATCTTCTTGCGGTCCTGGTCCTTAAGACGCCTGGCCAGCTTGCCCGTCGTGGTGGTTTTCCCTGAGCCCTGCAGGCCTGCCATCATGATGACGGCCGGCGGCGAATCGATCTTCAGCGGGGGCGGTTCTTCATCCCCGCCCAGCGTCTCGACCAGGGCATCGTGCACGATCTTGACGACCAGCTGGCCCGGCTTGATCGACTTGATGACGCTCTCGCCCACGGCCTGCGGGCGGACGTCGTCGATGAATTTCTTGACCACCGGCAGGGCGACGTCGGCTTCGAGCAGCGCCACGCGGATCTCGCGCAGGGCCTCGTTGACGTCCTTCTCGGAAAGGGCGCCGCGGCCGGTGAGGCCGTCGAACACCTTGCCCAGACGATCTGTCAGCGCGTCGAACATCGCAGTTCCTCTTCATGCCGGACCATCCGACATGGGGTCGTTTCTTCCGCCCACAACGCCGAGCGCCCCGCTGAGCGCAACGCGCCGGGCGGGGGACCTCGCCAGCCTCGTCCGCCTTCCCCAGCCAAGCAATGCGGGTAAAACGGGGTCGTGCCGGTCAAAGCACAGAAACGGGTTCTGCGCGGAAGGCCGTCCCCCTACTCCCGCCTGTGGAGAAGGTCAAGGAATACCGATTTCGGAAGGGAAACTGGCCCAGATGCGCACGATTGGCCTGATCGGCGGCATGAGCTGGCAGAGCTCCCGCCTCTACTATGACCGGATCAACCAGATGGTCGCTGACCGGCTGGGCGGGGCGCATTCGGCGCAGCTCATCGTGAACTCCCTCGACTTTGGACCGATCGCAAAGATGCAGGCGGCCGGCCAGTGGCGTGAGGCTGGCGCCTTGCTCGCCAACGCGGCGCAGGCGCTGGAGCGGGCCGGGGCGGACGTGATCGCCATCGGCGCCAACACCATGCACAAGGTCGCCCAGCAGGTCATGGCCTCTGTCCGGCTGCCGCTGATCCACATCGGTGACACGCTGGCGAAGGAGCTGAAGGCTGACGCCCGTTCGCGACCGCTGCTGCTGGGTACGCGCTACACGATGGAAGATCCGTTCCTGATCGATCATCTCGCCAACAGGGGCATCAGCGCCGTCACGCCCGACGGCGCTGACCGCGAGGCGCTGCATGCGATCATCTATAACGAGCTGATCAAGGGCATCGTCACCGACGAGGCGCGCGATGCGGTGCGAGCGATGATCGACCGCTCCGCCGCCAGAGAGGCCGACAGCGTCGTCTTCGCCTGCACCGAGATCGGCATGCTCTTCGCACCGACCGAAGCGGGATTGCCAGGCTATGACACGCTGGAACTCCACGCAGCGTCGCTGGTGGATTTTGCGCTGATGTAGGTTGGATTCAGCAAGGCGATATCCGCCACGACGCCTTCGCGGTGGAGATCGTTTCGCCTAATCCGGCGTACGCCCCTACTCCTCATTCGCCTGATCCAGCGGCAGACCGAGCTTCTCGCGGTGGCGGGCGCCCATCAGGATGCCGTCCATCGCGTAGTTCCCCTCGTGGCAGGCGTACTCGTAGATCTGGCCGCCATCGTTCCAGAAGGTGATCTCGCCCTTCCAGGGCTGCGCATAAAAAGCGGGATCCTCCACCGTGAATTCGTAGAGCAGCTTGTCCGCAGCCACGCGCGTGAAGCGCTCGGTCACCCTCCCGGTCGCAGAAAGATAGGCGGGGTGGTCCTGCCAGGCGTGATAGGCGCTGAAGTTGGTGGTCTCGATCACCAGCGCGTCGCCCTCCCACCAGGCGACCGGGTCGCCGAAGAGCGGAGCGATCGCCGCCGGCTGGTGCTCTCGCCGCTGCGCCGTCTTGAGCGGGATGATGCGCGCATGGCTGATCATCTCGGTGTGGATCATGACATGGGTTGGCGTCTGCACGATCTGGTAGTGATTGTTGTAGAGCCCGTTGATCATCGGCGGCCCGGTGCGCCCGCCGGTGGCGAGGCAGCGGTCGGGCAGCGGCCGCGATTCCGGATCGGAATAGCCAAGCCGCGCCTCGCCCGCGTGCGCCAGCCTGCGGCCCGCCTCGCTGAAGGGAATTTTCCCGCTGGGGGGATCGGTGATCCAGGCCGTGCGGGTTTCACCGTTCACGACGCCGAAGCGCGTGCCCGGGTCGATCCAGAAGGCGTTGTAGCCGCGCCCCATCAGAAGGTCCCGCCCGGTGAGCAATC
>JBEAMJ010000118.1:0-9674 GCA_041166025.1 Pseudomonadota bacterium | reverse complement strand
ATTGTCACGGGCCTGCTGCGCCTTATGCGTGGCGATAAGTCCCCGCCGCTACGGCATCCATCGGATGCTGATGGCGACGCATTGCCCAACGTTTCACGTGAAACACACTTCCTTAACCAATGGGGCCAGCATGTTCCTGAACCCCGGAGACTGGGCGCTAATCCTTCTGGCCGTGGCCGGCGCCGTAGCAGCAGGCGCGTATTTCTTCAGCAAGACCCGGATTGAGCCGGTTGGCATCGTCCGCTCGAACGATTTCACCGATGAAAAGCTGCGTCAGGCCGCAATCCAGGCCGTCAAGGGCGTGGACGTGTCCAAGATGGCCGCCGAGGAAGCCGAGCGGCATCTGGAGGAACTAGCCCGCCATGCCGTGGCCCGTGAATACGCCAATATCTATCCCGGCCTGAAGGTCGAGGTCACAGACTATTGGCCAGACGCCAAGTGCGTGATTTCAGGCAATATCGCAGCTATCAGGCTTTGGACGGGTCACCGCATTGTCGGGGACAAGGAAGGCATTCGGGCCATTAACGTCGAGGTCAACCGTCAGCCGACGCTGAACCTGACGACGAAGCGCCCGATCAAGCAGGCATGGGAGGATATCCACACCCCGCCGGCCAAGGCTGAGCCGGTCGCGCCGCGCCTCAAGGTTGCCGCCCCGCCGCTGTCAGAGCGCCCGGCAATCAAGCCAACCCGCAGGGCCAGGCTGGGGCGGTAAACGCAAGCGGCCCCCGGATTTCTCCGAGGGCCGTTCTGTTAGGATGCCTTGCGCTTTTTCCATCCCTCGATCGCCAGAAGGCGACCCGGGCTAGCAGCCGGCGCTTTCTTCAGATCCCTCGAAAACGTATAGAGCGAGAATACGTTAAACAGCGAGAGCCCGAAGGAGGCGACCCACAGCGCCCAGTCAGGGGCGAGGTCTTTCCTGGCATCGAGCCAAGCAAGCCCTTGATGGGTCATGCCGGCTTCGATCAGGACCAGGATAGCGCCGAGGGCGATTGTCAGCCCTGCGGTGAAGGTGAAGCCCTTTTCCTTGGCCTCAGCGAAGCGCGTCACGCATCCCGAGAGGATGAGGGAGACCGAGACCAGCACCGCCGTAAGCATGGCGGCCACGATCCATTCGACCGGGTTCTCTGCGACATTGCCCGCGAGGACAGCGTCGGACCAGAAAGACAAACCGCCAAATCCGATGGCGATCCACATCAGGCAATTGCTTGCCCACAGCGCGCGGTCTTGAGTAAGGTAGTTCATAGCCAGACCTTTCTCTGGTTAGGGGCGGGAGATCACGGTTGGCGCCGTGCCCGCCCCGATTGATTGTCAAACATCGCACAAGTATTCGTTGCGCACTTCCCAGATTAGGCGAAGTCGATGAAAGACCTAGTGCAGTTCACGAAAAACAAGCGCCCGGCATTGCCAAAGTAATCACAAGTTGGTGAGAAGTATTAACAATGCTCCGAACCGTCGTGAAGATTGTCGGATTCCATCATGGCGGTAAGGCTGTGGTGAAGTTCCCCCGCAACTTTCGCAGAATGCGCCCAGATCATCGCGCGGCCTTCCTGACGCAAGCCATCAAGCAGATGCGCGCGGAATATGACCTGGCGTGCGAGCATCAGCGGATCCAGGCTATCCACGAAGACGCGCGCAACGCCAACGCCATCATGGTCCACGGCCAAACAGGAACAGCTTAACCAAGGGAGGCAGACGGGCTGGACCGTCGCTCCCGCACCATCAGAGCGGCTTGACGCTGCGTCATTCTGAAGAGGCATTGATGCCTTCAAAAGCGAAAACCATAACCTCAACGCGCGCGAAATGGCCTAGCGACACGCCTGAGCGCCGTTCGGTCGCCAGCCTGATCCCCTACGCCCGCAACGCTAGAACGCACTCAGACGCACAGGTGGCGCAAATAGCGGCCAGCATCCGCGAGTGGGGCTGGACCAACCCGGTGCTGATCGATGAAGCGGGCGGGATCATTGCCGGCCACGGTCGCGTGCTGGCGGCCCGCAAGCTGAAGATCGAGGAAGTCCCCTGCATCGTGGCGTCGGGTTGGACCGATGCGCAGAAGCGGGCCTATGTCCTGGCGGACAACCAGCTGGCGCAAAATGCCGGATGGGACATGGACCTGCTCAAGGTCGAGATAGGCGACCTGAAAGGCGAGGGCTTTGACCTAGGTTTGATCGGGTTCGACGCCGACTGGCTCAACACGCTGATGGCGGATCCGGGGACGGAAGGGCTGACGGACCCGGACGAGGTTCCCGAAGTCTCGCAGTTCCCGGTTAGCGCAACGGGCGACGTCTGGCAGCTTGGACGGCACCGCCTGCTGTGCGGTGACAGCACGGTCGCAACGGACGTGGACAAGGTGCTGATGGGCGTCCGCCCGCTGCTGATGGTGACCGATCCGCCGTATGGGGTGGAGTATGACGCGGGATGGCGCAATGAAGCTATGCCGCAGAAGAATGACCCGACGAGATGGAAGGACGGCGCCGGTAGGGCTACCGGCGCCGTCCGCAATGACGACAAGGCCGACTGGTCTGAAGCTTGGGCGCTTTTTCCGGGCGAAGTGGCCTATATCTGGCATGCCGGAAACATGGCGCACGTTGTGGCTGAAAGCCTGCTCAAGTCGGGGCTAGAGATCAGGGCTCAGATCATTTGGGCTAAGTCGCAATTCGTTATCGGGCGCGGTCATTACCATCCGCACCATGAGCCCTGCTGGTACGCCGTTCGCAAAGGCGGCAAAGGCCATTGGGCAGGCGACCGCAAGCAATCAACGCTCTGGCAGATCGACAAGCCCCGCAAGTCCGAGACCGGCCACAGCACCCAGAAGCCCGTTGAGTGCATGAAGCGCCCTATTGAGAACAACTCCACGCCGGGGCAGGCGGTCTATGAGCCGTTCTCCGGTTCAGGCACAACGATCATTGCCGCCGAGATGACGGGCCGTCAGTGCTTCGCCATCGAGCTTGCGCCTGAGTATGTAGATGTCGCGGTCAAGCGCTGGCAGGCGTTCACGGGCAAGGAAGCCACGCTGGAGGCCACGGGCCAGACCTTCGCGGAACTGACGGAGGCTCGCCATGTCCCGGCCTAAGAAGGGGCAAGAGCACCCGCGCGAGGAACTACGCAACCAGATCAAGCTTATGGCGGCGATTGGCATTCCGCACGCGCAGATGGCGGGCGTCCTGAAGATCGGCCTCGATACGCTTCACAACCACTACAAGGACGATCTTGAATACGGCGCGTCGTCGGCCAACACCGTTGTTGGCGGCAAGATATTTGAGGCGGCCAAGCGCGGGGAGTCATGGGCCTGCACGTTGTGGGCGGCGCGGCGCATGGGGTGGAAAGAGACCAGCACAACTGTTCACGAGGCCGGAGATACCCTCGGTCAGTTGTTAAATGCGATTTCTGAAACGCCACGCTTAAGCAGATGAATGGGGCCAAAGACCTGGCTAACTGGCGCTGGCGCCTGGCCAACCTCTATTCAATTGCAGACGAGAAAGGCCGTGTCGTCCCGTTCCGCCCCAACGCAGAACAGGACCGCTTTCTGGACGAGCTGCACACGCTCAACCTTATCCTCAAAGCGAGGCAGTTGGGCTTCTCGACCCTGATCCAGCTCATGGCGCTGGATACCTGCCTGTTCCACGGGAACACGAACGCAGGCGTTATTGCGCAGGACATTGATACCGCCAAGGACATCTTCCGGCTCAAGTTCAAGGACGTTTACGACCGCCTGCCGGCCGAATTGAGGGCGCGTGTCATCGCCACTCAGGACGCAGCTCAGGAAATGACGTTCTCCAACGGGTCGAAGATCCGCGTGGGCACATCGCTCCGAGGCGGAACCTACCAATTCCTGCACGTCTCGGAGCTTGGCAAAATCGCGGCCAAGTACCCGGAGAAGGCGCGGGAAATCAAATCGGGCGCGCTGAACACGGTACATGCTGGCCAACACATTTTCGTTGAGAGCACGGCGGAGGGGCAAGGCGGCCTGTTCTATGAACTGGTGCAGGATGCGCAGGCCCGGCAGGAGCAGGGCATTGAACCGTCCGACCTGGAGTTCAAACTGTACTTTGCGCCATGGTGGCGGGATCAGCGCTACAGGCTGGAATCTCAGCGGACTATCCCGCCAAAGCATGTCGAGTATTTCAAGGAACTGGAGCGCCAGCACGGCATCCGCCTCGATAGGGCTCAGCAGACCTGGTACTCGCAGAAGGCCAACCAGCAGAAAGAAGACATGAGGCGGGAATACCCGTCTTATCCTGCCGAAGCGTTCGATGCCCCGATCGAGGGCGCGTATTACACGCAAGAGATACAGCACGCGCAGGATCAGCGCCGCATCGGGGACTATCCGTTCGACCCCAAGCTGGGGCAGGTGTTCACATTCTGGGATCTGGGCCGGTCAGATGCCATGACGATCTGGCTGGGGCAGCGTCGCGGCCCGTCCCGCTGGCGATGGTTCGGGTATATCGAAGGGCAGGACGAGAGCTTCCCCTTTTATGCGCGGCTGCTGAAAGAGAAGCAGCAGGAGCATCGCCTTGTCTATGGCGGTCACTTCCTGCCGCACGATGGCGGGCGCAAGGAACTGATAGCGACGGAAAGCCGGCGCACGGCGCTGGAGAACCTTGGTATCTATCCGTGCTCTGTCGTGAACCGGACCAAAGACCTGAGCGGGCCCAGCCTCACGTCATCGATCAACCTCGTAAAAGCGCTGATTGATGTGTCCGAGTTTGACCGTGCTGGCTGCGCAGACGGCCTGAAGCATCTCAAGAACTACCGGCGGGAATGGGATGAGAAGCTGGGCGTGTGGAAAGCCTCGCCGCTTCACAATGCGGCGTCGGACGGGGCGGACGGTTTCAGGACTGCGGCTGAGGCTGACTATCAGGGACTGCTCGACGCGATGTTCTATTCCAACGAAGCGACCCCAGGCGAGGCGGCTGACATGACTTACGCACGCCGTTCGGCTGACAGTGTGACGGGATACTGATGGCCGCCAACCTCGCCTATAATCGGGAGCTGGACGGCGATGCTGAAAAGCTCGGCAAGGGCAAGCGCTCGCGCAAGACCGCCGAGAACCTGGCGTCCATTGCCGAGTTCGAGGGCAATCTTGCCGACCGTCTGAGCGAGGAAGACCGCAAGCGCATGGCCGAAGAGGCTGTGCGGGAATACGAGCACGACGAGAAAAGCCGCGAAGAGTGGTTGGCTGGCGTGGATCGCGCCATCAAGAACGCACGCCAGAAGCCGGAGAAGAAAAACTACCCCTTTGAGGGCGCGAGCAACATCAAATATCCGCTGCTCACCACAGCGATGAACCAGTTCGGCGCGCGTGCTTATGGCGCAATAACCCGCTCCGATCAGCCGATGATCTGCAAGGTGGTAGGCGAGGACGCCAAAGGCCAGAAGGCCAGGCGCGCTGATCGTCTAAGCCGTTTCGGCAACTACCAGCTCATGTACCTGATGGACGAGTGGGACAGCGGTACCGACAAGCTGCTGCACATGCTTCCTGTCATGGGCGCAGGGTTCCGCAAGGGCTACTGGCGCTCTGACATGGGCCGCCCGACGCTGGAATTCACCAGCGCAAAGGATGTGGTGGTCGCCAACGATGCGCCGAGTTTCGACCGTGCGCCCCGGATGACTCAGCCGACCCCGATGTATCCTTACGAGATCGACCGTCTCGTGGAATCGGGCAAGTGGCTCAATCACAAGCGGGACTACGAGGGCCAGAAGGACGAGGACAGCCAGAAGCCCTGCATCTACATCGAGCAGGTGAGGTATTACGACCTCGACGGCGATGGGATGATGGAGCCCTATATCGCCACCATCTCGAAGGATGAGCGCGATCTGGTTCGCCTTGATGCGGCTTTCTGGGCCAATTCCATCCGCGTCAACTCGACGGACGGCAAGGTCGAGACGATCATGCGGGAGAGCCCGTGGATCGATTACAGCTTCCTGCCGGATATCGAGGGCAGCGTCTATGGCATGGGCTTCGGGCAATTGCTCGAAAGCCTTGGCGCTGCGATCAACACGGCGCTGAACCAGATATTCGACGCGGCGCACAGGCAGAACGCGGGCGGTGGGTTCATCTCTCAGGGGCTGAGGCTTCGGGGCGGGGAAGTCCGCATCAAGCCGGCCGAGTTCCTGAATGTGAACGTTCCGGGCCGTGTCTCGGACGCCATTCACGAGCTGCAGTTTGCGGGGCCAAGCCCCGTGCTGTTCCAGCTTGTCGAGTTCCTGCTTGGAGCGGCAGCGGACATTACATCCGTGAAGGACGTGATGACGGGTGAGGCCCCCAGCGGTCAGGCGATGGGAGCGACGCTCGCCCTGATCGAGCAGGGGATGCAGGTTTTCTCAACCATCTACACGCGCATTTATCGCGCGATGCGCAAGGAGTTCCGGCTCCTGATGCGCCTCAATGCGCGCTATCTCGATCCGCAGATTTATGCCGACTTCCTTGATGATGAGGAACTGTTTGCGGAACTGATGGGCATGCCAGCGCCGGGTTCGCAGATGCCGATGATGGGCATGGGCGGGCCTATGCCGGGGATGCAGCAGCGTCCAAGCGGGCTGGTGGTTCCCAATGGCATGATGCCGCCGGGCGCGCCTGAGATGCCGCAACAGCCTGAGATCGCTCCTCAGCCTGCGATGCCTGGCGCCGGCATGATGATGTCGCCCCAGCCTCAGAGGCCGCAGCCGGTCACGCTTAATGCGCAAGGCCTTGAGAAACTGGCGGCAGACTTCGACCTTCGCGGCATGGACGTAGCCCCGGGCGCAGATCCCCGCTCTGTGACGGACATGCAGCGGATGATGCGGGCGCAGTACCTTGCCCAGTTCAAGGGTCAGCCCGGCATCGATAACCGCTGGATACAGGAGCAGGAGCTTCAGGCGGCGAACATTGCTGACTGGCCCAAGGCTTTCCTTGAAGGCCCGAGCCCGCTGGACGAGCTGAACGCCGAAGTGGCGAAAGAAGAGCTGCGCGGCGTCAAGCTGGATAACGACCTCAAGGAACAGCAGGGCAAG
Source organism: Pseudomonadota bacterium (assembly GCA_041166025.1). Taxonomy (GTDB): domain Bacteria; phylum Pseudomonadota; class Alphaproteobacteria; order Caulobacterales; family Hyphomonadaceae; genus UBA7672. The sequence continues at coordinate 2,684 of JBEAMJ010000118.1, read as the reverse complement.
AAGACCGCCAAGGAAGCTGAAAAGGCGTTCCACGAGGCGGCTTTGATCGCTTACGAACGCGGATTGGCGGAAGGCGGCGCCGGACAGCTTGATGTCGATGAGAAGATTGCAACCATTGAGAAGATCCGGGCCGAAACGGCCAAGCTGCTGCAGCCGGAGGCAGTTGAGCAGACAGATCCGCTTCAGATCGCAGCTCATGAGGCTGAGGTCGGGTTCAGGAGTGGCGAGCTGAATATCAAACAGCAGGAATTGTCGATAAAGGAGCGCGAAGTCGCGCTGAAGGAACGTGAAACGGCGTTGAAAGAGCGCGAACTTGAACTGCGCGCTCAAGAGATCAGGACAAACGCTGACATCGAGATGGCGCGCCTTGCCGATGCCACCGCTGCGCGCGAGCAGGGCTTCGAGCACGAGAAGACGATGGCAGCCCAGGATCGGGAAGCCGGCGCGAAAAAGGGCGAGAAGACCGAAACCGAGAAGACCGACAAGAGTAGCGAGGCGGTTGGCATGGGGCTTCAGGCGCTAGCGGCGGCGCTGAGCAAGCCAAAGACGGTCGCGCGCGACAAAGACGGCAAAGTCACAGGGATTGAATAATGAGCAAGTCAAACGCTTGGGAAACCGCACTCCTCAACCTCGTGTTCAACAACACGGACGCGGCCAACATCGGTGATGCAACCGGCCTGCGTGGATCGTCCACGGCAGGATCGTTTTACGTCAGCCTGCACACGGGCGATCCTGGCGAAGCGGGCAACCAGACCACGAACGAGTGCGCTTACACCAGCTATGCGCGCGTGGCTGTGGCTCGCTCTGGATCAGGCTGGACCATCAGCGGTAACGCAGTGACGAATGCTGCGCTGATCCAGTTCCCGCAGTGCACGGGCGGCTCCGAGACGGCTACGCACTTCGGGATTGGCACAGCGTCAAGCTCAACGGGCGTGCTGCTCTACAAGGGCGCGCTGTCCGCTTCGCTGGCCATCAGCTCCGGCATTCAGCCGCAGTTCGCCGCCGGGGACTTGGACGGCACGGAAGACTGAGCGTGGCTGGTTTCCGCAACCATCGGGCATGGACTGACGCGGAAATCGCGGGACAGTTCCACATCACAAGCTTTCGTAAAGCCGTGTCATCGACGGCCACGACGACAAACGCATGGATTGACTACAGCTATTTCCCCGGCTCGCCGGTTGCGAACTTCTACGCCTCGGAACCGCTGGCCGCTGCTTATGTAGAGGCGTCACGCGGGATCTACGTCCCGACCGTCAGCCCCAAGACGCAATGGTTGCGCAATCTGAAGCTGATGAGCGCGGCAAGCAGCGCGACGAGCACAACGAACGGGCGTCAGCAAATCGTGCTGGCAGACCTTCTGATGTATTACCCATTTGTGGATACCGACGCGGTAGGCGAACAGCAGGACATGATCAATGACGTGACGCTGCCCCGCTATACGAGCGGGAACGTCATAGCGGTGGGCCAGTCAGCGGCATCGACCACGGGTCAGTTCACGTTCAGCTATACCAATCAGGACGGCACGGCAGGGCGGACCAGCCAGAACCATTTCACCTTTGCAGTTGCAGGCGGCGGGCAGGTTGTCGCCTCAAGTGTCCAGAGCGCGACAAGCTATCACCCGTATCTGTCGCTACAGGCGGGAGACAGCGGCGTCCGATCGATTCAGTCAGTGACGTTCACAGCAGGCGGGGGCGGGCTGATGGCGCTGGTCATCGTGAAGCCACTACTGGAATGCTTCGTAACGCAGGAAGCGCGCAGGACAACGAGCGGCAACCTTGAGACTTATGGCGCGTGCGATGAGTTTGCCTCGATGATCCATCACAGGCCGCGTCAGATTGTAGACGGCGCTGTGGTCAACCTATTCGCAGCCGGTCACGCCGGTTCGCTCGCCTCATCGATCCTGGCGGGTATGCTCGAAACAACGTGGAACTGACGCATGGGATTTTCCAGCCAAGACGACCTGATTTCGCAAATCACCACGAACGCGAAGTATGGAAACGTCTTCTACAACAAGACGCTTGCCTCTGCTGGCACGGCTGGTCACTGGACGCTGTTGTCAGGCCATGCGGGTTCGCCTGCCGCCGCAACGTTTGCGGGCACTGACCTCACCTACGTTGCGACCGATGACACATGGAGCGAGGGTGCGCCTTATCATGGCGGCAACGTCTCGACGGCCACGAAGCATTTCCTGAGCGCGGGCGCTGCGGTTGTCGCGGCTGCGGGCGCGCCGTGGTATCTGATGGCGATTGACCTCGTGGGCTATGTCCCGCTGTCGGGAACGAACGTCTCGACCACGGGCACAAAGACCGTGACGATGACGGCGATTTCCAACACAGGCAGCACGGGCGATCGCTATCCGAACGGCGCTGGCCTGGAGATGTTTGTCGCGGCTGACACGGCGCTGGGCGCCAACGCGCCGACCTGCGTCGTGAACTATCTGGACACGGGCGGCGGCGCAGGGGCGACGACGACATTCACAAGCACGGCGTCTCTGGGCGTCGGGCAGTTGCTCAACTCAGGCACGGCGGCGAACAAATACAACCCGTTCCTGCCCAAGGCGACGGGCGACACGGGCATCAGCGACATTGTCTCGCTGGTCTGGTCTGGTACGGCGCACGCATCAGGCACGGTCATCATCGGCCTGTGCAAGCCTCTGTGGACGATCCCCGTCCCGGCGACGGGCC
>JBEAMJ010000117.1:0-21570 GCA_041166025.1 Pseudomonadota bacterium | reverse complement strand
AGCGCGCGCGACATGCATGTCGAGATAGAACCGCTCGAACAGGCCGTCGATCGTATCCGCGGACTCGCAGGCGAGGTTCGGAGCGTGCGGCGATTCGCATAAGCGGACGTGATCCCTATGCCGTGGAGCCGGTGTCGGCGTCGGGATAGGCCTGGTCGCTGTCAGGCTGTGATCGCTGACACCCCAACACTGTCATTCCGGACGCACGCGCACGCAGTGTGCGAGCCGGAAGCTAGGGGCCGCGCACGGCGGCGCCCTGAGGGCGTGGTCCCTGGGCTTCCGGGTCGCGCCTTCGGTTTGCCCGGAATGTGAGTGATGATGCTCAGGCGAGCGCAACACCTTTTCGCGCGAGACTCGTGCTTCACCAGATTATCCACGATGATGTTTTCGAGGGGGTCGATGCTAAGTCCCCGCCGATCTCATCACGTCGCGCGTGACGTTCTTTCTGTGTCCCACAAATCGATCCAACGACTTTCCGGCAAAATCCGCACATTTCCTGATCTCGGTGCGTGGCCCGGGCGGTGCATGGTTTCGGGTTGCACAGCGAGGGCTTGGTTAATCGACGGGTCAGCGGATCGCATCGAGCGGGAGCGGGCGTTTCATGATGCGCGGTTTGCAGGCGGCGAGGATGATCGCGCGGCGCAGTTGAAATACTATGTTGCGCTGAAGCCGTGCTTCGACCGGTATGCCAAGCGGCGGGCGGAGCTGGCGAAGGGCGCGGCGGTGCTGGAGTATGGCTGCGCGCATGGCGGCAATGCGATTGCGTTGAGCGGCGTGGCGGCGCGCGTCGAGGGTATAGACATATCGAAGGAGGCTGTCGCCGCTGGCAATGCTGAGATCACTGCCCTTGGCATCTCCAATGTGCGGCTGTCGGTGCAGAACGCCGAGGCGATGGAGTTTGCCGACAGCACGTTCGATTTCATTTTCGGTTCCGGCATCCTCCACCATCTCGACTATGACAAGGCGATGGCGGAGCTGCGCCGCGTCCTCAAGCCGGGCGGGGTGGTGCTGTTCACCGAACCTCTGGGGCACAATCCCGCGATCGAGTTCTATCGCAAGCGGACGCCCGAGGCGCGCACGCCGGATGAGCATCCGCTGCTGGTTCCCGACTTCCATAAATTCGATCGGACCTTTGAGAAGACAGATGTGCGGTTGTACGGGCTTGCGTCGCTCGTCTCGGTATTGTTCCACAAGACCCCGCTACTGGGGCCGGTACGCGCGATCGGGTCCGCGGTGGACGCCGTCCTGCTACGCATGCCGGGGCTCAAATGGTGGGCGTGGTATGCGCTTATGGAAGGCAAGCGGGCCTGAAACGCGCTTGATCTGTGACAAGCCGTCCGGTCGGGGGATCGGTACCGTTTGGGGAGCGCCCGGAAAGCTCCTCGATCCCCGGGACGCGAGAGCCGTTATCATGGGTCCGGAAAGAGACACCGCCGTCCGTTATCTGAGTGCTTTGGTTTCGAGATACCGCGACGAGATCGCCGTGCAGCGGAGGGCGCTCGCGAAACTAGGATCGAATCTCGGTGTAAGCGGACTCATCGTGCAGTTGCAGGGACTGAGGGAGGATGCTGCCGAGCTGCTGGCGCGTCTGCGTGGCCGACGGCAGGCGGACATTCCGCCCGATCCTTGCGGGCCGGACAGCATGACACGGACGCCCAGCGACAGGAGGCTGGGTGACTCTACGGCCGCTCCCGCGCCGGTCGGGCCCGAGCCGGGCGGAAGTCGCCCGTCGCGAACCGTGTAAATTCAGGGTTTTGGCAGCCTTGCAGCTTGATTCCTGCGAATCAGCGCACAACTCCCTGTATAATCGTCCACAGGATCGGTCGGCCGGTTGCTGGCGCGAAAGGCGCGCCGCGGCTAGCGGCGGAGGTCGCAAGGCTGCCAGAAGACTGCTAAAGGTCGCGATGCGCTTCCCGGAGGAGTTTCTCAACGAGTTGAAGTCGCGGGTGCGGCTGTCCGACGTTATCGGGAAGAAGGTGGCGCTGAAGAAGCGCGGCAAGGACTGGGTCGGGCTTTCTCCGTTCTCGAACGAGAAGACGCCAAGCTTCTACGTCCATGACGATCGCGGCTTCTACAAATGCTTCTCCACTCAGAAAGGTGGTGATGCGATCACCTTCCTGATGGAGACTGAACGCCTCTCGTTCGCAGAATCGGTGGAGCGGCTGGCGCGCGATTATGGGCTGGAGCTGCCCAAGCAGTCCGCGGGGGAAGAGCGACAGTATCGGCGCAGGACTACGCTGATCGAGTGGGTGGAGAAGGCGTGTAGGTTTTTCGAGGACCAGCTGCGGGGGCCAGCGGGCGCCGCGGCTCGCGAATACCTGCAGAAGCGCGGCTTCGGGCCTGAGGCCTGGACGCGGCACCGGATGGGCTTTGCGCCGGATGCATGGCGCGCCCTTTTCGAGCATCTGACGAAGCAGGGCGCGACAGCTGAAGATCTGATCGAGGCGGGCCTGGTCGTGAAGCCAGAGGACGAAACCGGCGACGGCAAGCGCCAGCCCTGGGATCGTTTCAGGAACCGGGTGATCTTCCCGATCACGGACCACTCGGAGCGCGTGATCGCGTTCGGCGCGCGCACGCTCGATCCGGACGGCAAGCCAAAGTATCTCAACTCGTCAGATAGCCCGCTCTTTCACAAAGGCCGCACGCTCTATCGCTACATGGCCGCACGCGAGGCGATGGCGGCCGTGAAGCAGGGGCCGCTCGCGCAAGGCCTGATTGTCACCGAAGGCTATGTCGACGCGATCGCCCTGGCCGAGGCTGGGATCGGCTCGGCGGTGGCCCCGCTGGGTACGGCGCTGACTGAGGAGCAGCTGGGCCTGCTGTGGCGGGCCGGGCCGGAGCCGATCCTGTGTTTCGATGGTGATGCGGCGGGCATTCGCGCGGCGTGGCGGGCTTGCGAGCGGGCGCTGCCGCTGATCGAGCCTGGCAAGAGCCTGTTCTTCGTTCTTTTGCCAGATGGCATGGATCCTGATGACGTTGTCAGGGTGCGCGGGGCGCAGGCGATGCGCGATATGCTGGTGTCGGCGCGGCCGCTGGTGGACCTGTTGTGGATGCGTGAGCTGGAGGCCGAGCCGCTGGACACGCCCGAGCGCAGAGCCGGATTCGAGGCGCGGCTTATGGCCGCTGCCGGACAGATCCGGCATCCCGGCGTAAAGCGGGCCTATGAACGTGAACTGCGAGACAGACTCTATTGGCATGCACGCGAGGCGCGAACCGGCCCAGCGGGTGCGTCTGGCGCAGCGGGCGTTCCGTTAGGGAAAAAGGGGTCCTCTCCCGGTCCGACGGGCCTGCCGGGGCTGCGGCTCGTGGTTCGGGCGATCGAGAGCCCCCGAATGATGGAACAGGCGCCTGAAGCGCTCGCCAAGGTGGTGTTCCGCGATCCAGACGTGGATGCCATCCGAACGGCCGCCTTTGAGGTCTATAACGGGGCCGAAATGCTTGACCGGACTACGGTTGCAGCCCATCTACGTAGCCTTGGCCGCAAGCGGGCTGTCGAGCTTTTGGAAACTTTCCCGGTCGGGCAGCCGATGGACCCTGGGTCGAACGAGGGTCGCGACTGGCTTGACGCTATCGGACGTTTCCATGTCGCCAGGACGCTCGCGGTCGAGGTGCAGGCGACGAAACGGGCTGACGAGGAAGGCGTGGACATCATGAGCGCCGCCCACCAGGCCAGGATCATGCAGAAAGTGATCGAACGGCGCAGCGCGAGCCGGTCGGTCGTGGACGAGAAGGTTACCTCATCTGCGAGCGATGGCGTGCAGGATCTCAGGAACGCCATCGGAGGGATGGGCGCCGCAATGGAGTCGAAACGCTCTGAAGACTGATCTCAAGAACAAGGCGAAAGCCTCGCCGGCCAAAGGCAAAACGCCCCTCAAGGCGCAAGCGAAGGTCGAGACGAAGTCAAAGCCTGCTGCCAAGCCCCAACCCGCAAAGGCGGCGCCGGGGAAGGATTCGAAGAAGCCGGATGCCAAGCCGCTTATGAAGGGCGGCGCAAAGCCGGTCGCGGCGCCAAAGGCGCTTGCGGGGAAATCTCAGACAGCTAAATCGCCGCCTCCCAAGGCTGGCGCTAGGCCGGTTGCGAGCCCAGCCAGCAACAAGGAGACCCCGCCGAAAGGCGGGAGTGAAAAGACCGGTACGGCGAAGGCCCAGCCGGCAAAAGTCGAGACGGCGCGGGAAGGCCGGACTGACAACAAGGGTCTGCGGAGAGACGGAATGGCGAAGTCAGACGCGACAGCGAAGCGAAAGTCCGCCCCCGAGGCGACAGATGGTCCGCTGCTCGACATGAACGACGCCACGGTGAAGAAGTTCATCAAGTCGGCCAAGGCCCGCGGCTTTGTCACCTATGACGAGCTCAACAAGGTCCTGCCATCCGACCAGAACTCTTCCGAGCAGATCGAAGACATCATGTCCCAGCTCTCGGAGATGGGCATCAATGTCGTCGAGTCCGAAGACGATGTGGAGGACTCCGAGCGCGAGCAGGAAGCCGGCGATGATGGCGACGAGGACGGGGAGCGTGCGGCCGGATCGAAGTCCACTGCGCTGACCACCACGACCAAGGACCGCTATGACCGCACGGACGATCCGGTGCGGATGTATCTGCGCGAGATGGGCTCGGTGGAATTGCTCTCGCGTGAGGGCGAGATCGCCATTGCCAAGCGCATCGAGGCAGGGCGCGATGCAATGATCCGTGGCCTGTGCGAGAGCCCGCTAACCTTCGAAGCCATCATGGTATGGCGCCAGGAACTGATCGAGGAGCGCGTGTTGCTGCGCGACATCATCGATCTCGAGGCGACATATGCGGCCGCCCATGGCGGCATTGTCGATAACTCCCAGATCGTGCTGCAGGGCGGCGCGCCGCCGCCGTCGACCGCGCCCATCACCGCCAAGAAGCTCGCTGAGGCCGAGAAGGCCAAAGAGAAGGCCGCCGCTAGGCCGGCGCCGCGGCGCCAACGCGACGAGGACATCGATGAGGTGGAACTCGAGCGCCAAAAGCAGGCCGAAGCCGAAGCCGCCGAGGCCGAGGATGATTTCGACGATGGCGGCGCCATGTCAATGTCGGCCATGGAGGCCGAGTTGCGCGAGGGCGTGACAAAGACGCTCGATGCCGTTGGCGAGAACTTCCAGCGTTACCGAAAGCTGCAGGAGCGGCTGATGGCGCGGAAGATCGAGGGCAAGGCGCTGACGCCCAAGGATTTCAAAGAATACGACGAGATCGTTTCCGATATCATCGAGAATCTCAAGACGCTTCACCTCAACAACGCACGTATCGAGACGCTGGTCGAACAGCTGTACGAGATCAACAAGAAGCTGATCCAGCTCGAAGGAAAGCTTATGCGCCTTGCCGACCTGCATGGGGTCGGCCGGCAGGACTTCCTCGACAACTATTTCGGCAACGAGTTGAAGCCCGACTGGACCGAGAAGGTCGGCGCGCTGTCGAAGCAGTGGAAGAAGTTCGTCACAGTTGAGACCCGCAAGATCACGCAGCTGCGCGAGGATATCTCGGCGCTGGCGCAGGAGATGGGCGTTCCGATCGATGACTTCCGCCGCATCGTCCAGACGGTGCAGAAGGGCGAGCGCGAGGCGCGCCAGGCGAAGAAGGAGATGGTGGAGGCAAACCTCCGTCTCGTGATCTCGATCGCCAAGAAGTACACCAACCGCGGACTGCAGTTCCTCGACCTGATCCAGGAAGGAAACATCGGTCTCATGAAGGCGGTCGACAAGTTCGAGTATCGCCGCGGCTACAAGTTCTCGACCTATGCGACGTGGTGGATCCGTCAGGCGATTACGCGCTCGATCGCGGATCAGGCGCGCACGATCCGCATCCCGGTGCACATGATCGAGACGATCAACAAGATTGTCCGCACACAGCGCCAGATGCTGCACGAGATTGGCCGCGAGCCAACGCCGGAAGAGTTGGCCGAGAAGCTCGGCTTGCCGCTGGAAAAGATCCGCAAGGTTCTCAAGATCGCCAAGGAGCCGATCTCGCTCGAGACGCCGATCGGCGACGACGAGGATTCCAACCTCGGCGATTTCATCGAGGACAAGTCGGCGCTTCTGCCAGTGGACGCGGCCATTCAGAGCAATCTGAGGGAAACGACTACACGCGTTCTAGCCTCGCTGACGCCGCGTGAAGAGCGCGTGCTGCGCATGCGCTTCGGCATCGGCATGAACACCGATCACACGCTGGAAGAGGTCGGCCAGCAGTTCTCAGTGACACGTGAACGTATCCGGCAGATCGAGGCGAAGGCGCTGCGCAAGCTGAAACACCCGAGCCGGTCACGGAAGCTGCGGAGCTTCCTGGATACTTGATCAAGAGATCGGCTCTGAACGGAAAAGCCCGGCCGATGCGTCGGGCTTTTTTAGGTGCCGTTTGGGGCAAGATGATTGCCTTTGCGCATTCCCATCAGGAATCTTATCATTCACACCGATATTGATGTTGCGACGCTAGGTTGAGCGATAGGCGTTCTGCGCTCCCGACGTTCGCCTGGCCGATGTGCTGCCAAAGTAAACCTATATCGCAGCCGACCTCGACATCCCAAACCTCTCATGCATCAGCGCGGTCGAAACGATGCGTTGGATGCGGCCTTCGTGGGCGGGGCGTTGGTCGGGCGGGCAGGTCTGCATCTCCTTGAAGGCGGCGCGGGCCTTGGCGGGATCGAAGATCGGCTGGTCGTCGAGGGCGCGGGATGCCATCACGTCGGCGAGCATCGCCATCATCGGATCGCCCGCTGCGGCGGGCGGCGATGTGAAGGGATGCTTCTCGCGGTTGTAGACTTCCTCGATCAGCACATCTTTCGCTGCTTCTCGCAGGACGTGCTTCTCGCGATAGCCCTTGATCTTCATCGCGATGGGAATGCGCGCGGCATAGTGGGCGACGTGATGGTCGAGGAAGGGGACCCGGCCCTCGATCGAATGCGCCATCTCCATCCGGTCGCCGAGGAAGGTGAGGATGAAGTTGGCGAGGTGGGTCTTCGAATTCACGTAGAGCGCCTGGTGCAGACGGTCGCGGTCGGCGATCGCCATGGAGAGGGGCAGGCTGTCGAGCACGTCGGCGTACACGGATTTTCCCGCCATGCGCGCGGCGACCTCCGGGCGCAGGCCGGCGGCCAGCGTGACGCCCATGGCGCCGAAGGTCTCGATGAAGGAGGGCAGGAAGCCGAGGCGGTTCACCACTTCGACGAAGATCGGATTGTCGGCCGCCTGTTGCATGAAGATGGAGCGGGTGGCGGGGTTGGACTCGAACATCTGCGCGATGAGCGCTCCAGTCTCCTGTCGCGTGCGGGCGCCCGGATGATGCAGCAGCGCATCGCGGCGGAAGGTGGCGTAGCCGCCGAGGAGTTCGTCGGAGCCCTCGCCGGTGAAGACGACTTTCAGGCCGGCATCGCGCACGGCTTTCGACAGCAGGTATTTGGCGGCGCCATGGCCGTTCACCATCGGCGTTTCGGCATGCCAGACCGCATCGGAATAAACGTCGGCGAGCGCCTGTCGCGTGACGGGGACCTGATGGTAAGTGGCGCCGACGAATTCGGCCTGGCGCCGCGCGATCGGGCTTTCGTCCCACACCGGATTGTCGAAGGCGAGGGTGTAGGCGCGGATAGGGCGGCTCATCTGGGCCTGTGCGAGGCCGAGGACAGCGCATGAGTCGATGCCGCCGGAGAGATAGCAGCCGACCTCCACGTCAGCGACCATGCGCTCGGCGACCGCTTCGCTGAGCACGTCGCGGAAGCCGGCCACGACGTCCGCTTCTGAGCGCGTGTCGGCGGCGGTCTCATCCATGGTCGGAAAGTTCCAGTCCCAGTAGCGATAGAGACTGACCTCGCCGTTGCGTACGATCGCGTAGCAGCCAGGAGGCACGGCGCGAATGTTGGCGAACATCGTGCGTTCATGGTTGCGGACGATGAAGAGGTCCTGCCAGGCAGCTTCCGCGTCCCATGCGGCAGGAACCCCCAACGCAAGAAGCGACTTGATCTCGGAGGCGAAGAAGACGCCATCGGGCGTCACCGCGTAGAACAGCGGCTTGATGCCGAAGCGGTCGCGGATCGCGATCATGATATCACGGCGCTGGTCGGCGATCAGCACGGCGAACTCGCCGCGCAGCTGTTCGGTCGCGCGCATGCCGTGCTGGAGATAGAGGTGCAGGGCGATCTCGCTGTCGGAGTCGGTCCTGAAATGGCTGCCTCGGGCGCGGAGGTCATCGCGGATCGCCTTGTAGCCGTAGAATTCGCCATTGACGGCGAGGTGGACGTCGCCCGCAGCGTTTGACATCGGCTGGTCGCCATTGCTGAGGCCGATGATGGATAGCCGTGTATGGCCGAGGAAGAAGCGGTCATCGCTCCACTGGCCGTGGCCGTCAGGTCCGCGATGGTCGAGTGAACTGAGCGCGCGCTCGATGCGCTCGCGTGGAACAGGCTTGCGCGTAACGCCGCCGATCAATCCGCACATGCGTTTCCCCGGATGTGACGCATGTCCGTCGCATGCGCTCTGATGTTGGGGCGAGCCGACGCCGGGGATGGCGATGTGTCAAGCTCGCGTAGCGGCGCCCCGGGGTCAGGGTCGGTAGCCGCCCTCGGCGAGGAAGCTGATCTCGTCCGGCGTGCTCGGGCGACCTAGAATGTCGTTGCGGTGCGGGAAGCGGCTGAAGCGGACAACGAGGTCGCGGTGGGCGCGGGCGTGGCGGGCGAATTCGTCGCTGATCGGCGTGATCAGCGCAACGGCCCGATCCTGGTCGGCCAGTGATTCCGAATGTTCGAACGGCATGTAGGCGAACACGCGGAGGTCGTTGGGGAGCTGGCTGTCCTGTCCGCCCGCAACCATGGCGGCGGCGGCTTCGACCGCGCGCGCATCCGTGGCGAAGGCCCAGGGCGTGTTGCGGAAGGCGTTGCGCGGGAACTGATCGAGCAGGAGGATCTCGGCCAGCGCGCCCTCCGGCGTGGTGCGCCAGTGGGCGAGCTCGCCGCGCGAGGCCTTGCTGTAGAGCAGGGCGAAGCGGTCGCGAAAGGCCATGTCGAAGGCGGAATCCTTCGCGAACCATTGCTTCGGCCCGGCCTCACGCCAGAAGGCGATGACGTCCTGCGCTTCGGCTGGCGGGACGCTCATGCGGCGGAGGCCTTCAGCGCCTGGTCGAGGTCGGCGATCAGGTCGGCCGGATCTTCGATGCCGATGGAGAGACGAACTACATCGGGTGCGGCGCCGGCTGCGATCTGCTGGTCGGCGGTGAGCTGGCTGTGCGTCGTGGACGCGGAATGGATCACCAGCGAGCGCGCATCGCCAAGATTCGCGACATGGCTGAACAGTTTAAGGCTCGAGACGAACTTCAGGCAGGCGTCGTAGCCGCCCTTGAGCTGGATCGTGAACAGTGCGCCCGGTCCGTTCGGGCAGAGCCGGGCCGCGCGCGCCTTGTAGGGCGAGGAGTCGAGCCCCGGATAGGTGACGGCGCCGACGGCCGGGTGTTTCTCGAGCCATGCGGCCACTGTCTGCGCGTTCGCCACGTGCTTGGCCATGCGCAGGGAGAGCGTTTCGATTCCCATCAGCGTGTAATGCGCGGCCTGCGGATTGAGCGTCATCCCGAGGTCGCGCAGGCCGACTGCGATGCCGTGGAAGGTGAAGGCGAGCGCGCCGAAGGTCTCGTGGAATTTGAGGCCATGATAGGCGGGTTCGGATTGCGACAGGGACGGAAACTTGTCCGATGCGGACCAGTCAAACCTGCCCGAGTCCACGATGGCCCCGCCCGTGACCGTGCCGTTTCCGGTGAGATACTTGGTCATCGAGTGAACGACCAGCGTGGCGCCATGCTCGATGGGGCGGCAGATCCACGGGGTAGCGGTGGTGTTGTCGACGATGAGCGGAACGCCCGCCGCATCGGCGATCTTCGCGATGGCCGGCAGGTCGGTGACATAGCCGCCGGGATTGGCGATTGTCTCGCAGAAGATCGCGCGCGTGTCGACGTCGATCGCGGCTTTCACGGCGTCGAGGTTGTCGAAGTCGACGAATTTCGTCGACCAGCCGAAGCGTTTGAAGGTCTGCGTGAACTGCGTGATGGTGCCGCCGTAGAGGCGGTTGGAGGCGACGATGTTGCGGCCTGGCGCCATCAGCGGGAACAGCGCCATGATCTGTGCGGCGTGACCGGACGAACAGCATACCGCGCCCGCGCCGCCTTCCAGCGTTGCGACGCGCGACTGCAGCGCTGCGACGGTGGGGTTTGTCAGCCGCGAATAGATGTAGCCAACTTCCCTCAGTCCGAAGAGCGCGGCTGCATGTGCGGCGTCGCGGAACACGTAAGCGGTTGTCTGGTAGATCGGCGTCTGGCGCGCGCCGGTCGCGGGATCCGGGGACGCCCCGCCGTGAATCTGCAGCGTGTCGAAGGCCTGTCTATCGCTCATCGTAGGGGTTCCTGATGCATGTCCTGCTGAGCCCGTGGGCAACTGGCTGTGTGGACAGAAGCCCAGGCCCTGTCGAGAAGCTTCAACAATTCTTGTTCAGTCCGGCGAACGTCCGGCTATCGCAGCCCGTCGAATGTGCCTTCGCAGGTGCGCGGATCGCCTGAACGATAGCCCGCCTGCAGCCATTGCATGCGTTCGGCCGAAGAGCCGTGCGTAAAGTTCTCCGGAGCGATGTGGCCGCCCTGGCGCTTCTGCAGCGTGTCGTCGCCGATGGCGTTGGCGGTCTTGAGGCCGGCTTCGAGGTCGCCGGCCTCCATTGCGACCTGTCCGCCCGAGACTTTCGCGGCGTTGGCCGCCCAGACGCCGGCATAGCAGTCGGCCTGCAGTTCGAGCGCGACAGAGTAGCGGTTGCCTTCGGCCTGGCCGAGCGAGCGCTGGGCCTGTTGCACCTTCTGCGAGGCGCCCGTGAGGGTCTGGATGTGGTGGCCGAACTCGTGGGCGATGACGTAGGCCTTGGCGAAGTCGCCGTCGGAGGCGCCGAGCTGCGAGCTCATCGTCTGCCAGAACGAGAGGTCGAGATAGACGGTCTGGTCGGTCGGGCAATAGAACGGTCCCATCGCCGCCTGGCCATAGCCGCAGCCCGTGCCCGTGCCGGTGTCGTAGAGCACGACGTTGGGCGGCGTGTAGCCGTTGATCGCCTGCGACCAGACGTCGTTGACGTTGGCGCCGACAATGTCGACGAAGCGCCCGGCATCGTCCTGCGGCGTGCCCATGGTGCCGCGCTCCTGCGCGCCCTGGCCGAGATTGAGGCCGCCCACGATGGCGTTGGTGGTTCCGGGATCTATGCCGAGAAAAACGTAGGCGAGAACTGCGATGATGCCTATGAGGCCGCCGCCGCCGGCGATGGCGCCGGGGCCTAGTCCGCGGCGGTCCTCGATGCCGCCGCCCGAACGTCCGCCTCTCCACCGCATGTCATGTCTCCCGCACAGCTGCGCCAATAGGCCAGAGCGCCGGGCGGAAGGAAAGGCTGCGCCGTCAGGAGGTGACCGAGAGGCGGCGGCCTGCATTCGGCGCGGCGAGCCAGGCTTTGATCTGGCGCTGCATGGAGGCGTCGTAACGTCTGGCGCGGTTGCTGCCCTCGCCGCCGGCGACGTGAACGCCTGCGAGGAAGCAGGCATTGTTGTCATTGTGGTAGCGGAAGACTGGGCCGCCGCTCTGGCCGCCTTCCGTGTCGAGCGTGTAACGGAAACCGGTCTGCGCAACCGAGGTGACGCGCTGGCGCTCGGAATGGAAGCGGAGCTCGATCTTCCGGCCCGGCGCATCGGGATAGCCGGCCGCGGTCAGCTGGGCATCGAGGATTTCGTCGCTGCGCAGCGGCGCCTGGGCTGGAACATCGAATGCCGCCTGGGCCCAGCGATGCAGGGCATCGTCGCGCAGCCAGGCGAGGCCGAAATCGAATTCATAGCGGTCCTCATCGCCGCGATGGGTTTCGACATAGCCGGGGCATGTGGCGACCCGCTCGACGAAGGTGTGGGCGGCGCCGACATCGTGCGAGGCGACGCCGACATGGGCGGTGATCTTCGGCGGATCGAAGCCGCGGCCGGGCCTGGCGCTGAGCATGTGGAGATTGTGGGCGGCGGTGAGCGCCACATTGGGCGCGATGAGCACGCCGCTGCCCGTGCCGGGCTTGTCCGCGCCGGGGATGAAGATCCGGAAACAGACCATTGGCCGCCAGGGCGCGGCATTGATGTCCTTCGGCCGCTTGCGGTCGTCGGTGGCGCCCTGAATGCTCTCGAGGCCGAAAGGCTGCATGTCCGATTCCGGGAGGGCGCCCGGCGGCGTGTGGCGCGGGTTCGGCTTGCCGCGCGCGCCGAAGAAGGAGAACAGGCCGGTCATTCCGGCTCGTCCCCGCCGCCGGCAGATGTGCCGTCGAGATCATCGTCCGGAAGATCGACGCTCGGGGCCTGCAGCGGCACGTAGAACAGGAGCGGCGACGGGCCGGGCACGATGGTGACGGCGAGGCGCTGGGCAGAGGAGAATTCGTCCTCGGTCGGCGGGGATTCAGGATCAAGATAGTCCGCAGTCGTCTCGGGCGTGTCGCCGAAATACTCTAGCGCTTCCCCTTCATCCTCCGGTGGGAACGCATCCTCTGCCGGCGAGGCCAGCGCGGCGTCGACCGAACGCGCGGCCACCTGCGGATTGCGGCGGGCCTGCGCTTCATCATAGCGGTCCTTGGCTTCCTGCCGCCTGAGTTCGCTCTGCAGCAGCTGTTCGTAGCGGCTGTCGTAATTGATGCGCAGCTGGAAGACGTCTCCTACGGCCTTGAAGAAGCTGTTGATCACGGTGAGCGGGATCGCGGTGATGCCGACAAGCTCGTTGCCCTGATCAACCTCCATGCGCGCCGGCATCCCATAGACGAGATCGACGCGGGAACGCGAGGTGGCGAAGACCCCGGCCGGCAGGTCAAGCGCCATGATCGGCGCCTTGTTCGGCAGCATCACGATCTCGGCGACGTCGCGCTGGCCCTCAACGCTGATGCGCAGGAGGTAGGGCGCGGGCGCGCGATAGCAGATCGAGTTGGCGCAGGAATCCGGCGCTGTGGCCGCGCGGGCAGAGTCGCTGCGGCGATCGATGGTGAAGAGCGGATCGAGGGACACGGAGAAATAGCGTTCCATCTCGCCGTCTGGGCCGCGGCCACGCTCGTTGCGATTGCCAAGTTCGGCGCACCGTGTCGCGTTCGGGCTCTGTGCGGTGGCCGTCCGGCAGCGCAGGAATTCGCGCGCCTTGCGGTGGAGGGTTTCGCTGAGTTGGGTGAGTTCGCATTTCTGGCCGAAGTCGCAGTTTGCGGCCCCCATGGGATCAAACACCTGCGAGAACACCTGCACTGCCTTGGCGGAGGGCGCGAGGCTGGTCTCCTCGAGATCGCGCGGCAGGGCGCCGATGGCGCCGACGGACTGGCCGAGATTGGAGAGGATGCGCGTCGCCTGGCCTTCCGAGACCGAGCTGATGTAATCGAGCAGGCGCGTCTGCGGATCGACCCGGACCTTGTAGCGCTGGTCGGCGAACAGGCCCGAAGATGCGGTGAGGGCGTAGGCCGCTTCCGGATCGCCGATCAGAAAGGGGCGGCTGACGCCGAGCCAGAGGTCGCCGCCTTCCTGCTGCAGTTCGACCGTCATCAGCGCCTTCGGGACCGCATAGTGCATGCCGGTTGGGATCGAGGCGCTGTCGAGATCGACATGGTTCGACTGGAAGGACTGACACGAGGCCAGGCTGACCATAGCCAGGACCGCAACCGATACGCTTTTCATGGACATCCCTCCCCGGACGGCGCCACCTTAATCCCACAGGCCAAGCGAACCCAAGCCCCGAATGGGGCGGATGCAGCCGGCCGGGATTCGCTTGAAAGGCGTCCGCCCTGCCGGACGTGGAGCGTTAGGCGTGTTGACATTGCAGCGGACAAGGAGACGCGGGGTGGCGCATCCGATACGTATTGGTGTTGGCGGGTGGAGCTTCGCCCCGTGGGACGAAACCTTCTATCCTGCGGGCCTCCCGAAATCGAAGCAGTTGGCGCATATGAGCCGCACGCTGACCGCAGTGGAGGTCAACGGGACCTACTATTCCTCGTTCAAGCCGGACACGTTTGCAAAATGGCGCGACGAGACGCCGGACGGATTCGTGTTCAGCCTGAAGGCGCACCGTTTTCGACCGTGCGCAAGACCAAGGCCGACATGAAGACGTCGACCGGACTTTTCCTCGATCAGGGGATCACGCAGCTAAAGGACAAGCTGGGGCCGATCAACTGGCAGTTCCCCAGCAACCGGAAATTCGACCGCGAGCACGTTGCAAACTTCCTGTCGGTCCTGCCAGAAGAAAAGGACGGGATTGAACTGCGCCATGCGCTGGAGGTGCGCGGGACGGGATATGATAATCCCGCGTTCTTTGACCTGCTGGACAAGCATGGCGCGACGGTGGTGTACGCGGAGGACGATGAGTTTCCGAAGTTAGCGCATGGGGGCGGCGATTTCGTGGTCGCACGGCTGATGCAGTCTAAGGCGGACGAAGAGACGGGCTATGCGAAGACAGAAATCGATCGCATCGCGAAGCTGGCCGCCGACTGGGCAAGCAAGCGCGACGTGTTCATGTTCTTTATTTCCGGCGCAAAGGAGCGCAATCCGGCGGCGGCGGTGGCGTTGCAGGAGAAGTTGAGGGCAAAGGCGCTGGGCGAGCCTCTTGCGGCCGTGGTTGCGAAGACGGGGCCCGCGAAGAAGGTTGCTGCGAAGAACGCTCCGGCCAAGAAGGCTCCGGCAAGGAAGACGTGAAGCAATGCGCCTCAACCAGATCACTGTTCCCCTGATCGACTATGATGCGAGCAAGGCGTTCTACCTGACGCTTGGCCTGAAACTGATTGTCGACTCGCCACCGCGCTATGCGCGCTTCGAGATGCCGGAGGGTGGCTCGACGTTTTCCATCGAGAAGGTCGACGGTTGGACGGGCGGCGACTGGCCGGAGGTGTGGTTCGAGAGCGACCGGCTGGATTCGCTGGTGGCGGAGCTGCAAGCAAAGGGCGTCGTTTTCGAGGCTGAGCCCGAGACGATGAGTTACCTCTGGCGCGTGGCGCACCTGCGCGATCCGGCGGGCAACCGCATAACGCTCTATCATGCCGGCGAGAACCGGTTGAACCCGCCGTGGCGCGTGAAGGACTAGCCGAGCTTTTCGGTGATCCACTGCGTGAGCAGGGCGCGCTTCTGCGGCGTGGTCTTGCGGCCGACTTCCCGGGCGATGTCAGCAAGCGATTGCGATTTCAGTTCGGCGCGCCAGGCGGCGTCGGCCCGGCTGAAGGCCGCGTGGATCTCGCAGGGACGTCGGAAGTCGGCATTGGGCGTGATGCAGGGACCCTGCTGGCGGATCTCGCCGCAGCGGAAGGCGGGCTCTTCGCCTTCGATGGCTTCGACAATGTCCCATAGCGAAATGCTGTCTGCATCGCGCGCAAGACGGTAGCCGCCTGACGGGCCGCGCACGGATTCAACGACGCCGGCGCGGGCGAGGGCCTGCATGTGTTTCGCCATGTACGCAGGCGCGAGCGCGTGAAACTCGGCAAGCGCAGCAGCGGGCAGGCCGACGCCTTTGGGCAGGGCGGCCAGCAACGCGCAGGCATGGGCGGTCCACTCGACCCCCTCGCTCATCTTCATCGGGCCGCTCCGGACGATTCCCTATTGCGGACATATAGCATCCGAATTAAACAGGACACAACCTGTCCGAAATAGGGAGCTGCACATGACCTGCTCGTATCAGGTGAACATCGTTGGCGGCGGGATTGCCGGGTTGATTGCGGCGGTCGAACTGGCGCGGGCAGGCGTCAAGCTGCGGGTGTTCGAGGCGGGGAATGGCTTTGGCGGCAGGGCGCGGACGCGGAATGCGGATGGGTTCCTGCTGAACCAAGGGCCGCATGCGCTCTACATCGCCGGCGCGTTCAAGCGCACGCTGGACCGGCTCGGCATTCCGTATTCCGGCGACCGGGCGTTTGGCGGAACGCGGCAGGCGATCTTCGAAGGCAAGCTTCATGACCTGCCGACGACGGCGAAGACGCTGTTCGGGACAAGCCTGCTGGGCTTGCGCGACAAGGTGCAGTTCGCGCGGGTGTTCAAGACGATCGCTGATGGCGCGACGGGCGAGGGATCGTTTGCGCATTGGCTTGATGCGCAGAAACTCCGGCCGCGCGTGCGAGCGTCGCTCGAGGCGCTTGGGCGGCTGACGGGGTATGCGAATGGTCCGATGTGGTGTCGGCAAAGGCGTTGCTGGACCAGGTAAGACTGGGGCTCGAAGGGACGCTCTACCTCGATGGCGGCTGGAGCAGCCTGGTCGAAGGCCTGGCGGACGCGGCGCGCGAAGCCGGTGCGGAGCTACATGCCGGTGCGCGGGTGGAGCGTGTGGCCGGCGGCGTCGTGACGATGGCGGACGGGGGATCGTGGAGCGGTGATGCGGTGATTCTGGCGCTCGGCCCAGCGGAGGCGAGTGCGCTGGCTCCGGATGTGGAGTCTCTGGCGGAGGAGGCAAGGCAGGCACGTCCGGCGCGGGTGAACACGCTGGATCTTGCATTGAGCCGGATGCCGGACGGCGCGGATGATTTCGCGATCGGCGTTGATCACCCCTTCTACTTCTCGCTGCATTCCAAGTCGGCGAGGCTGGCGCCGGACAAAGGCGCCGTGGTGCATGTGGCGAAGTATCTGCCTGTTGGCGAAGTGGCGGGGCGTGATGCGATCGCGGAGCTGGAGGGCGTCGCCGATCTGGTGATGCCGGGCTGGCGCGCGCTCGAAGTGAAGCGGCAGGAGCTACGCGGGATGGTGGTCGCGAACGCGTTGCCGCGCTGGGACCGGAAGCGGGCTCCGGCATGTGTGAGGGAGGCGGCGGGGCTGTTCGTCGCCGGGGATTGGGTTGGCGAGGAAGGAATGATCGCGGATGCAGCTGCGGCGAGCGCGGTCGAGGCGGCTGGGGCTGTGAGGGCGTGGCTCGGAAACCGGGTGGCGCGGGCTGCCTAGCGCACCAGCTTGCCGTTGATCACGTCGTTCGGCTCCTCGAAGCATCGTGCGCGCATCAGCACGAAGTCGTTGGGGAAGTCGTCGCCGGTGAAGGCGATGACGAGGCGGCCCCAGTTGCGGGTAGTGCGGCCGTGATCGTCGATGATGGCGAAGGGGCAGATGAGGGTGCTGTCGTTCTCGTCGTCGTGGCTGACGTCGGGCTCGGACCAGTAGCCTTTCAGGGGCCCGGGTCCGCCGAATTCGCCGGCGAGGCCGTCGATGTAGAGATTGCCGTGATTGTCGCCAAAGGGGACGGGGTAGTCGAATACGCCGTACGAGCCGCTTTCGAGGATGTAGGTCGTCTTGCCCCACGGCGTCTGCCAGGCGACGGGATCGGGCTCCTGCGCGCTGGCTGATGCGCATCCGCCCAGACCCACGATCGCGAGAATGGCTGCCCGAAGATGCATCGATCAGCCCGGAGCGGGCTGCGGGACGGAGGCGATCGGGGCGGAGAAGGATTTCGGCAGGAAGGTGTACCAGCGCGGTCCGGCGGAGTTCATGCGTTCGGCATAGGCGCCGGCCTCTGCGCCCGTGCCGGCAAAGATGTCGCCGCGATTGGGGCCGCGGCGGATGGCGCCGCCCGTGTCCTGCGCCACAAGAAGCCGCTGAAACGGGGCGCCGCCATAGTCGCCATCGACGAAGACGATGGCGCCGTAGGGATGGTAGGCCGGATCGACCGCGATCGAGCCCATCGGCGTCAGGGGCACGTTGGCCGCGCCCTTGGGACCGGCCACGTAGTCGGTGATCTGCTCCTCCTGGAAGAAGACGTAGGAGGGGTCGGCGTTGAGGGCGGATTTCTGCTCGGCGGGGTTTGTGTCGAGCCAGGCGCGAAAATTGCTCCAGGTGGGGCTGGAGAGCCGGCCGGAATTGCGCAGCGCGCCGAGAGCGGAATTCCACTTGTAGCCATTCTGCGCCGAGAACTGCGCGCGCGACTGCGTGCCATCGGCGAATTGCAGCCGGCCTGAGCCCTGCACCTGAAGGTTGTAGACGTCTGCCGGGTGCGCATAGCCGATGATCTGGCCGAGATAGGGCGTGATCGCCTCGCGCTTGGGGTAGGGCACGATGCGGTCGCCGGAGAGCCTGCCATTGAGCGAGCGTGGGGCACCCCGAAGCGCCTCATTGTCATAGGCCTCGGCGAACGCGCCGAGGTCGACAGTGATGAGATCGGACGGGCGCTTGAGCAGGGGCTCGGAAAACTGCGGCGACCATTCGCGGCTGGCCTGGATGATGGGCTCGAAATAGGCGGTGAGGCGCGCTTCGCCTGGGCCGATGACAGAGTGCGGCGTGAAGTAGGCTTCGAAGAACCAGCGCTCCTGTCCCGGCTCAAGGGTGAGTGCGGTGTTGCAGGCGTTGAGCCAGTCGCTGACGCGGCCGCCATATCGACCGCCGCTGAGCGGCGCATCGGGCGTGCGCAGGCGCCACGAGTCGCACTGGCGCTTGAAGGCAGTGAGCGCGGGGACCATGTCGGCCGTCGTCCAGCCAGGTACGCTCTCGAATGCGATGGGCGTCAGCGCGAAATCCGACACAGGCGGAGTGGTCGGCACGGCCGGCGTGATGGGCGGGCGCGAGACCGTCGGACCGGTGCGGATGCCGCCAGCGACGATGGGGGCTGGGCGGGACGAGGCGCAGGCGGCCAGGGTGAGCGCTACGGTTACGGACAGGACGGCGCGGGCGATCATTCGCGTCTCCGAAACGGCTGGCGGGCATTCGCTACAGCGATGACAAGAGCTTAGCGCGAAATTGTGGCGCGGGGAGGCGGGCTAGCGATCCGGCTGTAGATCATCGACCGGCTCGTCTGGCGTGGGCTGCCAAGGGCGGATCGAGAATTCGTTGCCGGGTTGGCCGGGGGGGACGAGCGTGTAGAAGCCTTCGATTTCGAGCCTGATGATCATTGGGTCGGGGCTGTGGTTGCGGAAGTACCAGCCGAAAATGCCGTCTATGGGGGCAGTGAGGCTGCCCTGGTCGGCCAGGAGCCGAGCCTTGCGATAGTCGATCACGGTCTGCGGCTGACCTTCGGGCGGCAGGTTGTGGCCGTGCTGGTCCATCTCGATGGGGACGGTGACCGGGCTGCCGTCGAGATTCGTTGCGGTCCAGCGGTAGAAGATCGACTGGCCGGGCTTCATGGCGACCTTGTATTCGATCGCGGCTTCCTTCCAGTCGGCCGCGCCGAGCGGGATCTCGACGATGTGGGAGGCCTTGGGCGTTTCGGACGAGGAGGTGAGCGCGCCGCCGCCGCCGAAGGCCTGCTCCTCCGGCGCCCAGAGCCGCGAGATGCCGGTGAGCTTGCCGAGGCCGAGCGGGTCGACGTTGAACTCCGCCGGCATGATCGCGCCAAGGACAACAAGTGCGCCGGCGAGGGCGCCACCGCCGGTGATGAGGGCGAGCGTCCTGCCTTTGACGTTGAGTTCGACGGGACGGATGTCCTGGGGGGGCGTCATCAGGCGTCTCCTGCGAAAAAGTACCCCGCCAGCTGTTCGCCGGCCAGCACTACACCTGCGAAAAACAGGAGCGCGTTGGCGGCTGTCGCGAGGCGGCCGAAGGATTTCGTGGTGCGCCACAGCGTCATGGCGGCGAGGATCAACGAAAGAGCGAGGACCTGTCCGATCTCCACGCCGATGTTGAAGGCGATGAGGTTTTCGAGAAGGCCTTCGCGATTGAGGCCGAGATCCTGCAGCTTGGTGGCGAGGCCCAGGCCGTGGATGAGGCCGAAGCCGCCGACGACGAGGCGGTTGTCCACCTCAAGCCCGAGCCGTCGGAAGCCACCGAGATTCTCGAACGCCTTCCAGCAGACCGAGAGTCCGATCACCATGTCGACGAGATGCGAGGAGACGCCGAGATCGAACAGCACGCCGAGGATCAGCGTGGTCGAGTGGCCCAGCGAGAACAGTGTGACGTAGAGGAGGATGTCCTTCAGGCGGTAGAGGAAGAAGATCACGCCGAAGAGGAAGAGCAGGTGGTCATACCCCGTCACCATGTGCTTGGCGCCGAGATAGAGGAAGGGGAAGGGGTCGGCGCCGATGGTGGCCTGCACGAAGGCAGCATCCCTCCCGCCTATGGCATGGGCGAGGGCGGCCGGCGCAATGAAGCTGGAGGCCAAAACCGCGAAAAGGAGGTAACGAAGCTGCATCGAGGCTCGCGGGTGGGACGCGCTTGGACTTAGAGCGGCAATGTTCCGGATGCAATGCACGGCTGGTTTCGAGAATTTTCGGGCTTTTCCCCCGAAAGCTCATCCGGGCGGCCGCCCGTGCGTATCATCACTATTGCGGAGGCCCTTCGATGGAAATTGCGATAGGCGCGCTGGCGGCTGGCTTGATCCTTGGCGTGCTCGATGCGCTGTGGCTGGGCGTCATTGCCCGGGACTGGATTGTCCGCCAGATGGGCGATCTGCGACGGACCGACGTGCAATGGATTCCGGCGGTGGCATTCTACCTGCTGTATTCGTTCGCGCTGGGCTTTTTCGCGGTGGCGCCGGCGCTCGATACGGGCGACTGGGTCGAGGCGGCCATGCTCGGCGGCATTCTTGGGTCGGTCGCCTACGGAACCTATGACCTTACAAACTGGGCTGTGCTCAAGAACTGGCCGGTGGCGATGAGCCTCGTCGACATTGTGTGTGGGGCGTTGCTGTCGGCGATTTCCGCTGGCGGAGCGGTGCTCGCCCTCAAGGGGCTGGGCTGGGCCTAGCGTGAAGGATGGCCGAGGTAGATCAACTGCTATGGCAATTTCGTCGTTACGCTGACGGGACCGCAATTGTCATTGCGGCGTTGGCGATTGACGATATGGCTGGTCCATGTCGGCGACTATGAGCCACCGGCCGCTTACCTTGACCAGGGTCAGAACAAACTTTCCGCTGGCGGGGTCGCCCGGTTGTTCGGCGTACTCGCCAATGATGTAGGCTTGTTCCGTGCCAACGCCATGATCAAGTGCTCGAAGGTCGATAAGGCCGCCGCTGCCGGAGTAACAAGCTTCGAGGCCAGCGCGACTGTTCACCGGTGGGCAGGCATTCGGGACAACCGTCCGGCCTTCGGCAAAGAGCGCGGCAAGCGACGTCGAATCTCGCGCCTCCCACGCTGCGCTGTAGTCGTCCAGCACCCGCTGGAGGTCGGAAGGCAGCTGCGGTCCCCGTGAGGCCGGAGCCGTGGCGCAGGCAGAGATCATGCACAAAGCGACCGCTACAGGCGCGCCGGCCAGCTTCATTGCCCACCCGCATACATCTTCACCAGCTGGTGGAGGAACATGCGGCCTTCCATCAGCTGCTTGACGCCGACACGCTCGTTGAGGCCGTGGGCGTTGGTGGTGTTGGGGTCGGCGAAAATGCCGGAGACGCCGTAGGTCGGAATGCCCGCTGGCGTCGTAAAGCGGCCGTCCGTCGCGCCAGTGGCCATGGTCGGGATGACAGGCACGCCCGGCCACATCTTCTCGGTGAGCTGCTCGATCGGCGTCAGGATCTCCGACGTCAGGGGCGGCGCCTTCATAGGAGTTTCGGGCGCGAGGCGCCGCGTGATCTTCACATCGGCGTTGTTGACCGCATCCTGCAGCTGCTTGCGGATCTCTTCCTGCGTGTGGCCCGGAAATATGCGGCAGTTGACGTTGGCAGTGGCGCGCTGGGGCAGGGCGTT
>JBEAMJ010000116.1:0-54238 GCA_041166025.1 Pseudomonadota bacterium | reverse complement strand
CGCGGGGTCGGCATCGGGGCCTCCATCGCCCATGCATCGGCCCTGGGATCATAGCTCCAGACCTCGGCATGCACCTTCCCGCCGTCGTGGAAATATTCCCCGCCAAACACATAAAGCTTGCCGCCGATCACGCCTGCCGCATTGCCGCCAGCACCTGATCCCTTCGGCATCGGCGCGGCCATGCGCCACCTGTCTTCCCTGGGGTCATAGACTTCGTGCGCGTCCGAGGGCCCATCGCTCACATGCCGCCCGCCCGCCACGTGCCAATGGCCGTCGAGCAGGGCGCCCGCCGCACTGTTCCGCCTCGACAGGGCCGGCGCCGCCCTGGACCAGGCGTTGGCGGCGATATCATAGACCAGATGATGATCTGTGTCGGCATGATCGCCATAGGCAAGATTGGCAGCGCCCTTTGGCGTGCGTCCGCCCACCACATGGATATGCGCGCCGATTACGGTCGCCACCGCCTCGCCGTGCGGCGCCGGCGCGCCCGTCAGCTTCCTCCACCCGCCGCCGGCATCATCGAATGCCAACGTCTCCGCCTGCATGATCCAGTTGACCGCGCCGGGATTGGTGGCGAACCCGCCGAGCAGGTAGAGGCGCCCGCCCGCGCTCACGGCCTGCGGATGATGGCGCGGCGCGGGCAGGGCGGCGAGCATCTCCGCCGCGCCCGTCGCCGGATCATAGGCGACATGCCGGTCCGACACGCCCACCACCCGACCATTCTCGCCCCGAAGCCCGCCGACAACATGGATGCGGCCCTTGTGCGCCGCCGGGTAGATCTCCTGCACGGCGAAGGGCAGGGGCGGCTTTGCGCTCCATGTCGGCGCAGGCGCCGCCTGCGCGGCTCCCGGCGGATTTGTGCAGGCCGTGGCTAGGCTCGCGCCAGCAGCCAGCAGAGCACACCGGCGTGTCATCAACATCGTGATCGCTCCTTCGCTCGACTGCGAAGCCGAGGCCGCTAGTCTGCGCGAAAACCATCCGGGATGAAACCGCATGCGGCCGGCTTCGCTGTTTCCGCTTCTCCTGCTCTCCGCCTGTGCCGGGCTCACCCCGGCATCGCCGCAGCAGCAGGCCGTCGAGCAGCACATGTGGGCCTATACCAAGGCCTGGAATCGCCATGACTCCGCAACCATCGCCCGCGATTTCTACCGCACCGGCGCTTCAGTCACCGAGCAGGAGGCCAGCCTTGAACGCGGGTTCGAAAGTCTCCGCGCCCAGGGTTACCACCATTCCGACATTCACGAGGTCAAGGCCTGCATCACCGGGGCCGACACCGCCTGGGCTGCGATGAAATTCTCGCGTCTCAAGGCGAATGGCGAACCCCTGCCGCCCACAATCCGCGCCAGCTCCTACACACTCGTTCGATTCCCCGAAGGCTGGCGCATCACCAGGGTTGGCGCAGGCGGCGTCAGCGCCGACCAGCCGCTGGCGTGTCCGCAATCCTGACCGGGTTCACCGCAGATCCGCGAGCCTGTCTTTCGTGATCCCCGCCACGCTGGTGACGCCGCACTGGCGCATGGTTGCGACCAGCTCCTCGTCCAAGAGACGCAGCGCAATACCCACGCCGTCCTCGCCGAATGCCCCAAGCCCCCATACATAGGGCCGCCCCACGCACACCATACTGGCCCCCAGCGCCAGCGCCTTGAACGCATCCGATCCGCGCCGGATGCCGCCATCGATCAGGATCGGCACGCGCCGGTCGACCACCGCAGCGATCTCCGGCAGCACGTCCAGCGTTCCAACCAGGCTCTCTTCCGAACGCCCGCCATGGTTGGAGACGATGATGCCGTCGACCCCGCGTTCAATTGCCAGCGCGGCATCCTCACCCGTCATAACGCCCTTCACCAGCAGCTTGGTCTTCACCAGGTCGCGCAGCCGGGAGAGATAGTCCCAGGTCAGCGCGTTGCTGTTGGTCATCGTTGCGCCGGTCATGTCGATGCCATCGAACATGCGCTTGCGCGAGAAATCGTAGCCGCCACTTGCCGTGTGACATGTCCTGCAGGTCCGCGTGTCGGCGCGCGCGAACAGCGCCTGCGTCTCGCGCCGCTGGCCGCCGCCGAGCAGGTCGATGGTGAAGACGATCGCGCCTGCGCCCGCAGCCTGCGCCCGGGCAATCATCTTCTCGCCGAGCGCCGGGATGTTGGTGGTGTAGAGCTGCTGCCACACCGGCATGCCGTGCGCCCGCATCACATCTTCCAGCGACACCGTCGTCAGCGCCGACAGCAGCTGCAGCGCCTTGCGCTTGCCCGCTGCTGCGCCAGCCGCGCCCTCGCCATCGGTATGGAAGGCCCGCTGGCTCGACACGGGACTGAGCGCAATCGGCGAGCCATAGGTTTCCCCGAACAGCGTCACGCGCGTATCGATGCGCGAGACATCGACCAGCCTGCGCGGCCGCAGCCCCCACTTGTCATAGGCCGATCGGTTCGATGCGAGCGTGCGATCATCCTGTACCCCGCCGGCGAGATAGCCCCAGTGCGCCGGAGGGATCAGCTGCTTCGCCCGGGCTTCAAGCTCGAAGATGTTCAGAATGTCAGATGCATCCGCGATCGCACGACCGGCGCCCTGCTGGGCGAGCGCCTGCAGGCCGCCCATCGCGCCTGCCGCCAGCGGCGCGCCGGCAAGCCATTGCAGGAACCACCGTCTGCTCGCATCGCCTGCCATGCATCTCTCCCGCGCCCGCGGGCGATCATGCAGCGCCGCGTCGCGACAGGCAAACGCTGCTAGAGCCTGTTGTCACGCTCGAGGTCGGCATCTTCCGCCGCGACGACGGTGAAGGCGCCTGTCTCGGCGTCGCGCCAGTGAAGCTCGCCCTTGCCGATCGAGAACCACGCCCCGTTCATCGCCAGCTCGCCAGCCTCGAAGGCTGCACGCACGAACGGGAAGCTCAACAGATTGCGCAGCGACAGGCCGACAGCGCCGTGTTCGACCGCCTCCTGCCAGTCGGCGCGCGGGATGGTCTCGTTGCGCAGCACCGCATCGCGCGCATCCGCCGCGATCTCGACCCAAGGCGCGATGAACTTGCCGACTGGCCGGTCCGCCGCTGCCGCCAGCGAGGCTGCGATGCCGCCGCATCCGCCATGCCCCATCACCACGATCTGCTTCACCTTGAGCGCCGTGACCGCAAACTCCACGGCCGCGGAAACGCCGTGCAGCCCGCCGCCCTCTTCATAGGGCGGCACCAGCGCCGCAACATTGCGGATTGTGAACAACTCGCCCGGCGCGGCATCGAAAATCATCGCCGGGTCGGCCCGGCTGTCAGCGCAGGCAATGATCATCGTCGCCGGCTGCTGCCCGGCGCGCAGGCTGTGGAACAGGCTGCGCGCCTCGCGGTAGCGCCCCGCACGGAACCGGCGATAACCTGCGATGAGGTCCTGTGCGTCGTCGGCGAAGTCGATGGTCATCGTTTCGGCCTAGCTAATGTCGGCTATTGAATCAAACGCTTCTCCTTGACCTCCGATTGACTCGCGCCATGGGATTGACCCACAAGGTACGCTCAGTTCCGGCACCGGGTTTCATGGCTGAAGACGACGTCATTCCTGGCGACAATGCGGGCGCTGACGCCGACGATGGCGATCGCCGCCGCGTCGGGCCCAAGCGCAGCGAGGCGTCGACCAACGCCGTGCTCGTCGCGGCCTATGCGGAACTCACCGAGCATGGCTGGCGCGGCTTCTCGGTCGACCGCGTCGCCAAGAACGCGAAAGCTTCGAAGCAGACGATCTACCGCTGGTGGAAGTCCGCCGCCTGCCTGTCGGTCGATTCGGTTCTGGCCACGCTTTCAGGCAAGCCTCCACCGCCATCCAGCGCCGATGTGCGCGACCGGCTTGGCGCGATCATCGATCCGCTGCTGGTTGCCGTGCGCACGGGCGATGGCGCACATGCCTGGCGCGGCGCGCTTCTGGCCGCCGCCGACGACAGCGAGGCTGGCGAGATCTTCCGCGCCTGGTTTGCCGAACATGTGAAGATCCCGCTGCGGCACATCCTCGCCGAGCAGGCGCTCAAGGGCGTGGTCCGCCGCGACTGGGACATCGATCTTGCAACAGAGCTTCTGTTCGGTCCGATCTGGCACCGCCTCATCGCCATGCGCGGCCCGGTGCCGGAAGTCTACCGAACCCGCCTGGTTGACAGCCTGCTGCGCGCGCTCGCGCCGCTGTAGAAACTCCCAGGCTGCCGATGGTCGAACACCCCCGCCACCGCCTCTATGGCCGCGCCGCCGGCAAGCCCCTGTCGAAGCGCCAGCAGGGTCTTGTCGACGACCTCCTGCCGCGCCTTGCAATTCCGGAAGCCGGGGCGGGTGATCTGTTTCCCGCCGTGCTGTTCGGCGCCGCGATGCGCGGCGTATGGCTCGAAATCGGCTTCGGCGGCGGGGAACATCTCGCCGGCCAGGCCATGCGCCATCGCGACATCGGCTTCATCGGCGCAGAGCCCTTCATCGATGGCGTGGCGAAACTCCTCACCGCCATCGACGAAAACGGTCTCTCGAACATCCGCCTTCGCCGCGGCGATGCACGCGACCTGCTTGCCAGCTTCAGCGAGGCCAGCATCGACCGCGCCTTCATCCTCTTCCCCGACCCCTGGCCCAAGACGCGTCACCGCAAGCGACGCCTGATCCAGCCGGCCTTCGTCGCCGAACTCGCACGCGTTCTCAAGCCCGGCGCACGCCTGCGCTTTGCAACAGACTGGTCCGACTATGCCAGCCGCGCGCTCCTCGACATCCAGCGCGACGGCCATTTCGCATGGACTGCCGAATCCCCCTGTGACTGGCGCAGACCCCCTGCTGACCACGTCACCACGCGCTACCAGGAAAAGCGGCTCGGCGACTGCGAACCGGTGTTTCTGGACTTTGTGCGCCTCTAGGCGTCGGTTCTACTCCGCGGCCTTCTCGAACACCGCAATGAACCGGTCTGTCCGCCCACGCACCGTCGGCTGGAAGACATTGAACTTGCGGTTGTCGTGTTCGCTTTCGATCAGCACCAGCTGTTTAAGGGCAAATCCCGCGCGCAGGAACTGGCTGGTGACATCGCCGTGGCTGATGCGATGCAGGCCGGCCTGGCGTCCAAGCTCCATCTCCGGCATCGCATCGTGGTCCTCCACCACAACCCTTCCGCCCGGCTTGAGCATCGCGAAAAAGCGTTCCGCCAGCTCGAGATAATCCCCGCCCTCGAGGATCACATCGTGCCACACCTGCCCGAGCACGATCACGTCATAACTGCCGGCCGGCCTATCGAGCCTGTGCCACGGCTCGGTCACCCAGCCAATGTTGGCGCGCGTGATCACCTGTTTCTGCCGTTCCACCTCCATTGAGGGAAACTGCGCGATCCATCCGGGCGTATTGTGTATGTCGACATGTCCCTCGTCCCCGGCCATCGTCGCGAGGAGGAGGGCAAGATAGCCGCCGCCCGCGCCGACATCGAGCACGCGCTCGCCTGGGTCGACATCGGCCGCCTGCAGGATCAGCTCCACCATCCGGCGGTCATCGCGCAGGCGCGAGTCCATGGTTCGCGACAGATCGCCCAGCGCCTTGCGGATCGCCGGGTCAGCTTTCGCCTCCTTGCGAAGCGCAGCGATATCGCTGCGCGGCTCGACGGTCTGTGCAATGGCGGGCATCGCCAGCAGCAGCGCCGCGAGCAGGGCGGTGCATCTCATTGCCGGATCAGCCAGTTGAATGGCCGCACGCTTGTGCTCTGCCAAAGCCCCGCCAGCGCATAAGGGTCCTTTGCGAACAGCGCCTGTGCGGCCTCCAGCGTCTCCGCCTCGACCGCCAGCATCGATCCAACCGGCGTCTGTCCATCATCGGCGAGCATCGGTCCGCCGATCTTCACGCGCGGAGCCAGCGTTTCGATCCACGCGAGGTGCGCTGCCCGCGTCGCCTTGCGCAGCTCGAGCGCGCCAGCCTTGTCGAGACCGTGGAAAACATAGAGCGGCATCAGGCTTCCTCCCGCATCGGCCGGTTCAGCAGCCGGTCCAGCGCCGAGCGCGCATCAAGGCGCCCTTCGATCATCTCTAGCACCACCGCACAGATCGGCAGGTCGACGCCCAGCCTGCCTCCCAGCGCGACGATGGCAGGCGCCGTCTCGGCGCCTTCGGTCACCGCCGTGCGCGCAGCAAGAATCTCCGCTGCAGGCTTGCCGCGGCCAAGCTCCATCCCGAAACTCATGTTTCGCGACTGTGGCGAGGAGCAGGTCAGCACCAGATCGCCCAGCCCGCACAGCCCCGCCAGCGTCTCGGCCCGTCCGCCCAGCGCAACGCCAAGGCGGGTCATCTCCGCAAATCCGCGCGCGATCAGGGCCGCATGCGCCGAACGCCCCAGCCCCATGCCCTCGCAGACACCGCATGCGATCGCCAGGACGTTCTTGATCGCGCCGCCCGCCTCCGCGCCGACAAGATCATCGCTCCAGTAGGTGCGAAAGTGCGGCCGCCCGATCGCGCGCATCCAGGCCTCGCCCACCGCGCGGTCGGGGCAGGCCAGCGTCACCGCTGTCGGCAGGCCCTTCGCCACATCGCTCGCGAAGGAGGGACCTGAGAGAACCGCAGGCGAGGCTTGCGGCGCTTCCTCCGCGAGCACATCCGTCATCAGCTTGAGCGAGCCGCGCTCGACGCCCTTGGAGCACAGCGCCACCGGCGTGCCCGGCCTGAGGTGAGGGGAGAGCGCCTTCAGGCTCGCGCGCATGTGCTGGGCCGGCGCAACCATCAGGATGGCGTCGCATCCGGCCAGCGCCTTCATGTCGGTGTCAGCCGGGAGCGCGGGCACCGCAACCCCGGGCAGGAACAGCGGGTTTCCCTGTCCCGCCCTCAAGGCTTCGGCCAGCTCCGGCTCGCGCGCCCAGACATGCACCTCGCGCCCGGCCGCCAGCGCGCAGATCGCGAGCGCCGTCCCCCACGCTCCAGCCCCTGCGACGCCGACCCGCTGGTAAACCATGTCGTTTCGCACTATTTCCGCTGAAGATTTCATTGAACGTTCAGCGTTCCCAGCTTACAATCCCGTCATGACCTTATCGCAGACGACCGACAAGGCCGATCCACGCATCACCATTCTGCGCGCGGCCGCCGACCGTATCCTTCACTATGGATACAACAAGACCACGATGTCGGAGATCGCTGCCGATTGCGGCATGTCCGCCGGCAACATCTATCGCTTCTATCCCTCCAAGATCGACATCGCCGAGGCAATGACGCGTGAATACGGCGCGGATTCGCATCGCATCTATGCCGACATCATCCGCGACTCGGGGCGCTCTCCCTCCCGGAAACTGCGCGATTTTTTCGCAACCCGCCTGGAGCGCACCTTCCGCACCTTCGAACGCCACCCCAAGCTGATGGAGCTGGCCGACATTATGGGCCGGGAGCGGCCGGACTATCTCGCCGAGGAACGCGCACAGGAACGCATCCTGATCGAGAAAATTCTCGATGAAGGGCGCACCACCGGCGATTTCGCTTTCCTCGAGGATCTCACAATCACAGCCGACCTGGTCCAGTGCGCCATGCTGAAATTCCGTATTCCCCAGCTCTGGACCACCGAGCAGCTCGACGCGCTGGTTCCCGAAATGGAGGGCCTGCTGCGCCTCCTGCTGACGGGCCTGTCCGCCCGCCGCTAGCGCCCGCAAGACGCATCCGCTCAACGCAAGCCCCAAAACCCGCCGGGCGCCCGCCGTGCGCGCTCCAGCGCGCTCCCGGCGCTCTCACATCCACCCGCGCCCGGATTCGGGCGAACCTGGATCGCCCGCGCGCCATCTCGTGGAAAAGCCCAGGAATTACAGGCAGATCGCGGCATGCCAGCAGCCATGCGGCCGAGATGGACGGCCCGCGTCTTCGCATGCGCAACAAAAGCTCGCGCGGCTGTGATCGCACGTGCAGCAGAAATATTGAACATTTTCGATTTTGTTCATTGCAATCCAATCAGGGGTGGGCTAGATAGTGTCCATGGACGGGGCACAAGAGATCCCGCCAGCCAAACCACCCAGGGGCCGACAGAGACCCCGCAAAAAATGGAGCTGCATATGACCTTCCTCCCCCAAGCCTTCCGCAAGCCGGAATTCGCAGGCCTGCTCGCCGCCATCCCGGCCACCATCGCCGGCGTCGTGCTGTTCGCCTACATGCTGAATGTGCCGAACTGGCTGACGGTCTAGGCCGCAGAATTCGCCGGAGCATCCTTCCCGGGCGCCGGCGCACCCCTTCTCGCGCGGAACGATCCTCTCTCCTCCCCAATCGTTCTCGACGCTGCCTGGCGCCGGCCTCCCCAGGAGGCCGGCGTCCTTCTGTCTGGCCCTACTGCACCCGTTCCGCGGTGACGCCGCGCGCCTCGAGCATCGCAATCACGCTGTCCGGCCCGATCAGGTGCCCCGCGCCCACCGCCATGAAGCTCACGCCCTTGCCGGCGAGAATGCCCTCGATCTGGCTCACCCAGCTGGCATTCCGGTTGGTCAGCAGCGCGGCATAGAGGTCCGGCTCCTCTGTCTTCATCTCGGACACGAACATCGCCTCCAGCGCCGGAAGGTCCGCCCGCGCCCACTGATCCACCATCGCGTCGAGTTCGATGGGCGCATCGCCGTACTCCTCCATCGTCTCGCGCAGATAGCGAAGCTCCTGCTCGGGCGTCATGCCCGCAAACACCCTGATCTGCAGCTCGGCAGTCTCGAGGCCCTTCGGCTTGATGCCGCGCTCCAAGAACAGAGCCTCGATCTTGCTGTCGACGCCGGACAGGGGGTCGTACCCCGCCCGCATCACCGCCGCATTCGAGATGGTCAGGGCAGCAAACCAGGGACGGAACATGTTGAGCTGCGAGGCTGACAGCCCGGCCAGCTTCGCTGCTTCATCCAGCGTCTTCATCTCCTCCCGTGTCAGCACGTCCGACAGCCGCTTGCCAGGCGACAGTCCGTACCTGGCAACCAGCGGCATCATCTCGACGGCCATCGCTGCAGCATCCGTCGTCGGCAGTTCGAGCCAGAGTTCCTCGGCCTCGGCGATTGCCTTGTCGAGCGCTGGCGTCCGCCACTGCGTCTCCGGCCGCAGCAGATGCACCGTGCCCAGCATGTAGAGCGTCGAATCCGCGTCCCTGACCGCCCACATCGCAGGCTGCGCCAATGCCGGCGCGCCTGAGAGGCCGATGACGGCTGCGGCGCTGATCGCCATGTCGCGCAGCAGGCGTCCAAATGCGGCAAGACCCGTCATGCATCAGCTCTCCAGGCGGCGGGCAGGGCGCCGCCGTATGCGGGAACCTAACATGCGCCGCCAGCCGCGCCATAACGGCTGACAGCACGCCCGCGTACATCGCTTGCGGCTGTGGGGCCGAGAGCTATAAGCGCGCATCTGACCTTGCCCCGCCCCGGGAGGCGCATCGATGTCCGCAGTGAAGCAAGCCCCGAAGAAAGTCGTGCTCGCCTATTCGGGCGGGCTCGACACTTCGATCATTCTGAAATGGCTGCAGACGGAGTATGGCTGCGAAGTCGTCACCTTCACAGCCGATCTTGGTCAGGGCGAGGAGCTGGAGCCCGCGCGCAAGAAGGCCCAGCTGATGGGAATCAAGGACGAAAACATCTTCATCGAGGATGTCCGCGAGGAATTCGTCCGCGATTTCGTCTTCCCGATGTTCCGGGCCAATGCCCAGTATGAAGGCCTCTATCTCCTCGGCACCTCGATCGCGCGCCCGCTGATTGCAAAACGCCTTGTCGAGATCGCGAAGGAAACCGGCGCCGATGCGATCGCCCATGGCGCAACCGGTAAAGGCAACGACCAGGTCCGCTTCGAGCTGTCGGCCTACGCCCTGAACCCCAATATCAAGGTGATCGCGCCCTGGCGCACCTGGACGTTCAAGTCGCGCACCGATCTCATCGAGTTTGCCGAGAAGCACCAGATTCCGGTGGCCAAGGACAAGCGCGGCGAAGCCCCGTTCTCGGTCGACGCCAACCTGCTGCACTCCTCCTCCGAGGGCAAAGTGCTCGAAGACCCTGCCATCGAGCCGCCGCCCTATGTCTACCAGCGCACCATCTCGCCCATGGAAGCGCCCGACCAGGTCAGTGAAATCCAGATCGGCTTCGAACGCGGTGACGCCGTCTCGCTCAATGGCAAGAAGCTCTCCGGCGCGACCTTGCTGGCGCAGCTCAACGATCTTGGCCGTGACAACGGCATCGGCCGCCTCGACCTCGTCGAAAACCGCTTCGTTGGCATGAAATCACGGGGGGTCTACGAAACACCCGGCGGCACGATCCTGCTGCAGGCCCACCGCGCCATCGAGTCGATCACACTCGACCGCGGCGCCGCCCATCTCAAGGACGAGCTGATGCCGCGCTATGCCGAGCTCATCTACAACGGCTTCTGGTTCGCGCCTGAGCGCGAAATGCTTCAGGCCGCCATCGACAAATCACAGGCCAACGTCACAGGCACGGTCACGCTGAAACTCTACAAGGGCAATGTGATCGTGACGGGCAGGGCCTCGCCCAGTTCCCTCTACTCGGCGGCCCACGTGACATTCGAGGATGATGCCGGCGCCTATGACCAGAAGGATGCCGAGGGCTTCATCCGCCTCAACGCACTGCGCCTGAGGCTCCTCGGCCAGGCCCGGAAATCCTGATCGTCTCCTGAAAGGACCCGACGATGGACCTCGCGAAGATCTCGACCGGCGAGAATCCACCCGAGGATGTCAACGTCGTGGTCGAGGTGCCGCTCGGCGGCGAGCCGATCAAGTACGAGATCGACAAGGCGTCCGGCGCAATGTTCGTCGACCGCTTCCTCTACACGTCGATGCGCTATCCCTGCAATTATGGCTTCATCCCCCACACCCTGTCGCTCGACGGCGATCCCATCGACGTGATGGTGGTTGGCAATCGCGCCCTGGTCCCGGGTTGCGTGGTGCGCGTGGTGCCGGTGGGCGTCCTGATGATGACGGACGACAAGGGCCAGGATGAAAAGATCCTCGCCGTGCCGCACCCGAAACTCACGCGCTATTATGAGAAGGTGAAACACTATCAGGATCTCCCCGAAATCCTGGTCGAGCGCATCGTTCACTTTTTCGAGCACTACAAGGATCTCGAACCCGGCAAATGGGTGAAGATCGAAGGCCTTGCCGGCCCCGAACGCGCTCACGA
Organism: Pseudomonadota bacterium; assembly: GCA_041166025.1. Lineage (GTDB taxonomy): Bacteria > Pseudomonadota > Alphaproteobacteria > Caulobacterales > Hyphomonadaceae > UBA7672. The sequence continues at coordinate 43,160 of JBEAMJ010000116.1, read as the reverse complement.
GATGATCCGCGAAGCTGTGGAGCGCGCGGGGCGCCAGAAGTAGGCCCAGGGCAGGGATGTGTCGCCTTGGCGACAGATTTTGTCGCGATGGCGCAAGCGCGCCGAGCCGGTCGGGTTCATACTGGCCCCGGGTCAGAGCGGGAGATGACCAATGGCCGGTACTTTCAGGCATTTCGCGATCAATGCGGACGACGTCCAGCGTGCAAAGGCCTTCTACGAGAAGACGTTCGGCTGGGAGTTCCGGCCGTGGGGGCCCCCGAATTTTTATCAGGTCTGGAATGCCGGGCAGGGCCTGCTTGGGGCGCTGCAGGAGCGGCGCGAGGTCATCCCAGGCAAGGCCATTTACGGCTTTGAGGCCTCGATCGGTGTCGATGACATCCGGGCGACTCTGAACGCGGCGGAGGCGGCCGGCGGGCGCGTCCTGATGCAGCCCTACATGATCCCGGGCGTCGGCGAGATCGCCTATTTCGAGGACAGCGAAGGCAATCTCTGCGGTGTCGCCCAGTACGCGCCCGGCGTCTGGCCGTGACAGGAAGGAACGACGGCGGAGACGGCTTCGATGTCCGTTCGCTTTCGATCATCTGTCGCGATGGTCACCGGCTCGGCGACCATACACATCCCTGGGCGCAGCTCGTCTATGCGCTAAGCGGCCTGATGAGCCTCGAGGCGGAAGGATCGACGTGGTTCGTTCCGCCGACACGCGCAATCTGGATTCCGCCACGCGTGCCACATCGCATCGCCTTCAGGGGCGAGGTCGCGCTGCACACGCTCTACATCTCGAGCCAGCGGGCAAATGGCGTCAGGCGCGCCCTCGAAGCGTTCGAGGTTTCACCGCTCCTGTCGGAGCTGATCGTACACATCCTGTCTCAGAAAATGCTCGATCCCCGTTTGCCCGCCCACGACCGGCTTGCCGGCGTCCTGGTTGATCTGATCTCGGCGGCGCCGGGGCTGGATCTCGCCCCCCCGCTGCCACGGGACGAACGCGCTCTCAGGCTGGCGGAACGATTGCGCAGCGACCCAGGCGAGAGACGGGACCTGCAGGACCTCGCCGTCGAATCAGGCGCCAGCCTTCGCACGCTGCAACGCTGCTTTTCGGAAGAGACAGGCTTCAGCATCGAGGCGTGGCGACAGAAAGCGCGCCTCATCCATGCGGCGGCGGCCCTGGCCAGCGGCGCCAGCATGACGGCCGCAGCGTTCGATTGCGGCTATGACAGCGCCAGCGCCTTCATCGCCGCGTTCCGCAAGCAGTTTGGCGTCACTCCGGGAAAGTTTCAGGGCGGATGAGGCCTAAGCCTCCGCAACCTGCTTGGCGAAACGTTTGCGATCGTTGGGGTCGAGATAGACCTTGCGGAGGCGAATGTTCTCAGGGGTAACTTCCACCAGCTCGTCGTCCTGGATGTAGGCGAGGGCCTTTTCCAGCGTCATGCGGATGGGCGGGGTGAGGCGTACGGCTTCGTCCGCCCCCGAGGCGCGCACATTGGTCAGCTTCTTGCCCTTGAGCACGTTGACCTCGAGATCATTGCCGCGCGTATGCTCGCCGATAATCATGCCTTCATAGACCTTGATCCCCGGCTCGATCATCATCGGGCCGCGATCCTCAAGGTTCCACAGCGCGAAGGCAACGCTCTCGCCCGCGCCATTGGAGATCAGCACGCCCGTGTGGCGGCCTTTGATCTCGCCCTTGTGCGGGGCGTACTGGTAGAAGATGCGGTTCATCACGGCCGTGCCGCGCGTGTCCGACAGCAGCTCGCCCTGATAGCCGATCAGTCCGCGCGTTGGCGCATGAAAGACGAGGCGCGTGCGACCCACGCCCGAGGGGCGCATGTCCATCATGTCGGCGCGGCGCTCGGAAAGCTTCTGCACGACGACGCCCGAGTGCTCGTCATCGACGTCGATGACGACCTCTTCGATCGGCTCCAGCGTTTCGCCGGTAACCGGGTCCTTCTGCATCACCACCTTGGGCCGCGATACGCCGAGCTCGAAGCCCTCGCGACGCATGGTCTCGATCAGAACGGCCAGCTGAAGTTCGCCGCGGCCGGCAACTTCGAAAGCATCCGAATCCGGCGCGCGGCTGATGCGCAGCGCGACATTGCCCTCGGCCTCCTTCAGCAGGCGATCCCAGATCACGCGGCTGGTGACTTTCCGGCCTTCCGTGCCGGCGAGCGGCGAGTCATTGACGCGGAAGGTCATGGCAAGCGTCGGCGGATCGATCGGCTGGGCCTCCATCGGCGCCGTCACGGACGGATCGCACACCGTGTCCGCCACCGTCGCCTTCAGGAGGCCGGCGATCGAGACGATGTCGCCCGCCTTGCCTTCCTCGATCGGGGAGCGTTCAAGGCCGCGGAAGGCGAGCACCTTGGACACCCTGCCGGTCTCAACCAGCGCGCCATCCCGTGCGAGCACCTTCACCGTCTGGTTCGGCTTGACCGAGCCGGCGACCACGCGTCCCGTCAGAATGCGCCCGAGGAACGGATCCGACCCGATCGTCGTACCCAGCAGCCGGAAAGGTCCCGGTTCGACGGTCGGCGCGGGGACGTGGTTGATCACGGTCTCGAACAGGGCGGACATGTCGCTCGTCCGCACCGCCGGGTCCTTGCTCATCCAGCCGTTTTTCGCCGAGCCATAGATGATCGGGAAATCGAGCTGCTCATCGCTCGCATCCAGGTTGGCAAACAGGTCGAACACCTCGTTGACGACCTCGACGTGGCGCTCCTCGGGCTTGTCGATCTTGTTGACGCACACGATCGGACGCAGGCCGATCTTGAGCGCCTTGGAAACCACGAACTTGGTCTGCGGCATCGGGCCTTCGGCCGCGTCCACCAGCACGATGGCGCCGTCCACCATGTTGAGGATGCGTTCCACCTCGCCGCCGAAATCGGCGTGGCCGGGCGTGTCCACGATGTTGATGCGCACATCGTTCCACACGACGGATGTCGCCTTGGCGAGGATGGTGATGCCGCGCTCGCGCTCGAGATCGTTGGAATCCATCATCCGCTCTGTGGTCGCCTGGTTGTCCCGGAAGACCCCCGATTGCTTGAGCAGGCAGTCGACCAGCGTCGTCTTGCCGTGGTCGACGTGGGCGATGATGGCGATATTGCGCATTTGCATGGGAAGCGTCGTTTCGGGTCAGGGCCGGGGAGGGCGGTTTTGGCGCGCCAATACAGGGCTTTCCTAAAGAAAGCGAGCACGGACGGCGCCGCAGGCGAGTCTGGGTCTTAAGAGGCGCCCCATAGCGGCATTTCCAAGGTTTTCCGGGGTCTGTGCGCCGCGGAGCGGGCGTTTGCGAGCCGCGAGGGGGAGCGGCAGTCCCGCACGCGAAAGCAACAGGCATGCCCCTCACGAGGGTGAGCGCCGGAATGAAAATGTCGGGGTGCGTCAGCGCAAGGGAAACCGGAGGAGCCAGTTCAGGCGCTTGCCGCTTCGGCGCGCTCATGGTCGAGACCATGCTCGAATTCGGCCTGCAGCGCCCCCGGCGACGCTGTCTCCCGCTCCGGCTTCCAGCGCTTCGTTCAAACGGAGATCGGGCCGTAAGGGAGGGAGGGCGCGCCCTCCTCGAAGAGCGGGACCTCGGATAATCCGAACGGCGCAGACCTGGAGAATGTGAACCCGGATACGCCCTCATTCGCCCGCCCGATGGCGACCGCAAGCTCGCGCGAGCTTTTTGGGCGTCAGCCCGGAAAGAGCTGGAGTCCGATTTCTTCCATTTGCGTCGGGACGGTCCCGTCTCCGGGGCGAAGCACCGCGCAGCGCGAACTCTCCATGCCTTGCGGGAAGCAGAACATCTCGGCGTTCTCGGCCTTGAGCGCCTCCCACGCGGCCTTGTCGAACCAGCTCTCGGGCATGAAGGGGAATTCGGCGCGACGAGGCTGGCCTTCGGTTTCCTCCCAGGCAGGAAGTGAGGCCGTGGTGTCCACCTGGTCGCCCTGCGAGATCCAGTCGGCCAGCGCTGCCTTCATCGCCTGCGGATCATTCGCGTCGGCAAGTCCGAAGATGAAATCCGCAAGGCCCGACCAGGTGTAGATCGGAGTGCCCTCGCGCTGGCGGATCACCAGCAGGGCCACGCCCTGTTCGCAGCTGGGGCCCAGCACGTGTGCTTCAGCCATGTAGCGACGCATGGGCGTCTCGGTATCGATCCAGGGCGTTTCCACGCTGACAGTGCAGCCCGCGACGGCGCCATCGGCGGCAGCTTCGCCCAGCGATGCGTTTGCCTCTGCGCCCGATGGCGGGCTCGCCGGCTGGCAGGCAGTCAGGGCCAGAAGCCCGATTGCAAATGCGAGCTGGAGTTTCATTGTCAGTCCCCTGAAGGTCGTTCCCGGGCGATGGGGACACCAGATTCCGGACGATCACAAGTGTCTTGCATACACTCCGGCCGGCCGCGGGGGAGAACCGCTGCCGGCCGGAGCGCACCGTCCAGATCGGGATCGCGTCATGTGGGCTGACGGGATCCGGGCGCCCCCGGCGCCCATCTCAGTCATTCATCGCCATCAGCGATTGTTGCCGCCATTGCGCTGCTTGACCTCGTCCTCCTTGGCGGCGGCGCGGTCCTCCTCATTCCATTCGACGGTCGGCGCCGCGCCCGAGGCATAGGCCTTCGACTTGCCGGCGAGGCGGTTCATCGAGTCGGACAGCTGGTCCTTCGAGACCGCCATGTTGCGCGAAGAGCTCTGCCCGACACCCTCGGCGTCGTCGAAGTTCGAGAACTCGGCGCCGAGGAAGACGACTTCCCAGCCCTTGGCGCGCACGCGGTCGAGCGCGGCCTTGGCGGACGTCTTGGTCATCTCGGTCGAGGAATTCTCCTCGCCATCGGTCATGATGACGATGACGGCCTTGTCCGGGCGATCCTTTTCGGCCAGCGACACCATGCGGCCGATGGCGTCATAAAGCGGCGTCATCCCGCGCGGGTTCACCTCGCGACTGGTGACGTCGTTCCACTCCCCGGCATCGACGCCCTTGCGGAGCACATCGAACTGGAACCCGTCCTGCGCGTCGAACACGGCAAGGGTGATGTCGGCGTCGACACGCGGGCCGCCATCGAGCGAAGCAAGACCGTCGGCATAGGCATTCACCGAAGAGAGCGCCTCGGACCAGATCGGCTCCATCGATCCCGTCCGGTCGAGGAGGATGTAGGAGTGCACCGCCGGATGGCGCGGCGGCTTGGCGAGGGCGGCAGTTGTGGTCAACGCGCCTGCTGTTGCGAGAGCGAGGATGGCGGTGAGGGCGGTGCGGGCTTTCATGTGGGATCCCCAGGAGAGTTGATCGCTTAAGGGCTTGGCAAGGCGAGGCTGGCGGCTTGCGGGCCAGCCTGCGGCGGCAGCGTGCCGGCAGCCGCCCACGTCACGCCGCTGATCAGCAGCGCAGTCAGGAGAAGGCGGATCGAGGTCTGCACGCGTGTCCCTGGGCTTGTCCCGCGGGGCCGGTCTCCGGTCCCGTCGTGCACAACTTGTCGCAGCCGATTAGGGCCGTGCAGCGGCGTCAATTGGGGCGAAACAAGGGATTGTTGAGTCAGGCCTGCGCCGGAGCAGCTGCACCCTCAACGACGTGCAGCACAGCGCCGATCACCTGGCGCACACGGGCAAGGGCAGGGGTTGCAGCCTGCGCGCCCGCCTGCGCCGGAGGATCGAAGACCCGCGGCGTTCCGGTTTCCGGAATGAGCAGCAGGAGCCGGTTCGACAACATCGCGCTCCGCGGAGCGCCCAGCTGGGGCAGCGTCGACAATTGTTCGATCAGGGCCACGAGCGCGGGCCGCGCGGCGAGAAGCGCCTCCATCGTCGCGGGCGCGATCTGGCCCATGTCGATGTCGACGATGAGGCCCTTGAAGGCGGACGAGGTGTCGGCGCCCGGTGGTGGAACAGCTTCGACAGGCGTGATCCAAAGCTGCAAGCCAGCGTGGACGCCGGCGATTTCCCCCTGCGTCCTCAGGCCGGCGATCGGCGCCGGCAGGAGACCCGCCGCCTGCAACCCGGCTGTTTCGACGCTCGCCCCTGTCCGCCAGTTAAAGGCGCCCAGTCCGCCCGCCAGAACATCGACTGCACGGGTGAGATAGACGTCCCGGTTCTCGCGGGCCGCCTGCGCCAGCGCCCAGCCATAGCCGGCAAGACCCCCGCCCAGGATCACCGCGGAGAAGTCGAGTACGCCTCCGGGCGCGCCGAGGGTGACGACCACACACCAGAGCGCGATCCCCGCGGCTGCGCCAAGCGGCGCGCGCCATGCGGCGCGCTCGCGCAGCCTGAGGGCGACGGGCGTCTGCCGGGCCTCGAGTTCGACCAGCGCAGGCGCCAGGGCGGCATCGGACGCATCAACAGGCGGGCGGGCCATTCGTGCGGGAACGGATGCGAGGCCCAGGGCCACGGCGCCGCCGATGGCGATTGTCAGAACAGACGCAAACAGCCCGCCGAACAGCGTTGCTGCGAGGCCGACCACGCCCGGCGTCCGGGCATTGGCGCCGATCGCGATGCCGATCCACATGACGCTTGCAAGAACGGCGAACGCCAGGAAAGCCGCGCGCATCGCCCCTGCGTCGGGTCGTGCGGCGCCTTCGCTCTGTTCTGCAGCCCCAGGGGTCATCCCCCGCTCCTATAGCGCAGCCATCCGCCAATGCGAACCGCAAGATTGGCGGCGCTTCCCCCGGCATCGGCCCGGCTGCTAGAGTGCCTCGACCGGGAGGCCCCTGCCATGAAGAACGCCGCTTTGATCTGCCTTGCATTGGCAGTTGCAGGATCATGGCTGCTTGCAGCGCCGGCTCTCACACAGACAGGCCCTGCGCCACTGATCTCCACCAGCGAGACGGGCGGCTATACAGACTATTCGAAATGGACCAACGCCGCGCTCGAGGCCGAGCTGGTCCGACGCGCCATCGTGGAAAAGAAGGTGCGAATGCCGATGCGCGACGGCGTCCATCTCTCCACCGACATTTATCGACCGAAGGACAAGACGGCAGGCGTTCCCACCATCTTCATCCGGACGCCCTACAACATGCAAACGCTGCAGGGCGGCTCGCTGCGCCAGGTCGCCGAGGCGATCGACCGCGGCTATGCGGTGATCTACCAGAATGAGCGCGGCCGCTACTTTTCCGAGGGCGAATTCGAGATTCTCGGGCATCCGCGCACGGATGGCTATGACGCGCTCACCTGGATTGCCAACCAGCCCTGGTCGAACAAGAAGGTTGGAACCTTCGGATGTTCGTCGACGGCCGAGTGGCAGCTGCAGCTCGCCGCGACCAATCATCCGGCCCACGCGGCGATGGCGCCCATGGCCTCGGGGGCCGGCATCGGCCGCGTCGGGGAATTCCACGAGCAGGGAAACTGGTATCGCGGCGGGGTGCCGCGCACGCTGTTCTCGATATGGCTCTACGGCGTCGACAACCCGCTGCGCGCCCAGATTCCCGAAGGACTGGACGCCAGGACACGGCAGTACATCTCGCAATACTCAGACCTCAATCCGAAGAAGCCGGATGTGACCTGGGCCAAGCATGTCTGGCATCTGCCCTACGCCGAGCTCCTCACCTCGCTCGGCGAGCCGGCCGGCACGAACGAAAAGCTGATCGCCCGCGCGCTGCCCGATGATCCGGAGTGGTTCAAGGGCGGGCTCTATCACGACAACGAAAAGTGGGGCGTTCCTGCGCTCTGGTACAATTCCTGGTACGACGTATCGATCGGCCCCAACATGGCGCTCTATACCCACGCCACGAAGACCGGCCTCGACGCCGAGACGCGCGACAACCAGTACGCCATCGTCGGCCCCAGCGTTCACTGCGCCTACGCGGCGCTGGGTCCCGACTTCAAGTCGGGCGACCGCGACCTTGGCGACGTCACGATGGATGTGAGCGGCGAAGTCTGGAGATTCTTCGACCGCTTTCTCAAGAACGATGCGGCCGCGTTCGCAGACACGCCGAAGATCCGCTACTTCTCGATGGGCGACAATCAGTGGAAGACCGCCGATCGCTGGCCGCCCGAAGGCGTCGTCGAAACCAGGCTCTATCTGCGCTCGGGCGGCCGGGCGAACTCCATGTTCGGCGATGGCAGGCTGTCATTTACAGCTCCCGGCAACGAGCCGGCCGACACCTTCGTCTACGACCCGAAGAATCCCGTCCAGACCATTGGCGGCGGCGACTGCTGCAATGGCGGTGTCGTCGTGCCGGGCGCCTTCGACCAGCGACCGGTCGCAGCGCGCCATGATGTGCTGGTCTACACCTCGGACGTGCTGACAGCCCCCGTCACGATCGCCGGGTATGTCGATGCCGTCCTGCACGTCGCATCCGACGTGAAGGACACCGACTTCGCCGTGAAGCTTGTCGATGTCGCGCCGGATGGGACGGCCTACATTCTCGACGACACGATCCTGCGCACCCGCTTCCGCGAAGGCTATGACCGCGAGGTCTTCATGCAGAAGGGCAGGACCTACAAGCTCGACTTCACGCCGATGACCACGGCCAACACCTTCCTGCCCGGCCATCGCATCCGTGTCGAGGTAACGTCCTCCTCCTTCCCGAAATACGCCCGCAACCTCAACACCGGCGGGCGCAACGAGTTCGAGACCCAGGGGCTGGTCGCCACCAACCAGGTTCGACACTCGCGCAGCGAACCGAGTTACATCGTTCTGCCGATCGTCAGATAGTCCGCGCGTGGCGGACCATCACCCATTCCTTTAGCATCGCGGCATTGCGGCCGGGGAGCTCCTCCATGTTGAAATGGCTCAGCGTCATCACGCTGCTGGCGCTTGTGGCGGGCATCGCCGCCGGCACATGGGCGGCCGGGACGGGGGATGCCGCCATCGGCGAGTTCGCCATCCAGCTCGAGCATGTCGGCGACCTCTGGCTCAACCTCCTGCGCATGACCGTGATCCCGCTGGTGTTCTCTCTGCTCGTCACTGGCGTGGCCTCGGTGGCCGACGCCGCCTCCAGCGGCCGGCTCGCCGCGCGCGCCATCTTCGTCTTCGGCGTGCTTCTCGCCTCAGCGACCGCCTTTGCCTGTCTGATCTTCCCGGCGCTCCTCTCCTTCGCGCCGGTCGATCCGACGGCTGCCGCCGGCTTCATCGCGCGCGCCGGCGGCGAGGCGATCCAGCCCGCCATGCCTCCAACCCTTGGCGAGTGGCTCGCTGCGCTCGCGCCTGCCAACGCGGTCGCCGCCGCGGCCGAGGGCGCCATCCTGCCGCTCGTAGTGTTCGCGCTGTTCTTCGGCTTCGCCGCGACCCAGCTCCCGGCCGCCCAGCGCGCGCCCATGGTCGTGTTTTTTCGCGCCGTGGCGGACACGATGATCATCATCGTGCGCTGGGTGCTCTATGCTGCCCCGGTCGGTGTCTTCGCGCTCGCGCTGGGCGTCGGTCTCACCGCAGGCGTCGGCATCGCAGGTCTAATCCTGCACTATATCCTTCTGGTCTCCGGCGTGACCGCCGCGATCGTGCCGATCGCCTTCCTGTTCGCCTTCCTCTGGGGCGGGGCGAAGCCTGGCCGCTTCATCAACACCATGGCCCCCATCCTGGCGGTGGCCATCTCAAGCCGCTCCTCGCTTGCCTCCCTGCCATTGATGGTCGAGCGCGCCCGTGATGGTCTGGGAACGCCCGAGCGCGTCGCCAATCTCGTCCTGCCGATGGCGGTCGCAGTCTTCCGCATGACCAGCCCGGTTGCGAATCTGGGCGTCGTGTTTTTCTGCGCAGCAGCTCTCGGCGTCGAACTCTCGCCCGGCGCAATCATTGTTGGCGGCCTTGTTGCGATCGCGATCAGCATCGGCTCGGTCGGCCTGCCAGGCGAGATTTCCTTCATCGCGAGCGTGGCGCCGATCTCGATGGCGATGGGCGTGCCGATCGAACTGCTCGGCCTGCTCGTCGCCGTCGAAGCCGTGCCGGACATCTTCCGCACGGTTGGCAATGTGTCAGGGGACATGGCGGCGACCGCGATTGTCGCGAAGAACCCCTCCGCCCCTAATTCGCCCGAGGCGGTCCCCGCCGCACCACCCGGCTAGCCGCCAGCACTTCCTCAACAGCTGCAACGATCACGTCAGGCTTGTGAAAGAAGAAGGCGTGGTTGGATTCCGGCACGATCTGCAGTCGGCCACGGCTCGACCAGGTCGCAAGGTCCGCCTGCAACCGACGCCACACAACTTCGCTCTCCGGCGTATCCGAACCCGCAACCAGGCCGTCGGCTGACAGCAGATAAGCGTCGTGGGCATCCGCACGCTCGCGCGCCTGTGTCTGGGCTGGAAGTTCGCGCGCCAGCACGACGACCGGCCAGTTCTGGAGGTCACGGTGCCGGCCAGCCTCCGCCATGGTCATCGTTCGCGCCCGCGCCTCCCGAGCATTCGCCTCCGCCGACTTGGGGTAGAAGGCGCGCACCGTGTCACTGATCGAGGGGTCTGCAGGATAATCCGACAGGCGCATCAGGCCCGTCCACTTGAAGGCGAGGGCGAATTCCTGCGCCAGCGAGACATAGTCGCCGACGCTGACGCCGGCCGCGCGGAAACGCGCCTCCTGATCGGGATGGGAGGAATCGGCGAAAACCAGACCCGCAATCTCGTCCTTGTAGAGCCCCGCAAATATCATGCTGTAGAGCCCGCCGCGCGAATGCGAGACCAGCACGTAAGGCCCCTCTTCGCCCGCTGCCCTGAGCGCTGCGCGAAGATCGCTTGCGACTTCCTGCGGATCGAAAGCCCCCCGCGCCGGGTCGCTCCAGAGAATGCCGGCGCGGCTGTAGGCGCAGGCGCGCGACTTTTCGGCAACCCGATCCAGCACCGGCCCCCAGCCAAGCGCGCCCATGAGATCGCCGCCTGACTGGAACACGACGGTGGGCGCGCCCGCCCCACGGCAGTCGATCTGGATGCGGCGGCCATCGGCGACCTCAACCAGCTTGCCGGGGGCCGGGTGATCGCTGACGGCCTGCGCTTCGTAGACGCTCTCGCAAGCCGACAGGACGGGCGCTGCGAGTAACCCCGCCACGATCGCCGCAGCTCTCCATCCCGACTGGCGCGCGCCTGTCCGCATGGGCGACATTCTGCGGCGCCGCGGCGGCCTGCGCCACATCACAATCTGTAAAGCCTCGCGCAGGCTCACCCCATAAAGCAGGGCGGGCGCCCCCGGAAGGAGCGCCCGCCACAAACTCGGCCTCTTGCGAGGTCGGACCTATTTGATGGTGATCTCGATCTCGCCGACATTCGGGTCGGTGATCTTGAACTTGTCGCCCGACTTCTGACCGTTCGGATAGTCGAAGCAGGTGTTGTCCTGTCCGACCGCCGGCGCTGTCAGGCAGAGCTTGGAGCCATCAACCTTGTAGGTGCCCTCATACTGGCCATCGAAGCCCGAGAAGGTGCCGTCCGGCTTGTAGGTGACATCGCCCGTGATGCCCATCTGGGCAACGCTCATCGTGACGCCCTTCTCGAGCACCAGCGCGATCGTGTCCGATGGCGCTGTCTGTGCAAAGGCAGGAATGGCGACGAGAGCGGCCGTGGCGGCCAGAAGCGATTTAGCGATTTTCATGTTGTATCTCCCAGACCCTTCAGACTTGATGGTGTCAAGCTGCATACAACCGCTACTCGACACCTCAGGCAAGGGGTCAGGTGCAGCTCAGCAGATTAGCGAATCGTCACCTGCATCGTGCCCATGTCAGAGGTGAGTTCGAACGAGTCGCCCGACTTCTTGCCGTCCGGATAGGCCTGGCACTGATCGACAAGGCCGAACGCTTCCACCGTGATGCAGAGCTTGTTGCCGTCTGTCTTGTAGGTGCCCGCGAACATGCCGTCGAAGCCAGAGAACGTGCCGTCCGGCTTGTATTCGATGTCGCCGACATTGCCCTGCACGTCCATGGTGACGCCCTTCTCGACAACGGCCTTGATGGTGTCCGACGGCGGTTCCTGGGCGAAGGCGGGCGCGGCCATGACAGCAGCGAGGCAGAGCGCAAGTTTCAGTTTCAAGGTTCAGTCCTCCCACGGGGATTGATTGGAGAAAGTCGGAAACGTATGAGTTTCCGATATCATCGATGGGCGGGGCTCAACAAGTAGGCAACAGCAGGTGCAATCAGCTGGCGCCCGCGCTAACGGTCGCCATGAGCTTCAGCGTCACCTGTCTCACACTCTATCCCGAGGCCTTCCCCGGAACGCTGGGCGTGTCCATCGTCGGCGCCGCACTGAGAGAGGGCCTGTGGCGGCTTGAGACGGTCGACATCCGCAGCTTCGGCCTCGGCCGGCACCGCACGGTCGACGACACGCCCTCCGGCGGCGGCGCCGGCATGGTGATGCGCGCCGACGTGGCCGCGGCCGCAATCGACAGCATTGAGCAGGGCGGCCGGCCACGCATCTACCTGTCGCCGCGCGGCCGGCCCCTGACCCAGGAGCGCGTGCGCGAGCTCGCCGCTGGCCCCGGCGTGATCCTGCTGTGCGGACGGTTCGAAGGGCTGGATGAACGCGTGATTGAGGCGCGGGGCCTTGAGGAGGTGTCGCTCGGCGATTTCGTCCTGGCGGGCGGGGAGGTTGCGGCCCAGGCCTTGATCGAAGCCTGCGTCCGTCTGCTGCCTGGCGTCGCCGGGAACCCGGACAGCCTCGCCCAGGAAAGCTTCGAGGCCGGACTCCTGGAGCACCCCCACTATACAAGGCCTCAGGTCTGGGAAGAGCGCGAGATTCCCGCCGTGTTAACCTCCGGAGATCATGCAAAAGTCGCCGCCTGGCGACGAAATCAGGCCGAGGAGTTGACTAAAGCCAGAAGACCCGATTTATACGCCGCTTTCCGGGATGCCCCCCCTCAGCCGGGGAAGGCCGCAAAACCCCGCGACTGAAAGATCTGACCCATGGCCGCCAACCTCATCCAGACCCTCGAGCGCGAGGAAATCGCCCGCGTCACCGAGGGCAAGACGATCCCGGACTTCGCCCCGGGCGACACGCTGCGTGTCAACGTCAAGATCAAGGAAGGCGATCGCGAGCGCATCCAGGGCTTCGAGGGCCTCTGCATCGCCCGCGCCGGCGCTGGCGTGAACGAGAATTTCACCGTGCGGAAGCTCTCCTTCGGCGAGGGCGTCGAGCGCGTCTTCCCGCTCAACTCCCCGTCCATCGATACCATCGAAGTGCGCCGCAAGGGCAAGGTGCGCCGCGCCAAGCTGTATTACCTGCGCGGCCGCACCGGCAAGCGGGCCCGCATCGCCGAGAAGGTCGGTGGCGGCAAGGACGACTCTGAGGGTTGATCCCGCGCCACAGGCAGAAATTGCAGCGCCGGTCCGATAAGGACCGGCGTTTTTGTTGGCGGTCGCAGGCGCCGGGAGAAATTCTCATGGCGGCCTGCCTTGCTCTTGTCGGATTTGCAGGCTTGAAGCCCCACCGGCGCCGGTCTTCCGCGCCATGACAAGCGCCCCGCCAGACGGGCGCCGGGACAAGGACGATGGCCCACGCCACGCTTCGCAGCACCAACCTTCCATCTGCCGCGCCCGGCGATACACGCCAGCGCATTCTAGATGTTGCCCAGGCCGGCGTGCTCCAGAACGGTTTCGCCGCAACCTCGATCGAGGAGATCATCGTCCAGGTCGGCATCACCAAGAGCGGCTTCTTCTACCACTTCGCCGACAAGGGCGAACTCGCACACGCCCTGCTCGAACGTTATCTCGAACATGAGCGTGCGCTCTTCGACAATCTGTTTGCCCGCGCCGACGAACTGTCCGAAGACCCGCTTCACGCCTTCCTCATCGCGCTCAAGCTGTTCGCCGAGATGTTCGAGAACCTCCCGGATGCGCATCCGGGATGCCTGACAGCAGCCTATTGCTATCAGGACCGCCAGTTCGACCGGCGTGTTCGCGAACTCAACGCCGCCGGCATCCTTGCCTGGCGCGAGCGATTCCGGACGCGGCTCGAGAGGATTGCTGAGCGCTATCCGCCAAAACTCCCCGTCGACCTTGGGGATGTGGCCGACATGCTGTCTGCGCTTGCGGACGGTGCAATCGTCTTGTCAAAGGCGCTCGAGGAGCCCGAAGCCCTGCCGCGTCAGATAAATCTTTATCGCGAATTCGTGCGCGCGCTTTTTCTCGGCGCGCAGGCCTGAGGGCAGAGTACGGGAGCGCAGCCGTCCGGTCGCGCTCGTGCACCCAAGCCGCCATGGCGCGCCAGTGCGGCTGATGCAACACGGCCGTGTGCCGCGATGCACACTTCAGGCTGCGCCATTCCCTGTTCACCGGCGCGCATTCTGAATGTGGCGAGCTGCCCATGTCGGCGCGGGACATTTTGCAGCTCCAGCGCAGCGCGCATGGCCCCAGGTCCCGGCGCACGCAGAGGCGCCAGCAAGCTGCGGGCGCGCCGAACATGGGGACAATTTGGTCAGGACAGCGATATCCGTGTACGGACGAAGCGTCGGTTCATCCCGCGAGCGGATAGACGGCTTCTTCGCTGTAGTGACTGCCCGAACGTGTCGGGCGCGAGGCATACATGCAGAAATGATCGGCCAGGAAGGCGCGCGTGCGGAACTCGGCAGCGTCCGCCAGAAAGTGGGCAACCTCATGGTCGAGCGTGCCGTTGAGGTAGGCGATGGTCACGTGCGGCCTGTATTTCCGGCCTTCGGGCGGCAGGCCGGCCTTGCGGATGGCGGCCTCGCAGCTGGCGACAAGGCGGGCAAGGTCTGCCGGCGCGTCTACGCCCGCCCACAGCGCTGTCGGCTCGCGGCCCCCGAAACTCCCCACCCCGCGCAGCGAAATTTCGAAAGGCGCGGCGAGGATGCGGCCAAGTTCCGTGTCGATGTCGCGCGCGGTTGGCTCGTCGACCTCGCCAATGAAGCGAAGGGTGAGATGATGCTGCTCGACCGTTCGCCAGGCCGCGCCCGGCACATCGGTCTCGAGCGTCAGGAGTCGTTCGGCAATGTCGTCGGGGATCGGGATGGCGAGGAACAGGCGCAAACTCATGATGGGCCTGAATACGCTTCGCGCGAAGGAGCGCAATGCAAGGCAGCTCCAACGCCTCCGCGTAAGCCACCAAGGATGCGTAACTTCGCTTACAGGACTGCGCGCGCCGCTCCAGCAGGGATTCATGGGTTAGCACTGTGTTTACAGCGTTCACGGTGTCGCCAGCTGACCTCCTGAGACCCCGGATTTGCTTGCAAACGAAACCCCCAAACACCATTATCCGAAGGCAATGGCGGGCTTCCGCCGCAACAGAGGGTTGAAACAGACACTATGGCTGACTTCCAATATGCCCAGGCGCGCACAGGCGCGCAGACGGGCGACATGTCCACGGACGCCGGCCTGCGCAAGTTCATGCTCGGCGTCTTCAACAAGCTGGCGCTCGGTATCGCGCTCGCCGGCGCGATGGCGTTCGCGACCTTGCTTCCTGCGGTTGGCGGGCTCGTGTTCGGCACGCCGCTCTACTACGTCGTGCAGTGGGGTCCGATCGTCCTGATGCTCGGCTCCATGTTCTTCATGAAGAACCCGTCGCCTCTGGCGACTGGCATCATGTACTGGACGATCGTTGTGCTGATGGGCCTGGGCCTTGGGATCTGGGTGACGGCGGCGCAGGCGGCTTCCTCCGGAGTTGAACTTGACCTCGCCACCCGTGGCGGGATTCAGATGGACAACCTGACCTATCTCACGATGGGCAAGGCGTTCCTCATCACGGCGTCAGCCTTCGGCGCGCTTTCGCTCTTCGGCTACACCACCAAGCGCGACCTGTCGGGCCTTGGCTCGTTCGCCATGATGGCCACGTGGGGCGTGCTGGCGATGTCGCTGCTGAACTTCATCCTGCCGCCGTCCTCGATGTTCGAGTGGATCATCATGGGCGCCGTGTTCGGCCTCTCGGCTGTGCTGATCGCGGTTGAAACGCAGCAGCTGAAGGAAGGCTATTATCAGTTCGGCGGCGATGCGCGCAGCCTCGCCGTGATGACGAACTGGGGTGCGCTGAACTTCTTCATCTCGTTCGTGAACATGTTCCGCATCGTCCTCATGTTCCTGTCCTCGCGCGAATAGCAGCGCTGACAGGCGGACAAACGAAAGGCCCCGGACATCTGTCCGGGGCCTTTTTGTTTCGGCCAACCCACGGATCGGTCACTCGACGAGCTGGAATCGATTGCGGTCGAAGAAACCCAAAACGGGCGCCAGCTCATGCCCACGCTTGAGCACCTGGCCCGTGGCGTTGGTCAGTACGAACGCGCCCTGGCGCCGCGCGAGCTCCGGCCATTTCTCGACAGTCCAGGTCGGCGCCTCGGCGGCGCGCTTGAACATGCAGAAGGCAGCATGGTCACGGAAGGCGCCGATGGCGTAGTCGCGACATTCGCCTGCAGAGACCAGTTTTCCGTACGTCCAGAGAAGCTGGTCGAGCTCGCGACGGTCGAACCATATCGCTTTTGCAGGGGTCTGGCCGGGGCTCTGGATCGTGCTTGCTGCGCCCGGCGTTTGCTGCGTCATGTTGGGTCCTGGGTGCTGACCCGTTATGGGTCAGCTTGGGGTCAGTAATAAGTCTGCAATCATTACGAAGATTTCGCAATTGGACCGCATTTCCGACTAGCCAAAGCCACCGATCCCCTTCAAGTTGGCTGTGTCGGGCGGATGGTTAAGACGCCGACCTTGGACCCAACAGCCCCCCAGCCCCCCAGGGTTGCGACTGACGGTTCGCCCGACACCTCATCCCCAAAACCCGAAACTGAATAAGCCAGCGATGGCGCGACTGCAGCTCGACCGCCGCACGCCTCTGCTGGTGTTGGGCGATTATTCACGCGCGGCTGCTTTGTTGGCGTCGCCCGGGAATCAGCGCGTGTGATAGCACTCGCGCGTGCCCTCAACCGACGGTTTGCATGAACGCGCTGACAGTCTCCGGTCTTTCCAAATCATTCGGCCGGCGTGAGGCTGTATGCGAGGTCAGTTTCTCAGTCCCCGCCGGGCAGGCGGTTGCCTTCCTCGGGCCGAACGGGGCGGGCAAATCGACAACGCTTCGAATGATCGCGGGCTTTCTCGAGCCTGACGCAGGCGACGCCCACATCAGCGGCGCCTCGATCATCACGGCGCGCACGGCCGCGCAGCGCTCGCTTGGCTATCTTGCGGAGGGCGCGCCGCTTTATCTCGATCTCACGGTAAAGACCTTCCTCCGGTTCCTCGCACGCACGCATGGGCTTTCGTCCGCCGCGACGAGGGATGCGATTGCGCGGGTGGCCGAGGACGCCAGCATTGCAGGGGTGATGGGCGCACGCATCGAGACGCTGTCAAAGGGCTTTCGCCGACGCGTCGCCCTGGCCGGCGCGCTGGTGCACGACCCGGCCGTGCTGGTTCTCGACGAACCCACGGACGGCCTCGACCCCAACCAGAAGGTGGCGATGCGTGCGCTGATCCGGCGCATGGCAGAGCGCAAGTCGATCCTGATCTCGACACATCAGCTCGATGAGGTGGAGGCGATGTGTTCGCGTGTCGTCCTGATTGATCGCGGCGCCATCGTGACCGACACGACGCCGTCAGGTCTTGCTGCGAAGACCCCGAGCGGAAAGCTCGAAGACGCCTTCCATGCCCTGACGCGCGTCACGGCAAACGGGGCGAGGGCGGCATGAGCAGTCTGGCGCAGGCGGCGCGACA
Source organism: Pseudomonadota bacterium (assembly GCA_041166025.1). GTDB lineage: Bacteria > Pseudomonadota > Alphaproteobacteria > Caulobacterales > Hyphomonadaceae > UBA7672. The sequence continues at coordinate 25,657 of JBEAMJ010000116.1, read as the reverse complement.
GTCTGGCGATGCGATCCGCGCGATCTACCTGCGCGAACTGCAGGCCTATTTTCTGACGCCGCTCGCCTATGTGTTCATGGCGATCTTCCTTCTCTCGCTGGGGGCCTTCACGTTCGAGATCGGCCGCTTCTTCGAGGCTGGACAGGCCGATCTGTCATCCTTCTTTCTGTTCCATCCCTGGCTCTACCTTGTCTTCCTGCCGGCGATCGCGATGCGGCTGTGGGCGGACGAGGCGCGTGGCGGAACGCTCGAACTGCTGATGACCCTTCCCGCGCCGGCCTGGGCGCTGGTCGTGGGCAAGTTCCTTGCCGCATGGACGCTCGCGGGCACGGGATTGCTGCTCACCGCGCCGATGTGGATCTCGGTCAACTGGCTGGGCGCGCCGGACAACGCGGCGATCGCGCTGGGATATCTCATGAGCTTCCTGATGGCCGGCGCCTACCTTTCGGTGGCTTGCGCCATGTCAGCGGCCGCCGGAAATCAGGTGGTGGCGTTCGTTCTCGCTGTCGCAATAGGTTTCCTGTTCACTGCGGCTGGTCTGCCTGTGGTCGCAGGCGCGCTTGGATCCGGCGCAGCGGACATGCTGGCGTCCTTCTCGCTGCTCACGCATTTCGAGGCTGCCCAGCGCGGCGTTCTCGAGCTGCGCTCACTCTTCTACAATCTCGGCTTCATTGGCCTGTGGCTGACCTTGAACACCGTCTGGGTCGCTGCGCGGAAGGGGGGATAATGCGCAGGCGCCACTACGCCGTCCTCGCAAGCCTTGCCGCGGTCACGATCTTTACGGGGCTCAACCTCGCCTCGTGGAAATGGCTCGGCGGCGCGCGCGCGGACTTCACCGCCAACGGGCTCTACACACTGTCGACCTCGGCCAGGCGCGTCGTGCAGCGCCTGATCGAACCGGTCGAGCTCGAGCTAGTCTATTCACGCTCGCTTGGCGCGCAGTATCCGGCAATCCGCGCGCACGCCGACCGCGTCCGGCAACTGATGGCCGAGATCGCGGCGCAAAGCGAAGGCAAGGTGAAACTGCACGAGACCGAGCCTGAACCCTTCTCCGAAGAAGAAGATCGTGTCAGGGCGGCCGGGCTCTCGCCAGCGCCCGCAGATGGCGGGGAACCGCTCTATTTCGGCATCATCGGGCGCAACACGTCGGCCGACACCATCACCATTCCCTTCCTCGCCCCCGAGCGCGACGCGCTGCTCGAATACGAGCTGGTGCGACTGATCTCGCAGCTCGATGATCCCGCTCCGCCAAAGGTGGCGGTGCTCTCCACGCTCCTGCCTTACCGGCTGCATCCAACCGAACAGGGCTCGGCCTTCATTCTGCGCGAGGGCGCGCGCGCCTACGAGATTGTCATCGTCGACAACGACTTCCGCGCGCTTCCGGAAGGAACGGATGTCCTTCTGATGGTGCACCCGCCAGCCCTCGGGGAATGGCAGACCTACCTCATCGACCAGTTCCTGCTCAACAAGGGCGCCGCGCTGATTGCCATCGATCCGGTGTCGCGGGCGGCGCTGGCGCAGCAGGGCGGGGCGCCTGCTACATCGACGCTCGGCCGGCTTGCGAGCATGTTCGGCCTTGAACCCGCCTCTGATGTCGTCGCGGATTCGACCATAGCCCTGCCGGTCAACATCGAGCTGGGCGCCGGCCGCGTGGTGCAGGTCGGACAGCCACTGTTTCCAGCTCCGCCGCCGCCGCTGGTGTCGCGGAAGGATGTCATTACGGCCGACCTTTCGCGGCCGATCAACTTTGGCGCGTCGGGGCGACTGATCGTGCGACCGCCCGCCGGCGTGACATTCGAGCCGCTGGTATCGACGAGCCGCGAGGCTGCACTGATGCCGGCTGCGTTTGCGGCGAGCGATCCGGGGCCGCGTGAGGTGCTGGAGGCCTACGCGCCTTCGGGCCAGCAGCAGGTTCTGGCCGGCCGCCTGTCGGGCCCGCTGCGGTCGACATTCACCGGGCCGCCGCTCGCCGCCGCCGATCCCACGCTGGCGGAACAGCAGCGGCAGGAGATGGCGCGACTGCCGCCATTTGTCTCGGGGTCGAAGCGTGACGCGCAGGTCATCCTTCTCGCCGATACTGACATGTTCGATGACAGCTTCTTCGTGCATCCGCAGTCGGGCCAGCCGCTGGCGGACAATGCGGCTTTCGTGCTCAACGCCCTCGACAATCTCGGCGGCGATCCGGCGCTCACCGAACTGCGCTCGCGCGCGCCGGCGGCGCGGCCGATGGCGCGGGTGGATGAGCTGCGCGAAGCCGCGCGGGTGCGTTTGTTCGCTGAACAGGAGCGGCTCGAGACGCTTCTGGCCGAGGCCGAGGACCGTATCGAGGCGCTGGAAGCCCGGCGCGCACGCGGCGCTGCGCTGACGCCGGAAGAACTCGCCGGGATTGGCGATTATCGGACGCAGGCGGTTGCAATCCGCAGCCAGCTGCGCGGCGTCGAGCGTGCGTTCCGGCGCGACATCGATGCGCTCGAGAGCCAGCTGGTGCTGCTCAATGTCTGGCTGCCGCCGATACTTGTTGGCCTGACCGGGCTGGCGGTCTTCCTGTTGCGGGGACGCAAGCGAGGGAGCGCGGCATGAGCGCGACGCGAGCAACAACCCGGCGACGGACCCTGCTGGTCGCAGGCGCTGCGGCCGTTGCCTCGATCGCATTCGGCGCGCTGGCCTGGATGCCGGCGGCCAGCGACCTGCAGCGCTCGGAGATCGGTCGCCTCATCCTGCCGGGGTTTGCGGACAAGCAATCGCTGATCCAGCTGATCATGGTGACGACGCAGGAGGAGAGCTACCACCTCGTACGCAATGACGATGGCTGGGTTCTCTCCGAGAAGGGCTCCTACCCGGTCACGGATGCAAAAATCCAGGACCTCACCGAAGCGCTTGCGAACATGGTCCATGCTGAGGCGATGACGCGCGATGAACGCAAGTTCGACCGCATCGGGCTCGGTGACCCCACTGCCGGTGGGACGGGCGCGCTGCTGGAGGTGGGCGACGGGCGCGGCAACAGCTTCGCCAAACTGCTGGTTGGCCATCGCGATGGACGGTCCTATGTGCGCAGGCCCGATGACCTGCAGGCCTGGGCCGTCGCCGGTGCAGTCCTGCCGCCCTTGCAGCGCGGGGCTGCCTGGCTCGATCTTTCCGTCATCACTGTCGCAGCCAAGGAGATCACCGGCGTCGAGGTGCGCAGCGGACAGGGGCGGGGCTATCGCCTGGTCCGCAAGGCTGATGGCGACTTCGCTCTGGCGCCGCCCCACGACCGGCTCCAGACCGTCACGCCGCTGGCGCCAAGGCTGACGGCCGAAGCCGTGACGCGATTCGCGCCGACGGACGTGGCGCCAGCAGGCGATGTTGCGGTCGGCACGCCGCTGGCCGAGCACGTCACGCGCCTGGCTTCAGGGGTGGTCATCGTGACGCGCGCCTGGCGCGCCGGCGAACGTGGCTGGGTCACTGTGAGTGCAGCTGTCGCTGAAGGTGCGGGAGCCGAGGCGGCGGCACGCGCAGGCGAGATCAACCTGAGGGCCGCGCCGTGGGCCTTTGCACTTACCGAACTCGACTGGGGGGCGTTTGCCGCTCCGCTCGGGGCGGTTGCGCAATAGGGGATGCGGCGGACTACTTCTTCTGCAGCGCGCCGATGACCATGCCTTCCGAGCCGGTCTTCTGCACCATCACCACGCATCCCGAAGTGCATTTGACAGGGAAGCGCTGCGTTCCGCCCTTCCACTCACCGACCTGTTCGTACTTGGTGACGAGATTCCAGTAGGACATCGCCTTGCCCTTGTTGGCGCCGCCGCCGGGCGTGACGTTGGAAACGCCGGGACGGTAATGGACGAGGATGACGCCAGCCTTCAGCGTATCTGCGGGCAGTTCGCCAGAGACGACGACGAGGTCCTTCTCGAACGCCAGCGTTGCCGGATAGGGGCTGATATCGCGCTTGGCGAAGCGCTCCTCGATGTCCTTGATGCTCGTCCCGGGGCCGTGCAGGCGGCCGGAGTAGACGACCTGCGGTGTGTAGGGACCGCGATAGCCAAGCGCACGGTTGTAACGCTTCTGGCGCTCGGTGAATTCGGGCCTCGCGAACGTGTCGTCCCAGCCGAGATAGTCCCAGATGCCCACCGGGTAGGTCAGTGCGATCACGTCCGAACGCTCAGCCAGTTTCACGAGGTTGGCGTTCGCGGCGGGGCAGTTGCCGCAGCCCTGGCTGGAAAAGAGTTCCATGACCACCGGCCGCACCGCATGTTCGGGAACATCCATCCCGCCCCGTTGCGCCAAGGCCGCGGGCGAAAGGGTGGCCAGCGCAACGAGCGCCGCTGCGAGAGATGCAAGAACCGATCTCATTTCAGCCCGTTATCTCGCCCCTGTCCAAATGCGCGAATCAAGACGGCGTGACCCTCGATCACCGCTTCATCACGAAGCCTTGCCCACTCAGGACGCCCTGGCCAGTTCGCGCAACACATAGTGCAGGATGCCGCCATGCTTGAAGTAATCCAGCTCATTTTCGGTATCGATGCGGACCTTGGCCTCGACCGTGCGCTTCGTTCCGTCGACTGAGGTGATCTCGACCGTCACCATCTGGCGCGGCATCAGGGTCGCGATACCCAGAATGGTGACAGATTCAGAGCCCGTCAGGTCGAGGCTGCGCCAGCTGGCGCCGTCTGCAAACTGCAGGGGCAGAACGCCCATGCCGATGAGGTTGGAGCGGTGGATGCGCTCGAAGCTCTCGGCAATGACCGCACGCACGCCGAGGAGGCGCGTGCCCTTGGCGGCCCAGTCGCGCGAGGAGCCCGTGCCGTATTCCTTGCCCGCGAAGATCACGAGGTCGGCGCCCTCGGCGATGTAAGCCATCGCCGCGTCGTAGATCGCCATCTGCTCGCCCGAGGGGAATTTCTTCGTGACGCCGCCCTCGGTGCCGGGGACGACATGGTTCTTGATGCGGATGTTGGCGAAGGTGCCGCGCATCATCACTTCGTGGTTGCCGCGGCGCGCACCGTAGGAGTTGAACTCGGTGACCGGCACCTGATGTTCGCGCAGGTACTTGCCGGCCGGACCCTTCGCAGAGATGTCCCCGGCGGGGGAGATGTGGTCGGTCGTGATCGAGTCCCCGAAGAGCGCGAGGATGCGCGCACCCGCAATGTCGGTGACAGGTTCAGGCGTCATCGTCATGCCGGTGAAGTAGGGCGGGTTCTGCACATAGGTGGACGCCATCGGCCAACCATAAGTGGCGCCGCCCTCGACCTTTATCTTCTGCCACTGCTCGTCGCCCTTGAAGACATCGGAATAGCGCGTGGCGAACATCTCGGCGGTCACGACGGCGCGCACCGTGTCTGCGACTTCCTTCGTGCTCGGCCAGATCTCGGAGAGATAGACCGGCTTGCCCGCGCCGTCCTTGCCGATCGGGTCCTTCGTGATGTCGACATTCATCGAGCCGGCGAGGGCGTAGGCGACGACGAGGGGCGGGGAGGCCAGATAGTTGGCGCGCACGTCCGGGTTCACGCGGCCTTCGAAGTTCCGGTTGCCCGAGAGGACCGACGTTGCGACCAGATCGCCCTGCGCGATGGCCGTTGAAATCGCCTCGGGCAGGGGGCCGGAGTTGCCGATGCAGGTTGTGCAGCCATACCCCACAAGGTTGAAGCCGAGCCCATCGAGATCATCCGTGAGGCCGGCCTTGGCGAGGTAGTCGGTGACGACCTGGCTGCCCGGCGCGAGCGAGGTCTTGACCCACGGCTTTGTGGTGAGATTGCGCTCGCGGGCGTTGCGGGCAAGCAGGCCGGCGGCCACCAGAACGCTGGGATTCGAGGTATTGGTGCACGAGGTGATGGCGGCGATCACGACATCGCCATGGCCGATCGCATAATCTGCGCCTTCGACGGGCGCGCGCACATTCGCCTTGTCGCTGCGGTTGAATTCCTTGTCGAGCGCGACCGCGAAACTGTCGGCGGCGTCGCGCAGAACGATGCGGTCCTGCGGGCGTTTCGGGCCGGCGATCGAGGGCTCGACCCTGGAAAGCTCAAGTTCCAGCGTGTCGGTGAAGACCGGGTCCTTCATGTCGGCGCGCCAGAAGCCCTGCGCTTTCGCATAGGCTTCGACGAGTGCGACGCGCTCGGCGGGGCGACCGGTCGAGGTGAGGAAGTTGATGGTCTCCTGGCTGATCGGGAAGAAGCCACAGGTGGCGCCGTATTCCGGCGCCATGTTGGCGATCGTCGCCTGGTCTTCCAGGCTGAGGTTGTCGATGCCCGGGCCGTAGAATTCGACGAACTTGCCGACGACGCCCTTCTTGCGCAGCATCTGCGTGACGGTGAGCACAAGGTCGGTCGCGGTCGCGCCTTCCGGCAGCTTGCCGGTGAGCTTGAAGCCGATGACTTCCGGGATGAGCATGGAGACAGGCTGACCGAGCATGGCGGCCTCGGCCTCGATACCGCCCACGCCCCAGCCGAGGACGGCAAGGCCATTGATCATGGTCGTGTGACTGTCGGTGCCGACGCAGGTGTCCGGGAAGGCGACGATCTCGCCGTCTTCCTCTTTCGTCCACACGGTCTGGGCGAGGTATTCGAGGTTGACCTGGTGACAGATGCCGGTGCCGGGCGGAACGACACGGAAATTGTCGAACGCGCTCTGGCCCCATTTCAGGAATTCGTAGCGCTCCATGTTGCGCTCGTATTCGCGCTTGACGTTCTGCTTGAACGAATCTGGCTTGCCGAAGTGATCGACCATGACCGAGTGGTCGATCACGAGATCGACGGGCACGAGCGGATTGATCGCCTTCGGGTTGGCCCCGAGCTTGGCGGCAGCGTCGCGCATGGCGGCAAGGTCAACCACGGCGGGCACGCCGGTGAAGTCCTGCATCAGCACACGCGCCGGGCGGTAGGCGATCTCGACCTCAGCCGAGCCCTTGTCACTCAGCCAGGCGGCGAATGCCTTGATGTCGGCCTGGGTGACAGTCTTGCCGTCCTCGAAGCGCAGCAGGTTCTCCAGCAGGACCTTGAGCGACACCGGCAGGCGCGAGATGTCGCCAAGTCCGTTTTGCGCTGCGGCCTCAAGGCTGTAATAGGCGTACGTCTTGGCGCCCACCTTGAGGGTCTTGCGGGACTTGAAACTGTCGAGGGACGGCATGCTGGGGCGCCTTTCGGGGCATCGAAACTTCGAGGTCCGGGAGCCTGCGGCGTCCCGCACTGGCGGCGTTCCTACAGGACGCCGTTATGGGAAGCAAATGTACCGGAAGGGGTAAAGGAAGTGTCTGGCGCGGACGCCTCGCAACTGGTCCTGGAGGCCGATAACCTTGCGGCGGCGCGCGGGCTCCGCGTGCTGTTCGAGGGGCTGAACCTCAAGGTTTCAGCGGGCGAATCGCTGGAGCTGCGGGGGGCCAATGGGTCGGGCAAGTCGACCTTGCTGCGCATCCTTGCCGGCCTGACGCGGCCGCTTGCCGGTGAAGTGCGCTATTCAGGGGCGCATCAAGATGGCCATCGACATTATCTCGGGCATCTCGACGCGGTGAAGCCGACCGAGACGGCGCTGGAACAGGCGCGCTTCTGGGCGCGCTATTTCGGCCGTCCACAGGATGTGGCGGACGCCGCCATAAAGCGGGTCGGGCTGGCTGCTCGCAGGGCCGTGCCGGGACGCGGGCTCTCGGCCGGCCAGAAACGGCGCCTCGCCCTTACGCGATTGCTGATCGAGCCGAGGCCGGTCTGGCTGCTGGACGAGCCGACGGCGGCGCTCGATGCCGAAGGCCGCATGCTGGTGATGCAGCTTGTGGCGGAGCATCGCGCAGGCGGCGGCATGGTGATCGCGGCGGTGCATGGGGAGGGATTTGCCGCCTCGCGCATCCTGGATCTTTCAACCCTGAAGGCGGCGCCATGAGCGGCTCGGTCTCCGTCTTCACCCGGGAGCTGAAACTGGCCTGGTCTGGCGGCGGCGGCGCGGCTTTGCCGGTTGGCTTTTTCGCTGCGGCCGCCAGCATGACGCCGTTCGCGGTCGGCAATGAGATCGGCAACCTCCAGATCGCGGGGCCGGGCGTCATGTGGATCGCGCTGGCGCTGGCGAGCCTCCTGCCGATGGAGCGGCTGTTCCAGGCCGATCTCGAAGACGGCACGCTCGACGCCTATGCCGGGTCGGGGATCGCCATGGAGGGGATCGCGCTGGCCAAGACGATGGCGCACTGGATCGCCACAGGCATTCCCCTGGCGCTGATTGCGCCCATACTCTGGATCATGCTCCAGGGCCCGCCCGAACAGGTCATGTTCGTGATCGGTGCGGCGCTGGTGGGCTCGCTCGCGTTCTTTTTCTTCGGTTCGATCGGCGCGGCCCTGGCGGCGGGATTGCGGCGGGGCGGACTGGTCATCGCGCTGGTCACATTGCCGCTCTACGTGCCGGCCATGATTTTCGGGTCGGCGGCGCTTTATGCCGCGGCGGGCGGGGGCGACTGGGGCCAGCCGGCGCTGCTGGCAGGGGCTGTGGCGATGTTCGGCATTGCGACATCTCCCTTCGCAGCCGCCATGGCGCTTCGGATGGCGATTGACTAGATAGCCCCATGGACCTTGCCGATCCTGAGAATGTGAAGCCCACACAAGGGCAATACGACTAGACTAGCCCCCTGTCCGGAGCGCCTGGCCCATGGCCGTCCTGTCCTTCTTCGCCAACCCGCACCGCTTCATGGCGGTCTCGACATGGTTCGCCTGGCCGTTCGCGGCGCTCGGGGTCCTGCTCATCCTGGTCGGCGCATATCTTGGACTGTTCGTGGTCCCGGAAGACTTCCAGCAGGGCGACAGCGCACGGATCATGTTCGTGCACGTGCCGGCGATGTGGCTGTCGTTGTTCTGCTACGCCTTCATGACAGGTGCGAGCCTTGTGTCCTTCATCTGGCGCCACGCGCTGGCGGATGTGGCGGCCAAGTCAGCCGCGCCGATCGGGGCCGCAGTGACCGCGCTCGGTCTCATGACCGGATCGATCTGGGGCTATCCGACCTGGGGCACGTGGTGGGAGTGGGGCGATGCGCGCCTCGTCTCGGTGCTCGTGCTGTTTTTCATCTACCTCGGCTACATCGCGATCTGGCAGGCGATGGATACGCCGCAGAAGGCGGCCCGCGCGGCGGCGATCCTGTGCATGGTCGGGGCAGTGAACCTGCCCATCATCCAGTTCTCCGTCGAATGGTTCTCGACGCTTCACCAGGTCAAGATGAAGGCGGCAGACGAGTTCAAGTATCCGATGTACGTCGTGGCGCTGGGATATTTCTCCCTCTTCGGCGGGCTGACCCTGTTCAATATGCGCGCCGAGATCATGAACACGCGCGCCGAAATGCTCATGCAGCGCCGGCAGGCCGCGGAGTAGTCCGATGTTCGAGTACGAGCAGTATACGCCCTACGTTCTGACCTCCTACGCCATCGGCGCGGTCGTGATCGTCGGGCTGATCATATGGTCGGTGCTGCGCGTGTCGAATGCACGCAGACGGCTCGCCGAGGCTGAGAAGGAAGACGCGCCATGAAGCGCTGGTGGGCCATCCTGCCGCTGGCGGCATTTGCAGGCCTCGTCGTCGTGGCGTTCATCCAGCTTTCACGGCCGGCGCCGGCGCCAGCCTCCTTCATTTCGCCGATGCGGCCGGCGCCGCAGTTCGCCCTTCCCGGGCTCGAGGGCGGCGAGGTGAAACTGTCGGACTTTGCCGGACGTCCCGTGTTGGTGAATTTCTGGGCGACCTGGTGCGCGCCGTGCAAGCTCGAGCATCCGCTGCTGGTCGAGATGCGCCAGCAGGGCGTCGAGATTATCGGCGTCCTCTACAAGGACCCGAACGGGCTGGACGGCGCGCGGCAGATCCTGGTGCAGGAGGGCAACCCTTTCGTGTCCGTGGGACTTGATCCGCTGGGCGATCTTGGCATCGACATCGGCCTCACCGGCGTGCCGGAAAGCTTTCTCATCGATGCGCAGGGCCAGATCATCAAGACCAAGCGGAACTACTTCGTCGATACCGATGTCGCCGACTTTGTCGCGGCCTATCGCGCCGAGCAGGCAAAAGCGGCCGGCGGCTAGCGGCGCTGGCGCGGCCGTCTGGCGGCAACGGTTTTCCGGGCGGGGCGCTTCGGGCGCCGGGGCTTGCGGGCAGGCCGCTCGTCCGGCGCGTCCACCGCGGCCTGATCGGCGGTTTCGGCAAGTTCCAGGAGGATCGCCTGGAAAGCGCCCCGACGGGATGCGGGCAGGGCCGCCAGGAGGTTCCGGTCGACATCGCGTATCGCGGGCAGAGCGGCCTCGAGCCGGCGACGGCCCTCCTGCGTCAGCCGCACCGACTTCGCACGGCCATCGCCGGCGGCTGCAGCCCGGGCGATCAGGCCACGCTTCTCCATGCGCGCAATCATCTCCGCCAGCGTCGAGCGATCGACACCGGTGGTGCGCACGAGATCGGACTGGCTTGCGCCCTCCGCCTCAGCGATGGCGGCCAGGAGCACGGTCTGGCGCAGGGTCACGCCGTCGTGCAGATCCGAGCGCCCAAAAAGCTCGGCGGCGAACTGTTCGGCCCGGCGGAGCAGGTGGGAGGGCGAGCGCGACAGGCGGAACACCTCGCGCGGCGCCGGATTGCGGGAGCCGCGCTTTGCCGGCCGCCTTGCAGCTTCACGCTTCATGCCTCGCCTCGCTCCGGGTGCAGATCATCACCCTGCCGCCGCTCTCGTCCACAAGCCCTATCTAGGGCGACCTGTTCATCCATGCACATACCTGCATAATATTTCTGCTGTGAGCGATACACCCTTGCCGGTTTCTTTTTCGATGCGCACGCCCCCGGGCGAGGATCGCCACCGCCGGGTGTGCGATTCGTGTGGGTTTGTCGATTATGTGAACCCGCGAATCGTGGCGGGCGTCGTGGCCCACCGGAATGGGCAGGTGCTCCTCTGCAGGCGCGCCATCGAGCCCCGATCCGGGTATTGGACCCTGCCGGCTGGCTTCATGGAACTTGGTGAAAGCGTCGAGCAGGGCGCCTGCCGCGAAGCGCGCGAGGAGGCGCGGGCCGAGCTGGAGGTTGAGACGCTGCTGGCGCTGTATTCGATCCCGCGGATCGGCCAGGTCCAGATTTTCTTCCGTGCACGGCTGATCAACGAACCGTCGCCGGGACCCGAAAGTCTCGCCGTCGGACTTTTCGACTGGGAAAATGTTCCGTGGGCGGAACTGGCCTTTCCCTCAGTGAGGTGGGCGCTGGAGCACTATCGCGCGAGCGAGGGTCGGACGGGTTTTGCGCCCTTCACCAACCCGCCCGGAAGCGAGACGCTGACACGGTGAGGGAAGCGGACGCCAGGCGGGTCGTAGCGATGCTGGCGCTCGTGGCCGAGCGTCGCGGCGATCCCACGGCGGATGTGTATGCCAGACTGTTTGCAGCGCATCCCGAGCTCGAAGCCCTGTTCGTGATGGATCGGGGCGGAGAGGTGCGCGCGTCGATGATGCAACAGGCGCTCGAATGCATCCTCGATCATGCCGGGGACCGGCTTGTTGCACCGCAGATCATCGCAGCCTCGCGGATGCACCATGAAGGCTATGGCGTCCCGGCCGGCCGCTTCGATGCGTTCTTCATCGCCCTGAGGAATGCATTCCGCGACATTGCAGGCGCAGACTGGACGCTGGAGGACGAGGCGGCGTGGGGACGGATGCTCGGTGAATTTGCCGCTTTCCGCTGATCAGGCCGGATCGCGCGCCTTCTTCTTGTCGTCCCCTTCGCCATCCTCGATGTTGTGCCTCATCAGGAAGGGGAGGTTGGCGAGCATGAAGATGATCGCCAGCGGGATGGAGAGGAAGATTTTCGAGTTGGCCCAGACCTGTTCGGAGAAGTTGCGCCAGATGATCTCGTTGACGATCGCGAGCACGACGTAGAAGGCCGCCCAGCGCAGGGCGAAGATCTTCCAGGCATGGTCGGGCATCTTGAAGGCGTGCTCGAACGCCGTCTTCCAGATGTTGCGGCCGATAGCGAGGCTGCCCAGGATCGTGCCTGCAAAGAGCAGGTTGATGATGGTCGGCTTGATGAAGGCGAAGGTCTTGTCCTGAAGGAACAGGGTAAGGGCGCCGAAAACCATCACGACAGTTCCGGTGATGATCAGCATGGGCGGCAATTTGCGGCCCTTCATCAGCGTCCAGCCAATCGCGGCGGCGACAGCCGCCATGAACACACCGGTCGCCCAGAAGATCGCATTGTCCTTGGAGAACAGGCCGGGCCCCTCCGGCCCGTTCTGCAGCACGTTGAACACGATGACGAATGCGAGCACGGGACCGATGTCGGTCCAGACGTTTCCGGTCCCTTTCGGGATCGATTTCCGGGAGTCGGTGGCAGGCGTGTCGGTCATCGGGGTCACTTAGCGGTCATGGCCCTTCGCGGTCAAACGCTGCGGGCATGGCGGGCGATGAATTGCTGCAGGGCGGAACGGACGCCGGCGGCGTCGAACAACAGGGCCGCCAGACCATAGGCGGCTGCGCCAAAAGACGCCTTGAGCAGAAGTTCGGGAAACCCGCCCGTCGACGGCAGGAGGCTGACAACGCCCGCCATGAACGCGCAAGACCCCCCAACTTTGAGGAAATCGCCCCACGGCCAGGACAGCGGGACCAGTTTCCGGGCGGCAAGGCCGAGCAGCAGCAGCGCCAGCGCATAGCATGCAACGGTTGAATAGACCGCGCCCATCAGCCCGATGCTGGGCAGGAGAACGGCGTTGAGCGCAAGGTTGGCGGCAACCGGGATGGCCATGAGGGCTGCGCGCAGGCCCGTCCGGCGCGAAAGCTGGAAGGCTTCCGAAATGTAGTGCAGCACGAAGCCATTGATCAGGCCGGACAGGGCGATCCATGGGATGATGCTCGCCGCCTCGGCGCGCATTGTCTCGCCAACCATCACCTCGGCAAGCGGGGGAGCGACAAGGGCAAGTCCTGTTGCAGCCGGCGCCGCAATCAGCATTAGCGTTCGTGCGACCTGGGCGGACGCCTCGCGCAATCCCGCAGCGCCCTCGCGCTCCCAGGCCGCCATCATCATCGGGCCGCCCGCAGCCCCGGCCCAGATGCACAGGAGGCCCACCGACTTGTCAGCAAGCCCATAGCCGGCCGCGTAAGCGCCGACGGCCTCCGGCCCGAGATAGAGCGCAATGAGAAAACGGTCGCCGGCATCGAGCGCGATATTCAGCGCGAGCGCGATCGCCACGGGAGCGCCATAGGCCAGATAAGGCTTCACGCGCATCGCCTGGAACTTTCCACCGCGCGACTCGCGCCAGAGCCGCGAGCCTTCGACAAGCGCCAGGAGTGCAAGCACGCTCGCGAGACCGGCGAGGGGCGCTGCGGGGCCGAGCCCTGTCTGCCAGGCAAGGATCGTCCCAAGCGTGAAGGCGCCAAGGTCCTGCGCCATGCGCAGCGCCGCGTAGCGCTCGATGCGTTCGCGCGCGCAATGCATCTCCCGCGCGGCGTTGACAATGGGCTGGAGCGCCAGTGCGCTCATCGCAGCAACAAGCGCAAGGCGATAGGCGGGCTCGGTGGCGATGAGAAGCGCGCTGCTCATCAGCGCGATGCCGATCGCTGACGAGCAGGCGAGGAGACCCAGCACTGTGCGCGTATGGTCGGCGCGTTCCCCGTCTGGCGCCGCTGCGCCGCCGAAACGGTAGGCGGCAGCTTCGGCCCAGGTGACGGAAAGTGTGTAGACGAGGCCCATCGTGGTCAGGGCAAGCGCATAGAACCCGTAATCTGCCGGCGACATCAGGCGCGTCAGCGCGTAGACTCCGCCCACGCTGGCAAGAGCGCCGGCGAAGCTCGCCGGAAAATAGCCCAAGAGACGTCGCCAGATCATGTTCGCGCGGGCACTCGTTCGTCCGGCCAGTGAACCAGAATGCCGTTCATGAAGGGTTTCGCGCGGGGGACGGAGGCGGACGGGACCCGGCAAGGGGCAATTCCCGGTGCGGCCGGGCTAGCCGAACTGCAGCAGCCCGAGTCCGGCGGCAAGAACGACGGCTGCGGACGTGCGACGGCCACCGAAGCCCTCGCGCAGAAACCACCAGCCCATGATGGCGGCGAAGACCACCGCCGTCTCGCGCATCGCCGACATGTAGGCGACAGGCGCGACAGAAAAGCCGTAGAGCGCCATGGAGAAGGAGGCCGTGGAGCAAAGGCCGGCGCCGATCCCCAGAGGCAGCGCGCGCCGGGCGGAGGCGATGAATTCCCGCGACCCACGCGTCAGCAACATGATGGAGGTGATGCCGATCCAGTCGAGCGCAAAGAGCCACAGGATGAAGCTCCACTGCGTGCCGCTGGTCGTGAGGGCCGTGCGTACGCCCTGGGCGTCGATGACGTTGTAGGTCGCGATGCCGGCTCCGGTGGCCAGCGCCCAGATCACCGCCGCGTTCCGCACGCGGCGCGATCCTCCGAAGTTGCGCTCCGGCAGGGCGAAGACGACGGCCGCCAGGCTGGCGACGGCCAGACCCGTCAGCGCAAGCGCCGAGAGGTGTTCGCCAAGCACCAGGGCGGCCGCCAGCGCTGTGAGCAGCGGAGCCGAACCACGCATGATCGGGAACACCAGCGAGAGATCGCCGCGCGACATCGCGCGCACCAGAGCAGTCTGGTAGAGCCAGTGCGCCGGCAGGGAGAGGGCGAGAAAGCCCCAGGTGGCCGGGGAAGGGAAGGGAACAAGCAACAGCAACGGCGCCACGATCACCGACCCGGTGGCTGTCATCACGGTGCGGGCGCCCAGAATGTCCCTGGCGGCTTTGACGAAGGTGTTGGCGCCGGCCAGCGTCACCGCCGAACCAATGCCGAGCGCGAATGCGAAGAGGGTTGGATCCACCTAGCCTTCCAGCCCCACAAGCGCGCGGGCGAAGGTGTGAGCGCTGAAGGGATGAAGGTCTTCGGCCTTTTCGCCGACGCCAACGAAGTGGATCGGAATGGCGTGGCTCTCGGCAATGGCGACAAGTACGCCGCCCTTGGCGGTGCCATCGAGCTTGGTCATCACGAGGCCCGTGACGCCGGCGGTATGACGGAAGGCCTCGACTTGTCCTAGCGCGTTCTGGCCGACCGTCGCGTCCAGAACCAGAAGAACATCGTGCGGCGCGGTCGGATCGATCTTGCGGATTGCGCGGACCACCTTCGCCAGCTCATCCATAAGCTGCGTCTTGTTCTGCAGCCGACCGGCCGTGTCGATGAAGACCAGATCGAGATCCTCCTTCCTGGCAAGTTCGACAGCTTCATATGCAAGACCCGCCGCATCCGCATTCGCCGGCTTCGACAGGAAGCGGGCGCCGGCGCGGTCCGCCCAGACACGCAGCTGCTCGACGGCGGCCGCACGGAACGTATCGCCGGCTGCCAGGAGAACACTTGCGCCCTGCGCCGAGAGCTTGGAGGCGATCTTGCCGATCGTCGTCGTCTTGCCCGACCCGTTGACGCCGACGAAGAGGACGACGCGGGGTCTTGGTCCTTCGGAGAAATCCACAACCTGTTCGCGAGGCTTGAGAATCGCGGCGATCTCGGCTGCGAGCGCCGCCTTGATCTCGTCGCCGGAGACCTCGCGGTCAAACCGATCCTTCGAAAAGGCCTTCGCGATGCGCGCGGCGACCTTGGCGCCCATGTCGGAGGTGATGAGCAGCTCTTCGAGTTCGTCGAGCGCGTCGCGGTCGATCCGGCGCTTTGCAAGCCCGGCGAGGCCCTCGGCCAGGCGTGATGACGAGCGCTTGAGGCCTTCGGAGAGCTTGACGAGGACGGAGGCGTCCCTGGCGGCGGCTTCGGCCGCGCGTTCCGCGGCGATGCGCTCGGCCGCCTTGCGGATGCCGATGGGATCATCGCCGAGGTCGGGCGCGGCTGGGACGGTGGTGTCGCCGAACAGCTGCCGGTCGAGGCTCGCGACCGGCTTGTCGAGGGGCGAGGCTGGCGTCTCGCCTGGCTTGAGCGGCTCAACGGGCGTCTCGCCGGTCCTGGCGTCCGGCTGCTTCTTCTTGCCCCACCAAAGGATCATGCCGAAACGCCCACAAGCTCTGCGGCCGTTCGCGACAGGAGCCGCATGCGCGCAGGACGGCCCGGTTCGGGCAATGGGCCATCGATGCGAACGGGCGCAAAATCCGGGAGGCGCGCGCGGTTGCCGGATTCGACCAGCGCCATTGCCAGTGTTCCGACATGACGATCGAGACGGAGCGCCAGTCGCTCGGCGCCTTTCTCGCGCAGTGTTGCCGCGCGCGCCCTGATCACTTCGCGCGCAACTTGCGGCATCCTTGCAGCTGGGGTGCCGGGCCGCGGCGAGTAGGGAAAGACGTGAAGATAGTCGATGCCGCACTCGTCCACGCTGGCGAGCGTGTTGGCGAACATGGCGTCAGTCTCGGTCGGGAAGCCGGCGATGAGGTCTGCGCCAAAGGCCATGTCCGGGCGCGCCGCACGAAGCCGATTGCAGAGATTGATCGCATCGGCGCGCGAATGGCGCCGCTTCATGCGCTTGAGGATCAGATCATCGCCCGACTGGAAGGAAAGATGCAGGTGCGGGGCGATGCGCGGCTCGTGCGCCAGAAGGTCGAACAGGGCTTCATCGATCTCGATCGCGTCGATGGAGGAGAGGCGAAGCTGCACAAGTTCTGGAACGAGCTTCAGGATACGCGCGAGCAGATTGCCGAGTTTCGGTGCGTTCGGCAGGTCGGCGCCCCAGGAGGTGAGGTCGACGCCGGTAAGGACGATTTCATGATGGCCGGTGGCGACAAGACGCTTCACCTGCTCGACCACCTCGCCAGCGGGGACGGAGCGGGAATTCCCGCGGCCGTAGGGGATGATGCAGAAGGTGCAACGGTGATCGCATCCGGTCTGCACCTGCACGAAGGCCCGCGCGCGCCCCTCGAGGCCGTCAACAAGATGCGCCGCAGTCTCGCGGACGGACATGATGTCATTGACCTGAACGCGTGGCGTTTCTGCCAGGACGAGATCGGCGAATGTTGCCGCCTTCATCTTTTCGGCGTTGCCGATGACGCGCGTTACTTCCGGCATGTCCGCGAACGATGCGGGGTCTATCTGCGCGGCGCATCCGGTGACGATGATTGTGGCGCCAGGACGCTCGCGACGCGCGCGACGGATCGCCTGACGCGCCTGACGGACGGCCTCGGACGTGACCGCGCAGGTGTTGACGATGACGGCGTCTGACAGGCCGGCGGTTTGCGCATGAGCGCGCATCACTTCCGATTCATAGGCGTTGAGCCGGCATCCCAGCGTCAGGATGTCGAGAGACGGTTTGGCGAGGGTGGGGGCGCCGTCGGCCATGGCGGGGGACATAGGCCGCTCGCTCAGCAATGTCACGCGCTCAAGGCTTTGGCGGGACGGGATAATTGACGCCACCGAGCTTGTTCAGCAGCTGGGCGAGGACAAGCGCCTCCTCATCGCCGATACGATTCATGGCGTCGTCCATGGCAGGCGCGTAGACAGCCCACATCTGCCTGCGCATGGCATAGCCCGCATCCGTCGGCTCGAGGAGATGGCCGCGCTTGTCCTCTGGACATGCGATCCGCTTCACCAGCCCGTCTTCCTCCATCCGGTCGACGAGGCGGGATAGCTGGTAGGGCAGGATGAAGAGCGGAATCGCAAGGTCCTTGGGCCGTGTCGGCTTGCCCGCACGTTCAAGCTCCCAGAGCACTGTGTACCACGTGGTGTCCGGCAGCTTTGCAGCCTTCAGCGCCTGGTCCACCTCTTCACGGATGGCCTGGGACACACGGCCCAGCGCGATCCAGGCGCGCTGGATCGGATCGGAAGGAATCCTCGCCGGTCCCTTTAGCTGTGTTTGTTGCACTCGCAACAAAACCTCCTATGTTGCATATGCAACAAATGAGCGGGACCGGCCATCTTGCCAATGGCGGAACCGGAAAAACCAGGCCCCTCAGCTGGAAAGGAACTCTGCCATGACCCTGACCGTCGCGACAATCGTTGGATCGCTCCGCGCGAACTCGAATTCGGGTCGCATTGCAGCGGCGATTGCCCGTGAAGCGCCGAATCTTGCCCTCGACACTGTCGCAATCGGGGATTTGCCGCTCTACAACCCCGACCTCGACGCGAACCCGCCAGCCGCATGGTCGTCCTTCCGCGCACGGATCAAGGCCGCCGACGCCGTGCTCTTCATCACGCCCGAATACAACCGCTCCCTCCCCGGTGCGCTCAAGAACGCCATCGATGTGGGCTCGCGCCCTTACGGGCAGAGCGCATTCGCGGGCAAGCCCGCAGCGATCGTGTCCTCCTCGATGGGGCCGATTGCAGGCTTTGGCGCCAACCATCACCTGCGTCAGTCACTTGCCTTCCTGGACATGCCGACCCTGCAGCAGCCAGAAGTCTATCTTGGCGGCGTCAACGACAGCTGGTTCAATGCCGAGGGCGGCTTCGCGAAGGACGACACGCGCGCCTTCATGGCCAGGTTCGCTGCGAAGTTTGCCGACTGGATCGCGCGCAACGCAACGCACTGACACAACCTTCAGGACCCGCCAGGCGGCAGAGGTCAGAGTGCGGGACCGGCGCCAGCCAGTCCCGCATTTTTTCTGACGCTCACGCCTTCATGCCGAGCGGCAGCTTCGCATAGGTTTTTCCCGTTGCAGCGAGAAGCGCGTTGGCGACAGCAGGACCGATTGGCGGAACACCAGGTTCGCCAACGCCGGTCGGCGGTTCGCTCGACGGCACGATATGCACCTCCACTTTCGGCATCTGCGCCATTCGCATCACGCCGTAGTCGAAGAAGTTCGTCTGCACGGGTGCGCCATCCTTCAGAGTGACCTGTTCGCCGAGAATGGCGGAGAGGCCATAGCCGATGCCGCCTTCCATCTGCGCGCGCACGATGTCGGGGTTTATGACAATGCCGCAGTCGACCGCGCAGACCACGCGGTCGACGTGGAATGTGCCGTCCGCCGCGACAGATACCTCCGCCACTTCAGCCACGTAGGAGGAGAAGGAGTGATGCACCGCGACGCCGCGGAACTTGCCCGCGGGCAGGGGCGTGTCCCAGCCGGCTTTTTCGGCTGCAAGATTGAGGACGCCGAGCAGGCGGGGATGGGCGGCGAGCAGTTCGCGCCTGAGGGCGACAGGATCCTTGCCAAGCTTGCGCGCGGCCACGTCGAAGAAGTGCTCCTTGGCGTAGGCGGTGTGAGTGTGGCCCACCGAACGCCACCAGAGGGTGCTGACCGGCGAGGTCGGCCAGTGCACGTCTGCAGTGATGTTGGCGATCGCATAGGGAATGTCGAAGCCGCCCTCGATCGAGGACAGATCTGGCGCGCCGGCCGGAAGGAAGGGTGTGCCGGCCATGATCGACTGTATCGCCGTGCGATCGCCCCAGGCTTCGATCGCGCCTTTGTTGAGGCGCGCCGTCATGCGGTGGACAGCCATAGGGCGATACTTGCCGGCGCGGATGTCGTCCTCGCGCGTCCACATCAGTTTCAGCGGCGCCTTGCCGTTGATGGCCTTGGCGATCTGGGTCGCTTCCGTCATCAGGTCGGCGTCCTGGGTCGCGCGGCGGCCGAACGACCCCCCGGCAAGCATCGTTACGACGGTGACCTGTTCAGGCTTGAGGCCGAGGACCGCCACGGCCGCGCCCTTGTCTGCTGTCGGCATCTGCGAACCGGAATGAATCACGGCGGATTCGCCAGGCTTGTACTCGACCACGCAATTGAGCGGCTCCATCGGTGCGTGGGCAAGGTAGGGGAACTCGAAGTCGGCGGTGATGACTTCGCCTTCGCCCCTGAGCGCCGCGGCGCCCCTGCCTTCCTTGCGGGCGTCGTGGCCCGCCCGGGTCAGCAGCTTCCTGTAGTCGGCGAAGATCTGGTCGCTCGAACGCGTCTCGGCGGCCGAATCGTCCCAGGTGATCTTCAGCGCATCGCGGCCCTTCTTTGCGGACCAGAAGTCGGTCGCGACGACGGCGACGCCATTGCTGATCTGCACGACGTCGGTCACGCCCTTGACGGCCTTCGTGGCCGCATCGTCGAAACCGGCGACCTTGCCGCCGAATTTAGGGCTGCGGGCGAGAAGGGCGACCAGCGTGCCTTCGGGATGATAGTCGAGCGCGTATTGGGCTTTCGCATTGATCTTGTCGGCCGAGTCGAGGCGGCCGAAGCCCTTTGAAGCCTCGCGCTCCCTGCCGATGAATTCATAGGCGGAGGCATCCTTGTATTGCAGCGTATCGGCTGCCGGCGGTGTGAGCCTGGCGGCCTCGACGGCGAGCTCGCCATAGCTCGCCGACTTGCCGCCCGCCGTGGCCTTGCCCTTGACCATCACGACCTCAGCAGCATCGACGCCGAATCTTGCCGCCGCCGCCTGCCTCAGCATCTCGCGCGCCGAGGCGCCTGCAGCGCGAAGCTGGCTCCAGGACGAGAAGATGGCGGTCGAACCGCCAGTTCCCATCATGCCGCCGAAGACCGGATTGCCATACTTGGCATCATCCGCCGGCGAATGCTCAAAGCGCATCTGGCTCCAGTCGGCATCGATCTCTTCGGCGACGATGGTGGTGAGGCCGGTCGAGACGCCCTGGCCGAACTCGATGTGGCGCAGATAGACGGTGATCGTGTTGTCTGATCCGACGCGGACATAATCGCCAAGCTGCGTCTGCGTGACGGGGCCCGCCGCGGCCGTTTCGGCAGCGCGAAGATCGCAACCCACGGCAAAGCCGGCGGCGCCAAGACCCATGGCTGTGAGGACAAGCCGGCGGGAGGGGGAGAAAGTTGCTGTGTCGGCCATGCTGCTTACCCCATGATCTCGGAGGCGCGCGCGACGGCGCCACGGATGCGGTGATAGGTGGCGCAGCGGCAGATATTGGAATTCATGCCTTCGGTGATCTGCTGCTCGTTCGGCTTGGGCGTGGCGGTCAGAAGGGCGGTCGCGGCCAGCATCTGGCCCGACTGGCACCAGCCGCACTGCACAACATCGAGTTCCTGCCAGGCCTGCTTCACCGCCTTGCCGGCGGGCGTGTCGAGGCCCTCGATCGTGGTGATGTTCTTGCCGGCGAGAGAAGCGGCGGGCGTCATGCAGGCGCGCGTGGGTTCCCCGTCGACAAGGACGGTGCAGGCGCCGCAGGCAGCGACCCCGCAGCCAAACTTTGTCCCGGTGAGCTTGAGGTCTTCACGCAGATACCAGAGCAGCGGGCGGTCCTCTTCGCCCGTATACTCCTGTTCCTTGCCGTTGATGGTCAGCTTCATGGCAACCCTCCGCCGTCAGCCTCTGGATAAAGGCGCATCCCTGGTGAGCGCAATGTGAGCATTCGCTCACATGCGCGAAAGTCCCTGTCCACTACTCATCATGGCTGTGGCGCGAAAGCGATATGCGCAATCGACTACAGCGACGAGATCACGCCTCATGCGGGGGCGTCTCAGGCGCGCCGGGCTTTGCGCGTCGCTTGCGCGACATCAGGTTGAGAAATTCGACGAACGCCGAGAAGGCCATCGCCGCGTAGATGTAGCCCTTGGGCACATGGATCCCGAAGCCGTCCGCGATCAGAACCATGCCGATCATCAGCAGGAAGCCCAATGCCAGCATCACCACAGTGGGATTGGCATGGATGAAGCGGGCGAGCGGCCCGGCCGCCAGCAGCATCACCGTGACGGCCGAGATGACGGCGATGAACATGATCACAAGATGTTCCGTCATGCCGACCGCGGTGAGGATCGAGTCGATCGAGAAAACCAGGTCGAGCAGGATGATCTGGAAGATGGCGGCGCCGAAATTCAGGGCGGCGCGGCCTGCAATCGGAGCGCTCTGCGTGGGCTCTGAGTGCGGATCCATCGTGTGATGGATTTCCGATGTGGCTTTCCAGACGAGGAAGAGGCCGCCTGCGATCAGGATGAGGTCCCGCCAGGAGAAGGCTGTCTCGAAGGTCGGCTCGCCATGCTCGCCCGGCGGCCCAACAAGGCCGAGATCGATCACAGGCTGCACAAGGCCGACGATCCAGGTGATCGTGAACAACAGCATCAGGCGCATGATCAACGCCAGTCCGATGCCGATATTGCGGGCGCGCGCACGCTGTTCCTCTGGCAGCTTGTTGGTCAGGATCGAGATGAAGATCAGGTTGTCGATGCCGAGCACGATCTCCATGACCACGAGCGAGACAAGAGCGGCCCACGCGGCTGGATCGTTCAGCAGCGGCGAAAAATCGAAATCCATGGCGGCGACAGCTCCCTCGGTTCGGAGGACATCTAGGGCGATTGCGCCCCGGCGTTAAGCACAAAGCGGGGGGAATGCCGGCTTACGCAAGGCGAAGCCGCATGATGAATTCGTCATCCATCGTGTCGCCGACCTTGAACTTGTAGTTCCCGACCTTCTCGAACCCGCGGCTTTCGTACAGGGCAATCGCGCGCGCGTTCGACTCCCAGACGCCGAGATAGAGGTTCTTCGCCCCGCGCTGCCGCGCCCGCTCGATCGCCCAGGCGAGCAGGATGCGCCCGACCCCGACGCCCTGGCCATGCTGGTAGACATAGACACGATGCAGTTCGAGGGAGGGTTCCGGACCCGTGTCGATCGGCAGCTTGCACGGACCGATCTTGCAGTAAGCGACCATCTTCCTGCCGGAGTAGGCGATGCGCACCTCGACATCCGGATCACGCAGGTCAGCTTCCATCTTTCCGACGGAGTAGGTCTCGTCGAGAAACTGACGCAGATCACCGGGCGGATAGTAGTCGCCGAACGTTTCGGCAAACGTCTCGCGGCCGATCTCCGCCAGCCCTGCGGCGTCCTTCAGTTGGGCGTCGCGAAATGTCAGGTCGCGGTCCACGATAACTCCACCGGATTTCAGAACAGTCTTAACTGTGCGGCTCGGCGCGGCAAGCATAGACGAATTCCCGCACCGCATCGCCCAGCAACACCAACTTTGCAAGCGACCATCCGCCCTGCCGGTCGAATGCATCCATCGGCTGCATAAGGCGATCCGCCAGACCCCTGCGCGGCGCGATCCAGGCCTCCACGAGCCCGCGCGCCGCCTCGCGGTCCAGCCCGCCCGGCGCCCTGCCGGCATGGCGAATGGCGGAGGCCGTCAGTTCGCCCTGCTGGCGCGGCAGGTCGTCGGCGACACGCTGGAGGGCGAGGCGATCCCAATGATCGCGAGGCTGGAGATCGCGTGCGGCCGCGCGCATGCGGTCAAGACCAAGCTGTGCGCCAACCTGATGCTGTACGAAGAGCGCGGCGGCAAGCGGCCAGCGCGTCTGCTCGGCGATGTCCACGGTCTCGCGCGCCGAGGCCAGCGCCCGGACCAGCGCAACATCCTGGGCGAGATCGGCCGGCGCGCCTGCGGCACGATACTGGGCGGCCCGGGTCTCGACGCGAGCAAGCACGAGCGGAGACAGGGCATGGGGCAGCAGCGTACGAACCTCCGCGACCGCATCACGCGACCGATCGATGCTGCGGGCGACTGAGCCGGTACGAACGAGATCAGGATCGGACAGGAAGCCGCCTGCAAGCATCCGCAGATTGGCGGAGGTTTCGACCATCATGAGCGTCTGCGCCTGGGCCGGTATCTTGCCGTCGAGCGCGCTGATCCGATCGACGAGGTCGTCGATATGGAAGGCGGAGAATGCCGCCTCGAACGCCTGGGCGACAAGACCGGCATCGATGCCTTCCGCGTCGCGCTTCTGGATGGCGAAGGTCGGGCCGCTGAGATTGACAATGCGGTTGGACAGCATCGTTGCGATGATCTCGCGGCGCAGGCGATGGCGTTTGCGGGCTTCGCTGAATCTGGCGAGCTCGTCGGGGAAGTAGCTCACAAGCATCGCTTCGAAGGCGGGATCGTCCGGCGCCTTCGAGGCGATTATTGAGGAGAACAGATCGAGTTTGGCGTAGGCCATGATCACGGCAAGTTCGGGTCGCGTCAGGCCCTGGCCGAGCTCGCGCAGCTTTCGGAAGGTTTCGGTTGAAGGCAGGCCCTCGACGGCGCGGTCAAGCTTGCCCTGGCTTTCCAGTGTCTCGATGAAGCGCTCATGGCTGTCGAGATCGGCCGCGGCGGTCGCCTGCATCACCGAAAGGGCGCCGGTCTGGTCGTAATTGTTCTGCAGGACAAGGTGGCCGACCTCCTCTGTCATGCTCGCCAGCAGGGCATTGCGGTCTTCGGCCTTGAGGGCCTTCTGGTTGATCGCCTCGGTCGTGAGGATCTTGATGTTGACCTCGTGATCGGAGGAATCAACGCCGGCCGAATTGTCGATGGCGTCGGTGTTGATGCGGCCGCCATGGCGCGCAAATTCGATGCGCGCGGCCTGCGTCATGCCGAGATTTGCGCCCTCGGCGATGACTTTGGCCTTGAGGTCCCTGGCGTCCATCCGGATCGCGTCGTTGGACTTGTCGCTGACGTCGGCGTGGCTCTGGGTCGAAGCTTTCACATAGGTGCCGATGCCGCCAAACCAGAGCAGGTCAACGTCCGCGCCGAGCAGGGCTTTCATCAGCTGGTCAGGCGTGACGGCGTCTTCCGTCAGGCCGGTCAGGGTCTTGGCTTCAGGCGACAGCGCGATTGACTTGGCGGAGCGTTCGAACACGCCGCCGCCCCTGGAGATCAGCTTCACGTCATAGTCGGCCCAGGAGGAGCGTGGCAGGTCGAACATCCGCTTGCGCTCGTTCCAGGTTGCTTCCAGATCCTCCGGATTGGGATCAAGGAATATGTGCCGGTGGTCGAAGGCGGCGCGCAGCTTGATGAATTTCGACAGCAGCATGCCATTGCCGAACACATCGCCCGACATGTCGCCGATGCCGATGACGGAGAAGGGCTGGGACTGTGTATCGTGGCCCAGCTCGCGGAAGTGGCGCTTGACGGCCTCCCACGCGCCGCGCGCGGTGATGCCCATCTTCTTGTGATCGTAGCCGACGGAGCCCCCGGAGGCGAAGGCGTCGCCAAGCCAGAAATTGTAGTCCGCCGACAACCCGTTTGCGATATCGGAGAAGGTGGCCGTGCCCTTGTCGGCGGCGACCACGAGATACGGGTCTTCGCCATCCCAGGCCACCACGCCAGTGGGATGAACGGTCTTTCCGCCGACAATGTTGTCGGTGAGCTGCAGGAGCGCGCCGACAAAGACCTTGTAAGCGGCCACGCCTGCGGCCTGGATTTCCTCGCGCGCGCCCTTGGTCGGGAGGTTTTTCGGATAGAAGCCGCCCTTGGAGCCTACAGGCACGATGACGGCGTTCTTGACCTGCTGAGCCTTCACGAGGCCCAGTACTTCGGAGCGGAAATCGTCGCGCCGGTCAGACCAGCGCAGGCCGCCGCGCGCGACCGGACCGAAACGCAGGTGAACGCCTTCGACATCCGGCGACCAGACGAAGATTTCGCGGAAGGGGCGCGGCGCAGGCAGCGGGTCCGCCTCACGGCTTGCGATCTTCACGGCGATATGGCGATGCGGCCTGCCAGTTGTGTCGGTGAGATAGAAGTTGGTCCGCTGCAGGGCTTTCACCAGGGCCAGCAGGCGCCGGAGCGCGCGGTCTGCGTCCAGTGTGGCCACGGCCTCGAGCTGCTTGCCGATCTCGGCGATCACAGGTGTTGCCGCCGCGCTGCGCGCGGCGAGATCGCCCTTGACGGATGGGTCGAACTTGATCGCGAAAAGCTTTAGCAGGTTATTGGCGATGTCGGGATGCTCCGCCAGCGCGCGGACCTGAACAAGTTCCGACGGATCCAGCCCAGACTGGCTGCGATAGCGGCAGAGCGTGCGGAGCAGGGCGGCGGCACGCCAGTCGACGCCGAGCGCCACCACCAGGCTGTTGAAGCGGTCGTTCTCCGTGTCGCGCGCCC
>JBEAMJ010000115.1:0-31907 GCA_041166025.1 Pseudomonadota bacterium | reverse complement strand
CCGTTCCACACCAGCGTCTTCGAATTGGCCATCGCGCGCTTCAGCCGCGCGACGGTTTCGGGGCCGGCGTCGAGGATGCGTTCATGGTCGTCGACATTGCCGAGATTGCGCACGCGCGTCGGCACGCCGGACGCCATCTGCTCGGCCACCACGATGTCGAGCGGCAGGAATAGCTTGCAGTTGTTGTGGCCGGCGAGGCGTATGATCTCGCGCGCGGTTTCGGCGAGGTCTTTTTCGCAATACGAGGCCCCTACGTCGTGGCCTTGTGCGTAAAGAAACGTGTTGGCCATGCCGCCGCCGATGGCGAGCTTGTCGAGCTTCGTCACCAGGTTTTTCAGGAGGTCGAGTTTGGTCGAGACTTTCGAGCCGCCGACAATGCCCATGACCGGGCGTTCCGGCTTGCCGAGCGCCAGTTCGAGCGCGTTGAGTTCACGCTCCATCGCGACGCCTGGATAGGCGGGCAGGAGCCGGGCGAGGCCCTCGGTGGACGCGTGGGCGCGGTGGGCGGCGGAGAAGGCGTCGTTGACATAGATGTCGCCGAGTTTTGCCATCTCGGCGGCGAAGGCGGGATCGTTCTTCTCTTCGCCGGCGTGGAAGCGGACATTTTCGAGCAGGACGACCTCGCCCGGCTTCATGGCGCGGATCGTGCTCTGTGCGGCCTCGCCGATGCAGTCATCGGCCCAGGCGACGGGCTTTCCGACAAGTGCGGCGAGATCGTCGAGCACGGGCTTCAGGCTCATCTCCGGCACGCGCTTGCCCTTCGGACGGTCGAAATGCGCAAGCAGGACCGTTTTCGCGCCGGCTTCGGAGAGGAGCCCGATTGTGGGCAGGGCGGCCTTGAGGCGCGTATCGTCGGAGACTTTCCCGTCCTCCATCGGCACGTTGAAGTCGACGCGGACGAGCGCAGTCTTGCCCTTGAGGTCAGCGCCTTGGAGCGTGCGGAAGGTCATGTCTCGGTCCTGGTTCCCTGAAGCCTGCCTGCAGTCAGCTGATCGGATCGCCCCAGGCGTGGGGCTGGTCCTGGTAGTTCTTCATCAGTTCGAAGCCGATGCGGCGCGGTTCGTCGGTGAGCTTGGGAACCGCGATGAGCAGCAGGCTTACCTGGCTGTAGTGCTGCAGCAGCTCCCACTTCCGGCCGTCGGGGAACTGGCCCATGAAGAGGATCATGTCCGGGCCCCAGCTTGCGATGTTTGCGAGGTGCAGGGGCTCGGAACCGGGACCTTCAACGAAGCGACCGCCGACCTCGTGATCGGGCCCGAGGCGCTTTTCGAACTCGATGATCTGGTGGACCAGCCGCTCGTGCATCCATTGGGCTGGATTGTGCGGTTGTTGAGCGGGCGGGGCGCCGACCGCAGCGGCCGCTACAGGCGGCTTCGGCGCGGGGACTTCGGCGCTCTCATCCTGCAGCTCGATGTGGACGTCCGCGACCGTGTAAGGCGGCGTCGCGGTGGCGTGGACAGCTGCCTGGTCGGCGTCCACATCGTTGTCGGATCGCTTGTCGCGGGCCACTAGATCAGCTTCGCCCACGCGACTGCCGTGTCGCTCATCCGGGTGGAGAAGCCCCATTCGTTGTCGTACCAGGTCATGAGCGAGACGAATGTGCCGTCCATGACTTTCGTCTGATCCATGTGGAAGATCGACGAACGCGGATCGTGGTTGAAGTCCATCGAGACGTTCTTGTCGAAGGTGTAGCCGAGCACGCCCTTGAGCGGGCCTGCATCTGCGGCGGCCTTGATGGCGGCGTTGATCTCTTCGGCGGTCGTTGCGCGCTTCGCGATGAACTTCAGGTCGACGCAGGAGACGTTCGGCGTCGGCACGCGGACGGAAATGCCGTCGAGCCTGCCCTTGAGCTCGGGCATCACGAGGCCGACGGCCTTGGCGGCGCCTGTCGAGGTCGGGATCATCGAGAGGGCTGCTGCGCGAGCGCGGTAAAGATCCTTGTGCATCTGGTCCAGCGAAGGCTGGTCGTTGGTGTAGGAATGGATCGTGGTCATCATGCCCTTGTCGATGCCGATCGTGTCATGCAGCACCTTCACAACGGGAACGAGGCAGTTGGTTGTGCACGAGGCGTTCGAGACGACCATCATGTCTTTCGTCAGCTTGTCGTGGTTGACGCCGTAGACAACGGTCATGTCGGCATTGTCGGCGGGGGCGGAGACCAGCACGCGCTTGGCGCCGGCGGCCAGATGCGGCGCGGCCTTTTCCTTCGATGTGAAGATGCCGGTGCACTCGAAGGCGATGTCGACGCCGAGGTCCTTGTGCGGCAGTTCGGCCGGGTTCCTGATCGCAGTGACCTTGAACTTCTGCGAGCCGACCGAGACGGTGTCGCCATCGACCGTGACGTCCATGCCGAGGCGGCCGTGAACCGAGTCGTATTTCAGAAGATGGACATTGGTGTCGACAGGGCCAAGATCGTTGACAGCCACAACCTCGATGTCGGTGCGCTTGTGCTCGAGGATGGAACGCAGGACCAGCCTGCCGATCCGGCCAAAACCGTTGATCGCAACACGAACAGCCATCGCAAGACCCTTATTTTCTCAACTGTCGCCGCGATGCACGGGATAGGCCGGAACCACGGTCTTCAAGCGCGGCGTAATAGCCGATTTTTCGCGTGAAGCGAGGGCCAGCCGCGGTGAAAATCGCGCAACCGACAGCAGCACTTCGTGAGCATGGCCGGAAGGGCCGTTAGACGCGCTCTTTTGCGGCCCTTATCACCGCTTCCGGCGTAATCCCGAAATGCCTGTAGAGGGCCTTGTAGGGGGCGCTGGCGCCAAAGCCCGTCATGCCGATGAAGCCGCCCTCGGGGCCGATCCAGCGGTCCCACCCGTCGCGCACGCCGGCTTCGACGGCGACCTTGGGAAGGTTCCCGCCGAGGGTTTCGGCGCGGTATTTTTCAGGCTGGGCGGCGAAGAGCGCGAAGCAGGGGAGCGAGACGACGCGGGCGCCGATGCCTTCAGCTTCGAGTTGCTTCTGCGCTTCAAGAGCGATCTCGACCTCCGAGCCGGTCGCGATGAGTACGACCTTCTCTTTCGCCTTTGCGGGGGAGAGGATGTAGCCGCCTTTTGCGACGAGGTTGTCGTCAGTGTGGAGCTTGCGCGCGGGCGCAAGGTTCTGGCGCGTCAGGGCGATGAGCGAGGGACCAGTCGTCGTTTCGAGCGCGACCTCCCAGGCTTCGGCGGTTTCAACGCCGTCGGCGGGGCGGAAGACAAGGAGGTTGGGGATCATGCGCAGCGAGGCGACATGTTCAACGGGTTGGTGCGTGGGACCGTCTTCACCCACACCGATCGAGTCGTGGGTCATCACATGGATAACCCGCTGGCCCATGAGCGCGCCGAGACGGATGGAGGGGCGCGAATAGTCGGAAAAGACGAGGAAGGTGCCGGAGTAGGGGACCACGCCGCCATGCAGCGCCATGCCGTTCATCGCAGCGGCCATTGCATGTTCGCGGATGCCCCAGTGGATGTAGCGGCCGCCATAATTCTCCGCCCCGAAGGGTGTCTTCGCCGCGGCAGTACGCGTGTTGTTGGATCCGGTGAGGTCTGCCGAGCCTCCGATCATTTCGGGCATGAGTTCGGTGGCGATCTCCAGCGCAGCGCCGGACCATTTGCGGGTGGCGTCGGTCTTCTGGGCCTCGACAACCTTCTTCTTGTGCGCGTTGAGCGCCGCGGAGAGGCCGGCCGGGACACCGCCTGACAGCGCAGCGTTGAACGCGTCGCGCTTGCTGCTGGCGGCGAGGCGGCGTTCCCAGGCCTCGCGATGGCGCGCGCCCTGCGCGCCGATCCTGCGCCAGGCCGAGAGGATCTCGTCCGGTATCACGAAGGGCTCATGCGGCCAGTTGATGGCTGTGCGGATGCCGGCGATCTCCTCCGCGCCATAGGGGCCGCCATGGGCCGGACCGGTGCCGGCGATCTTCGGCGCGCCATAACCGATGATAGTCTTGCAGGCGATCATGGAGGGACGGTCGGCGTCATGCGCCGACAGGAGAGCGCCGCGCACGGCATCCATGTTGTGGCCATCGACGCGGGCGACGTTCCAGCCCGACGCCTTGAAACGCCGCACCTGGTCGGTGGCGTCGGAGAGGCCGGTTGCGCCATCGATGGTGACGGCGTTGTCGTCGAACAGCACGATGAGATTCTTCAGGCGCAGGTGACCAGCGAGGGTGATGGCCTCCTGGCTGATGCCTTCCATGAGGCAGCCATCGCCCGCGATGACATAGGTCTTGTGGTTGACGAGATCGTCGCCGAAGCGTGCGTTGAGATGGCGCTCCGCGATCGCCATGCCGACGGCGTTTGCAAGGCCCTGGCCGAGCGGGCCAGTGGTCGTTTCCACGCCGGGCGTGTGGCCGAATTCGGGGTGGCCCGGCGTTTTTGAGCCGAGCTGGCGGAAATTCTTCAGCTCATCCAGCGTCACCCCCGGATAGCCGGTCAGGTAGAGCAGGGAATAGAGCAGCATCGACCCGTGGCCGGCTGAAAGGACGAGCCGGTCGCGGTCGGGCCAGTCCGGCGTTGCCGCGTCGAAGCGGATGAACTCCTCAAACAGGAGGGTGGCGCAGTCGGCGAAGCCGAGCGGCAGGCCGCAATGGCCGCTCTGCGCCTTCTCCACCGCATCCATGCTCAGCGCCCGGATCGCATTGGCGAGCGGTAATTGCGGCATCGTGTTCTCTCCGGCGGATCGAGCGCTGGTTAACGGCTTTGCGCCGCTGTTCAAAGGGGAATTGCCGTCGCATACCGCCATTGCGCCGATTGTTCACAGGCATCAGATTGAGGCTGCGGGAAGGGCCGTGGATGAGCGAGACGCCTGAACAGACTGAGGAAATGGACGAGGCGCTGATGCGGCTCGAAAAGGCGATCGACCGGCTGGAAGGCCGGCTCGACACCTTGTTCGAGCGACTCGATGGCTCGCGCGCCTATGAGAAGGAAGCGGATGCGCTGCGCAAGGACCGCGCGCGGCTGGCCAGCGATCTCGACCTCGCCAAGGCGCGCGAAAGGGAGCTGCAGCGGCTCGCCGACGAGGCGTCCGAGGCGCTTGGGGCCGCGATTTCCGAGGTTCGTGAGGCTCTCGGCAAAGTCTAGCCAGATGTTATAGTGCGGTTTGGAGAGGCTTGATTCCACGTGGCAAAGGCTGATCTCGACATTGCAGGCCGGCGTTATTCGCTGAGCTGTGCGCCCGGGCAGGAGGCCCGGCTCGAGGAGCTTGGCGGGCGCTTCGACCAGCGCGTGAAGGAGATCACCGAGGCGCTTGGCGATCTCGGGCCTGAGCGCTTGTTCCTTGCGGCGGGACTGTCGCTGCTTGACGAGCTCGATGCGCAGGCCGTGGGCGTTGGCGTCAAGGCGCTCGACGACCGTATCCGCAGCCTGGAGAATCGCGCAGCAACGCTGCTCACAGATGCGGCGGCGCGGATCGAGATGCTGTCGCGGCGGGTGGATGAGGCGAGTTAGCGCGGCTGCGATCGCTACCGCGCGATGAACCAAACCAAGCCAACCGCCAGGGCAACGCCGATCGCAAGACGCCAGGGCGGGATGGGAGCGATGCCGCTGGACGGTCCGGTAAGGCTGTCACCGCGACGTTGCCCCGTGAGCATCGGACCGATCAGGTTGATGCGCTTCACCACGAGATAGAAGGCGATCGCTGCGAGGTGCAGCCCGACGAGGGCGAGGACGACGTTGAAGAAGTCCTCGTGAAAGTCGGTGATCTCCTCGGCAGTGGCATAGTCGACATGGCGATTGAGGGGGCCGGCGAAGAGGCCGTCGGTGTCGGAAGCAAAAAGGCCGAGGCTAACCTGCGTCAGCACGGCAACAAGAAGAGCGACCACGCTGAGCGCGCCGAGCGGGTTGTGGCCGAAGGCGGCGCGATAGTTCTTGCTGAAGAGCTTCGGGATGTAGCCGAAGACCGTCATCGGACCCTTGATGAAGCTTGCGAAGCGCGCTGTCTCGGGACCGGCGAAACCCCAGTAGATGCGAAAGATCAGAAGGCCGAGGATGGTGAGGCCCGACCAGTAGTGGATGTCCATCGCCTTGTTCTCGACGCTCCACCAGGACGTCGCGATGCCGATGGCAAGCCCCCAGTGGACCAGCCGCGTCGGGACATCCCACACCTTCTGCGCGATGGCCGCAGCGGCAGGCATGGAGCTTTCCGGCGGCTGGCCCGGTTGCATGGGCGGCCGGTGACCTACTTGTCTTCCAGCCGGAACTTGTCGTGGCAGGCCTTGCAGGCGCCGCCTGTCGCCGGGAATTGCGCCTTGAAGCCGGCCGCGTCTGTCGCCGCGGCGAGCTTTCCGGATTCTTCCTGCAGCTTGACGACGGCGGCGTTGAAGGTGACGCGGTCGGTCCAGATCTCGGCCTTGGCTTCGGTCTTGATCCCGCTCTCCGGGCCGGTGCCGGCCGGGAACCAGGTCGCCATCTCGTCGGCATGGCCCTTGATCTTCGTGGCGGCGGCGGTGACGGCCGCCATGTCAGGCGCATCAAGCTTCATGTTGTCCTGAAGCACCTTCATGTTCTTGCCGATGTCTTCGTAATTGTCGTGGCGCGTCTTCATGAAGGCTGCGATGTCGGCGGGCGGGGCGCCAATGTCGGCGGTCGCGGCGGGCGTCACCTCCGGCGCAGGCGCTGGCGCCGCTTCGGCAGCAGGCGTCGGCTCGGCGGGCGCCGGCGCTTCGCCGCCACAGGCGGCAAGTCCAAGCGCAAGGAAGGCGGCGGTCGCAAACAGCTTGATCTTCATGATGGGGTCCCTCAGCCAGTTGCTTTGCTGGTTGAACGCTAGGGGCGCGACACGGGTTGCGTCAACTGATCCGCCGGACAAGAAAAGGCGAACGGCCGAAAACACGCAAGTGCGTATGAGAAGCGGTCAGCGACGGACCAGAAATCTTGCAATCCTTCTCCCGCGCCCCTGAAACGATCCTCGCCGACGTCTTCGGCCATGCCGCCTTTCGCGGGCAGCAGGGCGAGGTTGTCCATCATGTGACAGGCGGGGGCGATGCGGTCGTGCTGTTCCCGACAGGGGCGGGTAAGTCGCTGTGCTATCAGGTGCCGGCGCTGTGCCGGCCGGGTGTCGCCATCGTGGTCTCGCCGCTGATCGCGCTGATGCGCGACCAGGTCGAGGCGTTGCGCCAGGCCGGTGTCGCGGCGGCGATGCTGAACTCCGCGCTCACCTCCGAGGAGGCGCGGCGGGTGCGCGAGGACCTGCGCGAGGATCGTCTGAAGCTGCTTTATGTGGCGCCGGAGCGGCTGGTGACGGCTGGCTTCCAGCAGATGCTTCAGGATTCGCACATAAGCCTGTTCGCCATCGACGAGGCGCATTGCGTGAGCCAGTGGGGGCACGACTTCCGGCCCGAGTATCGCGAGCTGTCGGGCATTGCCGCGAATTTTCCCGGCGTTCCGCGCATGGCGCTTACCGCGACGGCGGACGCGGCGACGCGGGCGGACATCATCGAGCGGCTCGGTCTTCAGGGCGCCAGAGTGTTCGCCTCGAGCTTCGACCGACCGAACATCTCCTACAGCATCGTGCAGCGGCAGAAGGGCCGGGAGCAGCTGCTGGAATTTCTCGCCGCCAGAAAAGGCGAGAGTGGGATCGTCTACTGCCTGTCACGCCGGAAGGTGGAGGAGACGGCGGCATGGCTGGGCGCCCAGGGCGTGCGGGCGCTGCCCTATCATGCCGGCCTTGAGGCGGCCGAGCGCTCGCGCAACCAGGATGTGTTCCTGAAGGAGGACGGCGTGGTGATGGCGGCGACCATCGCCTTCGGCATGGGGATCGACAAGCCGGACGTCCGGTTCGTGGCGCATCTCGACATGCCGGGATCGGTGGAGGCGTATTATCAGGAGACAGGCCGCGCAGGGCGCGATGGCGATCCGGCTGCAGCGTGGATGTGTTACGCGATGAGCGATGTCGTGCTCCGTCGCCGCATGATCGACGCGGGTGCGGCGCCTGACGAGGTCAAGCAGATCGAACGCGCCAAGCTCAACGCGCTGCTCAACATCTGCGAGACGACGCGGTGCCGGCGGCAGGCCATTCTTGCGTGGTTCGGCGAAGCGCATCCGGGCAGTTGCGGGAATTGCGACAACTGCCTCAACCCGGCGGATAGGTGGGATGCAACCGACGCCGTGATCAAGGCGATGTCGGCAATCTATCGAACCGGCGAACGGTTCGGCGTGATGCACGTGGTGGATGTGCTGACCGGCAAGGCGACGGACAAGGTCGCGCGGCTGGGGCATGACCAGCTGCAGGTGTTCGGCAAGGGCGCGGATATCGACGCGAAGACCTGGCAGTCCGTGCTGCGGCAGATCTCGGCGTCGGGTCTGGTGGCGGTTGGGACCGAGCATGGCGGGCTGAGCCTTACCGAGGAAGCACGGCCTGTTCTGCGCGGCGAACGGAAGGTTATGCTGCGGAGGGACTTCACGAGGAAGCGGGCGCGGGGCGAGCGCAATGCAGCGTTAACGGCCGAAATGGGCGAGGGCGGGGCGGAGCTCTTTGCCCGTCTGCGCAAGGCCCGCGCAGAGATCGCCAGGGAGCAGGGCGTGCCGGCCTATGTCATCTTGCACGACTCGACGCTGCGCGCGATGGCGCAGGCGCGACCGTCGACGCTCGAGGCGCTGGCGAGACTGCCAGGCGTGGGCAAGGCGAAGCTCGACCGCTATGGCGCGGCGTTCCTGAAGGTAATTGCGCGGAGTTAGACGATCGCGCCATTGCGCGCGAGGACGCCATTCGCGTCGAGTGCGGCGATCTCGGCGTCGGTGAGGGCGAGCCAGTCACGCAGGATTGCGTCGGTGTGTTCGCCCTTGTGGGGTGCGCCGGCGCGGACGCCGCTGGTCGCATGCGAGAAGCGGTAGGGCGATTGCAGGATAGGCCGCGTGCCGCCGGCGCGGTCGTCGATATCGACGATGGACTTTCGGTGCGCGAGCGTCGGCTGTTCGCGAAGGTCCTTGCCGGCGCGCACGCGGCCCCAGGCGAGATTCATCCTGTCCATCGCGTCCTCGACTGCATCCCAGCTCGCGAGGCTTTGCATGAATGCCGCCACTGTGGCGCGGCGTGCGGCAATCCTGGCGTCGAGCTCCATCTCCGGCGTTGTCGGATCGCTGACGCCGAAATTCGTCGTCAGAAGTTTCCAGAGCCAGCGAAAATCGGCCGAGACGAGGATAGGTCCGGCGCCGGTCTCCCACAGGTCGGGCGGCAGGTTGCGCGTGGCCTCTGCATCCTCAAGCTCGAAGTGCAGCTGGTCATCGCACATCAGCGTGGCGTCCATCATCGCCATGTCGATGTGCTGGCCCAGCCCGGTGCGGGTGCGCATGATCACAGCCGACAGGAGCGCGACAAGGCCGTGCAGGCCGGCATTGGTGTCGGCGACAGACAAGGGGAGATCGACCCTGGCACCCTTGAGGCGGGCCGTGCGGTCGATGAGTCCGAGTTCGGCATGCACGATGGGCGCATAGGCCGGACGCTGCGATTCCGGTCCATTGTGTCCGAAGCCTGAGATGGAGAGCATGATCAGCTTCGGGTTCGCCGCGGCCAGCGTCGCATAGCCGAGGCCGAGGCGTGGCATGACGTCGGGCCGGAAGTTCTCGACCAGCACGTCGGCCTGCTTCACCAGCGCCAGCACCAGCGCCTGTGCGCCTGGCGCGCGCAGGTCGATTGCAATGCTCTGCTTGCCGGCGTTGACCATGTTGAAATAGCCCGCGACACCGGCATGGATCCTTCCCCAGAGGCGGCTGGTGTCGCCTTCGGGCGGTTCGACCTTCACCACCTCGGCGCCGAGATCGCTCAGCATGCGGCCGGCGAAAGGCCCGGCGAGCACGCGCGAGAAGTCGAGGACTTTCAACCCTTCCAGCGGATAGCCGGTCTCTGCCGCCATGATGGTGGTGCTCCCTCGCGAACGCGCGGGACACTAGGGTGGGATGGCCGGGGAGGGAAGGCGGCTGGGGAAGGCGCAAAGAGAAGGCAAGCCGAGCCGGGGTGACAAGCGGCCTCTGCTTGCGCCATGCTCGCGCGCGAGGGCGAGACCCCAAGCTAGTGCAATGGGCCAATGCAATGAGCAACCGCAAGGCCAGGCGGCGCGCCGCAGCGGCCCGCAAGCACTCCGGCAAGATGAGCAAGGAAGAGCGCGGCCAGCTGTGGACGCGCGTCGCCATCGTGGTGGGCGCAGCCGCAGCCGCCGTGCTGCTCCTGATGCTGACAATGCCGCGCGGGTTGTAGCCGCCTGCGCGTCTGGCTCATGCTGACAATGCCGCAGGCGTCAGGCGCGCGTGTGGCTGCGACCAGGCTTCTCGCGGCCGCTGGCGTGCGCTAACACTCGCACGGGGAGGCGGACTGCATGCATCATGACGTCATCCCTGCGCGTCGGATTGGGGGCTTGTCGCCCGCCGCGCCGAGACCGGTGCGCTCAAGCCTTCACAGGATCACGTTGATGAAACGCCTTCTCCTTGCCTTCCCGCTGTTGATCTCCACGTTTGCGTGCGCGCCTTCTCCCGCGCCAACGCCTGAACCTGCGCCCGCCGCGGTCGAAGCGCCTGCCCCGGCTCCGGTCGCTGCGCGCAAGCCGGTGAACCTCATCATCATGTACAATCTCAAGCCCGGCGTGACGCCCGCCGATTTCGAGACCTGGGTGAAGACAACTGATCAGCCGGCGATGCGCGGCCTCGCCCGCGTCGCCGATTTCCAGACGCTGCGCGCCGAGCGACTGCTGATGGGTGATGGCAAGCCGTCGGTCACCTACATCGAGACATTCTCGATCCCCGACCTTGACGGCTTTGTCGCCGAAGACATGCCCGGCGCCACCGTGCAGGGCGTGATGGGGCAGTTCATGGGCTTTGCCGACGCGCCGCAGTTTATTGTGGTCTCGGAAGTTCAGTAGCGAATGCGGAGCAGGGGGGCGGGCGAAGGTTCGCCTCCTGTGCGTTCGGCCGCCGGCAGGGCGGCGATTGATGCGGCCGAAAAAATCGCGCCGCGAATCATCCTGAGTCCACAGCCGAATTCAAACTGAGACACTCCCCCTCTGTGATTCAGTTTGACTCTTTGCCTGCCTTGAGTCGTTACTAGAACAAAACAGGAACTCAAACGGTGGAAGCGGCCTGTGAAAGCGGAGCTGGAGGCATTGCGGGAGAGGGTGGCGCGGCTGGAGCGGGGCTCTTCGCCCGCAGGCGGGGAGCGCTTTTCCACGGGCTCGCGGGCGATCGATGCCGCGCTCGGCGGCGGGCTTGTGCGCGGGGCGCTGCACGAAGTGTTCGCCGAGGGGATGGCGGATGAGCCGGCCGCGGCCGCCTTCGCGATCATGCTGGCGCTGCGGGCTTCGGACGCCAAGCCGATTGTCTGGGTGCGGCAGGATTTCGTCGGGCTCGAAATGGGCGAGATCTATGCGCCGGGGCTTGTCGAGCTCGGCCTGTCGCCGGATCGGCTCATTCTCGTTCGCGCGCGCGACGGGCCGGCTGTGCTGCGGGCAGGGGAGGAGGCGGCGCGCTGTCCGCCGCTCGGTGCTGTGCTGGTCGAGCCGTGGGGCAATCCCAAGACGCTGGACCTGGTGGCGACGCGCAGGCTGGCGCTTGCGGCGGCGCGCGCGGATCTACCCGTGCTGATGGTGCGCGCCGGGGGAACGCCCACATCCAGCGCCGCTGCTTCGCGATGGCGCGTCAGGTCCGCGCCGTCGCGCCAGATGGAGGCGGAGGCGCCCGGCCATCCCTGCTTCGTGGCTGACCTGTTGAGAGACCGCGCCGGCGCCGCCGGCCGCGGCTGGACCGTGGAATGGAACCGTGACCGCCTTGCCTTCACCGACATCCCCATCGCGGACATTTCCGGCTCGGACATTTCCGGAAACGGCGCGGCGCTACCTGGCCGTGTGGTTTCCGCTGCTGCCGGCGGACCGGATCATCCGGCAGAGGAAAGACGCGCGGGATAAGCCGCCGCTCGTCGCGGTGGAAAAGCAGAAGGGCGCCATGCGCATCGTCGCGCTGAGCCGTGAGGCGAAGCGGGCAGGGCTTGTCGTGGGCCTCACGCTGGCCGATGCGCGCGCCCGCATTCCCGACCTGTGGGTCGAGGAGATCGACCGCATCGCTGATGCGGCGCTCCTTGATGCGGTTGCGGAAGACTGCGACCGCGTCTCGCCCGTGGTGATGGTCGATGCCCCGGACGGGCTCATACTCGACATCACCGGCTGCGACCATCTGTTCGGCGGCGAGGCGGGGCTGCGGCTGGGCCTGTCGCAGCGGCTGCGGCGGGCGCGCATCAACGCACGGACGGTGATCGCCGGGGCGCCGGATACGGCGCGGGCGCTGGCGCGACATGCTCCCCTTCAGGGGCGCATCGCCATCGTGGCGCCGGGAGAGGAGGCCGCAGCGGTTCGCAGTCTGCCCATTGCAGCGCTGGGCCTTGAGGAGAAGGACCGCGTGGCCATCTCGCGCGCGGGGCTCAAGACCATCGGCGCGCTGATCGACCGGCCGAGCCAGCTGTTTGCCTCGCGTTTCGGGGAGGAGATGACACTACGCTTGCGGCGTTTGCAGGGGCTTGCGCCGGCGCCGCTCACGCCCCGGCGCAACGTGCCTGCGATCTGGAGCGAGCGGCGCTTCGCCGAGCCGATCGGGCGGGAGGAGGACATCCATAGCGCCTTGGCCGACATGGCGCGCGAGATCGGCGATGAGCTTGCCGCCCGCCGCGAGGGTGGTCGCGTCTTCGAGGCGAGCTTCTATCGCGCCGATGGGGCAGTGCGGCGCGTGGCGATCGAGACGGGCCGCCCGGTGCGGCAGGGCGAGACCCTGCTGCGGCTGTTTCGGGAAAAGCTCGATGCGCTGGCCGATCCCCTCGATCCCGGTTTCGGGTTCGACCAGATGCGGCTTTGCGTGCTGCACGCCGATCCGCTGGCGGCTGTCCAGCCGGGGCTCGACGGCCGCGCCATCGAGGACGATGCGGTGGCCGATCTTGCCGACCGGCTTTCGGCGCGCTTCGGGCCTGAGCGCGTGGTGCGCTTCCTGCCGGAGGACACGCACGATCCCGACCGCGCGGCGCGTGCGGCGCCGGCGATCTTCAATCCGATGACCTCCAGCGTCTGGCCTGCGCCGGAAGCTGGCGAACCGCCGCTGCGGCCCTCGCAGATCTTCAATCCGCCCCAGCGCATCGCGATCCGGTTCGCCGAGATTCCGGATGGTCCGCCACGGCGGTTTTCCTGGCGGCGTAAGGAGTTCACGGTCCGGCGGGCGGAGGGGCCTGAGCGCATCGCGCCGGAATGGTGGCGCGCGCCGGATGACGCTGCGCGCGACTATTACCGGATTGAGGATGCCGAGGGTCGTCGGTTCTGGCTGTTTCGCGCCGGCGCCTATGCGCCGGGCGCCGACACGCACTGGTATCTCCATGGCGTGTTCGCATGAAGAGCGGCGCGGACCTCGTCTATGCCGAGCTTGCGGCGGCCACGAACTTCTCCTTCCTGCGCGGCGCATCGACCGGGCAGGACATGGTGCTCGAGGCTCTGAAGCTCGGCCATGCCGGCATCGGCATAGCTGACCGCAACACGGTGGCTGGCGTGGTGCGGGCATGGGCAGCGCTCGCGCGGCTGCGCGAGGATGGTCTGCCTGCGCCGACGCGGGTGCGCGAGGGCGGCGCGCCCGGCGAAGTCGGCTGGATCGAGCATCCCGACGAAAAGCATCTTGCGGCCTTCCAGGACCAGCTGAAGGCGCGTGCACAGGCCTTTCGTCTCGTGACCGGCGCACGTCTCGTCTTCATGGATGGAACGCCGGAGATCATCGCCTATCCGGAAAACCGCAATGGCTGGGGGATGCTTTGCCGCCTGCTCACCGTCGGCAACCGCCGTCCGCCGCCGGGCGCCGCGCGCGCGGTGAAGGGTGAATGCCGCCTTGCCCTCGACGATCTCATCGCGCATGCGGAGGACCTTCTGCTGATCGTCATGCCGGGCGCAAAGGCGGACGGGCTTGCAGATGTACTTCGGCGGCTGGCGCATGTCCGGCCGGGCGCTGTCTGGCTTGGCGCTGCGATGCATCGCAGGGGCAGGGATGCGCGCCGGCTTACGCAGTTGCAGACGCTTGCGTCGTCGCAAAGCGTTCCCCTGATTGCGGTCAATGACGCGCTCTATCACAGCGCCGGGCAGCGTGACCTGCAGGACGTGATGACCTGCATCCGTGAGGGCGTGAAGCTGGAGACAGCAGGCCGCCTCCTGGAGGCGAACGCCGAGCGGCATCTCAAGCCGGCGCGGGAAATGGCGCGGCTTTTCCAGGCGGCGCCTGAAGCAATCGCCGAGACGCAGCACCTGCTGGCGCGCGTCGATTTTGACCTTGGACAGCTGCGTTACGAGTATCCCGACGAGCCGGTGCCGCCGGGCTGGAATGACGACGAGTATCTCCAGTATCTCGCCGGCATTCATGCGGGCATGCGCTATCCGGACGGCGTGCCGGAAAGGGTCGAGAAGCTCATCGCCTTCGAGCTCGAGTTTATCCGCCGCCACCAACTCGCGCGCTATTTTCTCACCATCTACGACACGGTCCGCTTTGCGAAGGACAGGGGCATTCTTTGCCAGGGCCGGGGCTCGGCCGCCAATTCGGCGGTCTGCTATGTGCTCGGCATCACCTCGGTCGACCCCAATGTATTCGACCTGCTTTTTGCGCGCTTCATGTCGGACGAGCGGCGCGAACCGCC
The DNA here is from genome assembly GCA_041166025.1 of Pseudomonadota bacterium. Taxonomy (GTDB): domain Bacteria; phylum Pseudomonadota; class Alphaproteobacteria; order Caulobacterales; family Hyphomonadaceae; genus UBA7672. Next base: position 17,288 of record JBEAMJ010000115.1, on the reverse strand, counting down.
CGACATCGACGTCGATTTCGAGCACGAGCGGCGCGAGGAGGTGATCCAGTACATCTATCACCGCTATGGCCGGCATCGTGCCGGCATTGCCGCGACGGTGATCCACTATCGCCCACGCAGCGCCATGCGCGAGGTGGGCAAGGTCTTCGGCTTGACCGACGATGTGACAGCGCGGCTGTCGGGGTTGGTCTGGGGCAGCTGGGGCGATACGCCTGCCGCAGTCCAGCTCCGGCAGGCCGGGCTCGATCCGGACAATCCGGTGCTGAAGCGCGCGCTTTGCTTCGCCAACAGGCTGCTTGGATTTCCGCGGCATCTCTCTCAGCATGTTGGCGGCTTCGTGCTGGCGCGCGACCGTCTGGATGCGCTTGTGCCGATCGGTCATGCGGCGATGGATGACCGCACCTTCATCGAATGGGACAAGGACGATATCGATGCGCTGCGCCTGATGAAGGTCGATATCCTCGCACTTGGCATGCTGACCTGCATACGCAAGGCGTTTGACCTGCTGCATCAGCAGGGTGGAGAGAAGCACTCGCTGCAGAGCATCCCCGCTGAAGATCCCGCGGTCTACGATATGCTGTGCAGGGGCGATTCGGTCGGCGTCTTCCAGGTCGAGAGCCGCGCGCAGATCAGCATGCTGCCGCGCCTGAAGCCGCGTGTCTTCTATGACCTCGTGATCGAAGTGGCGATCGTGAGGCCCGGGCCGATCCAGGGCAACATGGTTCATCCCTATCTGAGACGACGCAATGGCGAGGAGAGGGTCGACTTCCCTTCGCCCTCGCCCGAGCATGGGCCGCCGGACGAGCTCTATTCGCTTCTGAAAGCCACCTTTGGCGTTCCCCTGTTCCAGGAACAGGCCATGAAACTCGCCATCGTGGCAGCAGGGTTCTCGCCCGGCGACGCCAACAGGCTGCGGCGCGCCATGGCGACATTCCGCAATGTCGGCACCATCCACGAGTTCGAAGACAAGATGGTGGGCGGCATGGTTGCGCGCGGTTATCAGCGCGACTTCGCGCAGCGCTGCTTCGACCAGATCAAGGGGTTTGGCAGCTATGGCTTCCCGGAAAGCCATGCGGCGGCGTTTGCCCAGCTGGTCTATGTCTCCTCGTGGCTGAAATGCCATCATCCGGGGGCTTTCGCCTGCGCGCTCCTCAATTCGCAGCCGATGGGCTTCTACGCTCCGGCGCAGATCGTCCGCGATGCGCAGGAGCACGGCGTCGAGGTGCGCGCGGTGGACGTCAATTTCAGCGATTACGACAATACACTTGAACGGCGGGAGGACGGCGCGCTCGCGCTGAGGCTCGGTTTCCGGCAGGTCGACGGCATGCGCGAGGAGGAGGCGAATACGCTCGTGGCGCGGCGGGGCGAAGGCTATGCCAGCATCGCCGACATGCGCGAGCGCGGGCGTGTGTCTGCTTGGATGTTGCGGCGGCTGGCGGACGCCGACGCCTTCCGTTCGCTTGAGCAGGACCGGCGCGACGCGCTCTGGGATGTGCGCCGCCTGCCGGACGACGATGTGTTGCCGCTGTTCGCGCATGCGCAGGCGCGCGAGCTTGGCGAGGAGCCGGCGAGCTTCCTTCCCAACATGCCGCTGGGCGAGCATGTCGCCGCCGACTATCAGATGACGCGGCTGTCACTGAAGGCGCACCCGATGCAGATCCTGCGTCCGGCGTTCGAGGCGGAGCGTATCCTCTCCTGCAAGCAGACCAGCGATTTGAGGGACGGGCTTTGGGCGCGGACGGCGGGTATCGTTCTGGTGCGGCAGCGGCCCGGCAACGGCAAGGCGATCTTCATCACGCTGGAAGATGAGACCGGCATCACCAACGCGCTGCTCTGGGCGCGCACCTTCGATCGGTTCCGATCCGAAGTGATGGGCGCGCGCCTGCTGCTGATCGAGGGCAGGGTGCAGAAGAGCAAGGAGGGCGTCACCCACCTGATGGGCGCGCGCGCGTTCGACCGTTCATACGAACTCAAGCGCCTCTCGGAGGATCATGTGGTCGAGACGCAGCTTACGCGCGCCGACGAGATCAAGCACCCGCAGCATCCGCGTGGACCCAAGGGTCCCGACGGCCTCTTCCGCCATCCGCGCGACGTGCGTATCCTGCCGAAGTCGCGCGACTTCCACTGAGGCTTTCGCCATCAGATCGGCATGCGCATGATTTCCTGGTAGGCCTTGATCACCTCGTCGCGCACGGCGATCACCGTCTCAAGGGTTGCTTCAGCGGCGGCCACCGCTGTCACCACGTCCACCAGGTCGCCCTTGCCCATTGCGGCATTGGTAACCGCGGTCTCCGCAGCATTGCCTGCATTGCTGACGGCGCCGACGGCTGAATTGAGCATGGCCCCGAAATCCGGGCCGGATATGCCGCCCGCTTCCTTGCCGCCGGCCATCCCGCCAATGGTCTGGGCGACGCCGCCATAAGCCTTGACTGCCGAAAGACCGAGATCGGACATCTCTGGCTACCTCACGCTTTCAGCAGCGAGACGACGCCGAGCATCATCGCCCGGCTCGACTCGATGACATTGAGGTTTGCTTCGTAGGCGCGCTGCGCCTCGCGCAGGTCGGCCATCTCCGTGAGGGAGGAGACGTTCGAGGTCTTCACATAGCCATTGGCGTCGGCGGCAGGATGGCTGGGATCGAACTTCTGCTGGAAGGGCGACATGTCCATCCGTGCGCCGGTGACCTTCACCGTGTCGGCGCCGATTTCGCGATCATAAAGCGTACGGAACACGGGCGCCTTTCGGCGATAAGGATCCCCGCCGGGCGTGTTGGCTGTGGCGTCTGCGTTGGCGAGGTTCTCGGCTGCGATGCGGATGCGCACCGTCTGCGCGCGCAGGCCCGTTGCGGCCGCGCCCATGGCGGACATGAGGTCGGATGACATGTGAAGCGTCTCCTCGAGACGTCAGGCGTTCACCGTCCCGGTGCGCGCGACGCCAGCCTCAGCAGGCCCAGACTCTTCTGGTAAAGGCCTACCATGGTCTCGAAATCCATTCGGGTTTCGGCGATCTTCATCATCTGCTCTTCCACCACCACGGCATTGCCGTCGAGCGTGGTTTCGGAGTCGGGGGATTTCTGGATGGACAGGGCCGGCGAGCCCGGGCCGTGGGCGGGCGCCATGTGGCCAGCCTGGGTTGCAACCATTGCAGTACGACCCGCGCCGGCGGAACGACCGGCCATGCGCTGCAGCGTGGCGGCGAAGGCGTCCTGGTTGATGTCGCCGGGCACGTAACCCGGCGTCGACACGTTCGCGACGTTCTGGGCGACCACCTTCTGGCGTTCGCCCAGCATCTGCATGCGGGCCTTCATCAGGTTGAAAACCGAGATCTGCGTCGGGTCCGACATGCTCATTTCCGCGTGGGCGGAGAATGTGGATTCTGCGCCTCACCCGGCAGATTTGACCGCTTTGCTTAAGGCTCTCTTAAGCAGGACCGGCAGCCGTTAACCCGCCGTTTACCGGCATTTCCCATGCATTAACCATGAAACCGGCCTTGCGGCCGCAGCGGGCTCGCCGATCATGGAGCTGTTCGACGCACTCAAGGCGCTCGCAGCGCTGGCCTTCGTGCTGGGCCTGCTGCTCGGCGGCACGTGGCTCCTGCGCAAGTATGGCAGCCGCATCGGCCTCAGGACCGGCGTCGTCAGTCCGGACCTGAAGGTCGTTGAATGGCGCTCGCTCGACATGCGGCGCAAGCTTGTCGTCGTGCGCTGGGGCGACAGGGAACATCTCCTGTCGACAGCGCCGAGCGGGGACGTGCTGATCGCCTCGCGCGAGGCGCCTGCGCCGTTCAGGCCGATTGCGCCGGATGAGACCAAACCAGGCGAGACCAAGCCATGATGGCGCGGCTTCTCCGCTTCTGCCCCGCCCTGTTGCTGGCGCTCGTCGTGGCGCCCGAGGCGTTGCCGCAGACCGTGTCTGTCGATCTTGGAACCGGGCAGGGGCTGACATCCGGCATCGTGCAGCTCATTGCAGCGATCACCGTGCTCTCGCTGGCGCCGTCCATCCTCGTGATGACGACTTCGTTCGTGCGCATCGTCATCGTGTTGTCGCTGGTGCGGACGGCGATCGGCCTGCAGAACGCCCCACCCAACTCCGTCATCATCTCGCTGGCCTTGTTTCTCACCGCGTTCGTTATGGCGCCGACCTTCATGGCCTCCTACGAGGCCGGTATCCAGCCCTACATGGCCGAGGCGATCACGCTGGAGGAGGCGATCCCGCGCACCCTTGGCCCCATCCAGCAATTCATGGGCGCGCATGTGAACGAGGCCGACGTCGCGATGTTCGCGGGCATGGCCAACATCCAGAATCTCGCAAGCCCCGCGGATGCGCCTTTCCATGTTCTGGCGCCCGCCTTCATGATCTCTGAGCTCAAGCGTGCGTTCGAGATCGGCTTCATGATCTTCCTGCCCTTCCTCGTCATCGATCTTGTCGTGTCGTCGATCCTGATGGCGATGGGCATGATGATGCTGCCGCCGGTGACCATCTCGCTTCCGTTCAAGCTGATTTTCTTCGTGCTGGTGGACGGCTGGCGCCTGCTGTCGGGCTCGCTGGTCGAGAGCTTCATCAATACCCCACCCAGCTGACGTGGAACGCTGCACGCGCTAAGAGGCGCCATGGCGGGAACTCCGAATGCCGAAGTCGCGGTGAGCGAGGCGCTCGTTAGCGTACTTGTCGCCGACCAGCATCCGCAATATGCGCACCTGCCCGTGACCTTTGCCGCCGAGGGATGGGACAATTTCACATTCCGGCTTGGCGAGGCGCTCGCTGTCCGCCTGCCGCGTCGTGCGGCGAGTGTGGAGTTGATTGTCAATGAACAGCGCTGGCTTGCAGTCGCTGCGCGGGACGTCTCCCTTCCTGTGCCGGCGCCCCTGGCGACCGGTGTGGCAGGACGCGGATATGCCTGGCCGTGGAGCATTGTGCCGTGGATCGAGGGAACGCCTGTTGCGCACGCACCCCTGGATGAAGACCAGGGTGTCGCGCTGGCGAACGTCCTGCGCGATCTTCATCACCCGGCGCCAGAGGGCGCGCCAACCAATCCTGTTCGCGGCGTGCGCCTGGATTCGCGGCGCGAGCGGTTCGAGCCTTGCCTCGATCGCGTGCGCGGGTCGTGCGACCTGATTTCGCCAGCCATCGACCGGGCATGGAAGGATGCGCTGGCGGCGCCCTTCACCCAATCGCCCGTGTGGCTGCATGGCGACCTGCACGCGCAGAATGTCCTGTCCAGGAACGGCAAGCTTGCAGGCGTTATCGACTGGGGCGACATGTGCGTTGGCGATCCTGCCGTCGACCTCTGTGGCGTGTGGATCCTGCTGTCGCAAGCATCGGCCCGCGCACAGGCGCTGAGCCGCTATGCGCCCGATGATGACCTTGTCGTGCGTGCGATCGGTTGGGCGATCCTGTTCGGCGCCACGCTTTATGAGAACGGCCGCGTCGATGACCCGGAGCATGCAGCTGTCGGCGAGACGACCTTGCGCCGTCTCGCCGAGGATCTGTAGACGCTACTCGATCTTGAACCGCACGAAGGCGAGTGCGGCGCTGGGGTCGCCGTCGTAGAGCGGCGAGAGGGCGCCGCTGGTCCAGTTCTGCGTGGCCGACGCGCCAACAGCGATAACGAGCGTGTCCGACACGCGGAAATCGCGCGAGACGCCGAGTGTGGCGCGCGCGACATTTTCGACGGGGCCGTGGTGACCATGGGCGGCGGGTTTGCCCAGCTCGTCTGTTTCGACGGCCTCCGCGCGTGCGAACACCGTCCAGTCCGTGTTGATCCTGAGCGCCGCTTCGCCGAGCCATGCATCCAGCACCACATTCTCGCTTGAGTCCTTGCGGGCGAAGGCGCCCGTAATCGAGACTGTGCTGTCCCCGAAATGCTGCGTGTAGAGTGCGCTGGCGGACCATTTCACCACGTCCACATCCGGTTCGAGTTGTTCGGGCGAAGTGACATCGGCCCAGCTCGCCTGGAGCGACCAGTTTGGCGTCGGATTCCACGACAGGCGCATTGCGGTTGAATCCAGCTCTCCTGTCTCGATGTCATAGCGGTCCTGGTCGGGCTCGCGGCCGCGGAAGCGCGATGCTTCGATTTTGACGTCGCCAGCGACATAGCCTGCGGTCAGCACGCCGTAGGTGATATGCGTGGAATCTATCCAGTGGTGGGTGATCGGCGCTTCGGGATTGGGCATGGCCGAGGGGCGATGCATGAAGGCTGGTGGTCCAAAGGCCGGCTCGCCGGGCAGGCCAGCATAGACGAACACGCTCTGGCCATTGCCGAGCTGACGCGAATAGCTCGCCGACAGCTCCATGAACAGGTCATGGGGATGCTGGCGGTCGATGAGAGTTTCCACGCCATCAGCCGTTTCGCCGGCGGCGAGGAGCAGGGGATAGCCGCGGTCACCCATCAGGGGATCGGGGCTCAGTGACCCGCGCAACTGGACCGCGCTGTCGTCCGGGAAACGATAGAGCGCCGAGCCCATCAGCATGCCGGCCACGAAGCCGAGATCATCTCCGCGCGGGCCGCTCTGGGAAGTGTAGACGAGGTCGATATTGCCATGGCCCATGAAACTCCAGCCGGCGTCATGGGTCGCATGTGCGCCATGATGGGCGGCTGCGTCGGGCTGCCATGCGGTTCCGGAGGCGTCGCGCGTCATCGGGTAGGGGCCCAGCGCGCTGGGCATGGCCGTGTGGCTGGCATGGCCGGCGGCGTGGTCGGTATGCTGCGCCTCGACGGTTGCCTGACCATGGCCTCCATGACCAGCGTGGTCGTCCGCAGGCGGCTGGGCCTGCGTGGCGGGCGCGTGCGATGAGTGGTCTTGTTCCTGCGCCATCGCTGCAGGCGCAATAAGGATCGCCGAAGCGATCAGCAAGAGTCGTGACATTGGAGTGCGTCCTGAACTGGGATCGTTAGATAGCCGTTCGGGTGAACGGCGTGCGCGTGGTTCAGGTCAGGCGCGGGGCGGGCGGAAATCCGGGTCGGGCCGGCTGGAGGCAAAGCGCTCGGCTTCGGGCGAGAGCCAGACATAGGGCGCGACCCTGCTGCTCGCGAGCGCGACGGGAATGTGCGTGAACCCGCTCAGGGCAGCGACGCACTGGCAATGATCCTGCGTTGGCGTTGTGGGGTCGTCGGCTGGCGCATGATGCGGCGCTTGATGGTGAGTCTCCACAACCGCTGCAGCCGCTTCGTGGCAGGGCGGCGCCTCCCCGGCTGCCTCAGCAGCCGTCTCCGCCTCATGGGCGAGGCGGGCGCAGTGTTCGGCGGCCGCTTCCATCTGTCCGGAGAAGACGAAAGCCGTGACGAGCGCCAGCAAGATGCGGGACAGCTGGTTCAGCATGCCCGCAGCCTCGTGTCGCCCGCCGCCCCTGTCAACCTCGCGCGGCGTGTCAGCCAGCCTTTGTCGCACTCCGGATCGCATCGATCACGGCGCGGACCTTCTGGCTTTGCGTGCGGTCGCTTGCCTTCGGCATCGCGGAGTTGATGGCGATGACCAGGTTCTCTTCCGGATAGACATAGATGCCCTGGCCGAAGATGCCGACGGCGTAATAGCCCTCCTCCATCGGCCACCAGAAATAGCCGTAGCTCTCGCCGGCTTCGCGCGACTTGGGCGGCGCATGGTTCTTGGTAGATTCCTCGACCCAGCCGGGAGCCAGGACCTCTTTTCCGTCGATCTTGCCGCCGCCAAGCATGAAGAGGCCGATGCGGGCATAATCGCGCAGCGTCATGCTCATGCAGCAGCCGCCCCGCGCAAGGCCCGCCTTGTCGACCATCCAGATGCCGTCCTGCTCCATGCCGAAGGGCTGCCACAGTTTCTCCGAGGCGTACTGCGCCAGCGATTTGCCGGAGAGAGCGCGGACCAGCACCATGCCGGCCAGATCGGTTTCGCCGGTCTTGTAGACGAACTCCTGTCCCGGTTCGGTCTTCTTCGGCAGCTTCGCCATGTACTGCAGCAGCGGGTTGTTCTCGACCGGATGACCACCCTTGAATGCGGCCTGGCCGGCGCGCGCCACATCGGATTTCTGGCTCGCGTAATTCTCGTCCCATTTCACGCCGGTCTGCATCGAGATGAGCTGGCGGATCGAGACGCCGTCATAGGCGGAGCCCTTGAGTTCAGGCAGATAGCGGGTGACCGGCTCGTGGACATTCTTGATCCAGCCATCCTTGATCGCAGCGCCCATCAGGATCGCTGTCACCGACTTGGCGACGGAGAAGGAGGTCCAGCGGTCGGTCGGCTTGCGGCCGAGCGCATACTTCTCGAGGACGACCTCGCCATCCTTGATCGCCATCAGGCCGGTGATGCGGTTGTCCTTCATGAAGGCATCGAGGCTCGATGCGCGGCGGTTGAAGGTGACCTTCGGGTCGATCTGGGTCGCGGCGGCGGGGAGGGGACTGACCTTGTCGCCCTTCTTGATGGTGTCGACCGCATAGACCTTCTCGATGGCAGGATAGCGTTCGAGTTGCTGCTTCTGCGTCCAGGTCAGGATAGAGGTGACGGGTGGATCCGTGATCGGCTTCTGCGCCAGAGCGGGCTGGGCGAGGGCGATTGCGAGCGCGCCCGCGGCGATGGCCGGCAGGCCGGTTGTCCGTGTTGTCATGATGTCCTCCTCCGTGCGGATCCCAGTCTCGACGGAGGTTAGAAAATAAGCGCCCTCGCGTCCGTCAAGACGCGGATGCGCGTAGCCGGAATTACGGTCGGCGCCTCACGGCGTTGTTACGGCAGGCCGCGGCTTCGGGGCGATCACTGCGCTGCGACTGCTTCCGGACCGAGTTCGAGTTCGACGCGACCGGCGCGCGGCGAAGCCATTTCCGGCAGCTGGCAGATCACCGATGTGCCAGCGCCCGGCGCCGACTTGATCTTCACGTCCCCACCATGCAGCTCGACGAAGGAGCGGACGAGGGCGAGGCCAAGGCCTGCGCCGCGCGTGTCTGAAATGAACGAGTCGAACACACTCGACTGGCGGTCCGGCGCGATGCCCTTGCCATTGTCCGAGACGGCGAGGCGAATGATGTTCTCGCTCGGCACCGGCTTGGACGCCTCGATCTTGATGTGGCCGCCGGGTCCTGTGAAGCGCAGGGCGTTGGAAAGCAGGTTGAAGAGCACCTGCTTGATGCGGCGCTCGTCGGCATGGATGTTGCCGATGCGGTCGTCGCACAGGATCTCGACGCGCACTTTCGTGTTCTGCGCCGAGGAGACGACGAGGTCGACGGCGCTTTCCATGGCGGCGCGCAGAGAGAAGCTAGAGAGTTCGAGTTCCATCTTGCCGGCTTCGATCATGGCGAGGTCCAGGATGTTGTCTATGACTTTCGAGAGATGGTCGGCCGCGGACAGGATCGAATCGACCTGCTCGCGTTGCTTGTCGAGGAGCGGTCCGGGGCGCTCGCTTTCCAGCAGTTCGGCATAGCCGAGGATCGTCGTTAGCGGAGAGCGCAGCTGGTAGCTGACGTTCTGCACGAACTCGTTCTTGAGCTTGTCGGCGGCCTGAAGCGCCTCGTTCTTGTCCTTGAGCGCCTGTTCGACCTTGCGGGCGGCGGTCACGTCCATGAAGGCCACCAGGGTCGCGCCATTGGGAAGCGGCTGGGTGATCCAGGTGATGGTGCGGTCATTCGACGTGCGCATCACGCCCTGTGCCTGCTGGCGATACTCGGGCGAGGGGTTGGTGACCCGGCTGCGGATCGTGGCCCAGACATTCCTGTCGTGGAACATGCGCGCGCACTGGGCGACCACGGCGTCAAAGTCGGGCCCGTCATTTAGCGTGTTGCCCTTGAGCTCCCAGAGGTCTGCGAAGGCGTCGTTGTGCAGGCGGAGGCGACCATCGGCGCTGAACACCACGACCGCCTCGCGAAGGTTGTCGAGCGTCGCCTTCTGGACGTTGATGAGGCGGTTGAATTCCGCCTTCAGCGAGACCTCGTCGGTGATGTCCTTGAACAGGAGCAGCACGCCGCCGAGCGGATGGCGCTGACGGGTGACGCGCAGGATGCGGCCGTCGGGGAGGTTCCAGAGATCCTCGGTGAAGTCGACTTTCTCGCCCTGATAGTAGGCCAGCTCGTCACGGCGCCATTTGGCGAAATCGGGTTTGGCCGGAAGCTTGCGGCGCTCGCGCAGGCGGTCGAGGATCGAGCCGTGATCGGGTTTCTCCAGAAGATAGGCGGGATCGATGTCCCACATGGTCTGGAAGGCGCGGTTGTTGAAGATCAGCTTGCGGTCGGGGCCGAAGATGGCGACGCCGTCGGCGACGTGGTTGAGCGTGTCGTCGTGGGCCTTCGAGTTCTTCTCCAGCGTCTCGCGCGCTGATTCGAGGTCGGTGATGTCGAACGCCATCCCGCCGAGGCCGCCGGAGAGCGGAAACATCTTGACGCGCATGGCGCGGCGTTCGCCGTCGACCACGATATGGCGCATCTCGTCGGTTTCGGCGTTGCCGCCAATGGTCTTCTGCGCCTGCGCGGCGACATGCTGGTCGAGCATGATCTGCCGGTCGAGGACGTGGTCGACGCTGGGCGCGCCGACGGCCTTGAGGTAGGCGCGGTTGACCCATTGCAGCTTGCCGGCGCCGCTCATGCGCCAGGCCGGGAAGGGCGCCTTGCCCAGCATTTCAAGGAAGGCCATCGGGTCGCGAGCGACTGCGGCGCGGGCTTCCTCGATGCGGGCGCGAGCGCCGGATTCCTCGAGGCCCTTGATGGTGGTGTCGGTGATCCAGAGCACCGCGCGGGCGCCGGCGGTGCGGCCGTCGGCTTCGAGGAAGCGGCCGGAGGGGCCGATAATGGTGAGCGAGAAGGGCGCGCCGTCCTTGCGCAGCTGTTTCAGGCGTTCGCGCAGGGTGGCGTCCTGGCCGGCGCCGTCGCGGGCTTCGAGATCGGCAATACCCTCGAGGATCCGCACGCCAGGATCCTCGGACGTACCATCATCGGCGAAGCGGAGGATGCCCATGAGGGCGACGGGCGAGCCATAGAGGCTGGGCTCGCCCCATTCGGAGTTCGGATGCCTGGCCTGCGCCTCGGCGTCGGCGTCTTCCCACACCATGATGACGCCGGGATGGGCGCCGAACACGCTCTCGGCGCGCGCCAGCTTTTCCCGGGCCTGCTGTTCCTGTTCGCGGTACTTTCTGGCAGCGCCCCTTGCGCCATCGGAGATGCGGATCGCCCAGAGAAGGGCTGCAATGCCAAAGGCCGCTGCGCCTGCGACGAGCAGGACGAGCGGCTGGGTGAAGTTCATGTCCATGGTCGACGTCCCGCCAGGGCCGAATCACAACGCGGGGGCATCCTACAGGCGGACGCCCTCAGTTAACCAAATGAGAGAGGGCCGGTTAACGACGCGTTAAATCATTCACAGGTGTGGGTAAATTCTGCCTAGTCCGCTGGCCGCAGACCACACCCCGACAGCGGTATTGTTGCTGAAACGAAACAATACGAGGCGTCTCAGATCTCCTGATTGTAGTGGCCGACCTCGGCGAAGCGGCCGAGGCGCGGTTTGACTTCTTCCCGGAAGAGGGCGCGCATGTCGTCCTCGCCCTGCATCGACTCGACGACGACGACCAGCTCCGGCTTGTTGGATGAAGCGCGGACGAGAACCCAGGAGCCGTCCTCAAGCGTGACACGGGCGCCGTTGACGGTGTTCACGTCGATGATCTTGCGGCCGAGGATTTGGCCGCCGGATTTTCCAAGCTCCTGATAGTCGGCGACGACCTGGTCGACGATGCCGTACTTCTTTTCGTCGTCGCAGTGCGGGCTCATGGTGAGCGACGTCCACGCATGGCCGAGCTCGGCCTTGAGGTCCGACAGCGAGCGGCCCGGGTTGCGGTCGAGCATCATCAGAACGGCGGCGGCTGCGACGAGGGCGTCGTCATAACCGTAGCCGTAAGGCTTGCGGAAGAACATGTGGCCGGACTTCTCGAAGCCCGCGAGGGCGTCGAGTTCGGTGGTGCGGCGCTTGATGTAGGAGTGGCCGGTCTTGAAGTAATCGACCGAGACGCCGTTCTGCTTCAGCACGGGATCGGTCTTGTAGAGGCCGGTCGATTTCACATCGACGACGAAGGTTGCGTTCCGGTGCAGCCTCGAGAGATCGCGAGCGAGGAGGAGGCCGATCTTGTCGGCGAAGATTTCCTCGCCCTTGTCATCGACCACGCCGCAGCGGTCGCCATCGCCATCGAAGCCGACGCAGAGGTCAGCGCCGTGCTCCTTCACGGCCTGGCCCATCGAGACCAGCATTTCGTGGTCTTCCGGGTTTGGGTTGTACTTCGGGAAGGTGTAGTCGAGATTTGTGTCCATCTCGATCACCTCGGCGCCCATGCGGCGCAGGGCTTCGGGCGCGAAGGCGCCGGCCGCGCCATTTCCGCAGGCGCAGACAACCTTCAGCTTGCGCGTGAGTTTGGCGTTCTGCGAGACGCTCTCGATATAGCGCTCGCGCATGCCGTCGACACGGATCAGCTTGCCGCCGGCTTGCGGATTGAAGCGGCCATTAAGCACGATGTCCTTCAGGCGGCCCATTTCTTCGGGGCCGAAGGTGAGCGGCTTGTTCGCCCCCATCTTCACGCCGGTCCAGCCATTCTCGTTGTGGCTGGCGGTCACCATGGCGACGCATGGAATGTCGAGCGCGAATTGCGCGTAATAGGCGATGGGCGAGAGGGCGAGGCCGATATCGTGCACCTCGCAGCCGGCTTCGATCAGGCCGAGGGTCAACGCCTGCTTGATCGAGAGCGAATAGGACCGGTAGTCGTGGCCGGTGACGATGCGCGGAGCGACCCCCATCTCCCGGATTAGCGTTCCCAGCCCGAGGCCCAGCGCCTGGACGCCGAGAAAGTTGAGTTCCGGCGCTTTGGGATATTGCGGGCCGCCAAACCACCAGCGCGCGTCGTACTCGCGAAAACCCGTCGCCTTCACGAGCGGCGTCGTCTCGAAATCGAACGTGTTCGCCTGGAGATCGGTGCGCGGGGTTTTCATCTTCGTGTTCCGGAAACTGTCGGGGGAGGCGGCTGAGGCCACTCCTTAAGTTAGCGCAATGACAGGGCCAAGTCGCTGGCGCCGCGAGGGGTGCACAAGGGCGGGTGAATGGGGTGAGTGTCAGGATGCTCCAGCCATCCCCCCCAGAATGTCAGTCCGGGTTTCCGCAGCGCTTCTGCCGAAATCGCAGTGGCGCGGACGGAGACCAACTCGCGGCCAGACGGGCGTGGCCCATCCGGGACGTCCGGTCCTTGGCGCCATTCACCGGGGCTCTTCACGCTCGCCTGCGTCCACTCTCCCCGCGCCGTTGAAACGCGCTCGGCATGGTCTCCCATGCGGGAGTGATGGACGCATTGACGCACAGGTTCGCCCGCTTTGAGGCGCTGGACCTTACCCGGCCGTGCTGGGTGGATCAGATCGTCAGCTGTGAGCCCATTTCGACGACGCGGGAGGTGGGGATCCGGAAGAACTCCGTTGCATTGGTGGCGTTGCGGCTGAGGAAGATGAAGAGGTGGTCCTGCCAGAGCGGCATGCCCCACTTGCCGTCGGCAAGCAGTGTTCGTCGGCTGAGGAAGAACGAGGTCGACATGATGTCGAATGACAGTCCACGCTTCTTTTTCACAAGCGTCAGGCCTCGGCTGACATTGGGCGTCTCCATGAAGCCGAAGGTCATGGTGAGGCGGTGCATTGTCGGCGAGATGTCGGTGATTTCGATCTTCTTCTCGTCCGGCACGAACGGCTCCTGTGCGGTCCGCACATTGAGCAGCACATTGTGCTCGTGAAGCACCTTGTTGTGCTTGAGGTTGTGGAGCAGCGCTGCGGGGGCGGCTTCGGGGTCCGCCGTCAGGAACACCGCCGTACCCTTCACCGTGTGGGGCGGATTGACCTCCAGCCCCTTCAGCACGTCGTTGATGGAGATGTCCTTTCGCGTGCGCGCCATGAGGATTTTCGTTCCGCGTGTCCACGTCCACATCACGAGCATCATGACGGCGGCGATGAGCAGCGGGACGTAGCCGCCCTGCGGCACCTTGAGGAGGTTGGATGCCAGGAAGACCAGTTCGAGCGTGATGAAGGGGAAGACGACCAAAGCGGCCAGCCAGTCTGGCTTGTTCCAGATCCGCCGCACGGCCATGAAGGCCAGGAGCGTCGACATGATCATCGTCCCGATCACCGACACGCCGTAGGCCGAGGCCAGCGCCGAGGACGACCTGAAGCCCAGCACCAGGAACACGACGCCGGCCAGCAGGATCCAGTTGACCTGAGGCATGTAGATCTGGCCGTGCTCCTCTGCCGACGTGTTGACGATCTGCAGGCGCGGCAGGAGGCCGAGCTGGACGGCCTGTTGCGCCAGCGAAAACGCGCCGGTGATGACGGCCTGACTGGCCACGATGGTCGCCAGCGTTGCGAGCAGCACCAGAGGCGCCTGGAGCACGTCAGGCGCCATCAGGAAGAACGGGTTGCTCATGGTTTCCGGGTGCGCCAGAACCATGGCGCCCTGACCGAGATAGTTGAGCGAGAGGCAGGGCAGCACGAGCCAGGCCCATGCCGTCACGATCGGCTTGCGGCCGAAATGGCCGAGGTCGGCATAGAGGGCCTCAGCGCCTGTCACCGTAAGGAAGACCGAGCCCAGCACGATGAAGCCCAGCACCTGGTGCGTGGCGAGGAACATGACGCCATAGTGCGGGCTCAGTGCGAGAAAGATCTGAAGGCCGTCTATGGCGATGTGGTAGACGCCGAGTGCGCCCATCGTGACGAACCAGACGACGCAGACCGGGCCGAAAAGCTTGCCCACAACCGAGGTCCCGCGCTTCTGGATCAGAAACAGGCCGACCAGCAGGCCGAGCGCGACAGGAATGATGAAGGGTTCGACGCGGCCCTGCAGCTCCTCGATGACAGTGAGGCCCTCGACGGCCGACAGCACCGACATTGCAGGCGTCAGCAGCGCATCGCCGAAGAACATGCCCGCGGCGCAGATTGCGATCAGGAACAGGAGCGGCGTGCGCCGCCCCACGATCCGCGAAAGCATGGCCATCAGCGAGAGCGTTCCGCCTTCGCCGCGGTTGTCGAAACGTGTGAGCAGCAGGACGTACTTGATGGTGACGATGATGATCAGCGACCAGAGCATCAGCGAGATCACGCCGAGCACATCATCGCGCAGCACGGGAACCGCGGTGAGGTCCGTCTCGGGGCCGACCGCGATGCCAGCGGCCTCGTGATTGCGCACATTGATGTGGTGGATCGATTCCTTGAAGGCGTAGAGTGGGCTGGTGCCGATGTCGCCGAACACGACACCGACCGAGCCGAGCGCAAGCGCCCAGAACCGTGCACCGGCCGGTTTGCCGTCCCCCGTCTGAGCCACCCCGCCGGAAGACGAAGTATCGCCCATTTTGTGCGCCTTCAGCCGCGGACCGCCCAAGGTTCTTCAGGCAGAGCCTGCCGGACCGGGTCCCGAACGGAGGCGGCTGTTACGCCTGTCGGGGCCATGGCGGAAGCGGAAAAATTTTCGCCTGCTGCTATTTACTTCGCAGTGCAGCAGAGGCAGCGGGCGCCTCGCCGTCAGCCTGGCAGGCCGGACGGGGGCCTTGCTTCACCGCCCAGTTGGTTGATTGCGCCGGTAGGGCGTGCGCGCGCCTGGAGAACCCATGTTCAGGGGCTGGCGGAGACAGGCCGTGAGCAGGACAATTGGGATGGCCTTGCCCGCGAAACTCAACTTTCATGGCAGCGGCGACAGAGAGGACGGAGCATGACACGCCTTTTGCCGCTGCTGGCCTTTCTCGCTGGCGCCGCCTGCATGGCGCCGGCGCCGGCCGGGCTCGTGATCTCGAATGTCACCGTGGTCTCGCCCGATCGCGGCCAGCCGCTCGTCAATGCTTATGTGCGGATTGTCGGCGACCGGATCGACGCGGTCAGCCTCAGCCCGCTTGCAGGCAAGCAGGTGATCGATGGCGAGGGGGGATTTCTCATTCCCGGGCTCATCGACGGCCATGTCCATCTTGATGTTCTTCCCGTGCTGCGTCCGCAGGACGACGCGAAGCATCCGGGCCTTGCCGAGGCTCTGCGCGAGCAGGAGCCCCGGAGCTATCTCTATTTCGGTTTTACCACGGTGATCGACCTCGCTCGGGATCCCGGGTTCATCGCTGGATGGAATGCGCGACCTGTCCGCCCTGACGCATTCGTCTGCGGCTCGGCGGCCATGCTCGAGGGCTATCCCATGGTCTTGGCGCCGCCTCAGATCGCAACGACGCTGTTCCCGTACTTTCTCCATGATCCTGCCAAGGCCGCGAGCCTCCCAGCTTCGGTCGACCCGGCCGAGCACCAGCCCGCAGCGGTGGTCGAGCGCACGGCGAAGAACGGCGCGATCTGCGTCAAGACCTACAACGAGCCTGGATTTGGCCCCGCGCGCAACCTGCCCAACGCCTCGCTGGAGCAGGTGAAGGCGATTGTTGCGGCGGCGCGTGCGCGCGACATGCCAGTGATCATGGACGCCAACTCGATCCGCGCGCAGCAGTTTGCCACGGAGGCCGGCGTCGACGTGATCGCGCACCGGGCTTGGAATGACAGCGGCTACACCGGCGAGGCAAAGGTGAAGGCGCTGGACGAGCTGGTTGCCGGCATCAAGGCCAGGGCCATGGCCTATCAGCCGACTTTCCGGGTCATCAATGGGATTGGCGACATGTTCGATCCCGCGCTCCTGAACGATCCGCGCATGGCTCACGCCACGCCGCCGGCTGCGCTGGCCTGGTTCAGGACCCCTGATGCGGGATGGATGCGGCGGGAGATGGCGGGCGACTGGGATGCGAGCAAGGGTCCGCCTCCGTTTGTCCAAAGCGCTCTTTCCCAGGTGTGGCGATCGCAACGAAGATGAACCAGGCGGGCGTGCCCATCGTGTTCGGCAGCGATACGCCGAGCGCCGTGACCTATGGCAACCCGCCGGGCCTGAACGGTCGCCTTGAGATGCAGTACTGGATCGATTCCGGTATCAGTCCGCCAGCGCTGTTCCATGCCATGACGCTTGGCAATGCCGACCTTTTCAATCTCGATGATCGCGACGTGATCGCCGCTGGCAAGAAGGCGCACATGCTGCTGCTGCGACAGAATCCGCTGGAGGATATTGCAGCCTACGATTCCATCGTGACCGTGTTCAGCAGCGGAGTTGCGATTTCGCGCGGCGACCTGTCGGCGATGGCGCGGTAAAGATGCAAGGGCCCGGCGGTAGCCGGGCCCTTGTGTCTGCTCGCGCCTGTCGCCCGGTTCTAGAGCATTTTGTGAACCGGCTGAATCGATTTTGGATTCCAGTCTGAGCCGAAGTCTGATTCATCATGCTGGCTGGGTTGGAGGCCAGCATGGATGCCGGGCAAGCCACGATCTGAAGA
>JBEAMJ010000114.1:0-15962 GCA_041166025.1 Pseudomonadota bacterium | reverse complement strand
TGAACATGCCCTTGGCGGCGTTGGCGGCCTGTTCCTTGACAGCGCCCATCGCCTGCTGGCGCGCCTCTTCAATGAGCTTGGTGATCATCGCTTCCAGCACCTCCTTGCCGATGCCGGTCTCGGCCGCCGCCGCAGCGATGACCTCATCCTTGTCGCCCTGGAAATTCTTCGCCAGGGCTGTAGCGGCCTTGAGCGACAATTCCTTCGAGAGGCCGAGGGGCTCACCGATGTCGGCGATCGTGTTCTCGCCCATTGTCTTCACGATTTTTCCCAGGTCGATGTCCAGCATGGTTCGCTCCGAATTCCCTGATGCTGCGCCGGGTCCATCGCGCGAATCGCATCTACCAGCGTTCGTGAGGCAGGGTCATGACATCGTGGACATGATGGACCAGATCGTTCCGGAAGCCTGCCGAGTCCACTAAACTCCCCACGAATCGCGATTTTTCCTGTCAGCCTGGCGATGCGCTTGTCGCCGCCGCGTCGGGGTGGAAAGCAGGCGCAGATGGCGGCTGGCGGGAGATACGCGTGATGGGACGTGAGAGCACTCGCTGGTGGCGCGGCGCGGTGATGTACCAGATTTATCCGCGCTCCTTCATGGACACGAATGGTGATGGTGTCGGCGACCTGAAAGGGGTTGCAGCCAAGCTGGATCATGTGAAGTCGCTGGGCGTCGATGGCGTGTGGCTGTCCCCTTTCTTCAAGAGCCCGATGCGGGATTTCGGTTATGACGTGTCGGACTATCGCGAGGTTGATCCACTTTTCGGTACGCTCGAGGATTTCAAGGCGCTGGTGAAGGCGGCGCATGATCGCGATCTGAAGGTGATCATCGACCAGGTGTGGTCGCACACCGCCTCGGACCATGACTGGTTTCGCGAGAGCCGGCAGGACCGGACGAACCCGAAAGCGAGCTGGTATGTCTGGGCCGATGCAAAGCCAGATGGCTCGCCGCCAAACAACTGGCAGGCCTGGTTCGGCGGGCCCGCGTGGACCTGGGAGCCGCGGCGCAGGCAGTACTACCTGCACAACTTCCTGCCGACGCAGCCGCAACTGAACTATCACAATCCGGACGTCCCTGGGGCGATAACCGATGTGGCGCGGTTCTGGCTGCGGCTGGGCGTAGATGGCTTCCGGCTCGATGTGGCGAATTACTATGTTCACGACGCACAGCTGCGGGACAATCCGCCGTCGGGCGATCCGGCGCCGGCCTTGCCGCGCAACATGCAACTGCACCAGTTCAACTCCAACCAGCCGGAAACGCTCGCCTTCGTCGCCAAGATCCGCGAGGTGGTGGACGGGCATGGCGACAAGATGACGGTGGGCGAGCTTGCGCCGGGCTCTCATGCGCTGATGGCCGACTACACGCGCGGACAGAAGCGTCTGCACACGGCGTATGCATTTGATTTTCTCGGGGCCTGGCCGGGCGTCGAAAGGATGGCGGACATTCTCTCGCAATGGGGGGAGGGGGCCGAGGACGGCTGGCCGAGCTGGGCCTTCTCGAACCACGATGTCGCCCGTGTGGCGAGCCGCTGGGGCGAGGCCATTGGTCTTGCCAGCCCAAGGTCTGCGCCGCTGTTCCTGGCGCTGCTGCTGTCCTTGCGCGGAACGATCTTTCTCTACCAGGGCGAGGAGCTTGGCTTGCCCGAGGCGGACGTGCCGTTCGAGAAGCTGCAGGATCCATGGGGCATCGCCGGCTGGCCCGCCACGAAGGGGCGCGACGGATGCCGCACGCCGATGCCGTGGAAGGACGAGGTGATGGCCGGCTTCACGAAGGCGAAAGAGGCGTGGCTGCCGGTCGATGCGCGCCAGCGCCTGTTGGCGGTGGAGAAGCAGGAGAAGCTGGCGGAGTCGATGCTGCACACGACGCGCAAGCTGATCGCCCTGCGCAAGACGAGCGCGGCGCTGTCGGGCGGGGCGTTCAAGGTGGTGCGGGCGAGCGATGGGGTGCTGGTGTTCGATCGCGTGGCGGAGGGCCAGACTGTCCGCTGTGTGTTCAACTTCGCGGGCGAGGGGGCCCAGGTGGCCGCGGAAGGCAAGCCGGACGTGCTCTGGGCTGTGGATGCAGTTTTGGTTGGTGGCAAGCTGGTGATGGAGCCCTATTCTGCGGCGCTGCTCCGCCTGGTCTAGTGCCCGGTGGTTTTCGAGAATGCCTGCATCACGACGACGCCGGTGACGATGAGCGCCATGCCAATGATGGCTGGGGCGTCCAGCTTCTGGCCGAACAGGACCCAGCCGACGATGGCCACGATCGATATGCCGGCGCCGGCCCAGATGGCGTAGGCGACGCCAATGGGGATGGTCTTGAGGGTCAACGCCAGGAAGTGGAAGGCCACGCCGTAGCCAACCACGACGATGACCGATGGCCAGAGTTTGGTAAAGCCGTCTGATGCCTTCAGGGCGGATGTGCCGATGACTTCGGCGACGATCGAGATGGCAAGATAGAGATATGGCATGAGCGGCTCCGTGCGTTGGGCCAGCCTAGCTGAAAGCGGCTCGTGGTAAACGTTCACAAGCGGGCAAACGGCCGCTAGGGTTGCAGCATGATCCGCGTCCAGACGACACCGTTCGATCCCCACGCAGAAACTGCGGCCTTCGCGGACGGCCGTGGCGAGGCGGGCGCGCTGGCTTCGTTTGTGGGTTCGGTGCGCAACAGCGCGCATGGTGATGTCGTGACGGCGCTGGAGCTGGAGGCTTATCCGGGGTTCACGGAAAAGCAGATCGCGAAGATCGAGGCGGACGCGCGGGGGCGGTTCGACCTGATCGATACCCTGGTGATCCACCGTCATGGGCGGATGGCGCCGGGCGAGGCGATCGTGCTCGTGGCGGCGCTGTCGAAGCACAGGCGCGAGGCGCTGCAGGCGGTTGACTATCTGATGGATCGCCTCAAGACGGAGGCGCCGTTCTGGAAGCGCGAAGTGCGGCCGGATGGGGCAGAGTGGATCGAACCGCGCAGCGATGATCGTGAAGCGCACGCGCGCTGGAAGACGGAGTAGAGCCAGATGGGCGTTTTCGCCATCTCGTTCGATCCGCCCATCGCGCCAGTGTCAGCTGCCGCGAGTGATGATTGGATCAAGGGCTTCGATTGGAGTCCGGCTGCGTGGGCCGAAGTGCCGAAAGAGGAGTTCGACGTTCAGTACCATGTGGGTCGACATAGATTTGGCTATTGCCCAGACGCCATCGACGGCGTGTTGGGAGAGTTGATGACCAGCTTGTCCAACGTGATGTGTGCGAAGCTGGGCTCGGAGGTGATATTCTCCGTTCAGGGCTACACTGTTCTTTGCGCGGAAAAGGTTGGCGAGGCGCTGCAGTTCTATGATCCCGGCGCCAGCTATGAAGGTGAGAGCAGGTTGCCCCTTGAACGATTGATCCTCGCTGGCGCGCCAATTGCCATCGGCGAGGTAGAGCTTGTATTGCGAAAAGCTATCGCGGCAGTTGGAGAGTGGATCGCCCAACAACGCGTGCGCTCGACCCAGGAGTAGACCATGACCGGACCTGCCTATCCGCCGCTGACCGCTCCGGGCGGGAAGATGGTCGACACGATGGCGTTCAAGCCGCTGCGCATCTGCGTGATGACGATCTCCGATACGCGGACGGATGAGACGGATACGTCGGGCCATCTGCTGGCGGATCGCGTGAAGGAGGCGGGGCATGAGGTGGCGGACAAGGCCATCGTGCCGGACGAGGTGAACGCCATCCGCGCGGTGATGCGCAGGTGGATTGCGGATCCGACGATTGACGCCGTGGTGACGACGGGCGGCACGGGCCTCACCGGGCGCGATGTGACGCCGGAGGCTGTGCGGCCGCTGTTCGACAAGGAGATCGAAGGGTTCAACGTCGTCTGGCATCTCGTGTCGTTCCAGTCGGTGGGCACGTCCACTCTCCAGTCGCGGGCGTGTGCGGGCGTCGCCAACGCGACCTTCATCTTCTGCCTGCCGGGCTCGAACGGCGCGGTGAAGGATGGCTGGGACAAGCTGATCCGCTGGCAGCTCGATAGCCGCCATATGCCGTGCAACATGGTCGAGCTGATGCCGCGGTTGCTGGAGAGTTGACTAGGTGCTGCGAGGTTTTGCCCTTGTACATTTCGCGTTAGCCGCCTGCGCTCCTGCGACGGGTCCTGAGGCGCAAAAGACGAAATTCGAGTTCAAGGACTGGGGTAGCGTGAACATCCGGTTGGGTCGTGGGATGTGCTACGGGTTTTGTCCAATGTATGAGGTCGAAATACGTGGCGATGGCACCGTGACGTACTGTGGTCTAGGATACGTGCGCGAGGTCGGAGAACGCACGAGGACAATTTCACCGTCAGAGGTTGCCTCCCTCCTGAACAAGTTCGCCGACGTCGAATTCTTCGATCTCGATTCCGAGTACGTTGAAGGCCCTACCGACGGCGCAATGTTTGGCGTCTCGCTTTCGTACGATGGCCGCGAAAAGACCATTGCCCATTACTCCGGTAGCGCAGTCGGAAATGCGTTGCTTGGTCCATTGGAAGCAGCGATCGATCAGGCTGCCCGCACCAAAGAATGGGTCGGTAGCGATGAGGAAGTTAGGGTGGCGCCTGAAGCCTTCCCCGACTGTGGTCACAAGTTCGGCTTGCAGCCACCCGAGCCAATGCCTCCACTCCCCTTGTGAGCATACGCTCACATCGCTATCTGTAGCGGTGACAAGAGGGACGATCTGATGAAAACGCGCCGCCTGGGCCGCAGCCCGATCCATGTGTCCGAGATCTGCATGGGCACGATGACGTTCGGCAATCAGGCGGACGAGGCGATGTCGTTCCGCATTCTCGACATGTGCTTCGAGGCGGGGATCACCTTCTACGACACGGCGGAGAACTATCCGGTGCCGCCCGACGCCAAGTATGCGGGGCGAACGGAGGAGATTGTCGGGCGCTGGATGAAGACCAAGCCGCGCGATGCGATCCTGATGGCGACCAAGGTTTCTGGCCCCAGCCATGGCTGGATCAAGTCGGCTCAGCGCGAGGGGATGACGGCGCTGGACCGGCATAACGTCGTGCGCGCGATCGAGGCGAGCCTGAAGCGGCTGCAGACGGACTATGTCGATCTCTACCAGACGCACTGGCCGGATCACGGCGTGGCCTATGACGAGCACATGGCGGCGCTCGACGATCTGGTAACGGCGGGCAAGGTGCGTGTGATCGGTTGCTCGAACGAGACCAGCTGGGGGCTGATGAAGTCGCTGGCGGTATCAGAGAAACTTGGGATCGCGCGGCATGAGTCGATCCAGAACAATTTTAGCCTGAACAATCGCCGTTTCGAAGATGAGCTGGCCCAGGTCTGCCGGCAGGAGGGCGTGAGCCTGATCCCGTATTCGCCGCTGGGCGGCGGCGTGCTGACAGGCAAGTACCAGAACGGGCAGTGGCCCGAGGGCGCGCGCTTCACCAAGTACAAGGACATGGGCGCGCGCCAGGCGCCGATGGCGCGGCGGTTCGTGAACGAGAAGACACTGGCGTCCACCGAGCGCTGGATCGGCCTGGCGAAGGAGGCCGGCATGTCGGTGACGACGCTGGCGACGGCGTGGTCGAAGCAGCATGACTTCGTGGCGTCGACGATTGTCGGCGTGACGCATGAAGACCAGCTGCCGGATATCCTGGCGGCGGCCGACGTCACGCTGGATGGCGAGCTGTTGAAGAAGATCGATGCGGTGTCGAAGGAGATCAGGTATCCGATGGGCTGAGACGCCCGAGGCGTGCGGCCTGGGAACGTGGTGCGGGGGTATCTGCGGATGCTGAAATCGGCCTGGTTGAAGATCCTTCTGCTGTCGCTTGGCGTGCTGGTCGCCGCGCTGGGCGCAGGCTGGTTTCTGATCGGGCCGGATTGGCGCGCGCTGCTGGCTAATCCGCCCGCCGGGCGTGATGTCCTGTTCTGGAGCCAGGCGCAGCGAAGCGCTGCGTTCCGGATGATGGACCAGATTCCCTTCATCGTGTCTTCGAACCCGATCAAGGCGGGGACGTCTGTGCATGCGCTTGAGGCCGGCGCGCCGCTCGATCCCGGCGTCGCGCTTGATGCCTACATGGCGAGCCAGCAGACGGCCGGGCTTGTCATTCTGCACAAGGGCAAGGTGCGGCTGGAACGCTATGGCATCGACTTCAAGCCGGCGGGGCGGTGGACGAGTTTCTCGGTCGCGAAGTCGATGACGTCGACGCTGGTCGGCGCGGCTGTTCGGGACGGGCACATCCGCGGGCTGGAAGATCCAGTCACGGAATACCTGCCCGAGCTGAAGGGGTCCGCCTATGATGGCGTGAGCGTGAAGCAGATACTGACGATGACGTCCGGCGTGGGCTGGAAGGAGGACTACAGCGACCCGAAGTCGGACGTGGCGCTGTATGATCTGCACGTGCCCGAGGCTGGCATGGATACAACCGTCAGCTACATGCGGACGCTGAAGCGCGCCCATGCGCCGGGGACTGTCTGGAACTATTCGACGGGCGAGACCAATCTGGTCGGCGTTCTGGTCGCGCGCGCGACGGGCAAGTCGCCTGCCCAATACCTCTCTGAAAAAATCTGGGGGCCGTATGGCATGGAGCAGGACGCGACGTGGCTGCTCGGTTCGACCGGGTTCGAGATGACGGGCTGCTGCATACAGGCGTCGACCCGCGATTTCGCACGGTTTGGTCAGTTCATCATGGAAGGTGGCGTCGCTGGCGGCGCGCCTGTCCTTCCCGAGGGATGGCTGGAGCAGGCGACGCGCGAACAGGCGCCGACGGGAACGCCGGGTCTTGGCTATGGCTATCAGTGGTGGACCTGGGACGACGGCTCGTTTCAGGCGGATGGAATCTTCGGCCAGGGCATCTTCATCGATCCCGCTCGCCAACTTGTCATCGCGTCCAACAGCAACTGGACCAGCGCAGACGGGGATGTGGACGGCGAGTGGGAGGCGCGGAATGACTTCTACCGCGCTATTCAGCGTACGTTGGACGCCGAAGCGGCGCGGTGAGGGCCTGCGAGCGCAGGACGGGGGGAGCCCCCTAGATCGGACGTCCGACCGCTCGACTTGGTCAACTATAACGGTATTGTCAGCCCAATGGCGTACACGCTCATCAATTCGAAACCGGCGGCGCGGCCCGCTTCGGATGCCTCGCCCGCGGCGCTGGCGGCCGGGCAGGGCGCGCTGGTCGATTCGTTTGGCCGGCGGGTGAGCTATCTGCGGCTGTCCATCACGGACCGCTGCGACCTGCGCTGCACCTATTGCATGCCGGAGCGGATGACCTTCCTGCCGCGCAAGGATGTGCTGTCGTTCGAGGAGCTTGATGAGCTGGTGACAGCCTTCGCCTCGTTCGGCGTGGACAAGTTGCGGATCACGGGCGGTGAGCCGCTGGTGCGGAAGGACGTGATGGAGCTGATGGCGCGGTTCTCGCGGCACCTCGGCAACGGACTCAACGAACTGACGCTGACGACCAACGGCACGCTGCTGTCGAAATATGCGGGCGAGCTGTCGGCAATCGGCGTGCGGCGGATCAACGTATCGCTCGATACGCTGAAGCGCGATCTGTTCGAGAAGATCGCGCGTCGCGACATGCTGGAGGATGTCCTGCGCGGGATCGACGCGGCGATCGCGGCGGGCATCAAGGTGAAGATCAACACGGTGGCGCTGGCGGACGTCAACGAGATGGAGATACCGGACCTGATCCGGTTTGCGCATGGTCGCGGGGCAGACATCACGCTGATCGAAACGATGCCGATGGGTGAGGCGGAGACGGATCGCGTTGAGGATTACCTGCCCTTGAACAAGGTGCGGATGGAACTGGCGGAGCAGTTCACGCTGACCGATCTCACCTACACAAGCGGCGGACCGGCGCGGTATGTGAAGATTGAGGAGACGGGCGGGAAGCTCGGCTTCATAACGCCGCTGACGCACAATTTCTGCGAGAGCTGCAACCGCGTGCGCGTGACGTGTACGGGCAGACTGTACACGTGCCTCGGCCGAGAGGATGGCGCGGACCTGCGCGAGGCGCTGCGGTCTGATCCGACGGGCGCGGCGCTGCGTGAGGCGATCCTCGGCGGCATTTCACGCAAGCCGAAGGGTCATGATTTCGATGCCGCGCGTCTTGCGACACCGGCCAGCCCGCGCACCATGTCGCATACCGGTGGTTGAGGCGGGCGGCTGATGGCGGGCACGGTACTTCTGTTCGGCCGGCTCAAGGACGTGTTTGGCGCTGCCTCGATTGCATTGCCGGATGGAGTTGGGACCGCGGCGGAGTTGCGGGCGCGTCTGGCGGAGGTGAATCCCGATCTTGCGGAAATGCTGCGCGCGAAGACGGTGCGGATCGCAGTGAACCAGGAGATGGTGGCGAACGAGGCAGGGACGCCGGTGTCTGCGATCGATGAGATTGCGCTGCTGCCGCCGCTGAGCGGGGGGTAGCTGACACGGTCGTAGCGCAGACCCATCGCGCGCGTCTTGCTTCTTTATTTATGCAAGTGGGGGCTCAACCCGCTGCACGTTCCCAAACACCTCCTCGAACGCCGCCCTGAGCGCCACGTCTACCTCGTGCATCGGGATAATCTGCCCCAGATCGGCTAGCGACGTGACGCCGAGCCCCGGATCGGTGACGCCGCACGGCGTGATCCCGCCGAAGTGGTCGAGGTCGGGCTCCACATTCAGGCTGATGCCGTGATAGCTGACCCAGCGCTTGAGACGGACGCCGATGGCGGCGATCTTGTCCTCGCGCAGTGCGCCGCCGGGGCGGGTGCGATCGACCCAGACGCCGACGCGGCCTCTGCGCCGCTCGCCCTTCACGTTGAACGTCGCCAGCGTCTGGATGATCCAGTCTTCCAGCGCACAGACGAACTGCTTCACGTCGCGTCCGCGCTTCGTGAGATCGAGCATCACATAGGCCACGCGCTGGCCGGGGCCGTGATAGGTGAATTGCCCGCCGCGCTGGGTTTCGAACACCGGAAATCGGCCGGGCTCCCTGAGATCGCCATCGCGGGCGCTGGCGCCGCGCGTGTAGAGCGAGGGATGCTCCAGCAGCCACACCAGCTCGTCCGCCTCGCCTGCGGCGATGGCTGCGGCACGCGATTCCATCGCCGCCACAGCCTCAGGGTAGGGCACGAGGCCCTCGGAAATCGCCCATCCGACGGTCATTAACCTGTCTGCAACCCTAAAGGAGAACCTTGGCGGCTTATATCGGAGCAGCGCCTTGAAGTCTCAACTGGACCAGGTCGGTGTCGAGATCACCGTGTTGCTGGGTCGCGCCCTGATGCCGATGCAGCAGGTGCTGCGCATGGGCCGTGGCGCGGTCATCCAGCTGGATACCAAGGAAGACGATCAGGTCTGGATTCTGGCCAACAACTACCCGATCGCAAAGGGGGAACTGGTGATCGAGAACGACAAGATCACGGTCAATATCGCCCGTCCGGCCGAGGTGGCGGACTACTACGCAACCGAGCAATAGCCCTGTTTCGGGGGCATTTTCGGCGCGACTCCGTGCTCCGACAATTGGACTTCACAAGCCGCTCAACCCAGCCTATACGGCGCCCTTGCCCGGCGTGCGGTCGTGGCGGAATTGGTAGACGCACTACCTTGAGGTGGTAGCGCCGCAAGGCGTGGAAGTTCGAGTCTTCTCGACCGCACCAGCAGCTTCAAAAGAGAGAACGCCGTCGAAACGGGGAGGTCGCCATGAATGACATCCGCGACCCCGGCGCACCCGAATCTCCAACCGAATCCCCCGAAGTCGAAACGGTCGGCGTCATGTCCCCGGCCTTTGTGGCGCAGGTGGTGGGCGCGGTCGGCGACGGCGACAAGCCTTTCCTCTGGCGGACCGCGAAAGAGCTTCACCCTGCCGACCTGGCGGACCTGCTGGAGCACCTGCCGCCGGAGGCCTTTCGCAAGGCGATCCATCTGCTCGGCAAGGACTTGCCGGCTGAGGCCGTGGCCGAACTGTCGGACACGGCCCGTCTTGAGGCCCTGCATGAACTGACCGATGCCGCGGTCACGGCCATGATCGGCCATCTGGATTCCGACGACGCATCCTTCCTGCTGAGCGATCTCGAAGAGGATCGGCGAGCCCGCATTCTCACCAAGGTCTCTGCAACCGATCGTGCGGCCATCGAAAGCTCGCTGGCTTTCGACGAGGAATCAGCGGGCCGCCTGATGCAGCGCGCCTTCGTCGCGGCGCCCGTGTTCTGGACGGTGGGGCAGGCAATCGACCACATGCGCAGCGTCGCGGAAGACGACCTCCCGGAGACCTTTTTCGAGATCTATATCGTCGATCCGGCCTTTCGGCTGCAGGGCAGCGTTCCGGTGTCGCGGCTGCTGCGCCATGGCCGCGAGAAGCCCCTCAGCGAGATCATGAAGGAAACACCCGTCCATGTCCGCCCGGAGATGGACCAGGAGGAAGTCGCCTACATCTTCCGCCAGTACAATCTGGCTTCGGCGCCGGTGGTGGACGCCGCCGGCCGCCTCACCGGCATGATCACCATCGACGATGTGGTGGACGTCATCCAGGAAGAGGCTGAGGAGGACATCCTCGCCCTCTCGGGCGTGAATGAAGCGGGCGTCAACCAGTCGGTGTTTTCGGCGGTAAAGGCGCGGATGCCCTGGCTCCTGCTCAACCTCGTGACGGCATTCCTTGGATCGCTCGTCGTGTCCCTTTTCGCGCCCGTGATCGAGCAGGTCGTGGCGCTGGCCTTCCTGATGCCGGTGGTCGCCGGGCTCGGCGGGAATGCAGGATCCCAGTCGCTGGCGGTCGCGGTCCGCGCGATCGCCGAGCGTGACCTTGAAGGGCAGCTGGCCCGACGCGCCGTCAGGCGCGAAGCTCTGACTGCCTTGGTGAACGGGGCGCTCATTGCCGGTGTCGCTGCCCTGATCGTGCTGCTCTGGTTCCAGGACTACCGGCTCAGCCTCCTGATTCTTGTCGCCATGGCGGCCACGTTCATGTGGGCAGGATTGGTCGGGATTCTCGCGCCGTTAACCCTGAAACGCCTCGGCCAGGATCCGGCCGTCGCATCGTCGGTGTTTGTGCTGACGACCATTGATCTGATGGGCTTTTTCGTCTTTCTCGGCCTTGCGAGCGCGACGCTGCTCTGAGCGGAAAACGCTGATTTCCCGCAATTGGCGTCCGCATTGCACCGCACAGGCGAATGACTTGGCGATTGTGCCGGGCCGGGACGATGACTGGACGCATGCGCACCTCGGCCGCTGGACTCGAACTCATCAAGACGTTCGAGGGTCTGCGGGATACAGCCGTCCGCCTTCCGGACGGGCGGTGGATGATTGGCTATGGCCATGTCCGCACTGCGCGAGACGGCCTGACGATCTCCGCGGCGGACGCGCACGACCTTCTGGTTCACGACCTCCGCCCGATCGAGTCTGTGATCGGCGCGATTATCTTTGCGCCCCTGACACAGGGGCAATTCGACGCTCTTGCCTCGCTCGCCTATAACATTTCGCTTGGCCAGTTCCGCGATAGCGACATCGTGCGCAGTATCAACGCAGGGGACTACCTGGCGGCGGCGAACGGCTTCGATCTCTGGCGCCGCGCCCGACTCAATGGCCGCGTTGTGGTAGTCGATGCACTCGTGCGGCGGCGCGCGGCTGAAAAAATGCTGTTCCTCGAACATCCCAGCGGACAGCCGTCTGCGCCGACGCCGATCGTGCCGCCAGAGATCGATTTTGGTGAGGATGCCGGCCTCCGGAGGTCCGCGCCTGCGCAGTCCATCGCTGAGGATAGCGGTCCTACTGAGAGCCATTCGCCCGCGGCGCCGGCAGCCAACGATATCGTCGATGCCGTCCGCCGCCTCGCGGAGCGCACGCAGCAGGCGATCGCCCCGGTACGCGAACTATCCCTGCCGCCAGGAGCTATTGTTGCGCCGCCCGAGCCGCCGCCATCGCCTGAGCAGCAGCCAAAGCCCGATCCTGCTGTCAGCGAGGAACTCGCAACTTCGCTTGATCCGCGCGAGGCCAAACCGATGTCCGCCGAAGAGCTCGCACGCGCCAGCCTCACGGTTGCCGAAAGGGTCTCGCGGATCCTGAATGGCGTGCAGAAGAGAATCGACACTGCAGAATCCGCGGAGCGCCAGGGCGGTCCCAGCGTGCGCGAGGGTCTGCCCGACTTCGACCATCCCGGTGAGCGCGGCCAAAGCGAAGCCCAAGTCGGCGCCCGCAGGCTGATCGATGACACGGAGGTCGTCGAACTCGACCGCGATCCGGCGCTCGCCTTTGCCGAAGCCGAGCGCAAGGCGAAACTGGTAAACGGTCAATCGCGGCGCATGGGTCCGATTTCGGGTCGCGTCCTGGTGCTTGCCCCGTGGATCATCGTCCTTGCTCTGTCGATCCTCGGCTTCGTGATTGGGGCCGTGGACGCATTCAGGGGCGGCGGCTCCCCGACCGGAATCCCGCGTCTCGCGGGCACGATCCTCGCGGTGTTCGGCGTGATGACCGTGATGAGCCTCTATTACGTCTTCTGGAAGCGATCCACCGACGAAGTGTGAGCGCCCGCCAAGCCGATCTGGCGTTCCGCGCGCGGGCCGCTAGATTGCGCGCATGATCCCTAACGCACCACGCTCCCTCGATTTCGACCTCGGCGAAACAGCCGACATGATCCGCGACACTGTCGCCAGTTTTGCGCAGGCGGAGATCGCCCCGCGCGCGGCCGAGATCGACCGCACGGACGAGTTTCCGCGTGATCTCTGGCCGCGCATGGGCGAGCTGGGCCTTCTTGGAATCACGGTGGAGGAGGAGTGGGGTGGCTCTGGCCTTGGCTATCTCGAGCATGTCGTGGCGATGGAGGAGATCAGTCGTGCTTCTGCGTCGGTCGCGCTGAGCTATGGCGCGCACTCGAATCTGTGCGTCAACCAGATGCGGCGCTGGGGCAGCGACACACAGAAGAAGAAGTATCTCACCAAGCTCATAACGGGCGAGCACCTTGGTTCGCTCGCCATGTCTGAGCCGGGCGCGGGTTCAGACGTCGTCTCCATGAAACTGACTGCTGTGAAGAAGGGTGATCGCTACATCCTCAACGGCTCCAAGATGTGGATCACCAACGGACCGAGCGCGGACACGCTGATCGTCTATGCCAAGACCGAGCCGGACAAGGGTTCGCGCGGGATCAGCGCTTTCATCATCGAGAAGGGCTTCAAGGGTTTCAGCGTGGCGCAGAAGCTCGACAAGCTGGGCATGCGCGGCTCCGAGACCGGCGAGCTGGTGTTCGAGGATTGCGAAGTGCCTGCCGAGAATGTGATGGGGCCGCTCAATGGCGGTGTCGAAATCCTGATGTCAGGCCTGGACTATGAGCGCGCCGTTCTCTCAGCAGGCTCCACGGGGATCATGCAGGCGTGCATGGACGTCGTCCTGCCCTACATCCATGACCGCAAGCAGTTCGGCAAATCCATCGGCGAGTTCCAGCTTATCCAGGGCAAGGTCGCCGACATGTACGTGAAGATGAATGCCGCCAAGGCGTATGTATACGCCGTGGCCAAGGCTTGCGACGCCGGCCGCACTGCGCGCAAGGACGCGGCCGGCGCGATCCTGTTTGCGGCGGAGACGGCGACGCAGCTGGCGCTGGACGCGATCCAGATCCTTGGTGGCAATGGATACATCAACGACTATCCCACAGGGCGCCTGTTGCGAGATGCGAAGCTCTACGAAATCGGCGCGGGGACCTCAGAGATCAGACGCTGGCTGATCGGCCGGGAGCTGTTTGCGGAGTCGGCGTGACATCTGCCCGAGAACTGAGGAAAAGACATGGCATCTCGAGTTCTCATCGCTTGCGCCATGACGATGATGACCACCGGCTACGCACTTGGGCAAACACCCCAGCCTGCAACCGATCCCGGTCCGCCGCTCAGCGGCTATCCCCGCAAGGCGCTCGGCTTGCCCACGGCGAAGGAGCTGACGACCGCCACCTACGTCCGCGATGTGATCTACGGCCACCGCGACGGGATGGCGCTCACTTATGACGTGTTCAAGCCGCTGAAGCCCAACGGCGCGCTGGTGGTGAACATGGTGTCAGCTGGCTGGCGCTCGTCCTGGGGGCCGCCGGAGGAGCGGCAGGCGCGCTATCAGTGGCTTATCGACAGGGGCTTCACTGCTGTCGCGCTCTATCACGCCTCGGCGCCACGCTTTCCGCTTACGGAGGCAGTGAACGATATCCGGCTTGGGCTGCGCCATATCAGGTTGCATGCGAAGGACTATGGCGCTGATCCCGCGCGCATTGGCGTATGGGGCGCCAGTGCAGGTGGGCATCTTGCGCTGGTTGCGGGCTTGATGGCTGATGACGGCGATCCCGTGGCCGCCAACCCGCTTGAGCGTTACAGCAATCGCGTCGCGGCGGTCGTGGCCTACTTCCCGCCGACCGATCTTGAGGTCCTGCTGGCGGAACGGACGCGACAGGGCGCGATCGATTTCGACGAGTCGCTGCGCAAGTCGGTCTCGCCCGTGCATTTTGCCGATAGCCGCGACCCGCCCGTTTTGTTGATAACCGGAGACGCCGACAAAGCTGTGCCGATGGCGCAGTCGGAGATGATGAAGGCCGCGCTCGACAAGGTCGGGGTCGAAACGAGGCTCGTGGCCTTTTCTGGCGCGGACCACGACTTCTACGTCAAGGGTGATCCAGCGAAGACCGACGCTTACGCTTTGGAGGCGATGAATCAGATGGTCGCGTGGTTCGAGGAGCGATTGAAGTAGCCTATCGCGGAATCAGCTCCGCCAGCGCAATGCCGCTTTCGCCCTTCACGGCGTAAAGCAGATAGATGCGCCCATCCTCCTCGTAGATCGCAGGGTCGCGCAGCTGGTTCACCGGGCCGGGCGCAAAGCTCCGGACGGATTTCGCAAGCGGCAGGTTTGCCCCTTCCCAGTCCTTCTCAGGGCGCAGGATCTCGACCGGCTGCGACTCTTTCCAGGTCTCCCACGGACCTGAGATGTCGATCGTGCTCATCAGGAGGCGCTCGGGCGGATCGGTCGCCACCTGGGTCCAGATCACGTGGAGCGTGTTGCCGCGCCTGAAGACAGCGCTGTGGCGCATGTCAGGATTGAACAGGGTCGGGCCTTCCACGAAGCCGGACAGAGGATCGGCCGAGCGATAGAACACGCCGGGCATGGCAAGCGCGTAGGTTATCCCCTCATGCGGAAAGGCCCGCCAGTAGGTGCGGCCGAGGATCTCTTCGCCCGAAGTGAAGTTGATGCCATCGGCGGAGGTGGCGACGCGGGTGACCTGGCGCGCGAAATCCTCAAGGCCGTGATAGTACATCACGATGCGCCGGTTCTTCTCGTCGACATGAACGTCGGGCGAGGCGACGTGCGGCGTCGTCATCTCCTTTGCGAGATCGGGAAACTGGTCGAGATCCAGCCCCGCGGAGCGGGCGCGTAACTTGTAGTCGGCCATCTGCTGGTCGGTGAATTTCGGTGGGGCGTGCGGGAAGGGCGTGGCGTTGAGGTGCAGAGCGCCCGGGCGGTGCACAGTCCAGGGGCCCTCGAGTCGGTCAGCGTAGGCAAGGCGGATGTACGCCCCCTTGTGGTCCGCGAAATAGAGGTAATACCGGCCCAGACGATCGACGACCCAGTCGGGCACGCGGATAAGCGACGGCCCCTGGATGTTGGCGCCGATGCTCGGGTCGGCTTCCGGCGAGATGATCGGTCCGTCGCCGATGCGCAGAACCTGATAGGTCCGCGCCTCCTGCCCGACAGCAGGCGTGGACCCGGCGGATGCCGGAGGCTTCACGATGGACGCGCTCTGGCATGCGCCCAGCAGGCACACGCTCACCACAACCGCGGCAAATCTCGACATCCTGACCCTCGCAGACAACAGGGGATCAGCTTGCCGAGGTGCGGCAGTCTTGTCAGCAGAGCAGTGTGCCGAGCCTAGTTGGCCGCCATCATGGACGGCATAGGCTCGAGATCCACGAACAGGTCGCGGTCGCCTGGAAAGGCCAGCGGGGTCATGGCGATGGCAAGGGCCGCAAAGGCGGCAACGATGAAACGCTTGGCGAGCATGGGGAGGGCTCGTTCTCTTT
>JBEAMJ010000113.1:0-19165 GCA_041166025.1 Pseudomonadota bacterium | reverse complement strand
GACCTCGCTCTCGATCGAACTCTTTGGCCGCGCCGAATTCGCCATCGCCCAGGCCACCGCCTCCGCCTCCGTCCAGCCCTTGGCATGCAGCCCGGTGTCAAGCACCAGCCGCACTGACCGCCACAGCTCTGAGTTGAGCCGGCCGAACTCATTGTAGGGATTGGTGAACCCGCCCATCGTCTTGCCGAGCTCCTCGGCATAGAGGCCCCAGCCTTCGGAGAACGACGAATAGCCATACTGCGTCCGGAACACCGGAATGTCGGTGAGCTCGTTCTGGATCGCGATCTGCATGTGATGGCCGGGCACCCCCTCGTGATAGGCAAGGCTCTCGAGCGCCCAAAGCGACACCGCGCTCATGTCAACGAGATGCGCATAAAAAATGCCGGGTTGCTTCCCGTCCGGCGTCGGCCCGTAGTAGTGCGCCGCTCCGCCCGGCTGCTCCCGGAACGCCTCGACGCGCTTGACCACCAGCGGCGCCTTCGGCAGGCGTCCGAAATACTCTGGCAGCCGCGTGTACATCGCATCGAGATAGCCCTGGGCGGTATCGAGATACGTCTGCCGGCCCTCATCCGTGTTCGGCAGGTAGAACTGCTTGTCGGTCCGCATGAACTCGAAGAAGGCTGGCCGGTCGCCCTTGAAACCGACCTGCTCCTTCACCGCATCCATCTCGGCATGGATGCGCTCCACCTCTTTCAGGCCAAGCTCATGGATCTCGTCCGCCGTCATCGCCGTTGTTGTCTGCATCTCGAGCGCGGCGTTGTACCAGTCCGCGCCCTTCGGCAGCGTCAGCGCGCCGACCTTGCCCGACGGCGCATTGCCCACGTCCGACTCGAGCCACGCAATCAGCCGCTCATAGGCCGGCTTTACGTGCGTCAGCAGGGCCGACTGCGCCGCCGCGACCTGCTCGGCGGCATGCTTCGGCTCGAGCTTGCCTGCCGCCCGCAGCGCCTCGACCTTTGCCTTGAAATCAGCCAGCAGCGGCGAGTCGGCGCCCGGACCGAACGGCGCTCCGCTGATCACATTGCGCGCTTCCGTGGCGGTGCGCTCATAGCCGAACCGCGGCGCGCGGATGCCGTCCGCCACCGCGAGCTTTGCCCGCTCCGTGAACTGGTCGATCGCCGGCCCGAGCTTGGCCAGTCGCGCCGCGTAGGCATCAGCATCGGCCGGCTCATCCACCTTGTGATAGGTGATCAGGAAGTTCGGAATGTTGACGTGCGGTCCGCCGAAGCCGAACACATAATCGTGCCGCAGCCATTGCTGCCGCAGCTCGGCCTGCGCCAGCGCCTGCTCCCAGATCGCCCATGACGTCTTGGCGTCGTCATTCAGCTTCGCCGGATCGACCTGTGCCTTCATGCCCGCCACGCTTTCGCGCCGCCACTCAAGCTGCTTCAGCGCGTCGGCCTCCGAGAAATCGCCGAGCTGGTCGTAAAGCTCCTTGCGCCCCATCGAGGTCAGCATCATCGGGTTCATCGCGAGTTCTTCCTCGAACTCCGCGTTGAGATAGGTCGTGAGTTTCTGGCTCTCGGCGGCGATGTCCTCCGCCGTCGGACCTGCCGGCGCCGCGGGGCTGCACCCGGCCGCGAGCCAGACCAATGCAGCCGCAAACAGAAGTCTCATGCTGATCCTCGTTCCGTAAGCGCGCCCTCGTCCTTCGAGACGGCCCTTCGGACCTCCTCAGGATGAGGGCTATTCAACGCCTGCGCCCGCGAAGTCCACTTCCTGAGGAGCGGACGAAATCCGCGTCCAGACGGACGAGGGCGGGCTCACCGGCTTCTTGACCTCACGCCCCCTTCTGGGTGGCGATCCAGCGATCGATCTTCCGCTCGAGCACCGGCATCGGCAAAGCGCCGCCGCCGAGGATCTGGTCGTGGAAATCCGGATAGCTGAACTTCTCCCCCAGCGCGGTGCGCGCCTTCTCCCGCATCTGCTGCAGCCGGATCATGCCGATCTTGTAGGCCGTCGCCTGCCCCGCCGTCGTGATGTAGCGGCGGACCTCGGACGCGATCGCGCCCTCCGCGATCGACGAATTCTCAGTGAAGTACTTCACCGCCTGCTCTTCGCTCCAGCCTTTCGAATGGATGCCCGTGTCGAGCACCAGCCGGATGGCGCGCCAGAGCTCGCCGGAAAGCTGGCCATAGTGGCTGTAGGGGTCCTTCAGGAAGCCCATCTCCTTCGAGAGCGCTTCGGCATAAAGACCCCACCCTTCCGAGTAGGCGGTGTAGCCATACTGTGTCCGGAACTTCGGCAGCTTGTTGGGGCCCGTCTCGGCTTCCAGTTCCTGCTGGATCGAGATCTGCATGTGATGGCCTGGCAGACCTTCATGATAGGCGATGTCTTCCAGCATGTAGGTTGGCATCGCGTTCATATCGGAGAGGTGCGCGTAATAGATGCCCGGCCGCGAGCCATCCGGCGTGCCCGGCTGGTAGTGCTGCGCGCCGCCCGGTTCCTCGCGATAGGGCTCGACGCGTTTGACGCTGAGATCGGCCTTCGGCAGGCGGCCAAAATACTTCGGTAGCGCCAGCTTCATCTCCTCGATGTGCCTGGTCGCGCGATCGATGTACTCCTGTGCGCCAGCATCGTTGTTCGGCAGGTAGAACTGCTTGTCCGTCCGCATGAAGGTGAAGAACTCCTGCAGCGTGCCGGAAAAGCCCGCCTCCGCCTTCACCTTTTCCATCTCGCCGTGGATGCGCTTTACCTCAGCGAGGCCGAGCTGGTGGATCTCGTCTGCCGTCATGTCGGTCGTGGTCATCAGACTGAGCATGGCGTTGTAGTACGCCTCACCGTTCGGCAGCGCGCCTGCGCCCTGCGGCGTCGCTGAAGCGTTCGCCTTGTCCTGGGCGATCCACGCCGCCAGCCGGTCATAGGCGGGCTTCATCTTGTCGACCATCGCCAGGCGAAGCTGCTCCGTCAGCGCCACGACCTCTTCGGGCTTGAGCTTGCCGCTCTCGCCAAGCGACCTGATCTTGTCCTTGCCGTCGGCGAACAGGGCCGAGTCCTTGCCGGCGCCAAAGGGCGCACCGGTCAGGACACGCTGGATTTCCGATGTGGTCTGGTCATAGGCGAAACCGGGCATCCGAATCCCGTCGGCGGCCGCAAGCTTGGCGCGCTCGATCAGGACGTCAATCGTCGGCCCGATCGCCGCAACGCGCGAGATGTAAGCCTCGGCATCGGATTTCTCCTCGACGCCGTGCTGGTTGACCATGAAATTGACGAGGCCGGTGTGCGCCCCATTTCGGCCGAAGATGTAGCGGTGCCTGCGGAACTCCGACAGCCTCTCGGTTCGCGCCAGCTCCAGCTCCCAGATCTCGTAGGAGAGCCGCGCATCCTCGCTCAACGCCTCGGGCTTGAACTTCGCCTTCATGTCGGCGACCGACTCGCGCCGCCAGGCAAGCTCGCGATCCATCGCCGCTTCCGAGCGATCGTCCAGCTCGCCATAGCGGTCCTTGCGCCCCTGCGCCGTCATCTCCTGCGGAGACAGCTGCAGCTCCTCCTCATACTCCGCATCGAGATACGCCACGAGGTCCGCGCTGTTCTTCGCGATCTCTTCAGCCGTCGGGCCGGCCGGGGCGGCGGGCGAACACGCCGCCAGCACCGCAGCCATCGCAGCCACGCCAAAAATCACCCTCATCCCGTTCTCCCGCTTGAGACTTCTGTCATGACCCGCCGCCGATATAGCGTGATCATTCCATAACTGTCACCGCCTCGCAGAAAGCGGCAACGCGACCGCCTACCTGGCGCTCCTCCCAGTGCGGACCATGCAGCACAATGGGGCGGGCAGGCGCGCAAGCGGCCGAACCCGGGCGAAACAGGGGATTAGACCGGCAGGATTCGTTTTGGGCGCAGCCTCGCCCCGAGGACGGGCAAGAATTTCCTTTTGTGCCTGCCGCCTGATGCGCCAGCCCTGAGCCTGAAGCGGCCGAAGGCCCTCTGGAACAAGGAGGGCGCGCTTGGCTACGCCCGCCGCCGGCCCCAACTCCCCCAACTGCCTATTGTCCCGGCGCGCCACGCGCCCTGGGCCGCACCGCCACGCCTAGGTGATCGCCACCGGGTTGATCACCATCTGCACGGTTCCCACAAAGCGCGGAATGCCCAGCACGAACAGGAACTCCTTCACCCCGTCGGCTGCCAGCTGGTTGGTGTCGATCGTCTCGAGGATATGCACACCGTTCTTGGCCAGCAGCGTCTGGTGCACGATGAACGATTTTCCAGGCGGAGACGGCAACGCTTCCAGCGCAATCGTGTCCGAACCCACCGCCACCACGCCGAGACCTGCGAGGAAGATCGCCCCATCCTCCCCGATGCCAGGCTCGCGCGAACGATAGACATCCTTCTCGCTGGCCATCTTGCCGGCCATCCAGCCAGTGTGGAACAGCACGACATCGCCCTTGCCGATGCTGACGCCCTGCGCCTTCATCGCTGCCTCGATCTCGGCGCGATTGTAGGTGTCGCCTACCTCGAGATGCGGCTTGCCATAGTGCTTGGCCATGTCGATCAGCACGCCGCGCGTCACGATCGGCGGCACATCCGCCAGCTGCAGCGCCCGCGTGGTCGCGACGTCCTTTCCCGTCACGCCATTATAGTAGTGATGATCCACGCCGAGATGGCCGAAGCCGTCTATCTGCGTGCCGATCCCCATCGAACTCACGATCCGCTCGTCGAACGCGGTCACCCGCTGCGAGCCATCCGGCGTGTAGTCCGCATCCGGCCCTGGCTGGCGCTCGACTGTATACTTGCGCGTCCCGAACGCTGCGCTTTCGGGCCCGGTCGGCACGCCTAGTGCATAGACCTTGCCGGTCTTCACCAGCCCGGCGGCCTTCTTCACGCCCTCGGCGCTGAGGTGGTTCACATTACCCAGCCGATCGGCCTCGCCCCAGGGCGAATCCCACCATGGCTCCTTGTGATCGGAAGCCTGGGCGATTGCCCCCTCCGAACATGCGGACAGTGCGATCACCATCAGCGTCCGCTTGAGCAAGCCCATGCGTTCATCCCCTCAGTCAGCCTGTCTGACTCGTATTGCGACTCAGCTTGCCACAGGGTTTACGCGCCCGCCAACGCCCGCCGTGCGGCCTCAGGGATAAAGCCTCTGTGTGGTCCAGGGTTGACCCGGCTGACTCCGCGTGAACTCGAGCCGGTCGTGCAGCCTGAACGGCCGGTCCCGCCAGAACTCGATGCGGACCGGCACGATCCGCCAGCCTCTCCAGTGTGGCGGACGCGGCGTTCTGACGAGCCCATAGCGCGCGGCGAACATGGCGATGCGTTTCTCCAGCGCAAACCGCCCCTCCATCGGTCGGGATTGTTCGGACGCCCACGCTCCGATCTGGCTGTCCTTGGCGCGCGTTGCGAAATAGGCGTCCGCCTCCTCCTCCGAAGCCGGCTCCACCCTGCCCGACACCCGCACCTGCCGGCGCAGACTCTTCCAGTGGAAACATAGCGCCGCCTGCGCATTCACAGCAAGTTGCCGTCCCTTCCGGCTCTCCGCGTTTGAAAAGAATACGAACCCATCCTTCGAGACGTCCTTCAGCAACACCATCCGCACATCCGGTGCGCCATGCTCATCAGCCGTCGCCAGGGCCATCGCATTTGAGTCGTTGGGTTCAGTCTTCCGCGCCTCCGCCAGCCACTCCGCAAACAGCGCGAAGGGATCCGTCGTCGCAAACAGCGCAGGGTCATCCGCCGAAGCAGCGACCGCTTTCGCATACTCCTCCGCCGACGGCGTGGGCGGAATCACTTTGTCGTCGGCCATTCACCTGATCCAGACATCATATGCGCGCACGATGTTCTCACATTGCCAGCGTCATTGCGACCATGCACCGCGAACGACATGCGTCTTCACTCCGCCGGTGTCAGCGTGATCACGCGTTCGGCAATGCGATCGACGGCTTCGCGCGTGAAGGCAAGCGGGACGTAGCGGCCTTCGGCCCAGAGCGGGAAGAGGTCGCGATAGTGCGAGCTGTAAGGGTCGCCTGACTGGCCCGGCGAGTTCATCACCATCGAATTGTCCCACGCGCCCGCATCCATCACCATGCGCACAGACGCGCCGGCCGTGACGGTGAAGTCGGACGCGCGATAGCTCTGTGCGCGCGGCGTCGAGGCCGAACCGGGCGTCGCCAGCGGCCCGAGGCTCATCTGGGCGCGCAGCTCTGGATCGGCCAGCGCAGCAATGGCAGGCTCCCATTTGGCGACATGCAGGCGGCCCCAGGCCCAGCTGTGTGGATCAGGGCCGAGCCGCGCGGCGAGTTCGTCCGTGGCCGCTTTCAGGCTTTCGAGGATGACCTGCGTGCGTGCTTCGCGTGGATTGGGACCAAGGCGCGTGTCGGGATCTTCAAGATAGGTGAGGACAGCTTCAAGATGTCCGTTGCCGACCAGCTCGCGCGCTGCAGCTGGCGTGACACGGGCGACCACTGCCTTGCCGAGATGCTTGCTGGTCCACACCTCGTAGATTGCGGCGGCCGGACTGTCGATCGCAAGGTGCCCGTCCCAGCTGGTGAGCAGCTTGATGGCGTGGTCGACATTGATGTTCACCGTGCCGCCGGGAACGTCGCGCAGCAGCTTCACGAAGCGGCGGGCCTGCGGGCTGACGGCGTCGCCCTGCAGCTTCATCGAATCGAGCAGGCTGACTTTACCGTCTGCGGCGAGGACCTCCTTGATGCGGCTGGCGCGCGAAGGATCGGTCCACTCGAACGCAACCTTGCGCTCCTCGGCAGGATAGCCCGCCGGCAGGTTGTATTCGTTGGCAGTGGCGAAGAATCCTTCCGATGGGTTGTAGCTGGATGGCAGCCTATCCTTCGCAAAAAAGCCCTGCCATTCATAGCGGCCGTCGCCGGGCACGGGCATCAGCCCATCCCAGTTGTTCCGCACCGGCGTCCGCCCGGAAGCACGCCAGCCGATGTTTCCCTTGGTGTCCGCATAGACGAGATTGAGCGGCGGCGCGCCCCAGGCATGGCTCGCCTCGGTGAAATCATTCCAGTCCTTCGCATGCGTGAGGCGGGATGATCCGAAATAACCGGCAAGGCCAGGCTCGGACCAGATCGTGCGCATGGCGAAAGCGCGGCGCTTCGTGATGTCAGCAGCCAGCACCGGGCCGTGACGCGTGAAGCGGAGTTCGATTTCGCGGGGGGCTTCACCCTTAACTTCAATCGTCTGCTTCTCGACCTTCATTTTCTCCCAGCCACCCTTGTAGCGGTAGGAGTCGGGATCGCTCGCTCGCGTCTCGTAGACGTAGAGATCTTCCTGATCCATCGCGAAGATGGTGATGCCGAAGGCGATGTCGTTATTGTGGCCGATGGAGACACCGGGCAGAGCGGGTTCGCCTGCGCCAATGATCGCCATCCCTGGCGCATTCAGACCGACCACGTAACGCAACGAGGGCACGCCAAGCTGGCGGTGGGGATCGTTGGCCAGGATGGCGCGGCCGGTCTGCGACTTCCACGGCGCGACAACCCAGTTGTTCGAGCCTTCGTACTGCTGCTGGTCCATCAGGAGGGCGAGCTGTGTCTGTGGATCCCGCGCGGCGCGCTGGTTCCCCGCCAGCGGCGCGAAGTCGACCTGCTGGGTCGCAAGGACATAGTCATCGAGCACATCTGCGGGCACATCGCAGGGATTGAGGCCGGCTGGCACGACGCGCTTGTGGCCCTCGGGATCGAGCTTGCGGCGCAACGCGTCGGC
Organism: Pseudomonadota bacterium; assembly: GCA_041166025.1. GTDB lineage: Bacteria > Pseudomonadota > Alphaproteobacteria > Caulobacterales > Hyphomonadaceae > UBA7672. Next base: position 11,500 of record JBEAMJ010000113.1, on the reverse strand, counting down.
CTCGACGCCCGCCGCACAGGCGACACGCGCACGGGCGACCTCCGAGGTGACATTCGAGACAAGCGCATGGCTGCGGATGCGCAGAACATCTTCGGGCTTCCACGTGTCGGGCGAGGAGTCCGTAAGCCTGAACTCGACCGGCAAGGGTTGTGCGCCTGCCTGAACATCCGCAACATAGGCGTTGATGCCGGCCGTGAACGCCTCGACCGTCGCGCGTGCATCCGCAGCGTAGGCATTCCACTCCGCCTGCATGTCGCCACGATAAAGGAAGAGCCGCGCCGCCCTGTCCTGCTCGACATAGGCAGGGCCGAACGACCTGGCGAGCAGACCGAGCCCGCGCTTGCGCCACAGATCGATCTGCCAGAGACGGTCGCGCGCGGCATTGTAGCCCTGCAGGAAGAAGGCGTCCCTCTGCGAAGCGGCAAAGATGTGGGGGATGCCCCAGTGGTCGACGATGATCTCGGCCCGGGCAGAGAGACCCTTCACGGGCCATGCATCGCGGGCGACAGCGGTGGAGATCGGATCATCCGCGCTGGCTGCAAGAGAAGCAGCCAGGGCGACAATAGCGAGCGCCGCAATGCGAGATGACTTCCTGACCATGCTTTTCTCCACGCCTGCAACAAGCTTCAGACGATCGCTCGGGCTTGTCAAAGCATTGCTGGCCTTTCAAAGCTGGGGGCATGGCAGGCTGGCATTTCTGGATCGACCGCGGCGGCACGTTTACTGATGTCGTCGCGCGCGGGCCTGATGGCGGCCAGGTCGTGCGCAAGCTCCTGTCCGAGAATCCGGAACGTTACGCGGACGCCGCGGTGGAGGCTGTTCGCTCGATCCTTGCCGAGCACGGGGCCACAGAAATCGCCTCAATCCGCATGGGAACGACGGTGGCGACGAATGCGCTGCTGCAGCGCAGGGGCGCAGCGACGGTACTGGTTGTGACGGAAGGGTACGGCGATCTTCTGGAGATCGGCAACCAGGCGCGGCCGGACATCTTCGCATTGAACATCCTCAAGCCGGACCAGCTTCAGGCGCACGTGATCGAGGCCCGGGAGCGGGTGACGGCGGAAGGTGAAATCCTGAAACCGCTCGATGAGGAGCACGTCCGCTCGAAACTTCAGGACGCGTACGCGGCGGGGATTTCGAGCTGCGCAATCAGCTGCCTGCATGGCTGGGCGCATCCCGCGCACGAAGTGCGAATTGCCGAGATCGCCCGCGAAGCAGGCTTTACCCATGTGTCCATGGGTTCAGACGTTTCTGGCCTGGCGCGTTATGTGCCTCGAACCGATACGACCATCGCAGATGCCTACCTGACCCCAGTGCTCGACGCCTACATCGAGAGGATGGCCGGTGCGTTTGATCGGGCGACACGGCTCTTCTTCATGCAGTCGAATGGCGGACTTACCCCGGCGCGTGCTTTTCGGGGAAGGGATGCAGTTCTGTCTGGGCCGGCAGGGGGCATCATCGGCATGGCGGCGGCGGCCAGGCGCGCCGGTTTCGACAAGGCGCTCGGCTTCGACATGGGCGGCACGTCTACGGATGTCTCGCACTATGCTGGCGCGTTTGAGCGCACGAATGATACCGTCGTTGCCGGCGTGCGCCTGACCGCGCCGATGCTGCAGATTCATACCGTGGCGGCCGGTGGCGGATCGATCTGCTACTTCGATGGCGCGCGCCTGCGCGTCGGACCGCAGTCGGCGGGCGCCGATCCTGGACCAGCCTGCTACCGTCGCGGCGGTCCCCTGACGATCACCGATTGCAACGTGTTGCTCGGACGGGTTCGTCCGGAGCATTTTCCCGCGATCTTCGGGCCAAACGGCGACAGGCCGCTGGACACGAAGATTGTCGTCGAACGCTTCGGCGATCTGTGCTGGCAGGTAAGGCAGGCGACGGGCGCCGAGCTTTCGCCTGAACAGGCGGCAGAAGGTTTCATCGCGATCGCGAACCAGCACATGGCGGAAGCGATCCGGAAAATTTCAATCCAGCGCGGCTATGACCCGCGCGAGTATGTGCTGTGCGCGTTTGGCGGCGCAGGCGGCCAGCATGCCTGCGCGGTCGCGGATGCAGTGGGCGCGCGGGCGGTATTGCTTCATCCGCTCGCCAGCGTGCTGTCGGCGTGGGGTATCGGCCTGGCCGACATCCGTGAGGTGCGCGAGGCATCCGTCGAGGAGGACCTGGGAAAGGACCTGTCGCAACGCAGCGCGCTGCTGGCGCGACAGGCGGCAGACGCACTGACGGCGCGCGGGGTTGCTGTCCGCACGACCGAGCTCACGGCCTACCTGCGCTATGACGGGGCGGAGGCCTCCTTGCCGGCGCCGCTCGCTGACGATCGAGCGATGCGCGCGGCATTCGAGGCCTCGCATCGGCAACGCTTCGGCTTTCTCGACGCCTTGCGGCCGGTCCTGGTGGCCAAGCTGTCAGCCGAAGCGATTGGTGTGGATGAGGCGCCGGCATTGGCGGCGCGTTCCTTGCCGACGCGTGAACCGGTTGCGCAGGGCGCTGTCGAGCTGCGTATCTCGGGCGATGCGTGCACCGTGGCTGTGTGGAAGCGCGATGAACTCCCCGCAGGATTCGAGCTTTCGGGACCCGCGCTGGTGATCGAGCGCGGGGCGACGACTTTCGTCGAGCCGGGTTGGCGCGGCGCGATCACGGATCTGGGCGATCTGGTGCTGACGCGCTCGGAGCCGCCGCCGGCAGGCGAGGCGGTCGGAACCGATGTCGATCCCGTGCTGCTTGAAGTCTTCAACAACCGCTTCATGGGCGTGGCCGAGGAGATGGGACTGGCCCTGCAGACCAGCGCCACGTCGGTGAACATCCGCGAGCGGCTCGACTTTTCGTGCGCGATCTTCGATTCTGGCGGCGGCCTGGTGGCCAACGCGCCGCACATCCCGGTACATCTTGGATCGATGAGCCAATCCATCCGGACCCTCATCCGCGAGCGTGGCGCACAGCTGAAGCCGGGCGATATCTACATGCTCAATGCACCGCATGCAGGCGGCACCCACCTGCCCGACATTACGGTCATTGCGCCGGTGATCCTGGCCGGAGAAACAGCTCCGGCCTTTTTCACCGCCGCGCGCGGACATCACGCCGATGTCGGCGGAATCACGCCGGGCTCCATGCCGCCCGACAGCCGCACGATCGAGGACGAAGGCGTACTCATCGACACTTTCCTGCTGATGGATGCCGGCAGACTAAGGGAAGCCGAAGCGCGCACGCTCTTCGCCTCTGCTCCTCATCCCGCGCGCAACATCGACAACAACCTCGCCGACTTGAAGGCGCAGATCGCGGCCTGCCGGCGGGGTGAGGAGGAGCTGCGCCGACTCGTCGGGCACTACGGCCGGGATGGCGTCGCAGCCTACATGGGTCATGTCCAGGCCAATGCGGAGGAGCATGTCCGCCGCGTGATCGACACGCTGGAACCTGGTAAGTTTGAAGCGCCGATGGACAATGGCGCACTGATCTGCGTCAGCGTGAGGCCGGACAAGGCAACACGCCGCGTGACCATCGATTTCACGGGCACGAGCGCTCAGGACACGGGCAATTTCAATGCACCGTCGTCAATCGCGCGAGCGGCCGTGCTGTACGTTTTCCGGACGCTGGTGAACGATGCGATCCCGCTCAATGAAGGATGCCTGAGGCCGATCGACATCATCACGCCGGAAGGCTGCCTGCTGAACCCGCGACCAGGCGCGGCCGTGGTTGCGGGCAATGTGGAAACCAGCATGGTCATCGTGGACGCGCTCTATGGCGCGATGGGACGGCTCGCCGCCGCGCAGGGGACAATGAACAATTTCACCTTCGGCAATCAGCGCCACCAATACTACGAGACGATCTGCGGCGGATCAGGCGCCGGCCATGGCTTTGAAGGGGCTTCCGTCGTGCAGACGCACATGACCAATTCGCGCCTCACCGATCCCGAAATCCTCGAAAGCCGCTATCCCATACTGATCGAACGCTTCGCTGTCCGGCGCGGATCCGGCGGCGATGGCCAATGGCGCGGCGGGAATGGCGCGGTGCGCGTCGTGCGCTTTCGCGAGGCGATGACCGCAGCGATCCTGTCGAACCGCCGTACAACCGCACCCTTCGGCGTTGCGGGCGGCGAAAACGCGAAAGCTGGGCGCAACGCGGTGCGCCGCGAGGATGGGCGCATCGAAGAGCTGCCGGCGACGGCTCAGGCGGAGATGCAGCCGGGCGATGCATTCATTATCGAAACGCCTGGCGGCGGCGGGTTTGGGGAGAAGGGATGACGATACTCAATCAAGCGATGGCCGAGCAATTCGCCGGCCTGGCCCTGAGCCACATCAGTCGCGAATTTCCCTACAAGATGGATCACGTGCTTGCGGGGCCAGGCGATGCGGTTCTGCCACGCGCTGCACATCCACTCTTCTTCGGCTCGTTCGACTGGCACAGCTGCGTGCATGGCTTCTGGTTGCTGGCGCGTGTCGTGCGGCGACATCCAGAAGTCGCTGCCGCCGAGAGGATACGCGCTCTCTTCGCCGAGCGCTTCACAGAAGAAGCCGTCGCCGGCGAGCTGGCTTATCTTGCCCGGCCGATGGCGCGCGGGTTTGAGCGCCCCTATGGCTGGGGGTGGCTGCTCGCCTTGCAGGCAGAGCTGGAATTGCACGAGAGCGACGCCATCGCCGGGGCCTGTACGAAGCTCCGCCCGCTCGCGGAGGCGTTCGCACAGCGGTTTCGCGCCTACCTGCCGCTCGCGGACTATCCGGTGCGAACCGGCGTTCATTCCTCCACGGCCTTCGCCGTGCGGATGGCTGCGGACTGGGCGGAGGCGTTCGACCTTCAGCTGTTCGACATGCTGAAGGCGAAATGCCTCGCCTGGTATGGCGGCGATCGCGACTGCCAGGCGTGGGAGCCCTCGCAGGACGATTTTCTCTCGCCTGCATTGATGGAGGTGGAATGCATGCGCCGGGTGCTCGAGCCGCGCGACTTCCGCGAATGGCTCGGCCGGTTCATGCCGCGCCTCGCGCAAGGCCACCCTGTCTCACTGTTCGCGCCAGCCAGGGTAAGCGATCGCACGGACGGTAAGATCGCGCACCTCGACGGTCTCAATCTCGCACGCGCGTGGTGCTGGCGCGCACTCGCAGCGCAACTGGGCGATCATCCCATCGCCCAACGCGGGCGCGAAGCCGCGGACAGGCATATCGCGGCGAGCCTGCCGCATGTCGCCGGCGATTATATGGGCGAACACTGGCTCGCCACCTTCGCCCTGCTGGCCGTGGATTGCTGACACGCGCCAGGCTCATGTCAGCCAGGGGAGTCTCAGATTCGCAGTTTTAGAAAACCCTTCATAACCAAGAAAATCGCCAACCTTGCGATATCCTGACGAACTTTCTCGCCCATTGCGCGAATGTCGTTTGAATTCAGTAATTTGTCTTTGAAATCAATAACTTCGCTCACAAAATAATCCATCGCCACCTACTTTGGGGCAGCTGTAATCGGTGTTACCTCTAACTTCGGTAATGCTATCCACAGAAGGGGGACGGGGGTCACAATGTCGACAATCAGGAAACTTGCGCGTTTCGCGGTCGCGGGATGCAGCACAGCCGTATTTGCTCAGATCGCGCTGGCCCAGACGGCCCTGGACCTTCGCAAGTACAACGTCCCAACCGGGATGGAAGCAAGCCCGCTCTTCGGCGCGCTGCCCTTCACGCAGAAGGTGCTGATGTTCGAGGAGTTCGGCACACAGCCGATGCCCCAGGAAGAGTGCGACAACTGCAAGGTCGTTGTCGCGCCATCGGACTGCAACAAGTCGATGAGCCCGGACAGGATCGACGCCCAGCTGAAGCAGCGCCTGTTTCCGATGCCGACCCGCCAGGCCAATCTCAGCCGGCCCAATCCGTGGCAGGCCAAGATCAGCGAGTGCCTCGGCTGGCAGCTCAAGACGAGCTACATCGAAGGCCGCCCGCCCGGCGAGATGTATGCCCACCAGCGCTATGACGAGTTTGCGCCCAAGGTCTATTTCCAGAGCGTGCAGTCTGGCGCCCGCGTTAACACGGGCGCGCGCGATGCTGCACAGATGCACCGCTATCAGGTCGGTGAGTTCGGACCCGGCGGGCTTTACCACAGCACGGCCAGCGGCTCGGGCTTTGGCGGTTCGACCAACGGCATCGAAATCCGGATGCATCCGAAGATGCCTGCGCAGGATACGAACTCGGTCTGGACCTTTGACGGGACGCTGCCGCCAAAACTCCTGATGGCGCGCGTGGGCGAGCCGATCCTCTTCCGTCACTATAACGGGCTGCCGATCAACGTCGCCGCCAATAATGGCTTCGGTCACCACCTGATCACGACGCACGAGCACAACGGACACAACCCCGCCGAGAGCGACGGGTTCACCGGCGCCTACTTCTATCCTGGCCAGTACTATGACTATCGCTGGCCCATGCAGCTGGCTGGCCGCGACACGGAGAATGTCAACGCCACCGATCCGCGCGCGGGCATGCCGGATGGCGCGGGCGGCGTGATCAAGATCCGTGGCGACTGGCGCGAGACCGAGAGCACGCACTGGTTCCACGATCACATGATCGATTACACCGCCCAGAACGTCTACAAGGGCAACGCCGCGATGATGAACTACTACAGCGCGGTGGATCGCGGCCGCGAAGGCTTCAAGTGCCACTACGCCGACGCCAACAACGCCAACCTCTGCCTGCCGAGCGGCACGGGCCTCGACTGGGGCAACCGCGACTATGACGTGAACCTGCTGATCGCGGACAAGGCCTGGAATGCGCAGGGACAGCTCGCCTTCAACATCTTCAACAAGGACGGCTTTCTCGGCGACCAGATGACGGTCAACTGGGCGTGGAAACCTTACATGGATGTGCGCGCGCGCAAGTATCGGCTGCGCCTCCTGAACGGCTCGGTCTCGCGCTACTTCAAGATCGCAGTCGTGACGGACAAGGGCGCGCGCGTGCCCTTCCACATGATCGCCAACGACGGCAACATCATGGAACACGCAGTTCCCTTCCCGAACGCCGAGTCGAAAGACCTGCCCACGCAGGCGATCGCCGAGCGCTTCGACATCGTCGTCGACTTCAGCAAGTATCCTGTGGGCACGAAAATCTACTTGGTGAACACGCTGGAGCATCGCGACGGCGCGGGCCCCAAGGAAGAGGTCCCGCTCAGCGATATTCTCTCCGGCAAGTACAAGGGCGATCCGGCCGTCGGCAAGTTCATGGAGTTCCGCGTCCAAGCCTACACCGGCCAGGATCTCAGCATGAACCCGGCCGACTATGTCGCGGGCAAGAAGAAGATGATTCCGCTGCCCAAGATTCCGGCGGCCGACCTTGCCAAGGCCCGTCGCCGCACTTTCGAGTTCGGCCGCAGCGGGGGCACCGACGAAACGCCCTGGACCATCAAGACGGATGGCGGTGACGGCCTCTCCGCTGACATCCACCGCGTATCGGCTGCCCCGCAGATGGGCGCATGGGAGATCTGGCGCATCGAGAGCCTCAGCGGCGGCTGGAGCCATCCGGTCCATGTGCACTTCGAGGAAGGGCAGATCCTCACCCGCGACGGCAGGCCGCCGCCAATCTGGGAGCGCTATGCGCGCAAGGACGTCTACCGCGTCGGCCCCGAACCGAACAGCAGCGGCGTTGTCGAGATCGCCATCCGCTTCCGGGAATTTGCTGGCTCCTATGTCGAGCATTGCCACAACACCCAGCACGAGGATCACGCCATGCTGCTGCGGTGGGACCTGCTCAACCCGGGACAGACGGTCGCAATTCCGACGCCTGAAGGCGGCTGGGAAGGCATGTTCTATGAGCCGACCTATGTGCTGCCGACCTGGCGGACCGGCAGCGGCGTGGGCCCGACCCCGACAACAACAACCACCACCACCACGACCACAACGCGATGAACCCGTCCCGGCAGGCACGCTTCCGGTATTGGGCGGCTGCCCTGCTGGCCGCCATGGGTATCTGCCTGATGGCGCCGATCGCAGCCCTCGCGCAGTCGCCCTGGGGCCGCGATTACTGGCCGAACGTCACGCTCACCACGCATGACGACAGGCAGGTCAAGTTCTACGACGACGTACTTCACGGGAAGATCGTGGTCGTGAATTTCATTTTCACGAACTGCGGCGACGTCTGCCCGCTCGACACGGCCCAGCTCAAGCGCGTGCAGGAGCTGATCGGGGATCATGCCGGGCGCGATGTCATGTTCTACTCGATCTCGGTCGATCCCGCCAATGACACACCCGAAGCCCTGCGCGGCTTCATGAAGAAGTTCGATATCAAGGCGGGCTGGACATTCCTGACCGGTCGGCCGGAAGACATCACGCTGATCCAGCGCAAGTTTGGATTCGAGCCCGCAGGCGACAAGCCGACCGCACATTCGACCACCGTCATGCTCGCGAACGTGGCGACGGGTCAGTTCGTCAAGCGGTCGCCCTACGACAATCCGCAGATGCTGGCGAACCTGCTCACCGGTCAGCTAAATCCGAACAGCCGGGGCTCCGGCAGCCGGCAGAGTTATGCGAACGCCGTGGCTGTCGCAACGGATGAGTCTGCACAGCTCTTCCGCACACGGTGTGCCACCTGCCACACGATTGGCGGGGGGGATGGGCTGGGTCCCGACCTGCTCATGGTAAGCTCGCGCAGGTCTCCCGAATGGCTGGCGCGTTTCATCCGCGAGCCCGACAGGATGCTGGCGGAAAAGGATCCTGTCGCCATGGCGATGCTGCCCCAGTTCCGCAACCTGGCGATGCCGAACCTCAAGTTGAGCGAGGCCAATGTCGCTGCCCTCATGGCGTTCATCGACGCCGAAAGCCGTAAGGTGATGGAGGAGCGGGCTGCCGCGCAGCACGGCCAACATCATCATCACTGAGCCTTCAGCTCAGCCGGAGGGTCCAGGCGCAACGATGAGATCGCCGAACAGGCTCCGCGTCTCGTTGAGCCCCGCCTGCCCTGGATCATAATAGATGTAGTTGCCGCGCGCCGGCGCCCGAAACTCCACGGTCGCCTTCGCGCCAGCCGCCACCTGCGGCGGGGTCACACCGCCGACGCCCATGACAGCCAATGAGCGCGGCCGCTGCGTGCGATTGATCAGCCGGATGCTCACGCGCTGGCCCTCGGTGACGCGAAGCGTCGGATTGAGCTCGCGCGTCAGCGGATCGCGGAAAGCAACGGACACCTCGATGTCGCCGCCACTGCGCTTGTTGTAGACTTCATCGACATAGAGCTCGAAGGCAGCAACAGGCGCGGATGCGCCCTGCGCCGATGCTGGGTTGCCGCCTGTCTGGGCCGCCAGCAGCAGACCGGCCAAGGTGAAAACTGTGAATAGTCTGGACCCCATCGCGATTCCCGTCCCGCACCACCCGGACCCGTTGCTTCTACCATATACCCCACTCTTCTGTGGACGCGGGAAATCGCCGCCAGCTGCGCGATGACGACCGACAGGAGGGCCGGATCGTCGGCAAACCCCGGCCAGCGGGCCTTTCACCTTGCGCCGGCCCTGAAACCGGCTAGGAAAGCCGCTCGCTTATCGCGAGCGCAGGTGCGGGGAGGTGGCCGAGTGGTCGAAGGCGCACCCCTGCTAAGGGTGTATACCGGTAACGGTATCGAGGGTTCGAATCCCTTCCTCTCCGCCAGCACCTTTCCTCAAGTCATTGAAGTGAAAAGACAAAGCGCGGCGCGTCGGTCGGAGCGTTAACGGCGCGTGTTGCAATCGAGCGCATCACATACGCGCCACAGGATCAAACAATCCAGTTTCCTCGTCATGCTGGGCCAACTCAGTGCTGATCGCAGCTGGCGCGGCTCACCTCACTGACGGGGTCGATCTTCTGGACCAATGCTGTGAACCCGCGCGGCCTGATCGAGCGGTGCGGCATCTCCGAACCGCAGGCCGCTGGAGACCTCACGCGTGGGCTGTCGAATTAACCCAGTCTAGGCGACTTCCGGAGTGACCGTTCGCCGTGTCGCACTCCAATATCGCCCATAAATCGAGAGCCGAGTTTGCTGCCAGAACTATAGTTGCGAGTCGTCGCACCTCAATTGATACCCTCCCTCGGCCAGCGCGTCGCCACGCCACTGCGCGCGCAGCACGCACTGCAGGTGCACCCGCGCCACAAGCTCACCTGGTGTGCAATCACCACCGCCAGACGGTCCGCTTTCAGAGATGGCGCCTTACATCTTCCCCGATCGAGAAGGACCCGTGATCCAACGAGTCGTTGCGCCCGTACTCCAAGCCTCAATTGGGGCGCTTAGTGTTTCTGATATCCCTATCGCTAAACATCCTTGTACTCGTCCCGGTGCTGATCGCGATTGGCGCGAACGGCAAGGCGGCAGAATTTGCTTGGGGCGCCGATATGGCGGCGCGAAGGATACTTGCGGCGGTCTACGCAGCCATTTTGCTCGCCAGCGCAGGACTGATCGCCCTGCACCTTCTCGATCGCGACATCACCGCTTGGGCACAGGCACTGCTTGTCATTCAGGTCGTCTACAAGCTGCTCACGGTACCGCTGGTCGGGTTGCGCAACCCAGTCGTCATTTCGAATGTCGGCATCGCCGCGGTCCACATCGTCACGCTGGTCGTCACGGTGGCTTAGTAAGTCTCGCGTGCAGCTGGCGCGACCATCACGACAAGAAGCAAACCGATGCGGTCTCTACAAGGCAAGACTGGGGTCCTCCTCGCCTGCACAGCGTCATGCGCATGGGCCCTGGCACCTCAGTGATGCTGCCCGTCACGCCGGCGCGCCTGGATCCGGACTCCAGCGCTTCAGCCCCACGTCAAGACTGATGTCCGAGCGCTGGCCCCGGGTGTTCACTGCGTGTGAGCAGCGCGCCGGCGCCCGCCGCGGCGTCTTGCACCAAAACGTCAGGAAGGTGTGGCCCTGCCTTGCCGCCTGGCCCATCGGGAGAGCTCTGGGGCAGAGCAAGTGAACTTGAGAAAGCGTCGGTGGATCAACCGGGTCAGCCCGCCGATCAGCGCTACGATCTGCAGAGGATTTGCTGCCCCACGCATCGGAACGGCTGCGCGCACGACATGCCGGCAGGCCCCGGCAATATCGGTGACACCCGGTTCGGCGGATGCACCGTCTGCCAGCGCTGCCAACCCTCATTGATCTGTGCAATCCGCCCGTTCTCGATGGTTGAGCCCTCTCAAGGCTGGGCCTTTTTTGTTGTCGTTGCACAAACCCTCCGGTTGGCCGGCACTGAGTTTGACCCATATCAGAGTCACGCCCTCAAGATGGGTGTGTGATGCTAGCAGCAGGCTATGGCCCGCGCGTTCATTGCATTGATCTGAACCCGGAAACTGGCCTCGCGGTGAACCCGCGAGGCCAACTTGTTTCGGATCAGTTCTGCCAGCTCTTGATCAGCGTGTCGTAGTCGACGGTTTCCGGCGCAGGGTCTTCGTTGGCGAGCTTGGCCTTGGGCGCGCCGGGACGGTCAAACCAGGCTTGCGCGGGCTCTTCGGGATTGAGCTTGGGTCCCTTGTCGCCTTGCACGTTGAGCTGTTCGAGGCGGGCGAGCACGTCCTCCTGCGC
>JBEAMJ010000112.1:0-2828 GCA_041166025.1 Pseudomonadota bacterium | reverse complement strand
TCCGCAGGGCGCGGGCGATAGCTGCGAACGAAGGCGTCGAATTCATCGGCGGGAAGCGGGGGGGAGTAGTAGTAGCCCTGCCCGATCGTGCAGGCCCGACGCAGGAGAAAATCGGCCTGCTCCTTCGTCTCGACGCCCTCAGCGACGGTTTCCTGACCGAGCGCTTCTGCCATGGCGAGGATCATCTCGACGATGGCGGGCGCATGCGGGTCGGTGGAGAGGGCGCGAACGAATTGCTGGTCGATCTTGAAGACGTCGAACGGCAGGCGCGTGATCGCCGCAAAGTTGGAATGGCCGGTGCCGAAATCGTCGATGGCAAGGCGCACGCCGCGATTGCGCAGGGGCCACATGGTCCGCGCGACGCGGTCGCCGTCCGCCACGGCGGCGCTTTCCGTGATCTCAAGTTCAAGCAACGTGGGCGGCAGGCCCGAATCGTCGAGCGCCTTGAAGACTGAATCGACGAAGTCCGGATCGTCGAACTGGTGCGGGGAGACGTTTACGGCAACAGACGAGACAATGCCCTTGCGGTTCCAGCCTGCGGCCGCGAAGCAGGCATCGCGCATCACCTGCTTGCCGAGTTTCGCAATGAGGCCGAGTTCCTCCGCGATGGGGATGAAGACGCCGGGCGAGACGATGGCGCCATCCGGCCTGCGCCAGCGTGCAAGCGCCTCCGCGCCGACGAGCTCGCCGGTTTCGAGCCTGACCTTGGGCTGGAACACGGCGACGAACTCGCCGCGCTCGAGGCCTTCGCGAACCTCATCTTCAAGACGCGATTGTGCGCGCGCCTTGTCGAGCAGGCGTTGATCGAAGAAGGCGGCGCGCAAGCCGGCCAGCGTTTTGGCTTCCTTCATCGCAACCTCGGCGAGCTTGAGGAGATCGGCCCCGCTGCCTGCATCCTGCGGCGCATTGGCGGCGCCGAATGAGGCTGCCAGGCGAACCTGCTGACCCTCAACGCTGAAACCCTCGGAAATGGCTTTGCCGCCGGCAGCCATGAGAGTTTCCACCGAAGCCTTGTCCGCCCCTGGCAGGAGAAGTCCAAACTGATCTGCGCCGATGCGGCTGATGAACCCGCCCGAAAGGCCGGATTGCGAGAGTGTTGCGCGCAGGCGCTCGGCGACGCCCGCCAGGACCATGTCTGCGACGCGAGGGCCGTGGGCGAGATTGACTTGCCTGAAGCGGTCGATGTCGCAGATCACAAGGTGGACGCCCTGCCCTGATCCCGCCATCGCTTCGAGGCGCGAGAGGAAACGCAGGCGGTTGGGTAGGCGCGTGACCGGATCGGTATACGCCATCGTAAGCGCCCGCCGCATCGCAGCTTCCGAGCGCTCATGCACGCCATCGATGGCGGCGAGCAATGGTTTCAGCAGGCGGTCATCGGAGGAATCGGCGAGTTTCGATTTGTCCCTGGGGTCGCGGCTGCGGATGCCGCGCTCAAGCACCGTGACCGGCTTCAGTGCAAGCCGCGCGAGGCGATAGATCAGTGGCGCTGCAACCAGCAGCGCCAGAGAGAGGACGATGGCATTGAGCGCGACCACACCAAGCCACGTGTTCACGAATGGACGCGGCACCAACGAATAGAGCGCGTAGCCGAGAGTTTTCTCGCCGACCCGGATCGGTCGGGCGGCATAGTAGCGATTGTCGATCACGAGAATGCCGTTGGCCGTGTCGACAAGTTCGCGAACAGCCGCTTGCGGCGGCAGGGAGGCGGGCGCGCCATCGTGGGCGATCAGGCGCCAGCTGGCGTCGTACACGGCCGACTGAGCCTCGGGCAGGCTGACCGACAGGGCCCCCAGCAACGCCGGTATCTGGTCCCAATGACCCGCTTCCGCGTGCAGTCGGGTAACGTCGGCCAGGAGATTGGCGCCGGAAACGACAGCCGTCTGCCGCTGGAAGCGGATTTCGTCCTGGGCCAGGAAGGGCGTGATGACCCACTGGGCGAGTGCTGCGAAGAAAGCGGCCGCAACGGCGATCATCGCAACGCGGCCCGACAGGCCAAGCCGCTTGGCGGGCCGGCGCGCAGGCGTCTCCTTGCGCCGGGTCTTCTGCCGGGCAGCGCTGCCCATGTCCTCGCCCATCATCGACGCCGTTCTTTCCCGAATCCGGTGGCGTTCAAGGCTTCCAGCCCCTAAATGCACGCAACATTCAGGATTCCTCGACCGTTTGCGCGTTAGGCTAGGTTTGGTTCGCGAACGCACGGTTAATGCCTGAGGCATGGAAAGGGCCGCCCATGGCGGAAACATCACGCAAGGCGGAACTGACCCGCGCCACCAAGGAGACCCGGATCAAGGTCTCCGTGGATGTCGACGGCTCTGGAAAGTCGACGATTTCCACCGGGATCGGCTTTTTCGACCACATGCTGGAAAGCTTCGCGAAACACTCCGCCATGGACGTTAACATCGAAGCCAAGGGCGACCTGCACATCGACCAGCATCACACCATGGAAGACGTGGGCATCGTGCTGGGTCAGGCCTTCAAGGAGGCCGTGGGCGGTTATTCGGGCGTCATGCGGTTCGGTCACGCCTATGTGCCGATGGACGAGACGCTGGTGCGCGCCTCGGTCGACCTCTGCAACCGGCCCTATCTGATCTGGAAGGTGGGGTTCACGCGCGACAAGGTCGGCAATGTCGACACCGAGCTGTTCAAGGAGTTCTTTCACGCATTTGCGATGAATGCGGGCATCTGCCTGCATCTCGAACTGCTTTATGGCGAAAATTCCCACCACATCGCCGAAGCCAGCTTCAAGTCTCTGGCGCGGGCTTTACGCGCCGCCACAGTGGTGGATGACCGGCTGAAAGGTCAGGTGGCGAGCACGAAGGGTTCGCTCTAGG
>JBEAMJ010000111.1:0-18141 GCA_041166025.1 Pseudomonadota bacterium | reverse complement strand
TGACAATGATCCCATCGGAAATCCACCGCTCTGGGAGACGCCCGGCTGCATCCGACGTGATCTGATAGCCCGCCGTCGTCGTCAGCGCGCGGTCAGAATAGACCGTTCGCGGCGTCGTGGTTCCGGCGTCATAGACCTCGATAGTCCCGCCCGGTTCCAAAGCTCCGCTATCGTCCAGCAAGGTGTGGACGAGCCCAAACAAGTTCTTCGCCATGATTTACGCTGTCCAGGTTACAGTCATCGCGCCCGACAAGGCGCTGACTTCAGTGCTTCCGCTTGCGCGTTGAATGTCGAAATCGATGTCGACTTGTGCCGCCTCATTGGCTGCGATCAGGCCGGACGGGAGCCCGGTAAAGGAAGTGAAGGTAAAAGCCGGAATGGTGACAACTTCGCTTCCGCCCTCACCCAGCTCAACAGTTGTGGACGGGGTGTAGGTGACGCTGAAAGTCCCGCTGTCGAGCGTGTGCAGCGTGCCGCCGCCGGAAAGCTGTTCGGTAACGCGCCAGTTTCCGTTGAAAGTGTCAGTCCCGCCGCTTGCCGGCGTAATCGTGCCAAGGCTGGAGTCAGGCGTTACCGCGATGGTGTAGTCTCCCCCGGCCCCTGTCGGCGTCACCTTGAGCGTTTTCAGCGTCACCCATGACGCGCCAGAACTTGCGCCGGCCGAGTATGTGCCGCCGTTGGAAACCCCGGAGCCGTCCCCGCTGGCGCTCGCCGCGTTGTCCCCGGCAATCCGAGCTGCAGCCTCGGCAGCGATTTGTGACTGAAGCTCTGCCGCGCCGTTGATAACGCCCAGAATAGCGTTGTCGGTTTCCGTTCCTGTGCGCAGGATCAGTGCATTGAGCGCATTCCGCAGCCATTCGGTTGGCGTCCCATCCGGGTTGACGATCTTGTCCCCAACGCGAATCAACGGAACGTTGTCGGCGCTCACGACTTCTGCCCCTCATTGATCCACGCGCCATTGATCGAAATGCCGACCGGGTCGGTCATGCGGATCGAGATGTTCGTCGCTTCGCCAGGTGGAGCCATGCCAAGCCCCCAGATGACGGGCTTGCGATAGACCCCGTCTGCGCCAAGCTGCAGCATGATCTCCGAGCGCCCGTCATCGCTGATTGTGCGCCCGTTGGTGGAGACCTCCACCATAATGGTGGGATTGGACCCTTGCCCGCTTGCCGGCCGTCCGAACGCCTGCAGGTCAACGCAGAGCGAGCCTATCGTTTCATAGTCCGGGAAAGCTGCACGCAGCGTAATGATGCGCTCGACCGTGTTCCCGGCATCGGTGAAAACCGTATTGTCCAACGTGTAGATTTTGCTGCCACCCGCATCGGCCTGAACCTCATACCCGTAAGCCGACGCGTGATATTGCGGCAGGTATGTGCTCTGCTCCCACGATTGTTCGCGATGCCAGAAGCCGGTCGTCGTGTTGAGAACGTAAGCCGCCTTGGACGGAATGCGGACCTTGAAGAACTCGTTGGAGCCGTACTGGTAGGCCATGCAGCGCACCAGAGCGCGGTCAGCAGCGCTGAGGGCAAGCAGGTCGTCTTCCATCTCGCCATTGCGCGGCAAGGGGCTCAGGCTGAAGCCGTTCATCACATAGGGGGAGAGATTGCCGCCGACGATGAAAAGCTTGTCGCCCCGGATGGCCCATGAGTATTTGCTGAGAAAGCCGCTGGTCTCATCGATCGACTGACCTGTGATATTGGCAAAAGGCAGCGTGGTTGAACTGGTCGCGCGGATAATCTCGATGCTTGCTGCGCCGCCCGCAATGATCTGGCCCGACAGGTGAAGCATCTGGCGGATTTCGTCCGGCCGCTGTTCGGCTGTGGCAAAGCCCAGCGCCTCCCATGATGTGCCGTCGAGAACCGCAGACCAGTAATAGGTATCCGCACCGTCTTCCGAGGCGACAAGGCGCTGCGAGAGCACGAGCAGGCTTGTCGCGTTCGGTGCGTCCACATCCGACACCTGCGTCAGTGCAGAGCCGTTATAGCGCCATGGCTTGTCCGCGCGGGCGACATAGAGATTGTCCCGCAAGCCTGCAAAGACCGCATCCCCGGTTCCGCCAATTGCGCCGAGCGATGTCGCCACCCATGACGAGGAGATGCTGTAGAGCGTGCCGCCTGCGACCGCGAACAGCGCACCATTGCGCACGCCAGGCTCGCAATAAATGCCCTGTATCTCTGCGCCAAGATCCAGCCGCTCGACACGGCCCGGCGTCGGCACAAGAGCCAATCGCACAGGCTTGCCCGTCTCCGCTGGAATGGGAACGGCGAACATGTTGAGCAGGCGCAGGGGCGCCATGCCGTACCGCTGGCGGCGGTCGGCTATCGGGACAACGGGGATGTAGGGTATGTTCGGCCCCTGATTTGCTGAAGGGGTTGTTATGCTGGGACTGGTCGGACTTGGTCTGGTGCTCTGGGGCCTGTGGACAGGATTGGGTGGCTGGCCGTTCCTGTTCACCGCAGCCGGCATCGTCCTGCTGGTCGCAGAAGACGAAAGACGGCGGCGCTCTCGGCTCTAGTCGGCTGGTGCGATTGCTGTTAACTATTTGCCTTCTGATGTGGAGGCAGCTTTGAGGCTGTGGATTGCTGGTCTGTTGTGCGTGGCGTTCGGCGTCTACGGGTTCTTTCCCGCGTCGTTTCAGACCTGGATCATGCCAATCTGGATGAGCGTCGTCTTGATCATCGCGGGCGGCGCCATGATGCTGTTCTCACGGGATGTTAGCGCTGCGCCGGATAGCGTCGAGGATTAGCGCCTGATCGGCCTGAGCCTTTTTGACGTTAGGCCGCGTGTACTCGTAAGGCATCTTGAACGCTCCAGCCGTTCGGGCAAGCGCCGCCACCTGTCCAAAACGCTGAAACGCGATAGCCGCAGCTTCGGCATTTTTCGCGCTTTCCAGACGCGCCATAGCAATTTCCAGATTGGCCGCGTTGCCTTCTTCCTGCGCCTTGTCCACAGCCGCCTGCGCTTGCTTTGCTTCCTCGTGAAAGCCCTTCGCAAGATTTCCAGCGAATTCGGATTCCGCCATAGATGCTCCGATGACGGCCATGTCCATCATCTTGAAATGCTTCGTGCCAGGCTTGAACAGGTCAAACGCTTCCTTCGCGTTCGGCCTAGCCATCCAGTCGCCGTTGTCGTCCATCATGAATGGGACGCCCTTCTTTGGCTCCATTCCGAGACGCTGTTTCAGGTTTTCCGCTTTTCCAGCTCCACCCTGATAAAAGAACTCGTTCAGGTTCGTGGCGCGTTTGCCCATCGCCTTTCGTCCTGCCATTATGTCGGACGTTGTCGGCGTAGCGTCTGAGACAAGCCTGTTAAGCGATGCGGCCTTAGTGGCTGACTCCGCTGCGGTCTTCTTGACTGCGCCTTTACGCATTAGCGCGCCAGCTAGAAAGCCCGCACCGATGCCGACCCACGGTCCCAGCTCGCGCGCTAGTTCTGTCATGCCGTCTGGCTTCGTGCGATCAAACGCGCCTTTCATTTCTATTTCTGCGCGCCGATTTTCCGCTTTGGTTGAAAGCTCGCGCTCTGCGGCGCGCGCCTCGCGAATGGCGCTTTCCAGATCAAGACGAGCCTTGGCGATGGCCGCGCGCGTTTCAGGGCCAAGCTTTCCGTCCGGCCTTCCATCAGCGCTGATCTTGAGGCCGCGCGTCTCGGCCAGATAAGCCTGTTTTTCTTCAACGGTCCCGTTCTCGATGATATTCAATTCCGCTTCCAGCTTCTTGATGCGGTCGCGCTCTTGAGCCAACGGGCCTAGGAATTCGTTGTTTCCTTCTGCCTCCTGCGCGTTGGCAACGCCACCGAGCCCGGTTGCCAGAACACCGCCCACAACGCCGCCCGCCACTGAGGATGAAGCTGTGCCGCCTAGCCCGGTTGTCGGGCCTGCTGGTGGTGTCGCGGAAGCGCCGCCACGAGGCTTCTTGCCGGCGAAGATGCGAGCCAGGTTCTCCGGTGTTGCGCCGTCGAGAAGCATCTGGCCCATGAGGTCGCGCTGGGCTTTGGTGTAGCTGCCCGACTTCGAGATAGCGGCAAGAACGCTCCTGAACGGGCTCGTTCCATATTGCCAGCCAGCTTGCAGCAGTTCTGCCGCCTGCTGGACGCCACCACCGCCGCCCATAGCCGCCTGCGACGTTGCAGAGCCCACGTTCGGGTTCATGCGAGATGCGTTCTGGACGAGCGCCGCGTCAGCCGCGAAACGCGCCTGGATTTCGTCGGCCTTGTCTTTGCCGAATACCGCCTCAAGCTGTTTCTTCGCGCGCGTGCTGCGAAGGGCCGCAACTGCGGCTCCCGCGCCTTCGGTCTTGCCGAGGATTGTACGGATTGCCCCAGACTGTGCCGCAGTAAGAGGAGCGCCAGTGTATTCGCTGATCTTTGCCGCTACTTCATCGGCGCTAAACCTGCCGCCGATATAGGTCTGGCCTTCCTTGAATGCGCCCCTGATCTTCGGAGCCTCGCCGCCAAGCTGACGCGCGGCAGCATAGTTTGGAATGAGGCCGTCCAGTTCCTTGACCAGCGCGGCGCGGGCGCTTTCCAGCTTGCGAAGCCGGATGTCGTCCATCGTCGCTCCAGAATTGATGAGCTGCTGCTCCTTAGCGTCGATGTCCCGCTTGACCAGATCCCAATACTCAAAGTCTCCGACCTCGCGCCCTTCGTTGGCCTTTGTCGCCGCCCGGTAATCGTCAACCGCCTTCGTGTGCTGCCCGATGCCTTCGATCTGCGTCAGGCGCGGGCTGTTCAAGCTGCCTTCGGGATATTGAGCCCGAAGCGCGTTATACTCAGGCGTTGCCTTTTCCATCGCCTCTTTGGCGAGTTGCTCGATGTCACCCGACACCGCAGCCGTGGAGAAGCCGGTTGATTGCTCCACGTCACGCGCAAGGCGTCCAGAGCGGCTCTCGATGAGGTCTTCGCCACGCGCCCTTGCCGCTTCTCCGGTCGCACCCGGCAGACGCGAGATACCCGCAGTTGTGCTGACACCCTCTTGCGTCAGGTCGGCCACAGATGCGGGCTTGTCGCCAAACTTGGCGCGGGCAGCGTTCAAGGCATCCTGCTCGGACTTGATGCCGCCCGAAAGAAGCGCCTTGCGCACAGCGCGGGCCGCGACACCTTCGTCAAAGGACGCACGCGCTCCGGGGGCCTGCGTCATGCGCGCCGCAGCACGGAAGCCACGGCTTCCCGCTGCTGCCAGCGCGCGAGGTCCGAATATGCCGATGGCCGCACCAGTTGCAGCACCACCGGGAAATCCTCCGCTGTCACCATCACCCGGAGCAGCGGCAGCTTCGCCTGTGCCGCCGAGGGTAGCTCCGACACCACCGCCCACAATGCGATCCAGGTTCCGGCGCACGACACCGCGCCCGATAGGCTCGGGCGGGGCTGAGAAGGGCTTGGGAGCCTCGCTAGGCGGGGTAATGACGGGCTCAGGCTTGGCTTGCGGCTTCACCACCTGTGGCGCGCGTGAGGCTTGTACCGCTGCACGCTGCGCACCGGCCATCGTCGTGGGCGCCGCGCGTCCGCTCAAGCCCTTGAGCGTCATCGAGCCCGGAAGCATCTGCATGGCCGCATAGCTGCCTTGGATGGACGCCTGCTGCGCGCCCTCGGCTGCCTTGCCCATGTCGCCTTCGATCAGGCCCGCGCCCGCCTGCTTCACGCCCTGATAGGCGCGTCCGAGGTCGTCCACGGGGCTGATGAAATCCACAGCCTCAGCAGCGCCGCGCACAGGGTCAGCCTGCATCGTGCGACCCCAGCCCTCAAGGGCGCCGCCCGTTAGGCCAACGATGGGAGCTTCAAGACCGCGCATAACGTCAGCGAACGGGCTGTCTGTTTTGCCCGTGTCCGCCATTGGGGCTTCGGGCGCGCGGGGCCTTGAATAGCCTGACTTGGCAAGAGGGTCAGGCGTATAGCCCAGAGCCGCCATGCGCTTCGGGTCTGCGGGCTTGGCTGCGAAAGCTTCGTAACCGCCCGGAATGGCCGCAGCCGCTTCCTCAATGATGGCGTCAGTCTCGGAGCGAAGAGACGGGCCAGCAGGTGCGGACGTCGCAGAAGGCGCGGGCTTCGGCACAGGCTGCAAGTACTTGCGGTACTTGTTCTGCGGCGCCGGTTCCTGCTCCTGTTGGTCGGCAGGCGTCGGCTGCTTGTACTTGGCGTACTTGTTAACGACCACCTTGCATCGCCTTCAAAATGGCCTCGGCAGCGCCCTCTCCGAAGGCTTCATTGAACTCGGCAATCTCCTGCGGGGTTGCAGGATTGGACAGGAACTCGGTGATCGCCTCGGCCGGCAGGCCGCTATGAGCGGCATAGGCGCGAATGCCCATCTGCATGGCGGGAGTGGAAGCCGTCTTGCCCGCTGGCGCAGGGGCCTCATAGCCAAGCATGATCCTGTCAGGGCTCAGGCCGTAGTCGGCCGCCCGCTTCTGCGTGGACTGCGCAAGGCGCTGATACGTCTTTTCATACTGGCCGAACATATCGCGCGCGGCGTCAACGTACATCTTACGGACGCTGTCAGGCAGAAGCGTCTTGCCGCCCGCAAGGCGTGGAGCCCACATGGCGGCTTGCTCGTACAAGCTCTGCGCCGATTGTGTCAGCGCAACTTCGCCCTCGCGAGCCACAGAGCCCGGATCAAGCATCTTCGTGAACGAGACGATCAGGCCGAGATCGCTTGCGGAATTCTTGTTTTTCGCCAGCGTGTTGATGCGCCCGAACTGGTTCGCAATGTCCTGAAAGTTGTTCTGGATCGGCATCCACTTGCTGGACAGCGTCGTCTCAAGCGCAATGATCTTCGGATCAACATCCACGCCGCTGCGCTTCGGATCGGCAGGACCGCCCGGAATAGGCGCAAGAGCCCCTTCTTCCGTCCATGTGTATCCGCTCGGAGGCTGACGCCCGGCTGCGGCTTTCTGCGGATCGGTGTAAAGCACTTCGGCCTTCGGATCAGATCCCGGACTGACAGCGACAACAGACTGCCCCGTGTTAAATAGTTGCGGCTTCGACGCCTTCACCCGCTCCGCAACGCTCATTGTCTGCATTGCAAAGTTGTCCAGCTCTTCATCGGTGATGAGGCCATCGGCTGCGGCCTGCTGGATTTGTGCGAGGATCTGCGGGTTGCCATAGGGCGAGGCTTGCAGGATTTCCATTGCCGCCTGCCCGCGTGCTTCGGGAGGCACGCCTTTGAGGCCCAGCGCGGTGCTGCTCAGGAACTCCATGCCCTCTGCGACCTGAGCTTTCTGCCGGTCATCAAGCCCATCGACCGCCTGATATGCGCTTTCCATCGTTGCGAAATCGCCCTGCTGGGCCGCTATATTGGCAACCGCCAGATAGCCCGCACGGCGGTCCTGCTTTGGACCGGCTCCAAGACCCGTCTTGAACGCATCAGCGTAAGCCTTGGTGCGATCGGCTTCCTTCCTGCGTTCGCCCGCCTGTCCATAGGCGTTGGCATCGTCCATGAGCCCGACGCCCATCAGTGAGGAAACAGCGCCCTCATAGTTGCCTGAACCGAACGCCTCTGCGGCCTTGACCCGCGCATCGTCCTCGCGCTTGACCTTGGCCTGCTGCTGGCCTGCCATGAGGCCGGTCTGAAATGCCCTGAACGTGCTCATCTGACGCGGCTCCCAAAGCCACCTGTTCGCGCTCGCCCAGCGCTTGTGCCTGCGCTTCCCGCATAGCCAAAGCTCGTCCCACCCGACCCACCGCTCGGCATCTGGCCCACGCCCCAGCCGATCCAGCTCGCAAGATCGTTGATCCCGTCCGCCTTGGCCTGACCCTTCGCAATCTGAAGATTGGCCGCCGTCTGCCCGCCCTGCATGGTGATGTTGGCCGCCCGATCCGCAAACGCCTGCCCGCCGCTGGCGATGCCTGTGTCAGCCGAGAAGCCCCGCTCTGTCACATCGCCAAGCGCGCCATAATAGCCCATGAAATTGCGAAGCTTGGCTTCCTCAGCCACTTCCGACATCCCGCGCGCCGTCCGTCCCGACAGGGCTGAACCCTGCGCACCGGCCATGCTGAGAAAATCGTCACGCGCCTTGCCCGCCTCCATAACGCCGATCCGGCCCCATGGGCTTGCCTCATAGGCCGACCATGCCTCTTCCTGCGTCTCGGCGTCGGTCTTTGTCGGATCAGCCTGCCCCGGCTGGGCCATCTCCAGCGGCCCGCCCATGACCATGCCGGGGCTCTCGAACTGGTCGATTTCCATCGTCCCATAACGCCCGTTCTGCATGGGTCGCCCGCCTGCCATGGGACGCCCGAGCGCGCCGGCATAGGGCTGGGGCCGCATAATCGGCTGTTGCGCTGGTGCGGCGGGCTTGTTGAGACCGAGGAAGGCATTCTGCCGGCCGCGGGCTGCATTGCCCTCGGTCGAATACTTGGACAGGATCTGCTTGGCTTCGTCGCGCGCACGCTGCTGGAAGGCGATGGACTCGTCCTGCGATTGCTTCTGCACGTTCCCGGCGTTCTTGATCGCCTTGGACTGCTGGTTGGACGAGTGAATCGCCGCCGCGCTGCCGATAGCGGCTGACGCAACAATGGCAGTTGTCAACGCAGCCATCAGGCAGCCCTCACGTAAGAAAGCTCGGCCGGCATGTATCCGGCGCGGTCATAGATCATCGACACGTCACGCCGCCCCACGATCATCAGCATTTGCACCAGGTCCGCCGACTTATCCCGCGCCCATGCCTCGAAGGCCCGGAGCAGCGACAGGCCGTCCGTCTCGGCCCACCAGAAAAGCTCAGTTGCGACCATCACGTCAGGCGAGCACCAGACAGGAGACAGAACCCCGCCGATGACGCCGCGATCATGCACCAGCAAGGCTGCGTCCTCGTTCTCGATCATCCGGCGCAGCGCCTTGTCCACAGCGTCCAGATCGCGCGGGAACTGGCTGGTTATCGGGTGATAGGTCAGGAACTCCGCCGCATAGCCCATGAGGCGCGGCAGGTCATCGACCGTCGCCGGGCGAACAGTCACAGGTCAGCATACCCCAGACGCTCGGCCTTCTGCTTGCGCGGGGCCGGGGTGTCGTCCTCGTCCTCAACTTTCTCGCGCTTGGCCGCCTTCTTCGCAGGCTTGGCCGCGCTGATGCCCAGCTTTGTGCGCAGGGCCTTGCGCAGAACCTTGATCGAATCGTCGGTGAGTTTCTGCTTGCTCATGGTCACTCCGTTGAGATTGCAAAGCGCGTGCTGTATCCGCGGTCATAGCCCAGCAGTTCATTGAGATTGCCCGTGCCGCGATCCAGCGCCGCAGCAACAGGCGGACGCTCGCCAAGGCCAAGGCTCTGCCCTGTCCGGCCGCCAACAAGGTCCATGAACACATCAAACCATTCCTGCGGCACGTCCAGAATATCGGACGTGTTCACCACATCCTCAGGCACGCGCTCATAGGACACCCGCAGGGAGCCTGCCGCGATGGTCGCATCCGGCACAGGCCAGAGATAGATCGTCGTGGCCGTGCGCTGGCGATCGACGGCAAAGATGGTCGGGCGGCCCGTCGATGTCTTGACCGGGATACGCTCGTAATCGTCCATGTTCCATTGCTGCAGCTCAAGGTCGAAACCCGAACTGTTCCGGTAGTAGACGCGGTGAACCCGATCTGGCCGCGGGCTGCATGTGACATAAGCCTGCGCCGCCACCATGGCCGGGGTCTGCGTCGCCCGGCGCCACTCGCTTGGCCCCTGCGTGACCAGCAGCTTCAGGAGCCCGTTGATGTGGCTCCGCGCCAGCGTCCAGAGATAGGCCGATGCAGTCTGGCCGTCTCCGACGATCTGGACGCGCTTCAGCGCCTCATCAACGAACTCGCCCGCGGTGTAGGTAAGGCTGATGCTCAAGGCTGGCTCCAAAATCGAGTGATTAGATCAGACCTTGTATGTGATCGCGAAAGTAAACGCGGTTGTGTTGGTGCAGTTTGTATCATCAATTTCAGCCGTACCCGCCGCCCCAAAATCTCGCGGCACAAACGTAGAAGCTCCTGTGTTCATTCCAAGCGTAATTGGTGAAGTCAGGCCGCTCATGTTAGCCGCATACGAGATGGAACCAGCGCCGGGCTGCGTCATGGCTGCTGCTGCTATCGGCGCAGAAATTCGCATTGCACCTGTTGCGGTACCCTTTGACGTCAACACAATGTAGCCCGTTACAAAAACCAGATCGCCAATGCGCGTGTAGCGGCCCTCCTGCGTCGAGTAGGTAATTCCCGTCGATGCGCCCCCAAACGATACGACTGGGGTGTACGTGCTGGTTACGTAGGAACTGGCCAGCAGGGTTGTCATGCCGGACCCGAGCCCACTAATGCCGGTCGATGCGGGCAGGCCCGTGCAGTTGGTCAGTACGCCAGTTACAACGCCCGAGCCGTCAACTTCGAAACCGTTCGACTTGAATGCCGCCGTTCCGAACGTGACGGCAGAGAAATCAACGCCGTACTCGGCTTCATAGGCAGGCCCACCAAGCGCGGTTGCCTGTGTGCCGATCATCGTCCCGGTGGACTTGATCGCCCAGATGCCGTGCGGCGTGCCGAATGCGACTCCGACGTCCCATCCCGGCGCTGTTCCGCCGCTCTGGTTGGCGATCAGAAACGCCTCATCAGCGTCCCAGCCACTTTCAACATCCGTAGAACGCTGAACAATCTGAAGGCCGGTTTTCCACTTGGGCGCGGTGCCGGTTCTGCACTCGACGTCGATCTCGCGTCCGATCAGGCCGCTCCAGTACGTGGCACCCGTGAGCAGGCTTGCGGAATCGAAGCCACCTACAATTGTGCCAAGCGGAGTAATGGCCGTGCCATTATCGTTGGCGCTGGCAATCGCGCGGCTTTCTCCACCTGTGTAAAACAGATTGCCTGTATTACCGGTTGGCGATGAAACAACCGCGACACCTGCCAAGGCCGTCCGATGGCCTTTAACGTTGGCGCCTCCGACGACCATCCCGCAATAGACGTTATAAACGCCTTGCGCAGCCGTTGCGTCCACATTGTCCGAGTTCAGGTTGAATGTGTGAAACGCGGCAACGGCACTAGACGAAAGCGTGTGCGTCCCAATCGACCCCGCCGATTGTATTGTGGAGACAGCGCCGCTGGCCCATGACAGGCCGCTGGTCTGATTGATGATCCGCGCAAATGTCGGCGCGGAGGAAAATACAAGCGAGCCTGTACCCGTTTCGTCCGTGATCGCTGCTTGCAGATTGGCCGATGTTGGGGTGCTGAGAAAGTCCGCTATACCGGTTCCTGGCGTGTCTGGATATTTATCCAGCTTCAGGACAGCGTCCTGAAGATCGATTGTTGCGGCGCCATCCACTCTAAGATTGTTTGCCTTAGAAGTGGATTGCGAAAGCCTTCTGCCGAGCGCCATTAGGGGTCATCCGTTAGAGGTGTGTCGTCTTCGTCTGTGAGCAATTCGCCGTCCTCATCGATGAGCACGACTTCACCGTCAGGGAATTGCGGGTAGATGCGCGAAACGCCGTCGCGATACTCAAAATCAAGGTCGCTATCCGCAGCCTGCGGAAACGTGTCCGGCCTTGCGCCCGGAAGCGGCTGCCCCTCGCCCGGTCTCAGAACAGGCGTGGACAGGTGGACGGGTCGCGGATCGTAACAACCGTCACAGACCCGCGAATTGCTCCACTCCGTCCGCAGCTCATCCAGGCGGACCTTGGAATAGCATCGGTCGCATCGGGCATAGGGTCGGCCTGCCTGGTATGAGCCTTTGAAGGTCATCACTTGACCATTTCGAGCACGATTGAATACGTGTCCGCCGCCGTGTGGCCGACTGTGGTGAACAGGATATCCCCTGTCACGCCAGAGCCGCCGTCATTCGACAGACCGCCAAAGGACGTGAAGTCGAGACAGCCCGTGTCATCCGCCGGCAGTATCCACGCCACCACGTCGCTTGTTGCATCCCAGAGAATGCGAACCGACATGCCGCTTGTCGTGTAGTGGATTTTCATGATGCGGACTTCGGATGGCGCCGAGTCGAGCGCGGACACATCCACCTTGAGAACAGCAGACTCGCCGGTCCCGTCAGAGATGTTCGTGAACTTCATGACGGTGTTGCGGGGACCGTCAATCAGTGTCTGGGAAGCGACTGCGTCTGCCATGGCTTAACGCTCCTTGGCGACGTAGATGTAATCGACGCTCAGCACCTTCGCGACCGCTTCGCCGTTCTGAATGCCGAAGCTGATGGTCAGTTCCTCGTCATCAGGAAGGTTGGTCGTCGCCAGAGATGCGATCTCGGCGCCGTCCTTGTAGAACTCCACCGCGTCCACGCCGTTGTAGTAGAAGGCCAGGATGCAGTAGGTGTCGTCCGACAGGGTCGATGCAGCCGCCGCCGTGGTCGATGTCGAGTCCTTCGTCACGTAGCAGTCGAGGTTGGCGTCGCCGTCGTCCTTCATGAAATAGACGCCGTCCGACACCGCCAGAGGCGATGTGTCCGTGATCTGCAAGCCCATGACGAAGTCCGACTGCGTGGCGTCGGAAATCTTCAGCCGGGCTTTAAACCAGAGCTTCTTGCCAGACTGGAACTTGAAGCTTTCCACAGCGCCAGAAGCATCATCTCCCGACCATTGGAAAAAGTCGTTGTCATTGTCGGCTGCGTCGTTGGTGATGACAAGAACGCCGCCATCGAGATTGCCGACCGCCTCAGTCGCGGAACCCGCGCCGGCTTCGGTCGTTGTGATGATCCACTGATCCGCCTCGAAGTTGTCGAAGTCATCGAACCATACGTGCATGGTCGTCGGGTCGGGCTGCAACAGCATCCGCATCGGACCGGTTGCAGCAGAGTTGGTAACACCTTGGGAAAAACGGGTAGGAGTAGCCACTTGGGGCGCCTTTCTTGAAATGAAGGCGCGCGGTGTTACCCGCGCGCCCCGTCAGTGGTTGGAGGAAGTCAGCCCGGATTACGCGCCGGACGTGCCGCGCACGCAGCGCCAGTCGACCCAGCCCGAGATATAGCGCTCGGTTGCCTTGGCCTTGGCGTTTTCCGTGTCGAAGTCGTTGTCCTGTTCCATCTCCAGCTTGCGGCGCTGAAGCGTGACCAGGCCTTCCGGCACGTTGTCGATCATCAGGAACCACGCGTTCGCATCGGTCAGGTAGTCCCAGACCGAGTAACCGCGCGAGAGCATGCCCGACGAGCGAACCGCGTTGATGTCGTTGTTCGCCGTGCCCGACTGCTTCTCGGACTTCATGAGCCGTTCAGCCACGAAGCCGAGTTGCGGCGGAACGACCAGTTCACGCGCGCGGAAGTACATCTTCAGCCCGCGGCTGTTGGTCATCAGGCGAGCATTGATCAGCTCGTCTTCCAGCGAGGCTTCCGACAGATCGGCGTCAACGGTAGGCTTGTTGGCCTTGTTGCCAGCGAGCGTCGGGTGAGAGGTCGAGAACAGCGCAACGCCATCGCCGCCCGTGAAGGACGCCGAGAAGCCGTTGTTGAAGTGCGCCGCGTGGACGATCTCCTTGGACTGAGCCATCGAGTAGGCGAGGTTACGGGAGCGACGCGAGGCGCGGCTCTCGTACTGATTGTCCTCGATCTCCTCGCGGGACGCCATCCAGCCAAGGCCCCAGACCACGTTGGTAAGACGGGTCTTGTAGCCTTCGCTGTCGGTGTCGAAGCGGATCGCCTGGCCTTCGTTCTTGATGTCCGGCAGGCCGAAGGTGGTGCTTTCCACGAATTCTTCGTAGGCCTTGTCCGAAGACTTGTCCTCGAAGTAGCGCGAGTACTGCTTCTCCATCTGCTTGTAGGCTTTGCCGAAATGGGCCTTGATACCGGGCCACAGGTCGGCGGGGTGCAGAGCACGAGTCATAACCATGGTTCATGCCCTCCTTAGATGCCGGCCACGGCGCCGAGGCGGCGCGTGTGCAGGTTGATGGAACAGAGATACTTCGCGTAAGCCGTGGCTTCCTCGTTATCCACGCGGGTCACGATGTCCCGGATGGTGAGCTGGTAGGTCGCGTCAGCGGCAACCGTGCTGCTGTCGATCATCCAGCCCGACTTCTTCGTGGCCGTGCTGCCGGAGCCGGAAACAAGCTGCACGTTGAGGCCGATGCTGGCTTCTGCGATAGCGCCGCCGACTGCGTCTTCCTGAAGCTCGAACAGCAATTCCGGGCTGTCAGCGACGATCGGGAAACGCAGCGTGGACGCCGCGCCATAGCCGAGCGAAACGATGCCGGGGGTTGGTTCAAAGCCGACGATGAAGCCGGTAATCTGGTTCGTGGCGCCCGCCGTGGCGAGGTTCACGACCTGATGTCCCGACGCACGCGCGCCGGTCACGACAACCGGATCTCCGATGAATAGATCAGTCGCATACGACGCAGGGGCCGTATACGTGTTGGCCTGCCCGTTGTAGGGAGCCCCGAGCATAGAAGCGACGGGACGCCCACCAAAGGCGGCGTTTGTGTTCGCCATTGTTTATCCTGTGGGGTTAAGGGGTGTAGCCGCCCGCCGACTTGGTCGGGGTCGCAGCCGTGATGGTGTTGTTGAGAGCATAGCTCTTCCCCGCATCATCGGGGGTTTCCTGCGGGGCTCGTGCCGCACCGCGTTTGAGAGCCTTCTCACGCTCCCGGTATTCCGCGACTTTCGCGTCCTGGTCTTCATCGAACCAGGGCTTCCACTTTTTCATAAGGCGAGCATTCATCGCCTTGCCTTCGCGAGACATGCCCGCAAGTCTGGCCGGATCAAGGCCGTTCATCTCGGCGTCGGAAACAGGTTCCCATTCCCGCGCCATCAATTGCTGGATGTTGCCCAATTCATCATTGGCCCAGCGATACTGATAGTTGTTGAGGTCCAGATCAGCGCCGGCCGTCGTCAGGCGCTGGTCGTTGGTGTGATCGGTGACGCCACGCGCCTTGCGCTCGGCGCGGCGCCGCTCCAGTTCAGCGCTTGGCCCATCGGTGCGGGGCCGGAGCGGCTTGGCGGCGCGGGCTTCCTTGGTGCGGCCATCGATCTTCGGGGCCAGAGCGGGGGCGATGTCGTCAGTCATGATCAGGCGTCCTGTTTAAGGCGTTCTTCCGCGTATTCTTCAAGAGAGCCGAACAGGCCCTCCTTGACGAAGCGGGCGCCGATTTCACGTTGAGCGGGGGAAAGGCGTGAGGCGGCAGAGACACCACCGCCAGCGCCGCGGCCACCGGGGGCCAGAACGGGGGCCTTCTTGGCAGGCCGTGCCGGCTTCTCGTCTTCCTGGTCCATGTCCTCATCCTCGTATCTTTCGGGGTAGGCCTTGCGCAGCGCGCGATCGGCCTTCTCCAGCGCATCGGCAAACGGAATGCCGCTATCGACATAGTCCAGCATGACTCGCATCGCGTCGGGGTCGGCGTCATCGTCCAAGATCCAGGCATGGCCTTCGTTGTAGAAGCGCTTCTGAACCTGCGGGTAGGAAGGCGTGAACTTCTCGATCCACTCTTCCTCATCCGTCGCGACTGTGTCTTCGTCGTCTTCGTCCTCGATCTCGCGCGCTTCAGCCAGCTTGGCGTCGCGCTCCCTGATCAGCTTCTGCTCGGTCGCGTCATCGCCCTTCTTCACGGCCTCGCGGATATACCAGTCGTATTCGGCGTGAAGATCCCGGATCTCCTTCTCGCGCTGCTTGGCGGATTGTTCCTCCATCCGCTTGATGCGCTTCTCGGTCTCGGAGCGGAGCTTCTTCAGCTCCTTCTCAACGTTCTTCGCCCGTGTGCGCTGGGATCGGATGAACTCTGCCGCTGAGGCAAAGCCACCCTCGGGCGGGTCGCCTTTCCACTCGGTTTCGGGCTTCCAGCCTAGCTCACGGGCGACTGTTTCGAGGTCGTCAGCCTTCGGCTCTGACGCGGGCTCGGCATCTGCCGCCGCGACGGGCGCCAGTTCTTCGGTGTCAATTGTCATGGTGGCTAAATCCTGCCCCACTGCCAGCGTTCGCTGGTGAGCTCATACGTCCACGCGGGGTCAGCCTTGAGCGCGGCAACGATCGGCTCACGCACGGTTGGTGACAGATTTTCGAGTTCTTCCGCCGTCACAAAGTTAAGCTCGCTCACAAAGGCCGAGATTGGCCTACCGCCGCGCATGACCCGAATGGCAATGGTGTCGAGGTCGCTCATGCCGCCACCTTGGCGCTTTCGGCATCCGCCGTGCGAATGCCAAGGATCTCCTTGTCCTTCATGACGCGATAGACACGGCCATCGGCGCCCACGAAGGACTTGCCGGCGTAGCGTGCGAACATCACGCGCTCGCCTACCTTCGGAATGGCGTCAGGATCGGGGAAATCCTCCTCATTAAACGCCAGCGGCGAGACGGCCACCAGCAGCCCTTCATCCCCGCCCTCGTCTTCACGCTGGGCGCTTGTCTCAGGCACGAAGATGCCTGACGCCCTCTGACGCTGCACAACACGCGGCAGGACAAGGCAGTTGAACTCAAGGGGCTTCATCCCCGGATTAGTCTCGCTGACCTTCGGCAATGCCTCGTAGGTCAGGGTAGAGTGATGCAAGGACATCTGTTCCCTTTCTGTTGATTACGTCATCAAGCGTTCGTGCCTGAATTCTCAGTTGCCGGAGTTGGTCAGGTGGTGGGTCCGCTTCTGATTCCCATACCGCCCGCGTCCAGTCGGCCTGCAGTTCTTTCTGTTCGCTCAGGAGCGAGTTGAAGAACGCCTCTGTCATGGGAAGCGTTCGCCAGGCGTGGAACTCTTCCAGCCATTCTTCGCGCTGTTGCGGTGTCATGCAGCGAGCAGCAGGATCATGATTTCAGTTTCATCCTCATCATTCTTTGCGTCAGTCCTGATTGACGCCGTGAAACTGGACGAGCCGGCGAAGGCGCCCGATATCGAGCCTTCCTCGAAACGTAGCCGTGCTTCACGTTCCAGCTTTTCCCGCCGCTCGCGTTCCCAGAAGGACGCAAGGGCGGAAACCGGCCAGAAGCGCCGCACGCCATCCAGGACGTTGCGGAAGTCCTGAGACGGCTTCGCCCCGATCGCCGTAAGCGTGCCGCTGAAAGTGCTCGACCCGGCAAACGTGCCAGAGACTGCCCCTTCTGGCTGTTCGAGCGCGCCCGTCCATGAAGACGAGCCCGCAAAGCTGCCAGACATCGCGTTGGGATCGACGGCAGTTTCCTGCCCGCCCATCGCCTTGAAGTAGAGTGCTTTCCAGTATTCGGCTGAGAAGAAGTTGGCCATCAGTCGAGGTCGTATGTAATGGCGGTTCGGTTGCCGTCAGTGTCCACCGTCGCGACGATGCGGTCTGCACCGTCAGCAACAGCATTGCGAATGGTCACGGTCGTGGTTCCGCCGCCGCTGATCTTGCCCGCCGTCGCCGCTGCAACCAGTCTCAGCGCTTGTCTCAGTGTCAGGCCCGTCTCAATGTCCTCCTGATCGAGCAGGTAGGACGAGAAGCCTTGTGCCTCCAGCGTCACCGCAGGCGCAAATGACCCTGCCAACGAGCCCGACGCGTACCGGATCGCCTCGAAACTCGCGACACCCGTAAACGCGCCCGTGATGTTGCCCTTGGCGACCACAGAGCCGCTGAAGCTTGCCACGCCTGCGAATGAACCCGCCGCGCCCAGAGCCGCCGTGACGTTGCCTGAGAAGGCCCCGACACCTGCAAACGAGCCGACGCCCGAGACGACGAGCTGACCCGTGCCGGTGAACGTCGCCGCGCCATCGAACGTGCCGACGATGTTCCGACCGGCAGCGATGTTGCCAGACCAGCTTGCAACGCCGATGCTTTCCGAGTGGCTGGACAGACCACCAGGCTTCTGCGGCAGCATCCAGCTTGACGGGTGCAGGTGTCCCGCTGGAATGCCCGACTTGCCCGAATAGCCTTCTGCCGTGAAGATGTTCCGCTTGGTGCCCGTCTTGTCCGTGTTTGTGGGCAGCGTGTACGGATAGGCGTTGTTACTGGCCGTCGCTCCAAAGATGCGAACGCCCGCCGAGGCATCCCGGTAGCCGTTCTGAAGCAGGCCCATTACCCACCATAGGCCCAGTCAAAGTCGGCCATG
Source organism: Pseudomonadota bacterium (assembly GCA_041166025.1). Lineage (GTDB taxonomy): Bacteria > Pseudomonadota > Alphaproteobacteria > Caulobacterales > Hyphomonadaceae > UBA7672. Next base: position 236 of record JBEAMJ010000111.1, on the reverse strand, counting down.
ATCGTACCGCCCGACGTCGTCGCGCCGGTCTGGAACATGAGGAACTGGATGTTTGCCCCGTCATTGATCCGAGGCAGCGACGGAAAGGCGTTTACGAAGTCCAGCTTCGTGTAAAGGCCCGTCGCCGGGACGGGGATCGTCCACAGAGGCTTGCACAGGCCGATGATGACCGTGCCTGATGCGTGCGCCGTACCAGACCAGACCAGCGAGACAATGTCGCTGATGCCCGTGTCGCC
>JBEAMJ010000110.1:0-18107 GCA_041166025.1 Pseudomonadota bacterium | reverse complement strand
TGCTGCTCAAGTTCTCATTCTTTGGGCCACTCGGCCTTCGGCAATGCCATCACGGCATCTTTGTCCGCGTGCTGCTCGGCCCAGACGTAGTACTTCTGCAGAGTGCGCGACCCGCGTACATGTCCCATCCGCGTTTGCACCAACGTCTCAGGCGTCCTGCGCATCATTTGTAGGGTGCCGTGAGACTTCCGAAATGACTTTGCCGTCACCTTTATCGGCTGCCCTCGTCGAGTGACGCCTGCCTTCACCACCGCAGTGCGCAATGACTTGCCAAAATCTGTAACGGGTCCGCCGCCACGACCTCGAAATACAAAGCCGCTGTGACCGCGTCTGAAACGCTTCAGGTCTTGGGCAAGTTCATCCGAAACATGGACGTTGCGCTCACTCTGCGGTGACTTTAGGCCACGCTCTTCGGAGGGCTGAAAGCGAATGGTGGCGCGCTGAAAATCAATATCCTCCCAGTTCAACCCATACGCTTCTCCCGGTCGGCATCCCGTCTCGATGAGTAGCCTTACCAGCAGCGCATTTTGCTCAGGAAGGGCTCCGACGATTTTCGCAATCTCTTCAAGGGTAGGTAAGTCGGGAGGCGTTTGCCGGACCTTTAGTGATGGGAACTTCGCCACTGATCGACACAGCTTCTGCTCACGCGCCCAGCCCAGTATCTGTTTGAGGCGCGACGTTTCCGAGTTGATTGTCTCCGCTACGAGAGCGTCGCGTTCGCGGCGTAGGCTTTGATACTCCATAACCTTCATTCGCGTGACCTCTTCGAGATCGAGCGGTGCGAAGAAATCGAGCAATGGCTTGAGCTGATAGACATTGGTTTGCAGCGTAGACCTACGTTTCAAGCCGGCCTTTACCGCCGCAATTTGCTCTTCCATCCATTGCTCAGCGACCTCTGCGAAGGTGATGCCACTTCGCGCGGTGGTATCCCCCGTCAAACGGGCGCGTACGTCCATTTGTCGAGCCAACCTTGCCGCATACTCCTCGGCTTCCTTGCGGGTATCAAAACTGCGCCGGTGCCGCTTTCCATCGGTACTCAACGACGGAGACACATCCACTTGCCAAGCACCGGTCTGCTGCCCGTCCCTGATATGCGGGCGGATTGAAAGGGGCCCAACTCGAACGCGCCGTTTGCGCCTCACCCCTTTTTCCCCGTGGGAAGTCGAGACTTAAGCATCTTGATAGGATCGAAGTCGGTCTGTGGCTTGGCCGTGCCGCCACGCCTGCGGGTGTCAGCAGCAAGTGTTGGTCCCTTGTCGCGGACGCTCTTCGCGTACTCCAGCACGTCGCTACGGAAGTACTGTAGCCGCTTGCCGACCTTGACTGCCGGTAACTCTCTACGCGGTATTCTTAGCACTTTGTCCACGCTGCAACTCAGCAAGTCCGCGACATTGTCGCTGAACATCAGTTCCGCGCTATCGCTTACGTACAGATCGGGGCGCTCGTTCCGCATCTCCCTGACTTTGGCTCGGGCCCGCTCGTTTGCCCGCAGCAGCTCCTCCGTCAGCGATGGCCTTCGCGTCATGGGACCCCCGTTGCCTTCCGTTGCCACAACCAACCCAATCTGTAGCCCATCCCGCGCACAGATGAACCGCACGCGACCGACCCGTCGCTCTGCGGAGCACTGACGATAAAGGATTTTCCCGAGCAAGCTAGGCGGGTTAGTATTTTGACATGGTAGGGGTCACAGGTTCGATCCCTGTACCGCCCACCAGCCTTTCGGCGCGCCAACGAAAACTTCAGCCGCTCAGGCCGCCATCACGCGCTCGACCTCATCCACCAGCTCGCGCAGGTGGAAGGGCTTGGAAAGCACCTTCGCGCCGGCCGGCTGGGGACCTCCGGCCGACAGGGCGACGCCGGCAAAGCCCGTAATGAAGACGATCTTCATGGCCGGATCGAGTTCCGCCCCGCGCCGGGCCAGCTCGATGCCATCGAGGCCTGGCATGACGATGTCGGTGAGCAGGAGATCGAAGACTTCCCGTTCAAGCGCCTTCAGGGCCGACCGGCCCTCGTCGAAATCCTTAACGGCATGGCCGGCGCGCTTCAGCGCATTGACGAGAAAGCCGCGCAGGCTGTCATCGTCCTCGGCAAGCAGAATCTTGGCCATGGCGTCCTGGACTTCCGACCGTGATCAATACGTTACGATTTGTCGGTGCAGCTGGTAAAGCAGGGATGAACGGTTGCGCTTGACCAACCGCAGCACTCCGAAAATATGGGCCAGATGTTCTCCGGGCTGCCGCTCTTCCCGAATCCAGGGTCTTCCGACCCCGAATTCCGTTCCGCCGAGGCGACGGCCGAGGCCGAACGGTCAGGCTTCGCCTTTTCCATAGATGAGCCCGTATCGGTTGTTTCTCCGGTGGTTTTCGCCTCGCCGCACTCCGGCCGGCTCTATCCCAAGGGCTTCCTGGAGGCCTGCACCGCTTCGATGATCGACCTGCGGCGTATCGAAGACGCCTATGTCGACCGGCTGCTGGCCGAGGTTCACCAGTCAGGCGCCCCGGTCATCTGCGGCCTGGTCGCCAGGGCCTATGTCGATCTCAATCGCGCCGAGTCCGAAATGGACCCGCACATGTTCGAAAACCCCTCCTCGGGATGGTTCGCCCAACGCTCCCCCCGGGTCGAAGCGGGCCTTGGCTGCATTCCCCGCGTCGCCTTCAATGGCGCGCCGATCTACGGCCACCGCCTTCGCAGGGAAGATGCGGACAACCGGCTGGAGCAGGTCTACCGGCCTTATCATCGGGCCCTGGAGGCCCTCCTGCGACGGGCGCAGGCCATGTTCGGGCAGGCCTGGCTGATCGATTGCCATTCCATGCCGGCCGAGACCGAGGCCTCAGCTCGCTCCCCCGATATCGTGATCGGCGACAGGTTCGGCGCCTCCTGCGGACCAGGTCTGGCTGACCTGGTTGAAAGCCTGTTCCGGGCGCGGGGCTATTCGACGGCCCGCAACACGCCCTATGCCGGCGGGTTCGCGACGCTGGCCCACGGCCATCCCCCGATCGGCCGCCACGCGCTTCAGATCGAGGTCCGCCGGCGTCTCTATCTCGATGAGGCCAGCGTCGAACCGCATGACGGCTTCCTCACGCTCCGGCGGCATATCGGCGAAATAGCGCAGGAAATCAGCGCCTTCGCACGTCAGGCCACAGGCCTCGACGCCGGCGCAACTAAAAAGGCCGCGCTGGATGCCAGCGCGGCCGAAGGTTTAGGGAGGAAACGCCCGTAAAAGGGCAGCGGCTCCGAAGAGCCACGGTCTGGGGTTACGCTGCAGCGCAAAAAACTCAAGGTTGAATCGCGCTCGCGAGCCAGAAAGCCGCACTTGGCTCGAATTTGAGCGTTTTTGGTGAATATCGGGGCGCAGGTGAACAGGAATTGACCACCCGGCTGATGCTGCGTCGCACAAACTTCACTTAATCGGGGTGGCAAGCGCCTTGCTGCTCAACCGCTCGACGGTCCCGGAATGTTACGGGCCGGGCGAGCGGGAGTATGAGTTATGGCCACGGATGTGGATATCTATGTCGGCAAGCGGCTGCGCCGCCGTCGCCGTCTCCTGGGGCTGACCCAGCAGGACCTGGCTGGACAGGTGGGCGTGCGTTTCCAACAGATCCAGAAATACGAGTGCGGCGCCAACCGCATCACCGCGAGCCGGCTCTTCAGCCTGGCCACCGCGCTCAACGTCAACATCAATTACTTTTTCGAGGGCCTCGCCGCCGACGGCAAACAGGCTCCCGCGAACGATCAGGCGAATGACCGCCTGACCGGTGACATCCTCTCGCAAAAGGAAACGCTGGAACTCGTGCGCGCCTACTACCGGCTGGGCGAACGCCCCCGCCGCCGCCTGCTCGACCTCGCCAAGGCCCTTGAGGGCGATCCGACGGACGCTGTCGCCTCCTGAGACCGGCCTGCTCCCTGAAGCATCCAGCGCCCGGCCGGACAAGTCCGGCCGGGCGCTGATTGCGCAGATCCTTCGCTTGCCGGGCGCTGCCGTGGAGGGCAAAGGTCCAGCATGGACCTCGCCCAGTCTCTCCTGCCAACTGCCCAGCGGATGGCCGACGCGGCGCGAGCAGCCGCGCTTCCGCATTTCAGGTCCGCGCTCGCCTGGGAAAACAAGGCGGACGCCGGCTATGATCCCGTCACCGAAGCCGACAAGGCCGCCGAGCGCGCGATGCGCGAGGTGCTGGGGCGTGACCGACCGGCCGACGCCATCGAGGGGGAGGAGTATGGCGCGGAGGCGGGGACGAGCGGCGTCACCTGGTATCTCGACCCCATCGACGGCACGCGCGCCTTTATCGCCGGCCTGCCCTCCTGGACCACGCTGATCGGCGCTGTTGAAGGCGACAGGCCCATCCTCGGCATCATCGACCAGCCCTGGCTCGAGGAACGCTATGTCGGGCTGACAGGCGGGGAACGCGCCTCATGGCTCGAAGGCCGGGGCGGAAAACTCACGCTCAAGACACGCGACTGCCAGAAGCTCAGCGACGCCATCCTCTCCACCACCGATCCCTTCATCCTCACCGCGCCTGAGCGCGGCGCCTTCGAGCACATCCGCGCGACCGCCCGCCTCACCCGCTACGGCCTCGACGCCTACGCGTATGCGCGACTGGCCGCCGGCACCATCGACATGGTGACCGAGACCGGCCTCAAGGCACACGACGTTGCCGCGCTCATACCTGTGATCGAAGGCGCAGGGGGCGTCCTCACCGACTGGCGCGGCGGCGCCCCGCAGCTTGGCGGCCAGATCGTCGCCGCCGCCAACCGTCGCATTCTCGAGGAAGCCCTGATCTCGCTCAAACGCTCCGCCCTCTAACCCCGCCAGGATCGCCCCATGACCGTCCTTCTGATCAACGCGGCCCGCGCCTTCGCCATGGTGGCCTTTGCCGACGGCAAGCTCGCCCCGATCGAGGCCAAGCGCTTTGCCTCAGTCGTCGCGCGCGAACCTGCCTTCGCCAATGCCGGCCACGCCGAGATCGCCGAAGCGTGGGAGACGGCCGCTCGCGAGGTTCACAGCGCCGAGAGTTTCGGCATGGCGCTCCTCGCCATCCGCTCACGGACGAGGGAGGCTGCCGACAAGGCGGTGATCATGCGCACGGCGCAGGCCGCCGTGGTGGCCGATGGCAAGCTCGAACTGCAGGAGAACAAGGCGATCACCTCGCTCGCCGAAGCCCTGGGCCTCGATCCGGAAGCGTTCTGAGCGGTCAGTTGAAGGCAAGCGAGGTCTCAGACCCCGGCCTTCGCGCAGAGCTCGTCGAACGCCGCAAACCATGCTGCGCGCCGTTCGTCCGTCTCCATGAAGATCTCATGGCATGCGCCCTCCACCACGAGGTGACGCGCGCCTTTCAGCTGCGCAATCAGCCGCGCTGCGGCGCCGGGCTCGACAATCGATTCCTCACTCGCCGTCGCGACCAGCATCGGCATGTCGGCGACCTTCGCCAGCGCTCCGGGCGCAAACAGCCCCGCGCAGACATCAAGCGCCGCGACGACCCATCCGATCGTCGGCTCGCCCAGCGCCAGCTTTGGCTCAGCCGTTACAAGTCGCCGATAGAGGCCCCAGCGCTCGCGGTCATGGCTGAAGGGATTGCCCTCGAATTTTTCCTCACGCGCCTCGGGCCGCGCGGGAAACGTGCCCAGCCCCAGCTTGTTCGCCATGCGCGCAAAATTCTGCAGGAAGGGTGTCGCCGGTATGCCCCACATCGGCGCGGAGAATGCCGCAAGCTCTGCCGTCAGCCGCGCGGTGCGCAGCGCTTCGAGCGATATTGCGCCCCCCATCGAATGCGCGACGACCACGCGCCTGGCTGGCGCCCGGTCGGTGATCGCGGCGAGGCCCCGCACCAGCGCGTCGACATAAGTCTCGAACGTCGTCACATGCCCGCGGATCGGATTCTTCAGCGGCCGGTCGGACAGGCCCTGCCCCGGCCAGTCGAGGCAGACGAGCGCGAAATTGCGCGCCTGGAGATCGCGCATCACCTCAAAGTACTTCTCGATCGATTCCGTGCGGCCGGGACAGACAATCGCCAGCGCCCGCGCAGCAGCTTTCGGCGCGAACAGCATCCGCAGCCGGATGCCGTCCTCACCGTTATACCAGATGATCTCCGCGCCCTCAGGCGGCGGGTTGCCGGGCACGAGGACCATGTCCGCTTGCCGGGACCCCGCCGCGTGCGCGCTGTCAGCCATCTATTTCAGCTTGGAGAACAGCGACTGGAGCTTCATCGCGACGCCCATATTGCCCTCGACCTTCAGCTTGCCCTGCATGAAGGCCATGGTCGGGTCGAGCGCACCCTGCGCCATCTTGAGAAAATCGTCGAAGGCGACCTTGATGGTCGCGTCGGCCGCGCCGTCGTCATTGGTCGCCTTGCCGGCGCCGCCGTCGATCAGGAGTTTGCCGACCGAACCGAAATCGAACTTCACCTTTTCCGTGAAACCCGAACCGGCGCCGAGCGCGCCCTGAACCTTGGAGGTGAGTTCTGCGAGATCCATGAGTTGCTCCTGTGACACGTTGAGGCCCTTGTCGCGCAGGCCGAGCAGGAGCGCAACCAGTTCACGAACGCAGAAATAGACCTATTCAGCCTCGAAATCGGGCAGGTCCAGTTCAGGTTCCAGACGCATGTCGCCGGGAAGCGGCGCCAGATCGACCTCGCCGATATCAAGGTAATCGCGCGCCTGCTCGAGGGCTTCACGCTGGATTTCCGCATCAAGCCGCGCGTCGCGTCCGGCGCTTTCGGCGAGGTCAGGCCTTGCCTCCGCTACGGCCTGCGGCGGCGGAAGCGGGATGTCGATCCCCGGTCGCGTCATGCGGTTAAGCGCAAGCTGCCCGTGAAAGCCGTTCATCATCGCGCGATGGATGCGGATGGCCGGCCCCGGCAAACCGACGGCCGGGCTGGGCGCGATCTCGAGGCTGACAATATCGCCCTTCAGGAAGACGGGCATGGGCGTGTAACCCGCGAACCGGTCGCCGATCGGCGCAACCCGTTCGGCGATCGCGCTGGCATGCGGCAGGAACAAAAGCGCGCGCGACGCGCCGGCGGCTGCGACCCTGGCCGTCAGCGCCTCGGCCCAGGCCTTCTCCACCCTGTCCTTGTGGCGCAACGTGTAGGGATGATCCTCTTCCCCGATGCTTTCGACGATCAATGGCGCGCCCTTCGCGATCAGCGCGCCGAGCCGCTCGCGCATGGCGTCTTCGGCATCGGTTGCTCCGCCGGCATACTCCGGAATTCCGACGAACAGCGGACGCCCGTCGGACGCCAGATGGCAGGCGATTTCAGCAATGGCGGCCGGCGCCTCGCTGGTTTCGGTGAACTCGCCGACCAGCAACCAGTCGGGCGCCCTGTCGCCGCTGATGGCCGCCAGTCCCTCCACCGGGCCGCAGCCCCATTCCGAGGCAAGTCTGGCCGACCCGGCATCCGAACAGGCTGTGATCAACACAACGGCGATTGCTGCAATCCCCAAGCCTGACCGCATCGAGGCTCCCCGGCAACACGCGGACGCTAGCATGACGCCACTCGCCCTCCAATCGCGTGAGCCCTCGCAATGGCAAAAGCAGACGGCTAGGGTTCCGCGAACGGGAGGCCCCATGAGCTGGAAGACGCATATCGAGGAATTGCGCGCGCGCGAGCGGCTGGCCGAACAGATGGGCGGCGAGGAACGTGTCGCTCGGCAACGGAGCATGGGCAAGCTCACCGTGCGCGAGCGCGTCGCCTTCCTCGCTGACCCGGGCAGCTTCCACGAGGTCGGCAAGATCGCCGGCAAGGCCGGCTATGGACCTGACGAGCAGATCGCGGAGTTCCTGCCGGCGACCATGGTGTTCGGCCGGGCCATGCTGGACGGGCGCCCTGCGGTGATCCTCGGTGATGATTTCACCGTGCGCGGCGGAGCCTCGGATGCCTCCATAGCGGGCAAGATGCTGATGGCCGAGCAGATGGCGCACGAGTACGGCATGCCGATCGTGCGGATGATCGACGGCACGGGCGGCGGCGGTTCGGTGAAATCGCTCGAACAGAACCCGCGCACCTACATCCCGACGACCCCGGCCTGGGAATGGCTGGTCGCCAACATGGCGCGCGCGCCGGTGGTCTCGCTTGCGCTTGGCCCGTGCGCAGGGCTTGGCGCGGGCCGCGTGGCGGCGAGCCATTTCTCGGTGATGGTGAAGGGTCTATCCCAGGTCTTCGTCGCCGGACCACCCGTCGCCAAGGCAATCGGCGAGGATGTCGACAAGGAGGGCCTCGGGGGATGGGACATCCAGGGCCGCAACGGCGTCGTCGACAATGTGGTGAACTCCGAGCACGAGGCGTTCGCGCATGCGCGGCGCTTCCTTTCCTACCTGCCCTCCAATGTCGACGAGGCGCCGCCGGTCCTGCCCAGCGAGGATGATCCCAATCGCCGCGAGGACTTCCTCATCGACATCGTGCCGAAGGACGGCAAGACGCCCTACATGCCGCGCAAGATCATCGAGGCGGTGTGCGACAAGGGGTCCTTCTTCGAGATCGGCGCCTTGTGGGGACGGCAGGTGGCGACCGGACTTGCGCGGATCGATGGCCGCCCCGTCGCGATCATCGCTGGCGATCCCTTCTTCCTCGATGGCGCGTGGACGGCGGATGCCTGCGACAAGGTCGTGCGCCACATCGATCTGGCCGATACCTTTCATCTGCCGGTGGTTCACTTCGTCGACTGCCCCGGCTTCGCGGTGGGCGCAAAGCATGAGAAGGCGGGCGTCACGCGGCGCGGCGTACGCGCCATGGCGGCAATCTATCAGGCGCAGACACCGATCCTGCCGGTGGTGATCCGCAAGGCGTATGGCCTGGCGGGCTCGGCGATGTTCAATCCGACGAAGACGCGCTGGCGCTATTGCTGGCCGTCGGGCGACTGGGGCTCGCTGCCGATGGCCGGCGGAATCGAGGCGGCCTACAAGCGCCAGCTTGAGGCCTCAAGCGATCCCGAGGCCGAACTCAGGGCGCTCTATGCCAAGTTCGAAGCGATGCGTTCGCCCTTCCGCACGGCGGAGGCTTTCATCGCAGAAGAGATCATCGACCCGCGCGACACGCGCCCGCTCGTGGTCGACTTCGTCCATCACGCCTATCGCGTGCTGAAGACAGGCGCTCGGGCCAACGGCATGCGCCCCTGAGAAAGCCCCACCCGCGATCCCTGGTCGCCCCCCGCCGCGTTGGCGAGGTCCCGTGGGGGCGCCGCCTTGCGCATGTTCTGAAACTGCGCATGGCAAGCCTGGCAGGTGTCACCCACCGCGACCATGTATTGCGCCAGGGCCTTCTCGTCCCGCTTCGCCGCTGCGGAGGCAACGCCTACGCTCGCCCGCTGCAGGTCCGCCGCGAATTGCTTCCACCTGGGGTCATTGTAGCGCTGCTTGTCAAACTTCCCGCGTCCCTCAAGCGAGAGAAGGCTCGCGATGGCGGCGAGATCGATGGCGGCCGAGCCAGCCCTGGTCCAGTCACTGTCCGTCAGGGGCGGACCACTCTCGTAAAGCTGGAATAGCCGGAAACCCGCAGATCCGATCACCCCTGTCATCAGGTTGCGGTAGGAGACCGCCAGGGGCAGCGCGGGGCTATCAAGTCCGATCTGACGAACAAACTCTGTGTGATCGCTTGACGACTGCTCGTTGCCGTGAGCCGCGCAGCCGGCCGTGAACACGGCGGCTGCGGCAAGCCACATACGGGCAATCGGCGTCCGCCTCATGATCAAGGCCTCCATCACAGGAGAGCATGCGCAAGGATGTGCGCAACGACCTGATTTGCATCAAGGCACGGGCGTCCCGCATGGTCAACGTCAACTCCCCCCACGCCACTGCGCAGGCCGACTTCACACAGCACAGCCCGCCGGCGAACAACCGCCACACCTCACCTGCAGGCAGTTCTCTCAACGCCCACAACTGGAAGTTGACCAACCCTCCGAGTCCAGCCGCCCCGGTTTCAGCACGATCCCGGCAATCTCAACCCATGGCGCGCCTGGATTGGCCGGTTCCCTTTCACTGGCCCCACACGCTCGCAGACCCGTGCGTGACTGCATCCATCCATCCGGCATGGGAGGCCAGTCCAGAACGGGTCAACGGCGGGGGGGACTTCCCACCAGTGATCAAGCGGCTTTCGTCATGTGTTGGCTCGGTTTGAGGGGGTCGTAGCTGGTTCGGGTCTGCAGCATGGCGCAGGCGACGGCGAGCAGGCGGTCAGCGACGCCCCGAAGGGCCCGGCCGTGAGAGCAGCCTCTGCTTCGCAAGGCCGCATACCGAGCCTTGCTGCGGGGATCGTGCTGGGTTGCGACCCGGGCCCAGTGGTAGACCGCCGTCCGCAACCGGTGCGAGCAGGCCTGTCGCATCTCCACACGACAGGATTTTCCGCTCCTCTTGGTGACCGGGGCGACCCCGGTCAGAGTGCGGATGGCGTGATAATCTCGCGCCTGGATGGCTTGATGGGCCTCCGCGAGCAACGTGGCGAGGACGATCCTTCCCACTCCCGGCAAAGAGCGCAGGATCGCCGCGTCGCGTTGCTCGATAGGCTGCCCCGGTTCGGCCTCCGGAGCGGCGGCCAGTTGGTCGACGAGAGCATCGAGGCGACGGGTCACTTCCTTCAACTGGCGGTTGACCAGCCGGACGCGCTCGGAGACCGCCGCGATGTGCGCCTTGGCGGCCTCAGCCGTACCGGCCGCGACCGTCAGCGCGGGGCGACCGAGGATGCGACGGACCTCACTCGCATTTATCCGACGGATCCGATTGGCGCTGAGCACGCGCGCAAGCTTCTTGTCGGTCAGTCGAGTCGCGTCCGCCGGCGTTGGCGCCAAGGCCCAGATATCCAGGAACCATTCGGCTCCAGGATCCTCCCCAAGATCAAGAGCTTGCGGATAGTAGCGCCAGAGTTGCTGACGAATGCGATTGGTCAGGCGGTTGCGCTCTTCCTTGAGTTCGTCGGCCATCCGCGACCACTCGCGCAACTCCACCACCACCGGCTCAAGCGTTTCCAGACGTCGGAAGCAGTGACGGTCGGTACGCAGCGAGGAGGCAAGCACCAGAGCGTCACGTCGGTCGTCCTTGGCGCCAGCAGGCGAGAACCGGTCGCGGAAGCGATCCAGTTGCTTTGGGTTGATCGCATAGACCTCGAACCCGCGATCCATCAGCGCTTCAACCACAGGTCCATGAGGGACCTCGATCGCCACAGCGACATCCTGTGGGTGCGCGGCGCTCGCCATAAGCCAGTCCATCATCGCGCCCAGACTGTCGGCGTCGTGGGCGAAGGCCCGCTGAATTGGTCCATCTTGCCCTACCAGACAGACCTGATGCTCAACGCTCGCCCAATCGACGCCGACGAAGACCGTCGGCTCCTGATCCATTGTCGCCTCCTTGCTTTTGACATCGAGCCGCCGGGCTGCTTCGCCATTCCCTGTACGGGCGCTCAGAGCCACCGGGCCTGGCGCGACTTCCCACTGGACGTGCAACTCGGCCAACCTGCCGAGGCGCACGTCCCCCCCAGGTGTTCAAAGACACAGGGGGCGAAAGGCTGCTCTCGACCGGTTGGCTCGACGCGGCCATGTTAACAAAAGCCGCAACCAACAGGTACAGGGGGGGACGCAGGCGAAGGTCAAGAACCCGCTGAATGGCGCCAGGGACCGGGCGTTCAGGCAAGGCCGGGACAACGGAGCGCGCTGGCGCCGCTCCGGACTTCATCTTCAGTCGCACGGAACCGGGCCTCAGCAGTCCGGCCTGCACGCGGCGGCCAGAACATCCTCAGGCGGTCGAAAAGCGCCGCTGTTTGCGCACCACTGCGCCGGGGCCTTCCCGGGACGCGCAAGCTGCGAGCCTCTGGCGCTACCGGTCGCCCCGTCTCGCCGCGGCGGCGCCTCACCACGCGGGGCCTGCCGCGTCCCCGGCAGTGATCACCGGGCTCAATGCCGACGGCTGCGTGTGGCTCAGAACGGGTCCTTGAGGATGTCCTGCCATTCCGGATGCTTGCGCAGCGTGGCGTTGGTGAAGGGGCAGAGCGGGACAATCTTGAGCCCGCGGGCACGGACATCGTGCACCATGTAGTCCACCAGCGCCTTCCCGACGCCCATGCCGCCCAGCTCCTCCGGCGCGCCCGTATGATCGATGATGAGGATCTTCTCGCCCGCCTTCGAGAAGGTCATCTCGGCGTCGGGCTTGCCTGCGATGCGCGCGACATACCGGCCGCCGGTCGGCTTGTCCTCCCGGGTGATGGAGACCGCAAGCTTGGGGACGTCGACCATGGCGCAATCTTCATCCGGGAAAACGTCACTCTGTCCCCGGATGTACGCCAAGTCCATTGCGCCGGGATTGCGGCCAGCGCGCAGCAGAGCGGCCTTTACGGGCGCTTCGACCCCGGCGTAAGCAGGAGGCCATGCGCGACCTTCTCTTCTTCCCCGTCTCCGCCCTGCTGGCGGCAGCCTTCGTCCTCGTGGCGCTGGAGCCCTATCGCGAACGCCTGCCGAGCGGACCGGTAAGCGGAGGTGGGCGAAACGCGCAGGACCTCACCGTCGCAGGCGAAGAACTCAACCGCTTCATCGTCGGCGAAATGCGCGGCGCCTCGCTCAACCTGATGCGTCCCGAAGGTGGCCAGGCTTTCCTTCGTATCGACCGCCAAGCGGACGCGGCTTATGAGGATCCGCGCCTCGGCCCGCACCTCACGCTGGCGGAAGACCTCGAGTACGCTCTGGAATCGCGCCCCGTCGAGGTTGTGATCGAAGCGCGATCGGTCGGCGATTTCGCAGCCAGCCAGTTCGAAGCGAACTACTTCGCCAAGATCGACGGAACAAGCGGCTGGCGCACGTTCGACCTTACCCGGGAGTTCCAGCCCTATGTTCTCACCTTCCACACGCCGCGACGCGGACGCGAGGAAGGCTATGACTATCTCGGCGTCCGGCCGGTGACGCCCGACAAGCATCGCGTGATGGATGTGCGCTCGGTTCGCATCCGCGCAGCGGCGCCGAAGAGCGATCCGCCAATCCGCCAGACAACAGGGCCGATGCCCTAGCCGTTGAACCCGCGGATCGCGCCGATCACCTTGTCCTGGTCGGCCTGCGACAGGTAGGGGTGCATCGGCAGCGACATCACGCGGTTGCGGATATCCTCGGTGACCGGCAGTCCGCCCGGGGCCTTCGGGTAGAGCGCATAGACATCCTGCATGTGTATGGGGATCGGATAGTAGATTGCGGTCGGCACGCCGTGCGCCTTGAGGTGGGCGATGAGCCCGTCGCGATTGTCGTGCTCGATCGTGTACTGCGCCCAGTTCGAGAAGCCGCCCCTGATGACCGCAGGCACGCGCCGCACATGCCCGTGAAGACCTTCGCTGTAGCGCTGCGCGATGACGTCACGCTTCCTGAGTTCGTCGGGATAGATTTTCAGCTTCTCCGACAGGATGGCCGCCTGCAGCGCATCCAGCCGCGAGTTCACGCCGACACGCATGTTGAGATAGCGCGGGTCGTTGTCATACTTCTTCGCCGCCATGTCTTCTGCGCTGGCTTTGCCGTGAATGCGGATTGAATCAACCAGGCCGGCGAGCGAATCGTCGTTGGTCAGAACCGCGCCGCCATCGCCATAACAGCCGAGCGGCTTGGCGGGAAAGAAGGAGGCGGTGGCGACATCGGCCCAGTCCAGAGGCTGGCGGCCATCGAGCGTGCAGCCGAACCCCTGCGCCTGGTCGGCGATCAGCTTGAGGCCATGGCGCTTTGCAATCGCCGAGATGGCCGGATAGTCCGCCGGCTGGCCGAACAGATCGACGGCGATGACGGCGCGCGGTTTGAGCCTGCCATCCCGCTTCACCGCTTCGATGGCGGCTTCGAGGCTGGCCGGGTCCATATTGTAGGTATCCGGCAGGACATCGACAAAGACCGGGCTGGCGCCAACGAGAGGCGCGACCTCGGCGCTGGCGACGAAGGTGAAACTCGGCACGAACACTGCATCGCCCGGCCCGATACTCCAGGCGCGCAACGGGATGAGCAAGGCGTCAGTACCATTGGCGCAGGCGAGCGCATGCTTGGCGCCGGCGAACGCAGCCAGCGCCTTTTCGAAGTTCGTCACCTCCGGCCCCATGATGAAACCGCAGGTAGATAGGACCCGACCGATGGCCGCGTCGATTTCAGGCGCGATGCGCTGACGCTGAGCCTGGAGATCGATGAAGTTCATGGTGAAGCGCTCACGCTGGAATCCGAGGGCGGGAGCAATGCCCGCGCGATGAGTCTCGGGCAAATCACCTTGCGCTGCAAACTGTAACGATAAGCGCGATGGTCAGACTGTCGCACGGGCGTTCCAGCTGGTCACCCTTGCCGCCTCGCCCTCAAGCACGATGACGCCCCAGCCGGCCGTGGAAAGCTTCAGGTCAGGACGGGTCTCCCCGACAGCCTGCAGCGCAAATCGGGCGATGCCGTTCGATGTAACGACGAGATGATTGCCGGGCTGGCCGCGCAGTTCGTGGAACAGCTCCTGCCAGTTGCCAATGATGGCCGCAGGATCAGCGCGCCAGCCGGCCGGGACGATTGCATCGCGCTCCCAGGCCTCCAGGGCAGCCTTGCCGATGCGGGCGACAACCTCCTCCTCCGGACGATTCTCGTCGGGACCGTAGTCGATCTCGCGCAGGAAGAGATCAGTCAGGAGTTCGGGCGGCTCTGGCTGCGCCGCCAGGATTGCGCCGGCGGTCTCGCGTGTTCGCTTCAGCGGCCCTGAGCGGGCGGTCGCGAAAGCGGTTGTCGCAAAATGCCGCGCGAGCTCCTCGGCCTGCCTTCGCCCCGACGTTGAAAGCGGCAAGTCGGTGCGCCCGCCGACACGGGTTACCGTGTCCCCCTTGTCGAACGTGTTGCCGTGGCGGACGACAAAAATGCGCGTTTCCATTTTGCTCGTCCGCCCCTACCTGTTGCGGACGATTACTTGCCACGTCCGGGGACGGGAGCAAGCAGGGCCCGCGGGGTTTGACCACATGACGACCCAAAGCCAGGAAAGATTCGTCCTCCGCGCCTCGTGCCGCGACGCCATCGGCATCGTGGCGGATGTTGCGGCCTTTCTGGCCCAGCGCCGCCTGTTCATTGCAGAGACCGCCAATTTCGGCGATCCCGCCTCCGGCCTCTTTTTCATGCGACTGCTGTTTGCGCCGACCGAGCCGGGTTTCACGCTGGCGAAGTTCAAGGCCGAATTCGCCGACGTGGCAGCCCGCTGGGGCATGGACTGGGAGGTTCTGGACGCCCGGGCGAAGCCCAACGTGCTGATCCTCGTCTCGACCGCGGACCACTGTCTCAACGACCTGCTCTATCGCCAGCGCATCGGCGCGCTGCACATGCACGTGCCAGCGATCGTCTCGAACCATCTGACCTGCGCCTGGCTCGCCGACCGGCATGGCGTGCCCTACTACCACCTGCCAGTTGACAGGGATGGCAAGGAGGCGACCGAGGCGCGGATCCTTGAGCTGGTCGAAGCACATCGGGCGGACCTCGTCGTGCTCGCGCGCTATATGCAGATCCTGTCCGCGGATCTGAGCGCGAAGCTCGCGGGCAGATGCATCAACATCCACCATTCCTTCCTGCCGGGCTTCAAGGGCGCCAAGCCCTACACGCAGGCTTTCAACCGCGGGGTCAAGCTGATCGGCGCAACGGCGCACTATGTCACCAGCGATCTCGATGAGGGCCCGATCATCGCGCAGGCGGTCGAACCGACGACACATGTCGACCAGCCCGAGGTGATGACCGCGAAGGGGCGTGACACCGAGGCGCGCGTGCTGGCGCGGGCGGTCAAGCTGCACCTCGAGGGACGCATCTTCCTCAACGGCGCACGGACGGTGGTGTTTGAATAGGCCTCAGTGCTGCAGCGGGATCCAGCTGCCGTGGGCGCCATAGGGCACGCGCTCGGGCAGATGGATGCTCGCAACCGGCGGTGCGGAGAAGTCCTGCGCATCGATGATCACGAATTTCGACTTGCCGCCGGTCTCGTCGTGGACGATCGCCATGACCCAGCCCTCGTCCTCGCCCGCCCCGCCCTGCACAAAGACCGGCTCTCCGCCGCGAACGTTCTCGCCCAGCTCGTGCACGAGGCGCGATCCCGTATGCAGGTCGTACTTGAAGAGCTGCGGTCCATAGACCGGCTCCTCGGAGTTACCCTCCCCCGCAAGCGACATGAGATAACCGAAGCGGGCATCAAGACCGACGCGGGCCTCGTTGACGCGGCCAAAATCGCCGGGACGGTCATCGATCTGGTCTTGGCGAACGGTCCCAGAATCGAGATCGATGGTCCAGCGCCAGAGTCGCGCCACGTTGGAGTAGTCGTTTGAATCCGCGCCGAAGGCGGAGCGCATCTTCGAGACATGCATGATGATGCGATTGCCCTCCTCGTGGGAGTTGACTGTGTGGAAGACATAACAGGGATCGATGGGAAACCAGCGAACGTCACGGTTCGTTCCGTTGCGCGGCATCACCCCAAGGCGCGCGCCGGCGGACGCCTCGAACCTGTAGGGCATGCCGGAGACCATCAGCTCAGGTTTGAACAGCAGCGGCAGGTCCATGAAGACAACGTGATTCCGGGTGATGCTGAAGTCGTGCATCATCACGATGCTGGGGATGTCGATCCCCTCCACCTGCTTCAATTCGCCATCGGCGCCGACGCGGATGTAGTGGAGGAAGGGCGGCGTGGAGGCGAAATAGGAGAATGCGAGAAGCTCGCCAGTCTCGGGACAGACCTTGGGATGAGCGGTCATCGAGCATTTGAGGGCGCCGTTGTAGTTCTGCATGCCGACCGTGTTGAGGTCCTGGTCAATCATCCAGGGCCATGAAGCCTCGTTGAGACACAGGATCTGCTTGCCGTGCAGGGCGACATGCGTGTTGGCTGTACCGCGGCTCAGTTCGCGCGGAGCTGTCGGCGGGCGCTGGATAGGGTCGGTGATGTTGGGCGTCTGCACGAAGCGGTTGCGGTGCCATTCCGCCTTGCCATTGCGCAGGCGGATGCCATGCACCATGCCATCGCCGAGGAACCAGTGATGCGAGCGCCCCGACTTCGGGTTCGGTCCCGTGCGGATATAGGTGCCGTTTAGCTCCGGCGGGATCGCGCCCTCGACGCGCAGGCCGGTCGCCGTTCGCTCCGCCAGCAGCGGCGCCCAGTTGCCGCGCAGATGCCAGGGAAGGCGTGCCGCAGTGTCAGCCATGGGCGTCACTCCAACCTTGAGAGTCCTTGAGCACGGCAAGCCTAGGCGCATGCGATGCCGCAAACAAGGCGCGGCGCTCTGCGCGGGAGGCTGTCGGACGTTGCGGAACGCGGCAACGCAAGCGGCAACTTGGTTCAGCTGCGCCGGAACGGATCGCCCAGCCTCTGCAACGCGGCCTCCGCCTTCGCAACATCCTGCGGCGTGTCGATGCCGGCGGACGGCAGTTCATGCGCAACGACGGGGACGGCGTAGACGCTGAGGCCGTTCTCGAGGAAGCGCAGCTGTTCGAGGCCCTCGAGCTCTTCATAGCGCGACATCGGCAGCGATGCGATACGCACCAGGGCTGCGCGCGCATAGCCATAGAGGCCAACATGCTGGAGCACGGGCGAAAGATCGCCGGCCTCGCGCAATCCCGCCTCGTTGCGGATCGCCGGGAGGATCGCCTTTGAGAACCAGATCGCGCGGCCATCCTCGCCGCGAATGCACGTGGTTCCCGAAAAAGGGGTTGACCGCTTGTGCTCGCGCAGGGCGTCAAGGACGTCCCATGACAACGGGATGACCGGCGTCACCACATCGGCGCGCGGGGCGTTGTCGATCAGAGCAGAAACATGATCGGGCGGGGTGAACGGCGCATCGCCCTGCAGGTTGACGATGAAGTCCGCATCGGGGGCGGCGATCTCCATGGCGGCGCGGCAGCGGTCTGTGCCGGAGGGCAGATCGGGGTTCGTCATTACCGGCTCCGCGCCGATCTCGCGCGCATGGGCGGCGATGCGATCATCATCGGTCGCAACGAGGACACGCGCGCCGGTCGCCTGCCCCGCCAGGCGCGCCGCGCCGACCGTGCGCTCCAGCATCGAAACGCCATTGATGAGATGCAGCGGCTTGCCCGGGAAGCGCTTTGACGCGTAGCGCGCGGGGATGACGATGATGCATTTCATGCGAGGAACGTCACGCCAGCCCCGCCTTCAGCAGGTCGTGCATGTGGAT
>JBEAMJ010000109.1:0-4623 GCA_041166025.1 Pseudomonadota bacterium | reverse complement strand
GACCCCGCTCAGCACGATAAGATAGCGACCATCGCCGGTTTCCTGGAAGGCGGAGATGCGCCCGGCGCAGCCGACGCGCGACAGGGGCGGGCGGTCATCGTGCAGCGGGGCGTTGGGGCCGAACATCGCGGCGGGCTGGATCATGCCGATCAGCCGATGGCTGGCCAGCGCCGCATCCACCATGGCGAGATAGCGCGGCTCAAAGATGTTGAGAGGGAGCGTCGCGCGGGGGAAGAGCAGCGCGCCGCCAAGCGGGAAGACCGGAATCGCGGCGGGAAGGTCGGCTGGTTTGCGATAGGTGCGCGGCAAGAGGCCCTCGTCGACTGCGTCCCCACACGCATGAGCGCGTGCATAGCATGAGATGGGCGCGGCTGCGAAGCTTTCCAGCCCATCAGCCGGGGCTGCCCATTCAGCCCGCGAAGGCGTGGACGAGGAGCGCACCGGCGATGGCAAGATAGACCAGCAGCGTTCCCATCGTGCCGGCAAGGCGTCCGAAGGAGAAACCGCCCGAGCCCGCGAGGCCATAGGCGTGGAGGATGCGGGCGAGGAGCAGGACGAGGCCGCACATGTGGATGTACCAGGCCGGCATGCCGAGCATGGCGAGGCCGGCGATACCGGCCATCAGCACGGGCACGTCTTCGACTGCATTGAGCTGGACACGCGTCACCCGGCTGAACTCCGGCGTTGTCTCGCCCGAGGGTATCTTCATCGCTCCACGCCGGGCGCCGACATACATCTTGAGACCCAGCATCATGATGATGAGCAGGCCGATATTCATCGCCGCCGCCTGCACAGGCGACATCGCCGTCAGAAAGTCCATGTCGTCCTCCCCCGAGCGTTCCTGCCCGTTGGCGCCAGCTTAGCCTTGCCTTCGCCCGGAAGAAAAGCGCCGGGCTTGCCCGTCTTGGGGGCGCAGCCTAGGACACCCGCCAGGAGGACCACCGCATGGCCGCAACCGGACACGGTACTGGGCAGGGAGGCGACCGGCTGTTCCGGTCGATCGCTGCGGCAAAACCCGGTCTGGTGACCGGCGTGCCCGACGGCATGCTGGCGGCGACCATCATGGCGTGCGCGGCTTCGCCCGACTTTCCCTACATCGCGTGCGCGCGCGAGGAGGAGTGCATCGGCGTCGCCAGCGGCGCGGCGATGGCGGGCACGCGCGCCGTGGTGATGGTGCAGAACGCCGGCCTGCTCAATTCGCTGGGGGCGTTCGCGACGATGGGGCTGCGCTATGGCCTGCCATTCGTGGTGATCGTGACCAACAGGGGCGCGCTGGCAGATCCCAACGGCTATGACATCGAGAAGCGCGAGGCTTTCGATGCCGGCGTGCGGCCAATGGCCCGGGTGTTCGATTTCGACGCGGGCGACTTCCCGGAGGATCTCATCCCCGCCGCGTTCAAATGGGCGGAGGCGGCGCGCAAGCCGGTAATCCTCGCGCTGGAGAAGCGGCTCGGTTCGGGCGAAGGAGCTTCGGCATGAGCGACTTGTCGAACCTTCCCTCGCAGAAGGATGCGATCGCGACGGCGCTGGCGCTCTATCCGGTGCGGCCGTTTGCGGTGTCGGACATTGGCTCGCAGTCGGGCTGGCTCAAGGCGACGGGGCATGATCCGCGCAATCTCTATGTGTCAGGCCCGATGGGGCTTGCGACATCCGTTGCGCTGGGGCTCGCAGCTGTACGGCCGAACGAACAGGTGCTGGCGATTGCCGGAGATGGGGCCCTGGCGATGAACCTGACCTCGCTTGCCACCATCGTCGGCGCGAAGCCGAAGAACCTCGCCATCCTGCTGGTGGACAACCGCGTCTACGAGTTCACGGCGAGCGTGCCGACGCCGACGCGCGACATGGACTGGCTTGCCGTCGGGCGGGCGTTCTTCGGCGCAGACCAGTGCATGCGACTGTCGGATCTGACGCCGGAGCGCTGGGCAGGCGTTGAGCGGCCGGCCATGATCGTCGCAGACGTGGCGCCGGCGCCCGCCAAGCCGCCCGCGCTGGGCCTGACGCCAGCGATGATCCGGCAGGAGTTTCTGGCGGCCGCGAAGGCCTGATCGCGATCAGCGGAAGCGTATGGCCGACAGGCGCCGGCGGCCTTCCTTCACGATGTCGGACTTGTTGCCGAGCGCTTCGAATATCTTGAGAAGCTGCTCTTTGGCAGCCCCGTCCTTCCATTCGAAATTCTTGTCGAGGATGGCGAGGAGTTGGTCGATCGCTTCCTCGTGCTTGCCCTGCGCCGAGTAGACGCCGGCGAGGGCGAAGCGCGCGTCCCAGTCTGTGGGCGTGTTGGCGACGCGGGTCTTGAGCTCCAGCGTCTCGTCGGGCTTGGAGGTGTGGCTGACCAGATCGAGCGAGGCGAAGACGGCAGACGCAGAAGGATGCCTGCGATTAGCCTCGGGGATCATCTCGGCGAACTGGCGCGCACGCTCGACATCGCCAGCCTTGAGATAGCAGCGCGCGATGCCGGCGAGCGCCTCGATATTCTCCGGCTCCTGTTCGAGCACGACGGCGTAGATCTCGGCGGCGGCCGGGAAATCGCCCGCGTCCGAGGCATCCTCAGCGGCGGCGAGCATTTCAGCGACCGTCGGGCCGGCGTCAGCGCCGCCCGCGCCCTTGACCTTGTTGATGAAGGCGCGGACCTGGCTTTCGGGCAGCGCGCCCATGAACAGGTCGATGGGCTGGCCGTTCCTGAAGGCCACGACGGTGGGAATGGATTGCGAGCCGGTCATCCGCGCAATCTGGGAGAAGACGGCCGGGTTCTTGTCGACGTCGATCTTCACCATCTTCACGGCGCCCCTGTTCTCGTCGACCACCTTTTCGAGAGTGGGGCCGAGCGTGCGGCATGGCCCGCACCAGGTCGCCCAGAAGTCGACGATGACGGGGACCGTCTTGGACGGTTCGATCACGTCGGTAACGAAGGTCTTGTCCGAGCCGTCTGAGACGTGGGGGCTCTTGGGTCCGCCAGCCGGAGGACGGCCTGCGCCTGCACCGATAATGTCCACGGGAAAGGCTCCTGTCGTTCGTTCGCGACCCCTAGATGGGCTCTGGGCCCCGAAACGGCAACGCCTCAGCCAGCGCCCAGTTTCGTGAAGTCGATCGGGGTCACGGTATGGCCCGTGGCGGCGGCAAAGCCAAGGAAATCGTCCCGTGAAATCGCCGTGGTCATGTCGCAGCGGAGGGGGTGGAAATTGAGGATTTCGTGGGCCAGGAGGGCTGCCTCCGCCACCAGCCGGACGCGGCCGGCCGGATCATTCATCACCGCAAAGCCCGTGACAGAGCCCGGGGTGACGCCGAGGGCCTCCCACAGGAGCGGGGCGTCGGTGAAGGAGAGGCGCTGGCAGCCGAGCGCACGGTGGAGCTGGTTGAGGGGGAGGCTGGAGGAACCCAGGGCGCAGACAAGCACCAGCTGGCCCGCCTTGTCCTTCATGAAGAGGTTCTTGGTGTGCCCCCCCGGCAGGTCGGCCTTCACCTTCGTGCTGTCGGCGACGGTGAAGACCATCTCGTGGCGATGGGTGGTTGTGCGGATGCCGAGCCGGTCAAGCAGGGCGAAGAGCGGCAGCTCCGGCTGGCGCGAGAAATCATCCGGCGCAGGCATGTGGCCCCGCAGGCCTGCCGGGGTGCTTTGATCTGTCATGGTCGCTGGTCTAGATGTCGGGCGAAGGAATTTGAAGCCGGTTTTCGGGACGGACGCTGCATGCGCTTCGACTGCTACAAGATCCATGACTGGGCGCCCGAGATCGTTCCGGGCCAGGGAAGGCGGGCGTGGATGGACGCCTTTCAGGACCGTCATCCCTATCGCTGCCTGCCGCTCACCATGGCGAACTGCACAGGCTGGGAAATCCTCTGCCCGGTCGGGCTCACCATCGAGTGGGATGGCGGGATGATGGAGGCGGCCATCAAGATCACCGGGGACGAAGCCTGGCCGCCGGTGAGCAGCGTGGCCGACAGCCATTTCCGGCGCGGTATCGTGACATTCCACACCGGCCACCTCTTTCGCACCGAACCGGGCTGGCGCGTCTGGACGATGGGGCCGCCGAACGAGCCGAAGGACGGCATCTACCCGCTGCAAGGCCTCATCGAGACGGAGTGGCTGCCCTTTCCGTTCACCATGAACTGGCAGATGACGCGGCCCGGGAAAGTGCGCTTCGAGAAGGGCGAGCCCTTCTGCTTCCTGACGCTGGTACAGGACCAGCCGCTGGAACAGGTGCAGCCGAGCCTGAAGCTGCTGGCCGACAATCCGAAGCTTGAGGGTGAGTACAAGGCCTGGGCCGAGAGCCGTGGGGACTTCAACAAGAGGCTGCTGCAGCGCGACGCCGAGGCGACGAAACAGGGCTGGCAGCGCCATTACATGAAGGGGCAGAAAGTCTCCGGGGGCGAGGCCGAAACCCACCAGACCAAGCGCAAGCTGAAGGCGCCCAAGCCTGTTGCAAAGCCGCTCCCGGGGCTGGGCGGGTAATGGGACGCCGCGGCGCGGCAGGCCGCCCCTTGCGTCGCGCCCGCCTTTCGGCCTATAGACCCCCCTCCCAAGGCCTCCGGGCCTCTTTACCCAGCGAGCGGGCGTAGCTCAGGGGTAGAGCACGACCTTGCCAAGGTCGGGGTCGTGAGTTCGAATCTCATCGCCCGCTCCAAAAT
>JBEAMJ010000108.1:0-12860 GCA_041166025.1 Pseudomonadota bacterium | reverse complement strand
GATGATGTGATATGATTCGACATGTGACGTGGTCTCCACCGGCGTTGGCGCGCCGGAATCGGTTGTTGATGAACCGGAGACTACGTCACTTCCAATTTCCCACCACTTCCACGACACAACCTGCCACCCAACGTGACTCCAATTGTATAGGTGTCGTGTCGGTGGGGAGCGAACGCCACACCGGTCAGGCAAGCTTCTATCCGTTGAATATCGCCGGGGGCCTCGACAAACCAGTTTTTGCCGCGCTCAGCCACTTCGAACTCACCACCGACCCGCATCAGGATTTCCGCGCTCAGGCTTACCCGAGCGCGGGCACGGCGTCGACTGTAGCAAATGCCCCCCACTCGCGCGTACGTCCCTCAGCCCACGACAGGCCCAGGCCATCAGTTGAAGTCAGTGGGAAGCGAAGCTGAGCCAATCTAACGTGTCGCCCCCGCCTGCATGGTGCGGGCGGGTGAGCAGAAGGCTCACGACGATGACATTCGAACTCGTCCACAATTCTCCGGCTCGCTCCAGCGGTCGGGCTCGTGTTGCCACGGGCAGGAAACTCACCGGCCAGAAACCCGCCCTCAAGATGAAGGAGGTCATGGCCATCCGCATTCACCTCCAGATCGCGGGGAAAACTCGTGAACTCGCCCTCTTCAATCTCGGGATCGATAGCAAGCTGCGAGGGTGTGATCTGGTGCGGCTTCGGGTGGAGGACGTGGCCGTCGCCGGAACGGTCAAGAACCGGGCTGCCATTGTTCAGAAGAAGACCGGGCGGCCAGTGCAGTTCGAGATCACCGACCAGGCCCGGACAGCAGTTGGCGATCTGATCCGAAAGCACGGCTTGTCGGGTTCTGACTTCCTGTTCCAAAGCCGCCTTGCCTCTTCAGAGCGGTTGTCGACCCGGCAATACGCAAGGCTGGTTCAAGGTTGGGTCAGTTCGATCGGTCTCAACCCGGCCACCTACGGCACGCATTCGCTAAGGCGAACCAAGGTGGCCATGATCTACCGAAAGACCGGCAACCTGCGGGCCGTCCAGCTCCTCCTGGGACACACCAAGCTCGAAAGCACCATTCGCTATCTGGGCGTGGAGGTCGATGACGCCTTGGCGCTTTCCGAACAGGTTGACCTCTGAGCGCCTCATCGGAAGTGGCCGGCGCTATCTCGCCCGGCCATTTCCGCAGTCCTGGTCGCATGCACGTATCTTTCCGATAACGCGATAGTCGACCTATGGCCGGCTTATGGCTCGGCGTCCTTTGTCATCGTATGCAACAGCGTAGTCTACGTTCCAGCTCGGGCATGTTTGCTGAATACGTTCGCAGACATAAAGAGCTTCAGCCAGGCTCTCCACGTCGAACCAACAAGTGGGGCGCTCGTCGAAATCGATGTGGTAGGCGCAAATGCGGAACCGGTTGGGTGGTGCGCAGATGCTCCCAGACGGTGTGCGATCAAACGTGATGCCCGCGATTTTGATCAGACGGTCCTCCACCCATCCCCGCCAGCGCGTGCTGTAGGACTCAGGTGGCCCAAAATCATCAGGTTGAGGAGATTCGGACATGTCTGCTGATAGCCTAACCGGCAATCGCACCCAACCAGCCACCCACCGAAACACGGCGGACGACGAACGGGGTCCTTCAGGAACCGCTTTCGGTGGGTCGGGTCCTGATCCGCCCCCTTTGAAGTGGTCCGCCCTTAGGTATGTTTTTGGACGGGATGGAGGATCACGATGGCAAGGAAGCGCTACAAGCCGGAGGAGATCGTTGCGAAGCTCCGGCAGGTTGATGTGCTGGTCTCACAGGGCCAGTCGGTGGTGGATGCGGTGCGATCGATCGGGGTCACGGACGTCACCTACTACAGGTGGCGTTCGGAGTTCGGCGGCCTGAAGACCGATCAGGTCAAGCGGATGAAGGATCTCGAGCTGGAGAACCAGCGACTGCGCAAGGCGGTGTCGGACCTGACACTGGATAAGCTGATCCTGTCGGAGGCCGCCAGGGGAAACTTCTAAGCCCCGCGCGTCGCCGCGCCTGCATCGACCATGTCAGGTCGGAGCTGAGATTGTCCGAGCGCCGGGTCTGCCGTGTGCTCGGACAACACCGCTCGACGCAGCGCAAGCGGCCGCGGGGCCATGATGACGAAGAACGGCTGACCGCCGACATCGTCGAGCTGGCCAGGCAGTACGGCCGCTACGGCTACCGGAAGATCGCAGCGCTGCTGCGGTCGACGGCTGGCTGGGTCGTGAACGACAAACGGGTTGAACGTATCTGGCGGCAGGAGGGACTGAAGGTCCCTCAGAAGCAGCCTAAACGCGGGCGTTTATGGCTCAACGACGGATCGTGCATCCGCCTCCGCGCAGAGCGCCTTAACCACGTCTGGTCCTACGACTTCGTCGAGGACCGCACCCATGAGGGGAGGAAGTATCGCATGCTCAATGTCGTCGATGAGTTCACGCATGAATGCATCACCATCCGCATCTAACGCAAGCTGAAGTCGATCGATGTGATAGACGTGTTGGCCACTCTCTTCATCACGCGTGGCGTGCCCGAGCATATTCGTTCTGACAACGTCCTACATAAGGAAGCAGCAGCGACCTGGGGGCAAAAGATCTCCTTCCCGCAGCATGCCGCGGGCGTCGTTTAAGTCAATCGCCGAGGGACTTCCGCTTCTGAAGGAAGAGCTCGCGGCCATAGCAAACACAGGATCCACGCGATGGATTTCGCTGGCCCTCACCGTCCTTAACACGGGATGCAAATCCGAGCGGAAGACCCGAACATTATCTACGAGATCGCGTGGGTCTCACGCGCCTCCACGGCCCTGACAGAGAGGGGTCCTTCCACTCGGCGCCGACCCTTCGAAGAAGGGCCGGTACTGGTTGCCGCTTTTGATGACGGCGTGAACCACGCGCGCCATCTTGGCGGTAACGGCGGTGAACGCCTTGCGCTTGAGATCGGCGTTGTTTCGATCCTTCGCGACGTAGCGCTCGCACTTTTCTCGAAAGCTGTTCTCCTGTTGGCGAATGGCGACCTGAGCGGCCTGACAGTGTTGCGCAATAGCGTCGCCCTTTGGGCGAATTGCGGTCCGTCGGGTAGATCATGGCCTGCGACCAGACTGGCCCATTCCTGCCGTTGGCAGTTGCAATGGGCACAGTTGTGACTGCCAGCGAATTTGTATGCCGGACTTAAGGCCGCCATTCGGCAAGTCGCTTGTCGAAGAATGCGAGTATCTGCGGCGCAAGTTTCGCGTGCGTCGCGTCGCGATCCACGCCGTCGCGGTCGGTGCAGAGTTTCACGCCCATCACGTTGATGGGCAGGCTGCAGCGATCGACATAGACGAAATGACCTTCTCCGCTTGTGAGCCGGATCGTTTCAGCCGCTCCCAGCAGGTCACCGACGCGTCCCGCATGGGCTGCGAAGGGCAGGAAGTCATTGTCCACCGACCCGATCACAAGGGCCGGTGTGGTGAGAGCAGGCAGACGTGTCTCGCTGAAGGCCGGTCCGGCAGCAGGGTCCATGACGACAAAGGCCTTGATCGGCGTTGGAGACGGGACCGGCGCTTGATCCGTGGAGGGAGTACCCACGGGATATTGGCATCCCTTGTCAGTGGCCCGAGCTTGCGCGCAGTAAGGGCGCATGTCTGCCATCGAGAATGGTGCGCCAGCGAGCATCAACACAGTCGCTCCGCCTGCTGAGTGCCCAATGGCGCCGATCCGCTTCGGATCGACATGGCTGGCGTAGCCGGACCTCGAGAGCAGGAAATCCAGCGCGAAACTTGTATCCCGGGTCCGATCTCCGAAATGCGAGACGTTCACCGGGTTGATCGTCGCTGGGCCGAACACGGGCGACTCGCCGTAGTGCGAGACGCCGAGCACAACGTAGCCATGGCGCGCCAACGGCTCGGCGATCCAGGAATAGTTGGACGCCGCGCCCATCGAGCCGTGCGAAAGTATGACGACGGGCAGGGCGTCGCCGGCCACCGCCGCGCCCTTGGCGACGCTTCCTATTCCGAAATTGTAGCTGTGAGGCTGTTCAGTTGCGGTTGTGGGATACCACACGTCGAGCTGGATCAACCGGCCGTTCGCATCGGCGATCCGCTGCGTGTCGTATCCCGCCGAAACATCCGCTTTCGGACGAGGTGGGGTGGTCGCACAAGCCACAAGCAAGGCGATCGCAAGGACCAAGACCGTTACGCGTTTCATTTCTTCCTCCGGGATGATCCAGTAGTCCGAAACAGGCTGATGACTCCGCCGCCACGCTGTCAAAGCACAACCGGACGGCTGCTTTAAACTCCACTGCATGATCCCCGAAACATAGCCCCACCCCGCCGCAGCGGCTGGAGTATGCAGCACGGCACAACCGGCAGGAATGGGCCCCACAGCCACCGCCGCTTCTTCAAGGCGACACGTGCAGCCGCCATCACCTTCTGACGTCAACTTTGTGCTGGCTGAATCGGCAAATCTGCGCAATTCGAGACCGGTTCGCTTTTGTTCGACGCAACCATCGAGGGGACTAGAACCCGTGACCAAGCCTAAACTGTTCGGCATTTCCGGCTCCCGCGCGATCCGCGCCATCTGGGGCATCGAGGAAACGGGCATCGATTATGAACATGTGCCTGTCACCTATGGCGCCGACTCCAAGGGGGCAGACTATCTGGCCGTCAACCCCAATGGTCGTATCCCAGCCTTGATCGACGGCGACCTGCAACTGTTTGAGTCCATGGCCATCAACCTTTATTTGGCCAAGCGCTACGGCGGAACGCTCTACCCCTCTTCAGACGAGCATGAGGCGCGGACCTGGCAATGGAGCGTCTGGGGCATAAGTGAGATTGAGCCTCTGCAGATGCAGATCGTGATCCAGAAGCTTTTTACACCTGAGGACAAGCGTAACTCGAAGGTCGTTGAGCACGCCACGAAGAACCTGCAACGACCGCTGAAGGTGCTGGATGCAGCGTTGGAAGGACGTGACTGGCTGGTTGGAAGCGCCTTTTCGGTCGCTGACCTAAATGTAGCTTCGGTGATGCATCTGATGGGGATGATCCGCTTCGACTATAGCGAACATGCCAATGTTCAGCGCTGGACCGATGCCTGCTACGCTCGTCCGGCATTGGCACGGGCGTTGGCGAAACCCTGACACCACTGCTCGCGCCAGTGTAGTCGCTTGCCCTGCTTGTCGAGTATCGTCGAACGAACGCAATGGGCCCCGACTTCACGCCCATCCGGTATTGCGACGACCGGCAGGGTCGCGCGTGAGCTGCCGGTCGCTCGTGCCCTTCTGATCAGGCGGGAGCTCGTCCCACTTCCGGCCAACGAAGCTGTATTGACAATTGTAGCCCATAAGATACATTTCCGTATGCCGACGGTGGTCAAGTCCGAAGCGTTTGCGGAATGGATCGACAACCTCCGCGACCGCGCCGGGGTCGCCCAAGTGCTGCGTCGCCTTGCTCGTCTGGAGCGCGGCAATCCTGGTCGTGTTGCACCGGTTGGTGAGGGTGTGAGCGAACTGAAGATCGATTTCGGACCCGGCTATCGCGTCTATTACGGCCAACGCGGAGAGGAATTGGTGATCATTCTCGGCGGCGGCGACAAGTCCAGTCAGGACCGGGACATTAGAGCGGCCAAGAAGCTATGGGACGAATGGAAAGAGCAATACCATGACGAAAGCTAAATTTTCACCCTTCGACGTGGCGGACCACATCAAAACTCCGAACGATGCGGCTCTTTATCTAGACGCCGTGTTGGCGGATGGTGACGCCAATGAAATTGCCGAGGCACTTGGCGTGGTAGCTCGCTCTCAAGGTATGGCGACGATCGCAGAAGAGAGTGGGCTTTCTCGCGAGACGCTTTACCGAACCCTCAGCGACGCCGGCAATCCAAGGCTCGCGACACTACTCGGCGTGTTACGCGCTATGGGCCTTCGGCTCTCCGTGGCCGCCGCGTAAGGCACCCCCCATTTGTTGCAAAAGGCGGGCGCACTCCCTTATCCCCAGGCGCAGAGTTGATGGATCCAACTTCGCGCCCTTGCGATGATGTTGCCACTGGCAGGGTCGCGCGTGAGCTGCCGGTCGCACCTGCCCTACCGATCAGGCAGGACATCGCCCAACTCCAGTCACTTGACGCGCTGTAATGTATAGATTACATTTCGAGAATGCCGCAGCTTTTGCGAACCGACTTGTTTGACGACTGGCTGCTTGGCTTGCGCGATCTAACAGGTCGGGCGCGAATAGACATGCGCATCCGGCGGCTTGCAAACGGGAACCCTGGCGATGTCCGCCCGGTTGGAAATGGCGTGAGTGAATTGAGGATCGATACAGGTCCTGGGTATCGTGTGTACTACGCGGCGAAAGGAGATGAACTGATCCTTCTCCTCGCCGGTGGCGACAAGTCCACGCAAGCGCGCGATATTGAAACCGCGCTCGCACTTTGGAAGGATTGGAAGGAAGCGCAACAATGAGCAAAGCCACCTCTCGCCCCTTTGACAGCGCAGATTACATCGACACGCCCGAGGCAGTCGCAGCCTACCTCGAAGCGGCGCTGGAAGATGGCGATGCTCAAATCATCGCCGCAACCCTTGGCGACATCGCCCGTTCAAAAGGCATGGCAATCATCGCCGAGCGCACTGGTCTTGCGCGCGAGGCGCTCTACAAATCACTCAGTGCCGATGGAAATCCAAGGCTCACCACCCTGCTCGGCGTGTTAAAGGCGATGGGCCTTCGACTTTCAGTCACCGCTGACTCGCACCAGGCTGCGTAGGCCCACCGGACACGCTGCAGAATTGTCGTGCCGACCCAAGCTTTAACGACGAACGGCGGCTTCCGGCCCCGACTTCGCGCCCTTCTCGCATCGCTGCGACTGGCAGGGTCGCTCGGGATTTGCCGGTCGCTTCTGCCATGCTGAAAAGGCGGGAGCTCGCCCAAAAAGGCGTCAGTCGATGCTGTCGGCAGGCGATGCTGGCCTGCTCGGTGATACCGCCGCCCGTTTGCTTGGCCGCGAGCGGCGCCTAGGTCTGGTGTCAGCTCCATGGCGAACATCCAGACAGTATTCAAACAGAGCTCCTTTCCGGCGACAGGGCGGGCGCTGGCATATCTTTGCGACATGTATGACAGAGGACGGCCCCTAGCTTTCCCGGCGCTCGGGCGGGCCGTACCCGTGCGGGCGGGGCGGGGAGCTCGGGTCATGAATGATGGAGGCAGATCTCATGGCTAGGTGGCGCAGCTACACACCAAGTATATCGTCAGGGGCAATGTGCGGGCTCGTTCTCATACTTGCGTCAGCGGCCTGCACATCGCCGCCAACTTCTGTCGCACCCACTGCACCTTCAGCCGATATGCCAGGTACACAGGATATCGCCAGGCATGTTGCGCTCATCAGCTTCACCGCCCGTGATGGCCGCGTCATACCGGCGGCTGTCTCGACACCTGTCGGCAAGGGTCCCTTCCCGGTGGTTGTGACGATTCATGGGGGCAGCGGTGACCGGACAGCAGATGTCCTTGAAGGTCTGGCCTCGCCAGGGTCCGATAGTCCGGTGGTTCGCATGCTGAACGAGCAGCCCTGGATCATCGTGGCGCCGGACTATCGCAATGACTGGCTTGGGGCTGAGCGGTTGGATGTCGTTGATGCGATTGAAGGTGCGCGAACCTTGCCCGGGGCTGATAGGGATCGCGTCGCCATCGTCGGCGGCAGCAACGGCGGACGCCTGGCCCTGATGGCGTCCATCCTTTCGCCACGCTCGTCTAAGTGCGTCATTGCTGGCTCGCCTTTCATGACGGATCCTCTCATCTTTATGAACGGCGAAGCAGGACTTGCGCCGTTCTCCCAGGCGACACCTGCATCCCTGTCCTGGATGATGCAGACGCGAGCGCGGATGGATCGGCCGGTTGAGCGGAGTGCGCGACGCCAGGGCCTCACGCGTGATGAACTGCTCAGAGAGAACGTCATCCGGGATCATGCGGGGAAGATAGAGGCGCGTGTCCTGCTCCTGACGAGCCGCGCCGATGAGCAAGTCCCTCACATCATGCTGGAGGGGCTGATCAGCGCGCTCCAGCAAGATGAGCGCAAAGGTCATCAGATCCTGACCGTGGAGGATAGCCTGCACGGGTTCTACTGGGGGCGGGAGGGAGAGTTTGGCGCACGCGCAGGTCGCGGACCGAGGACGCCTCGGCAACAGGCTGAGGAAGACACCGTCCGCGAAGCTATGAAGCAGTTTCTGACGGGCTGCCTGGCAGACCCATAAGGGCCCCGAGTTCACCGTGACCCGGAATGTGGCGACCAGGCTTAGTCGATCCATAGCTGACGTTCGCTTCTGCCCTTCTGATCAGGCAGGAGCTCGCCCAATCCCAGTCGTTCGTAATGCTGACAGCACGCGCGACGGTCGGCGCGACGTGTCAAAGTCTCGGGTCGACCGGCTCGCTCTCAAGGGCCAAAACGCCAAAGACACATTCGTGGACGCGCCGCAGCGGCTCACGAGCAACGAACCGCTCCAGCGCCTCGAGACCGAGAGAAAACTCCTGCAACGCAAGCGCCCGCTTCCGGCCGACGCCGCGGGACCGCAGCTGTACGAGGTTCTCGGGCGCGTCGTACTCGGGACCATAAATGATGCGCAGATACTCCGGACCTCGCACCTTCAGCGCGGGCTGGATCAACCCCTTCTCCCCGCGAACCAGGAAGTCGGCAGGCTTCACCACCATGCCTTCGCCGCCGCGCGAGACCAGTTCTTCCCACCACGCAATTGCAGCCGCACAGGCGGCCTCGTCGTCGAGCCGAACTGATCTCCACGTCGTCGCATGCATCATTGGAGCGCCGACCTCCGCCAGACGGTGTCCCAGACCCATATGCCACGCGTGAGGCTTGCCCGAGTGAACCGCCCCTTCGCTGGCGAGGACATGGAAGGGTGCGATCCGCAGATCATCGACACTGTTTACCGGCCAAACATAAGGGGCCCACGCGGCGGAATACTTCCGCGCCCTGTCGAGCCTATCCGCCAGCCGGTCGGCAATGCCGGCCGTATCCATGCCGCGTGCGCCGGTGCGACGCGCAGCTTCCAGCGCCGCGGAGAGCCCCGCAATCGCCGAAGCAGCGACCGGCGCGTACTGTCCCTCAATCAGGCCCGAGGCTTTTGCCGACCATGGCATGATCTCGACGTCGAGCAGGAGCCAGCCGGTTGCGAGCTCTTCCCATACGCCGGCTGCAACAGCGGCGGCGCGCACGCGGTCCAGCACGGCGACAGCCATCGCTGGGTCGCTGAAGAAAGCGCGGCCCGTCCTCGTCCAGATCGCCCCGCCTTCATCCTGTGAGGCGCCAAACCGGCGTCCTGCGGTCTCGCCGTCACGGCAGACAAGCACGAGCGCCCGCGAGCCCATGTGCTTCTCCTCGCAGACGACCTCAGTGACGTTCTTTGCGCGATAATGTGCGAACGCCTCCTCAGGCCGTTCAAGCCATCCCTCTTTCTGGCTCGTCTCAACCGGGCTCATCGTCGGCGGAAGATAGATCAGCCATTGTGGCGCCATGGCAAAGCGGCTCATCACCTCCAGTGCGGCAGCAGAATTCTCCTCGGCAATCACGATGCGCTTCATCAGGCCCGTGTCGATCCAGCGGCGGCCGGAAACGTCGGCATAGTCGATCAGCTGGCGCGCCGGGTCTTCCGGTTCGGGCGGTTTGACGGGCGCCAGCGGCTTCACAGGTTCGAAATAGGTCTTGGCGGCGGGGACGCTGACCAGCTCCTTCTCCGGCCAACGCAGCGCGGTGAGCTTGCCGCCAAAGCAACAGCCGGTGTCGAGGCATATCGTGTTGTTGACCCATTCCGCCTCGGGCTGCGCGACGTGACCATAGACGACGGTTGCGGACCCTCGATACCCGGCCGCCCAGTCGGCGCGCACAGGCAAGCCGAACTCGTCCGTCTCCCCTGTCGTTTCTCCGTAGAGAGCAAACGACCGAACCGCCCCGGAGCCGCGTCCGATCAGCTCCTCCTTGAGGCCTGCATGCGCCACGCAAAGGCGACCGCCATCCAGCCAGTAGTGGCTGCGGAGGTCGCTGAGAAAGCGGCCGGCCTTGCCGCGAAAAACGTCGCTCTCGACCGCCAGTTGATCGATCGTCTGCTGCAGCCCGTGGCCGATCTTGACGTTCCGACCCGTCAGCCATCGGCTGAGCTTGTTCTCGTGATTGCCCTCGACCACCATGCCCGTTCCGGCTTCGACCATCGCCATTGCGATACGCAGCACATCGGGCGAGCGGGGGCCGCGGTCGACGAGATCGCCCACGAATACAAGTGTGCGGCCAGGCGGGGGCGCGACGGTAGCAACCCGTTCGCTGCCGGAACTTGTCCATTCCACCTGATAGCCCAGCTTCGCCATCAGAGCTTCGAGTTCATCGCAACAGCCATGTACGTCGCCGATGATGTCGAACGGGCCGGTCGTCTTGCGCCGGTCCGTCCACAATGGCTCACGCACGATCTGCGCGGCCTCGATCTCTTCAACGCTGCGCAGGACGAGGACGCGCCGGAAGCCCTCCTTCTCCAGTCCGCGCAGACCCTTGCGGATCTCCCCAATCATGCGTTGGGGGACCTGCGGACCGAATTGCCGATCTGGCCGATGCTTGTTGCGCTCGATACAGACGTCGAGGCCCGGATCGAGCACAATCGCCACCGGCAGAGCGTGCCAGCGCCGCGCGACCTCGATCCAGCCGCGGCGGTCGGCGCTGCGAACGTTGGTGGCGTCAATCACCGTGAGACGACGGTTCTTCAACCGCTTCTCGGCAATAAACCGCACCAGATCGAAGGCGTCAGTACTCGCAGCCTGGCTGTTGGGGTCATCCGACACCACGCCGCGCGCGGCGTCGGAGGAGGCAATCTCTGTCGCCGCAAAATGTCTGGCTGCAAACGTGCTCTTCCCCGAGCCTGTGGCGCCGATCAGCACCACGAGCGAGAAATCCGGAATGGCGTGGATCATGCCGCCCTCCGTGTAAAGACGGCCATCTGCGTCGGCGCGCCCAGATCGGCATGCGCCTGGCCGATCTCGGAGCGGATAGCCGAGTAGCCATACCTCGCCTCGACGCCTGCAATCCATGCGCCGAACTCGGCGCGCGTCCATTCGAACCGATGGTCGGGATGTCGTAGCGCGCCTGGCGCCATGTTCTCGAACAGCGAATTGTGCTCGACATTTGGCGTGGTCACGATGACTGCATGCGGTCGGGCATGCCCGAAGACCGCCTCCGCCAGCGCCGGCAGACGATCCTGATCGAGATGCTCCACCACCTCGATCAGCGTAGCCGCATCGAACGCCTTGAGCCGGTCATCGCGATAAGTGAGTGCGCCATGGAGCAACTTAACCCGCTCGACAGCCTCACCGGTAACCTTGTCCAAACCCAGGCGCTGCTCGGCGCGGCGCAACGCCATCATCGAAGCATCAAGCCCGACGATCCGCGTGAACTTGCGCTCGCGGCGCAGTGCAGCCAGCAGCTTGCCTTCGCCGCAGCCGAGATCTGCGACAGAAGCGGCGCCTGCTTCGCGCAGCGCTCCAAGCACTGCCTCGATGCGCATGTCGTTTAGCCGGATCGGCCGCTCGATTGCCTCCTCGGACGTGAGGCGCGGTTCGGCCTGTTCGCTCTCATCCTCCGCCGCTTCAGGCGCAAGGCGCGCCAGCGCCGCACGGGCGAGCGCGCCACGGTTCTTGAGATAGCGCTTGGCGATCAGCTCCTTCTGCGGATGGCCGGCCAGCCAGGCGCCGCCCCGCGCGAGGAGCTTTTCGACCTCGTCATCACCGACCCAGTAGTGCTTGTCGTCGTCGAGCACGGGGATCAGCACATAGAGGTGCGCCAGCGCGTCGGCCACCCGCATCTGACCGGTCAGCCTCAGGTCAACGTAGCGTGACGCGCCACCGGGCCCCTCGATCCGCTGCAGAGTTACCTTCCATCCCAGCGGTTCGAACAGGGAACGCACCAGCACTTCGCCACCGCGCGCCGGGAGTGGCGTCACGCGCAGCTCCAGGGGGAGCGCCGCCGCCGCCAGTTCGGGGCGCTCGCGAGAGACCCCGGTCATTGCGGTACGGAGAACCCGGTTCAGAGCGACTGAAAGAAATGACGTCGCGGCGTAGGGACGATCGTTTACGTACTGATCGAGCATCCCCTCCGACATGCCCCGCCCGCGCACCAATCCGACCGGATCAACATCGATCATCAGGACCGCCTCACAGCGATCCTCACTCGCCTCGGGGTAGAGCAGGACGCCTTTGCCGAAATTGAGGTCGACCTCGTGCACCCGCTCCGGATGCTTCATCAGCAGGAAGCCCAGGTCGGTCGCAGGTCGGTGGGTTGTGGCGATCGATACAAACATCGGCGCCCCCTAACACATGTCTGCCTGAAAAACATCGGGACGAACGACCGTGTGCCCCGGTCCCCCTTCAGGCCCCAACTACGTACAAAGATCGCAGCATTACGAATGGCTGCCGCGCTCGTGAGTTAACGGTGGCGTCTGCCATGCTGATCAGGCAGGAGCTCGCCCAGAAGCCGCCGCTACCAAGGCGAAGGCGGGTCGGGCTTTCTACGCTCTCTGGCCTTCCACTGTTCGATAGTGGCCAGAGCGGTTCCAAGCATCTCGCCGAGCTGTTCGAGGGGACCTTCCCATGTCTGCTCCATCTCTTCCTCGGTATCGTCATTCGTATCGATAGCCACGGAAGTGACCGACGTCCGGCCATTTTCTGGCGAACGCACACTCACTTGGAAACACTCAAACGGGGGGTCGCCGGGAACGTGAAAATACCTTGCTGCAGTACCTGCCCACTCGGTGAACAGCGTTGACCCGGTCGCCTTCACCCAGGCGGCGATAACGTCATCAACTTCAGCATAGCTGCTCATCCGGCGCATCATGCGCACGCAACCGAATGTCTGCAACGGG
>JBEAMJ010000107.1:0-16446 GCA_041166025.1 Pseudomonadota bacterium | reverse complement strand
CGCGCCTTCCTCGGCTTCGACCGTGTACATGAAGATTTCGCCGAGGCCGGTCGCAATCGGCCCCATCTCGGGCTCGATCCCTGCGGGCAGCTGGCTTCGCACTGCTTGCAGTCGCTCATTGACGAGCTGCCGCGCGAAATAGATGTCGGTTCCGTCTTCAAAGACGACGGTAACTTGCGAGAGCCCGTAGCGGGAAACTGAACGCGTGTAGTCGAGATTGGGCAGACCGGCGACCGCGGTCTCGATGGGGAATGTGATTCTCTGCTCCGCCTCGAGGGGAGAGTAACCCTCCGCCTCTGAGTTGATCTGGACCTGCACGTTGGTGATGTCAGGCGTGGCGTCGATTGGCAGGTGCTGGAAACTCCAGACACCTAGCGCGCCTAGCGCGAGGACCGCACCGAGAACCGCCCAGCGGAACCGGATGGAAAGATGTATGATGCGTTCAAGCATGGCGCCCACCCCTAGTGATCGTGGCTAGCGCCGGACTTCTCGACGTCCGCGCGGATCAGGAAGGCGTTCTCACTGACATAGACCTCGCCGGGTTTGATGCCGCCGAGTACCTCAGTCCATTCCGGCGACCGCCGCCCGAGTTCAAGCATTCGCACCTCATATGTTTCGCCTGCGCGCGCGTAGACGACTGTGAAGTCGCGAAACCTCTGAAGAGCCTGTGTGCGCACGGCGAGCGGAACTTCGACTGACGCGACTGATGCATCACCGCTAACGGCCTGCCCGGGTCTCCAGAGCAGGCCATCCGGATTGGGCAGCTCGACATGCGCCACAACAGTCTGCGTCAGCATGTCGGCGGTTGGCAGGATGGCTTCAATTTCGGCTCTGACGCTGTGATCGCCCTGAAGGTTGCGCACCACAATCGGCTGACCTGCCCGCAGGCGCTCCGCATCACGCGGGTAGACATAGAACTCAGCGTGTACCTTGGTGGTGTCCGCGATCACGTAGAGGGCATTTGCTCCGGCTACGTCACCCACATTGGCGTTCTGTTCCATGATGACGCCCGAAATCGGCGCGGGGATGGAATAGGTCTGCAGACTTTCGCTCGATGTGACCGTTGCCACCGTCTCACCCTTGCGAACACGTTCGCCAATGACCTTGGTCATGGTCATGATACGGCCCGGATACCACGCGCGGACATCTGCCTTGCCCTGCGGCTGCAGTTCAACACGCCCCGATAGCGTGACGATATCGTCGATCTTTGCGGGGCCGGCAGGCTCGACCTTTACACCGGCTTCGTCGGCTTGAGCTTGCGCGATTGTGGTTCGGCCCTCGTAGGACGCATAGGTCCACTGATGCTGCTTGCCTGCATGCGTGGCCATGACCGTCACATCAAACGAATGGGGCTCCACGACGACGCCATCGCCCTTGAGATAGTCATCGACCGGCACGAACGCAAACGTGGTCGCTTCCCCACCAAGCCTGCCCAGCGTCACCTGCAATTGGACGTCGGAGGGCGGCAGCGGCTTGCCTGCCTTGTAGGCATAGACGTGAAACTCCGGAGGAACCCCGTCCTCGAAGATCGTCACCTCAATGGCGAGATCGCCGTCTCGAAGCATGCGACCTCGATGCGGCCCCCGCTCGTACTCTCCGCTGACGGCGGCCTCGCCGTGGGCAGGCTCCGCTGGTGTGGGCTCGCCGCATCCTGCCAGAGCGGACAACGCAATTGCGAGAGCCAGGCCGGTACCGCGTTTTGTATTTCGCAAAGACATGGAGAACCTCATTGCGTCGATCCTTCAGCGTAGGCGCCCGTCAGGCGGGCGAGCGCGACACGCGCGCTATGAAAGGCGTGGAGAGCCGAATTGCGCTGTAGCCGGGCCTGTACGACCAGACCCTGCGCGTCCAGCACGTCGAGATAGGAGAAGCCGCCTGCGTTGTAGCCTTCGCGCGCATACGACAGCGCCTGTTCGGCGGACGGCAGGAGCCTCGCATCGATCGCCTCAAATTCTGCTCGCGCGATTTCCATCTGTGAGCGGGCGGTGTTTGCTTCCCGCTCGATGTTTCGCCGGAGAGCCTCTCCCTCGAACCTTAGCCTGGAGGTTTCGGCATGGGCGCGGGCGATTGCTCCCTCGTTCTGGTCGGAGAAGGCCAATGGGATCGAGAACCCCACAACCAGCGCCACCTCACCTGTCTCCTGGAAATAGCGGAAGCCACCCGAGATCGTCGGGTCTTGCTCTGCGCGTGCGCGCTCCACGCCGACAACCGCCGCCGCCTTGCTCGCCTCGGCTTCGGCCAGCGCGAGCTCGGGGCTTCCCAGCTTGGCATATGTTGATGGCATAACAGCGGCCCTGTAGGGTGCCGTGTTAACCGAGAACACCGCATCGCCACCCCAGAAGCTCGCAAGTCGCATCTTGGCGCTCTCGCTCATGCGCCGTGCGTTCTCAACGCCAATCTCAGCGTCGGCCAGCGCGGTCTGCGCCTTGGCGCCCGCCATCAGCGGGTCACGCGCAGCCTCCACGCGGCGCTGCACGGTTGCGACGATCTCTCTGGCAAGCTCCGCGCGCTCCAGCGCCGCAGCGAGATCAGCGTCGGCCTTCTGCACCGCGAGATAGGCAAGCTCGACCTCATACAGCAAGTCCTGGCGCCGGATGTCGCCGTTCGCGCGCGCAATAGTGATGTCCGCTGCCGCAAGGCTGGTGCGCGCCTCACGGTCATCCCCCCATTCGAGGCGCTGGCTCAGCGCGAAGGTGGTCTCGGAGCGATCTATCCCCGAATAGAGGCCGCTCCCCAAGAGGTTCTCGGCGGTGATGTCGAGGGTGGGGTTTGGGGCACGATCGGCTTGCCGCACACCAGCCTCTGCGCCAAGCCGCGCCTGATCTGCCGCCTGTATCGCGGGAGCCTCTACCAGCGCACGCGCAAATGCGTCCTGCAATGACAAGTATGGCTGCGCAGCCGCCTGTGCATGCGCGCCTCCTGCCGCCACGACGGCGACAAGACATGCGAACCCCGAACGGGTCGCATCAATATGAAATGACAAGGCTGGCTCCTCTGTCTCAAACGCAGGGCATCCGCTGCAAAGCGGACGCGGATGTCTGGATCAGAGTAAGGTTCGTGGAGGGCGATCAGCTGGCGTTATGCTTCGTGTGTGAAGCGGAACGACCAGCAATTGAGGTTCGACAGACTGGACCGCAGCGGCGCGGGTCAGTGACGGATACTCGGCCTCCAATGCCACCAGGCACGTGGAGTGGACGTGGAAAACGCCCTTCTCGTGGTCATGTCCGGCGCCGCCGTGTTCGTCATCGGCCGGCGCAACAGGGTGATCATGGTCATGTGCATGGGGATCAGCGTAGTGGGCGAGATCAGCAGCAAGCGTCACTGCGTGGATCGTCAGGCCATGACCAGGGGCGATTTCGTGCGCGTGCGACTGCATGGCCCCGGCAGAGCCGGTCCACACGAATGAGGCGGCCAGAAAGGCCATGAAAAACTGCCGCACAATCGACATGGTCGATACTAGTACACCAACTGTTGCCTACGCGTGAATGCTTTGCTGGATAAGGAACCCTCAGCCTAGCGGGATCGCAAGTCGACTCGCCTGAAGACTGAGTGCGATCGACTGCAGGTTCGGGCGAACAGCTGATAACACTGAGCCCCATGGAGCGATCCGGACGCGCGCAAAAGTCGCCATGTACCGGGCTTTCGGCTGGCCTCAGCGCCGGAAGACGCCAACGAGCTCTGCGATGACCTTTTCCTGCTCTGAAGCGTTCTTCGAGTTCATGGCGCGATGCACGCAATGCCCGAGGTGCTGCCGCAGAAGGTCGCTTTCGATGCGCGCCAGCGCAGCGCGGGCAGCTTCGATCTGCGTCACGACATCAATGCAATAGCGGTCTTCTTCGACCATCTTGGCGATGCCGCGAACCTGCCCTTCCACCCGGTTCAGGCTCTTCAGCACCTTCTCGGAAACCGATCTTTCCATATATACCCCTCCCGGGTACTTGCTTTAATACCCCTATAGGGTATATATGCCGGAGACGAGATGCAAGCCTCGAGGACGCCATGGCGCATGCCCACGCTGACGAAACCGACCTGAAGGACCCCGTCTGCGGCATGACGGTGAAGGGGGACACTCCCCATCACACAACGCATGATGGCCGCGAGGTGCTGTTCTGCAGCGCGGGCTGCAAGGCGAAATTCCAGGCCGAGCCTGGTCGGTATCTGAAGCCAGTCGGCATGGTCGGACACAGCTGGGGCTCCGCAGATGTCGCCAAAGCTCCACGCAATGGCGGCGATCACCACCACTCACACGCGTCATCCCATCCACCCGCAGCGGCATCCGCTCCTGTCGGTGCCAAGTGGACTTGCCCGATGCACCCGGAGATCGTTCGCGACGGCCCGGGCTCGTGCCCAATCTGCGGAATGGCGCTTGAGCCAATGATGCCGACGGCAGACGCCGCGCCGAACCCCGAGCTAGCCGACATGTCGCGTCGTTTCTGGGTGGGTCTTGCCCTCGCACTGCCGGTTCTCGTCCTGGAGATGGGCCGTCACTTGTTCAACGTCGATGCCCTTGTGCCTCCGCACATAAATGCGTGGATCCAGTTTGGCCTCGCGACGCCGGTCGTCCTCTGGGCGGGCTGGCCGTTCGTCGAGCGGGGTTATGCTTCGCTCGTCAACCGAAGCCTCAACATGTTCACGCTGATTGCGCTAGGCACGGGCGTGGCATGGACTTACAGCGTGGTTGCCCTGCTCTTCCCTTCGGCCTTCCCGCCAGAGTTCCGCGGCCCCCACGGTGATGTCGCTGTCTACTTTGAAGCGGCAGCCGTCATCACAGTGCTTGTGCTCCTCGGGCAGGTTCTGGAACTGGGCGCGAGAGAGCGTACGGGCGGAGCCATTCGCGCCCTACTTGACCTTGCACCCAAGACCGCACGACGGATCAGTGATGGCGAAGAAGCCGAAGTAGCACTGGACGCGATCATCGCCGGCGACCTGCTGCGCGTCCGACCCGGCGAGAAAACGCCGGTCGATGGCGTTGTCATTGACGGGCGTTCCACGCTCGACGAGTCCATGGTGACCGGAGAATCGATGCCGATCACACGCGGTGTTGGCGACGCGGTCATTGCCGGGACCCTCAATCAGACTGGCGCCCTGGTGATCGAAGCCAGACGCGTCGGCCGCGACACCATGCTGTCGCAGATCGTTCAGCTGGTCGCGGCTGCGCAGCGTAGCCGCGCGCCAATCCAGCGACTCGCAGACAAGGTGTCTGGCTGGTTTGTACCGGCTGTGATTGCTATTGCCGTCCTTGCGTTCATAGGCTGGTGGGCCTTCGGGCCACAGCCCTCCTTCACCTACGGACTGATCGCCGCTGTTTCCGTCCTGATTATCGCGTGTCCATGTGCGCTTGGCCTCGCCACGCCCATGTCCATCATGGCGGGCGTCGGTCGCGCAGCACGTCAGGGCGTCTTGATCCGCAACGCCGAGGCGCTGGAGCGCTTTGAAAAAGTCAACACCCTGGTCCTGGACAAGACCGGCACGCTGACCGAAGGCAAGCCCGGCATCGTTGCCATCAGGACCGTTCCAAACTTCGCTGAAGTGGATCTACTGCGCGCCGCAGCAAGTCTTGAGCAGCGTAGCGAGCACCCGCTGGCGCTTGCCGTTGTAGCTGCTGCGAAGGAAAGTGGCATCCCGCTGGTCGAGCCGACCGAGTTCAACTCGCCGACTGGCAAGGGCGTGATCGGCAAGATCGATGGCAAGACCGTCGCGATGGGCGCCGAACGTTATCTAGATGAACTTGGCATCGCGACCTCTTCTCTTCACTCCGAGGCCGAACGGCTGCGCGCCGACGGCGTGACAGCCATCTACGTTGCGATCGACGGCGGACTGGCTGGCGTTCTGGGCATTGCTGACCGGGTCAAGGCGACAACGCCTGAATCGCTAGGAGCGTTGCGCGCCCAGGGGATCGAACTGGTCATGTTGACAGGCGACAACCGTACGACAGCCGAAGCTGTAGGCCGGACGCTGGGCATTGAACATGTCGAAGCAGAGGTCCTGCCCGAAGATAAATCACGGATCGTCGAGCGACTGAAGCGAGAGGGCCGCGTCGTTGCGATGGCAGGAGACGGCGTCAATGATGCGCCGGCTCTGGCGGCGGCCGACGTCGGGATCGCCATGGGGACAGGGACGGATGTCGCTATCGAAAGCGCTGGCGTCACGCTGCTCCGTGGCGATCTGTCTGGAGTTGTCAAAGGACGGGCCGTCTCGCGGGCGACGATGGCGAACATCCGACAGAACCTGGTTTTCGCCTTCGGCTACAATGTCCTCGGCATCCCGGTTGCTGCTGGCCTCCTCTATCCATTTACGGGTCAACTGCTGTCGCCGATGATCGCAGCGCTGGCCATGGCGCTGTCCTCAGTGTCGGTCATCGTGAACTCCCTGCGGCTGGGGGCCACGCCAGCGGGCGAAGCGCCCGGACCGCGTCCGCAGCCGCCGCTTCCCGCGCCAACCCGATCAGGCGCCAGCTGCCACTAGCGCCCCATTGGCGGAGCCTTTCGTGAGGGATCCGCCCACAGGCTGCGTACCAGATATGGACCCCTCCCCGCCGCACCAGATCCGCGGCTAGATCAAAGAGCATCCTATGAAAAACAAGCTTCTCACTCTCATGATGGCGGCTGCACTTGTGGGCGCATCGCCCGCGCTCGCGCACAGCGGCATGATGGAAACCAGCATTCAAGACAAGGCGGCCCTTGCGCAGGCGCCGGCCGAGTTCAAAGTGACATTCCAGCACGAGAGCGCCATCACCAGCCTCATGTTGATGGACGCGAACAAGAAAATGATCGCGGTCGATTTCAAACCTTCAAAGACGATGGGCAAGGAGTTCACGATCCCGCTGCCGACGCTTGCCAAAGGCTCCTACACGCTGTCGTGGAAATCCTTGGCAAAGGACGGCCATGCCATGCCGGGAGCGGTGCGTTTCACGGTGACGGGCCAGTAGCATCGTGACCGGGGACGAACTGTCACTCCTGCAGTTCGCCAGCCGGATTGGTCTCAATCTTTTCGCGCTCCTGACGATCGGTTTCGCGCTCCATGCTGCTTTGGGCATCGTGGAGCGCGATTCATTTCGCGGCCTGCGGTCGCGCATCGCCCTGGCCGGTCTTGCCCTCGCTTTCTTCACGAAGGTGCGGGTCGGCATTCTCATCGCGCAGATGGGGGATGGGACGAATGTTTTAGATCCTGAACTGATGCCGCTGGCGTGGATGGTACTCGGCGATTCGACACTTGCGATCCTTGCAGGAGCCGCCGTCGCAGTCGGAGGCGTCTGGTTCAGGTCACCGCTCACTGCCGCCCTTGGGGCAGCCGCCCTCAGTTTTGGCTTCGGCCTCGCGGGACACGCGCAGGGTCTGGCCGATCCTGGCCTCGCGCCGATCGCGGTCGCCGTGCACGTCTTCATCGCCGGTTTCTGGTTGGCCGCTCCGGTCAGTCTCTATCCGGCCCCGAGGCAGGAAGACTCTGAGCTCCTTTCCCGTCTCCGACGATTTAGTTCAATCGCCGTTATCGCCATTCCTGTTCTGGTCGCGCTCGGCGCATGGCTCGCCTGGACGTTGGTCGGCAGTCCGGAGAAGCTATTCGGCACGACTTATGGTCTTCTTCTGGTCGCCAAGCTCGCGATCGGCATTGTCGCGATGAGCCTCGGCGC
This sequence comes from Pseudomonadota bacterium, assembly GCA_041166025.1. GTDB lineage: Bacteria > Pseudomonadota > Alphaproteobacteria > Caulobacterales > Hyphomonadaceae > UBA7672. Next base: position 8,816 of record JBEAMJ010000107.1, on the reverse strand, counting down.
CCTCAACAAGCTGGTCATAACAGCCAAAGTCGCAGCTAATCCGGCCGTCGGCCGTAAGTGGCTGCGCGTTACGCTACTGTGCGAGGCGACCCTGTTTGCAGCGGCCATCATGGCTGTCTCCGCCGCGACCACGATTGGTGGTCCTGTCGAGTAATTGCGGCGCAGCTTCCATGCAGGATTGTTCGCCGGGCCGTTAATCCCGCCGACAGCATCCAAGATTCCGATGCCTGTCTAATCCTTGCGTGAATTCCGCCTCCCCTGCGTATAGACTGGCAGAGACGGATGTATTGGGAGACCGGCATGTCGCCAAAACTCGACCATTTGCTGGCCAAATTGAACCAGCAGCCGCTGGAGCATGATCTTGGCGGCGTAACCGTCGAGATCGGCGAGCAGCTCTCGGAGCGTGCGAAAATTGCCGGCCAGACCTGGCGGCTGCGTACCGCCGCCATGGCGCTGCTCGTAATGGGCGGAGCTGCCGTAAGCGCCTCGACAGCATCAGCCGTGGCGCCCTCCCCATCGCCATTTGCCGCCTGGTCCAGCCTTGCGCCGTCAACCCTGCTGGAGCCTTCGGAGTGAAGGTTTCGGTGCGCAGCGCCATCATCACGGTTGTCCTCGCCTTCGCGGCCGGTATCGCCGGCATGTGGCTGGGCCACCAACTGCTTGCCGCTCCACCGCAAGATCGATCCCTGCACGCCATGGTACATGACGAACTTTCGCTGACAGCCGAACAGGAAAAAGCGCTTCACGCTCTCGAGGCGGACTTTGCAGCACGGCGGCAAGCTCTCGAAGGCGAGATGCGCGAGGCCAATGCTGAGCTCGCTGCGGCAATCCGTGCAAGCGAGACCGCAGGACCAGCCGTTGAGGCTGCTGTCCATCATTTCCACGATGCTATGGGAGCGCTTCAGACGGAGACGATCGCGCACGTCTTCGCCATGCGCAAAGTGCTCACCCCGGAACAGCGCAAGCAGTTCGACGACAGGATCGGCGAGGCGTTGACCGCCGACGCCAAATGAGCGGAACCAATCCGGACGATAGCGACGCCGCGCTTGCTGCGCGCGCTATCAAGGGAGATCGTTCCGCCTTCAACCAAATTGTCCGACGCCACCAAGAGCCGCTTTACCGCTTCATCCGCCGCTATGTTGGCGATGCCGATGAAGCGTATGATCTCCTTCAGGAAACGTTTGTTTCGGCCTGGCAGGCGCTCGGGCGTTATGATCCCGCTCGTCCCGCGGCGACCTGGCTTCGCCGGATCGCGCTCAACAAATGCCGGGACTGGGGTCGCCGCCGCGTTGTCCGGAAATTCTTCTATGCAGCCAAGACGCTTGATGAAACCACTGCCGCACCCGACGTCAACGCCTCGGCATACTCCGAGGACAATACTGAGGTCGCACTGACCCGCCTCGACCGGGCGATAGCCGCCCTGCCTGCTCAGCTAAAGGAGCCCCTTCTGCTGACTTCCTTCGAAGGCTTGTCTCAGGCGGCAGCTGGCGAAACGCTCGGAATTTCGGCCAAGGCCGTCGAGACGCGTGTCTACCGTGCTCGCAAGCTGCTTGCGGAAGCCCTCAAGGCCGACGGCGTTGATATCGACTAACCTTGAGCCGCAACTATGTGGCTACGCGCGACGACCAATGAATATGCTCGATGCGCCAGCCTTCGGCGGTCTTGCGCAGGATCATCGTTTCGGTCGTTACGCGATCGACGACCTTGTCCTTGTACTTTCCGGTCGCGCGGCTTTCGCTGACAATCCAGGCGGTATCGCCATCGACAAAACCGTTGCGCCGCGTAAGTCTTGACGGAACAGCCGCAGCATACGCAGCGTCGGCCCCCGCATGATGCGAAGCATACTCGGCTCTCGAGCGTTCCGCATGGCCACTCTCGAAGATCAGCGCATCTTCAGCAAGTAACGCAGCAGCGGCGACGCCATCACCTCCGGAAAGTCTGGCATGAAAAGCGTCAACCGCCTTCGCGGCCTCCTGCGCTTCCGACGACATCGGTGCCACCAATGGCGCATCCACGGTCTGCGCCGTTGCGACAGCGGGTATCGACGCCAGAAACGATGCCGCCAGAATCCAGCGAATGAAATTGCGGGTCATGCCCTGCTCCAATCCTGCCCAGGTCGCTCGTCAGTACCACGCCCGCAGACCAATGACGAAGCTCGTCGTCTCAGCGCTCTCTCCCTCAGCCCGCGCATAATCAGCCGTATCCCCGAACTTGCGTTCCCACGTGACACCGATGTAGGGAGCGATCTCGCGCTGAAACTCGTAGCGAAGACGCAGACCAAGCTCCGCGTCGGAGAGACCAGAGCCAAGGCCAATGGCAGCATCGTCTTTGGCGGCGAAGTTCACCTCGGCGCGCGGCTGGAGGACGAGGCGCTGCGTTAACTGGAGATCGTAGTTGCCATCGAGGCGCCCAAGCACCTGGCCGCGTTGGCCGACGAACAGCGCTCCTTCAACCTCGAACCAGTAAGGCAGGACCGTTTCAAAGCCGAGCGCGAGGTAAGTACGCGAAGGATTGGGTTCGATGTCCTGCCGGATGCCAATCTGAAGGTCAGTGACGTGATCCCAGGCGCGGGAGTAGAGCGCCTGGATTTCTGCGCTCTCGATATCCTCGCCGCCTTCGCCTTCTGTCTTGATGACAAGGCGATCGATGTCACCGCCGAACCATGCTTCGCCATTCCAGGCATAGCCATCGTCGCCGCCCTGGCTGCGATACTCAATCATGTCGCCCATGATCTTGTAAGTGAGCGCGCCCCCATGCTCGTCGCGCAGGATGCCGCGCGCCCGGTTCATGTCGTCCACGCCAAAGAAGCGGTCGGCCGCAAATTCAGCTGGCGTGTCAGGCGGTACATCATTGCCAGCCTCCGGCGGATCAACGAACTCCTCGGCCATCTTGTGGCCGGCATGCTGGTCCGGAGCAGCAGCGGCGGGTCTACCGCCGTGATCATGCTGTGCGTGCGGTTCAGCAGGCGCTGCCGGTTGCGGTTGCGGCATTGGGGTCTTTGGCGCGGGCGTTTGGGGCGTGGGCTTGGGGGCCGCGGGCGCTTGGGGAGCCGGCGTCTGTGGCGTCACATGGCTTTCGTGCTGCGCAAACGCCGGAGCTGTAATGCCAAGGGACAAGGCGGCAAGAAGAAGATGCCGGTTCATGCAGCAGCTCCGTCGAGCGGACGTACAGTGAAGACCTGAAACATCCCGGCATGCATGTGGTAAAGCATGTGGCAGTGAAACGCCCAGTCGCCAGGCTCGGCCGTGAAGTCGAACTTCACAATCCCGCCCGGAGCGACAATGACCGTGTGCTTGCGCGGCATGTGCCCAAGTGGCGCGCGGTGCGCCAGTTCGAAGAAATGCCCATGCAGATGAATGGGGTGCGCCATCATGGTGTCGTTGACGAGGCTTACGCGAACACGTTCGTTTTTGCGGAACGCGTAGGGCGCCGGCTTTTCAGAGTATTTCTTGCCGTCGAAACCCCACATGAACCGTTCCATGTTGCCGGTAAGGCGGATCTCCAGTTCGCGCGATGGCGCACGCGTGTCGGCGTTGGGTTCAAGAGCGATGAGGTCTTTGTAGACAAGAACGCGATGGCCAACGCTCTCCAGGCCCTGCCCGGTCTCTCCCGTGCGGTCCATCGGCATGGGGGCAAGTGACTGCACACCCGGCCCGAGTTCGACCTGCGGTGCGTTCATCCAGTTCCGCATGGACATGTCCATGCCTTCCATTCCGGACATGTCGCCCATGACGTCCGACCCACGCACGCGTGGCGCGGCCATGCCAGGTACAGCCATCGCAGCCATATCGGTGTGGCCGGCGTGCTCCGCCCCGGTTATGCCGCCCATGTCGTGCGCCATGCCCATATCTTTCATCGTGCCGAGAGGGCGCTCCCGTAGTGGCGGGACCTCCGCTGTCATGCCAAGGCGGGGCGCAAGCGTTGCGCGCGCCATCCCCGAACGATCAACGGCCTCGGCAATCAGCGTGAACGCGCGATTCTCTGTCGGCGTGACGATGACGTCATACGTCTCCGCGTTGCCAATCTGGAACTCGTCAACCGTGACTGGACGCACATTCTGCCCGTCGGTTGCCACGACACTAAGCTTCAGGCCAGGAATGCGCACATTGAAAATGGTCTGCGCCGCAGCGTTGATAAAGCGCAGACGAACGCGCTCACCGGGCGTGAAGAGACCCGTCCAGTTGTCGGCAGGTCCGCGACCGTTGACGAGGAAGGAATAGACCGCCCCGGTAATGTCCGAGATGTCGGTCGGATCCATCAGCTCACGGGCCCACTCCATGCGCTCTGCAAGCGACTGGTCCTGACCGGCCAGAAGCCCCGCAATGGTCTGCTTCTGGAAATTGAACACGCCCGCTTCCTGCTTGAGCTTCTGGAACAGGCGATGTGGATGGATGAAGCTGTAGTCTGACAGAACGATCACATGCTCGCGGTCGTACGCCACCGGATCAGGACCCGCGGGATCGATGATCATCGCCGCGTAGTGTCCCTCCTGCTCCTGCAGGCCGGAGTGACTGTGGAACCAGTAGGTACCCGACTGCTTCACGGGAAATTCGTAGGTGAAGGTCTCGCCCGGGCGGATGCCGGGAAAGCTGACGCCGGGCACGCCATCCATTTCGAAGGGGACCAGGAGCCCGTGCCAGTGGATCGATGTGTCCTCTTCCAGCGTGTTCGTGACATGCAGTCGGACTATCTGACCTTCCTTGAGCCGGATGATCGGACCAGGGACAGTTCCATTGATGGCGACGGAATGCCCCGTTCTGCCGTCTATCGTGATCGCGCCATGACCGATCGTCAGATGGATGTCCGAGCCTGATAGGGTCTGGGGCTCGACAGCTGCAGAAGCCGGCCGCTGCGCCCATGTGCCAGGTGCGGAGGCGGCCGCCAAACCTGCAAGACCTGTCCCGATCAGAAAGTGGCGGCGGCCAAGGCCGCGCATCGTGCCGTCGACCATCCGTAGCTCCCGATGAAAAACACTGCGCGATTGCACGCCTCCAAACAGTACGCAGAGCTAGGCAGAATCCCTCGGCATGCCGGCCATGCATTTGGCCAATGCGGCCTCGCGACACCTCTTAAGATACGCTGGGGGCCGAAGGCCATGACCTCATAAAGGTCTGGGGAGCTTTCACGCCAACTGAGCAAGGTTTTTCTGGGCTTAGCTAGACGAGGCCCCAGCAAGCGCAGCGGCCAGTTCGCTCCCAATTAGATCGGCCGCTGTGCGCAGAGGCCCGTCAGCGAGGTGAGTATATCGCTGCGTCGTCGAAGCCTGACGATGCCCGAGAATTCCGCCAATGAGCGGCAGCCCAACGCCACCGCCTGCACCCACGCTTGCAAAGGTGTGCCGCAGGTCGTGAATGCGAACGTCTTCGATGCCGGCGAGCTTGCGAATGCGGTGCCATTCCTTGTTCAGACCATCGAAGTGCCCTGCGCCACGGTGCGCGGGAAAGACCCAGACCTGGCTGCGGTCTATCCAGCGCCTTTGCTCTTCGAGAATCTCGACCGCAACCCGAGCCAACGGTATTACCTTGGCTCCGGTCTTGCTGGTCTTCTTGCGCAGCATGCCGAAGTTGAAATCGACCTCTGACCATTTCAATCCTTCGATCTCGCCGCGCCGCGCGCCCGTAAGAATGAGCAGGCGCAAGATGATAGCCGCTGTGCCCGCTGTCGTGGTGGACGCGGGTGTTTCGAGAACCTCTCCCAAACGGCGAAGCTCATCCGCCGACAGATAGCGATGCCGCTGGCCGCCCGGCGGTAGCTTGACGCCAAGGGCAGGATTCCGCGGGATCAGTTCCATGTCGACCGCATAGGAGAGGATCGATGAGAACAGCCGGATCGTTCTTGTCGCTGTTCCCTCCCCGCCGGTGACATTGATCCTGCCGCGTCGACGCCCTTTTCGCGTCACGCTGGAATCGCCTCCAGCGATCCGGTTACGCAGGAGTTGAATGTCGCCCTTGGATAGGCTTTGCACCGTGCGATTGCCGATCAGAGGCTTCAGATGGTGATTGGCCAAAGCAATGTCGTTGTTGATATTGACCTGCTGTCGCTTGGCGCCGGTGCGCCGGTTGATAAGCGCTCCGCCTTTGGACCACTCGTCGATGAGTTCGCTGACCGTCCGCGCGTTGCGGGTCTTGTCGCGCTGGTCGGCGAAGTCATCACCGAGATGCGCGCGGGCCAATATCTTCTTCGCTTCAGTTCGCGCGTCCTCTGGCGTGATGGTGCCGAACGTCCCTACGGATACGCGGCGCTGCCGGCCTCCCCGGCCGCCGCCTACGCGGTACTTAACGACGAAAGTCTTGCGCCCCGAAGGAGCTGTCCGCACGCCAAATCCTGGCAGCTCTTCGTCAAACACAATGCGCGCGTGCTCTGACGCCGGTAGCGCTTCGATGGTGCGTTTCGTTAGCTTCACGGCGAGCCTCCGTTTGCCCGTCGTGAACTAATGCAAGGGTCAGATTTGGAAGCACATAGTAAACACCGGAGCGGGGAACTCGGGGTGATTTGAGGAAACAGCAGGAAACACATGAGAGCGCCAATCGCCTCTAACGCGAGGATTTGTTGGCAGAATCTGCCACGCGCTCTGTCAGCACGAAACACTAGCAGAGATTACATGTGTAATTTCGTAAAACACGACGGCCAGGCGCGGAACCGCACCCTATTTTACCGTTTTCGATAAAAGACCTTGCCCTCGCGCACCCCGCAGCCTAAATTTACCGAATTCGATAAAGAGGTCGGTCATGGCGGACGATCAGGAAAACAGGCGACTTTCCGGCGTGGGGAGCAGGATCCGCAAGGTCCGCGAGGATCGCGGCCTCAGCCTGCATGAACTGGCACGCCTCAGCGGGATCAGCGCGCCGGCCCTCTCGCTCATCGAAACCGGAAAACGCGACCTGCGCGTGACCAGCCTTTGCCGGATCGCCGACGCCTTGCGCATCGCTGCAGGCGACCTCGTTGAAGACAGACCGGCCGGAGCCGCTCGCGTCTCGAAGCGCAAAGGCTATGACCTGGGGGACTATACGTGACCAGCGTTCCGGTCTGGTTCGATGCATTGCAGGTTGGCGACGTGACCGTCGCCGAGACCGGCGCGCTTGGCTTTTCCTATTCCGAAGCGTGGCTCGCAACCGACGGCGCCTTCCCGCTCTCGCTCACCCTTCCACTCGACACCACTGCCTACCCCTCCGAGGTGATCTCCCCCTGGCTCGCCAATCTCCTGCCGGAAGAGGATCAGCTCAACATCCTCACGCGCTCGCTCGGTCTCGACCGGGCGGACACGCTGGCCGTTCTGAACGCAATCGGCGGCGACACCGCGGGCGCGCTGTCCTTCGGCGTCCCATCCGAGAGGGCGGCGTGGGCGTTTACCCCCCTCACGGAATTCTATTCCCTCGATGATCCGGGGGCGGCCCTTGAGCGCCATTTCGAGGACCTGCAGCAACGTCCCTTCCTCGCCGGCGAGGAAGGCGTTCGCCTCTCGCTTGCCGGCGGACAGAAGAAATCCGCCCTTGCGGTTCTGGATGCGAACGGCTCCCCGGTCCTGCGGCTGCCGGTTGATGGCGATGTCCTCGCCATTCCACGCAATGGCGCGCCTTCGACCATTATCGTGAAGCCGGACAATCCGATCCTGCCTGGCATTGTCGAGAACGAAACCTACTGCCTGCGCCTGGCGCAGGCGATCGGCCTCAACACGGCGGAGGCGACGATCCTCGCTGCTGGCCGGCGCAAGGCCATCTGCGTGCTGCGCTATGACAGGCGCGTCAGCCGGACTGGCGCCCTGCAAAGACTTCACCAGGAAGATTTCGCGCAGGCGAATGGCGTTCCGCCTGGCAGAAAGTATGAGGGCGGCACGCTCCCCGGACCGAGTTTGGCGACGCTCCTTAGCACTGGCCGCCATCTGCCGTCAGCCGACGCCCTCTCGCTTCTGGACGATGTCATCTTCAACATCCTCGTTGCGAACACCGACGCTCACGCGAAGAACTACTCGCTTGTCCTGCCGGTCGGCGCGGGACCCCGCCTCGCGCCGCTCTATGACGTCTCGAGCGCACTTCCCTGGCCAAGCGTCACGCAGTTTTTCGCGCAGAACATAGCAGGCAGGAAGCGAAAGCCCGCCGATGTCGCCGCGCGCCACTGGGACGCAATCGCCGGATCGGCGGGATACCGACCTGCTGACGTGCGCGATCGGGTGCAGCAACTTGCCGATGGGTTCGTCGCAAAGCGCGTGGCGACAACCGAAGCCGTTGCGACCCTGCCAGGGAGTACGCGCGGATATGTCGAGGAAGCCGCCGGCCTGATTGAGGACAACGCCCTGCGCATCGCTGGACGGCTTCGGACCACGCGGCCCGAAGCAAGGCGAGGTGAGCAAGCCCCGTCATAAGCCGCATGGCTCAATGCCATTGCGCGCGTCCCGGCGGCCCATGACGAAGTCAGCCGCCTTCGACGCCAGCGACCCCGCCTGAAAGATCGCCCGGTTGTCGCCTTTCAGGATCTCCAGCCATGCGCCGAGATAGTCCGCATGGCGGACGGTCGGTGTCACCCCAAGTTCAGCGCATAGAAACGCAGAGCAAAGCTCCGCAACCAGCTCTTCGCGCGCATAAGCCTCACCACCAAAGCGGCGCGAGAAATTGCGGTCGAGACGTGACGCATGCCCTGTCCAGTGACCGAGCTCATGCAGCTTGGTCCGGTACCAGTTGATCGTTTCGAAATAGGCTTGTGAACCGCTCCGGTAACCCCGGAGGCTATTTGGTTTGAGTCACGCTGCGATAGCTCGTCCTTCTTGCTCGGCATAGTAGGCGGCCTCTGCCTCGGCGGGCGGGATGTTGCCGATGGACTCG
>JBEAMJ010000106.1:0-29812 GCA_041166025.1 Pseudomonadota bacterium | reverse complement strand
CGGAGCGGAATCGAACACTAGGTTCCGCCGCTCTTGAGAGAGCCCGTAGCTCAGTCGGTAGAGCAGCTGACTTTTAATCAGCGGGTCGCAAGTTCGATTCTTGCCGGGCTCACCAAGGATTACGCCCTATCATGTGGGTCGGCTGTCAGGTCTCCCGGCCCACGGGATACAATAGGTAATGCTGATCGTAGAACGGGCTGCGCTCATAGAAAAATTGTAGGCGACGCAGCGGAGAAGCGGCAAACGCCTCATCATCTGCGAGGCGCTTTTGGAACTCCGCCCTCAGCTGAGCATCATTTTCCAGCATTTGTTCGGCCATCGGGGCGATCGCATAAGGTTCCATGTATTCGACACGGCTCAGGATCTCCGCGAAGAAGCCCCAGGCAAAGAGCGAGTCCTCGTTTTCGGGTTCCAGCAGGGCGACAGCCAGAACGCCCAGAGGTTGGTCAGTGGACACTCGGACGGATCCCGGAGGGAAGGTTTCTCTCCGGCGCTCCCTTTTCAAGCCTGTCGGCGCGTACATCATCCGCCCCTCGGATAATCCGACATTCCGGAAACCGTCGAGGCGGATCATTTCGACATCAACCGTCCTTGCTTCTGTGATGGATTCGACCCTAACGCCATGAAGCTTGAGCTTCGCGATCACCTCCGACTTGGTTGCAGGCACCCAGTAGGCCTTGGCCACGTCAATCTGCAGTCCCGGCTCCGAGCCGTACACAGGTACTGACACCGTGGGGCCCGGTCGTCCGAGATAGCGGGTTATCTTGCCGCCCGAGGCCGATGAGTCTGTTTGCTCGGATGCGATGGTGAGAAAGTCGAAGGCGCCCACAGGCGCCTCCCGGGTCTTCCAGTTAGTGTCGATGAATTTCGGGCGAAGCGCGCGGTCCTGCGCGATGGCGGCCTTCAGCGAGGCTGCCTCGCTTGCCAGCGCTTTCAGTGTCGCTTCGAGCAGGACATACGTGCCCAGCACGCGCTGGCGATAGGGCTTGAGCGAATGGTTTTCCACCAGAACGGTCGGCACGCGCCGCAGGTCGCCATATGCATGGCTGAAGCGCGCATCGAACGCCAGGAAGTCGATTCCCTTCGAGAGATCAGCTTCGTCTCGAGCGAAGATCATCGGTCCCGGAACGTGACCGTTCGCAGCGAGCGCTGCATCGGCCTGCGGACGATAGACATCGTTCAGCCATTTGCCGATCGAAGGACTGTCGGCATAGAGCCCGTCCCACCCATCGAACCAGTAGGTGACGTCGTATTGGTAATCCATCCCGTCCGTAACGTGTAGGTCGATGTAGAAGTCCGGGTCGTACTTTGCGATCAGGCCCAGCAAGGCCTGCATTTCTGGGGCTTCGGCCTTCATGAAGTCACGGTTGAGGTTCAGGTTCTGCGCAGTATTGCGCCAGCCCATGTCTTTTGGCCCGCGTTGGTTCGGCCGGCTGTAAGGCGTTGATTTCTCATGCCCGTCAGCGTTGAGGGCCGGGATGAATACGACATTGACCTTGTCGAGCAGCGCATCCTTGCCCTTGAAGAGCATGTCGCGGACCAGCATCAGCATAGCGTCCTTTCCGTCGATCTCGCCGGAATGAATGCCCGCCTGCACAAGGAGGACGGGCTTCCAGTCATGGAATTTCGCTCCGTCCTTGCTCAGGATTGCGGCCACCAGCTCGCGGCCCTGGGGCGTCGTGCCGAAGCGCTCGAGGCGCAGGAGGGCTGAGGCCTTGTCCATCCGGCGGAGGAAAGAGAGCGTTTCTCGGTAGTTCGGCGTCGCCGCCAGCCCCGTTGTCTCCGACGGCGTAATCCATGGGTCATCCGCCGGCGCGATCAGCCTTTCACTCGCGCCGCTCCACGGCAGCACCGGCGGCAGGAAGGAGTCGGGGTCGAGCGTGGACTTCTGGGCCATGGCGATTGCTCCGCTGAAGACGAGGGCGGTGATGCCTGCAGCGAACACTTTCCAGCGCATTTCGGTTGACGACCTCGCCGCAAGACTTATGCCCCGTTCTAGCATCAGCCTAGGTTCCGGGTGCAAGAAGGGGGACTTTCTTCAGCCACTCCGGAGCAGGCGAATGACCCCTGGAGCAGTAAAAAAACTCCACAAGCCATGAGCGAGCACGAGCGCAGACCATGATGAAAACGATCGCAGGCCTGGCAACCGCTGTTGTTCTGGCGTCTTCGTGTGTCTCCGGTGGCATGGCTGCCGTTTCCGCCTCGCAAGAAGAAACTCCCGCTGTTCGCGCCAAGCTCGCTGCGATCTCCTCTGAAGTCAGCAAAGCCAGACTTCGGGGCTATATCGAAAAGATGATCTCGTTCGGCACGCGCCATACGCTATCCGACCAAGTCTCCGACACGCGCGGCATTGGCGCCGCGCGCCGCTGGGTCGAGGCCGAGTTCCGCAAGATGAGCGGCGACTGCGGAGGGTGCCTCGAGGTCGTGACCGTGCAGGACACGGTCACAGCGCCGCCGCGTGTGCCCAGCCCGACTGTCGTCGCCAATGCTGTCGCCATCCAGCGCGGCGCCACTGACCCGAACCGCATTATCATCATACAGGGCCATCTCGACAGCCGCGTCAGCGACCCGCTCAACTTCACGGATGATGCGCCAGGCGCCAATGATGACGCCTCGGGCGTCGCCGCCGTGATGGAGACCGCGCGTATCCTTTCACAGCACAAGTTTCCTGCAACGCTGGTTTATGCCGCACTCAGCGGGGAGGAGCAGGGACTCCATGGCGGCCGTATCCTCGCCGCCTACGCCAAGGCGCAGGGATGGGACGTGCTGGCCGTCCTCAACAACGACATTGTCGGTAACAGCCACGGTATGGCCGCCACAGTCGAGGATCGCGTTCGGGTGTTCTCCGAGGGTGTCCGGTCAAACGAGTCCGAGACCATCGCCGTCGCCCGGCGCTCTGTCGGCGGGGAGGTGGATTCACCATCCCGCAATCTCGCGCGCTATGTCGATGCGATCGCTCAAGGGCACATGCCGGACTTTGACGTGTCCATGATCTATCGCCGCGATCGCTTCGGCCGCGGCGGCGATCAAGTGCCGATGGTCGAGGCCGGTTTTCCTGCCGTTCGCATCACCGAGGCCGCCGAACACTATCACCGCCAGCACCAGGATCTGCGGACCGAGAACGGCATCGTCTACGGCGACACGATCGACGGCGTCGACTTCGCTTACCTCGCTCGCGTCACAAAGCTCAACGCCATGACCATGGCCTCGCTCGGCTCTGCGCCGCGTCCGCCACGGGAGGTCAAGATTGATGGGGCCGTCTCCGCCAATACCACCCTCACCTGGACCGCCAGCGAAGGCGCGGCGAGCTACATCGTCTGGTGGCGCGACACGACCTCGCCCGTCTGGCAGCACAGCAAGCGTGTCCCGGGCGGGGAGACATCGACGGTGTTGGAGAAAACCGTCATTGACGATTGGTTTTTCGGGGTGCAGGCGGTCTCCGCCGACGGCTACCCCAGCCCGATCCAGTTCGCCGGCGTAGTTGGGGCCTTCCTGCCACCTGCGCCGTAGTGTCGGTCGCGACTAGTGCGCCGCCAGAATGTCGTCGATGTATGCGGGTTTTCCAGCGATCCGTTCCAGCCGCGGGTACCTGTGCCCGCCCGAATAATCGAGCGTCACTGTCCTCAGCGTGTCGCCGAAGCGGATCAGCAGTTCGACGGGCTTCGATCTGCTCTCGCCCACGGCTGCGCGCAGGCGCTCGGGCGTGAAGGAAAGCCCGTTGACGCCTGTTATCGTAAGCGACGTGTTGAGCCCAGCCTGCCAGGCGGGTCCTTCCCACTGCACCAGCGTGATCTTGCCGTTGGAGTCCGTCGACAGGCCAATTGAATAGAGCAGGTTCGCGGCCCGCGTGCGTGCCTCGCCTTCGCGCCAGAGTTGGTTTGGCGTCTCGCCATAGACGAGCCGGTATCCGCCGCGCTCCAGGCCGTCCAGCGGCGCCTGCGGCGCCACCTGATCCACGCGTTTCCGGAAGAATGCCTCCCAGTCATCCGGCTGCACTTTGTTCAGCGCCGCCACGAGGTCTGCCCGCGTATAGGTCAGCTGTCCCCAGTCGCCGTCATTCATTCCGAAGAATGCCTTCGCGAAGTCATCCAGCGACTTCTTGCCTCCGGTCTTTTCACGGATCAGCGTGTCGACATCCATCCAGACCAGCTGGCCTTCCGAATAGTAGTCCTCGCTACGCTGCCAGTTCTGCCAAGGGAGGGAGCGCCGCGCAGCGATTACCGGATCCATCGTCGTGTCAGCCAGCGGCCGCCAGTCGCGTCCCGTGCGCGTGTCGAAGATCGCTGCGTTGTTCGCGATGAGGTCAAGCGCCTGTTGCTTCGTGACGAAGCCGGACCGCGCCGCAAGAACATGTCCCCAGTACTGGGTCTGACCTTCATAGACCCACAGCAGGCTCGCTCTCATCGGGACATTGAAAGACGGCGTCCACAGGTCCGCCGGCCGCCGGTATTTGCCGTTCCACGAGTGAACATATTCGTGAGGGATCAGGTCCTTCGAGACGAACGCCGTCTCCCATCCGGTGAAGTAGCGCGAACTGACCCCGTTGCTGCTTGAGCGCTGGTGCTCAATTCCTGCGGTGGCAAGCCTGTCGCTGACCGATAGAAGAAAATCATAGTGATCAAAGTGCCGAGCGCCGAACAGCTTGTCCGCCTGCTTCACGAGATTGCGGAAGACTTGAATAACCTCATCGGGCGGGTCGACCTGTCCTGGCTCGTCGCCCATCGCATTCAGCGTGACGCGTGAACGTCCGCCCGGATCCAGATCAAATTTGCGCATGTGCTTGCCGGCGAACAGCGGCGAGTCGATGACAGTCTCCCACGACGCCGTCTTGAACCTCACCACGTCGCCCATCTTTGCGGAAGTCTCCAGCGCCGTCGCATAGTCCCAACCGGGCGGTAGTTTAACGCTGACGTCGAAACTGATCTTTCGCGCGAAATGACCGGCGGGATAGAGCGCCGCTATGTACCAGTTCAGCCGCAGCATTTCTTGCGTCATCATGATCGGACCTTGCGCGGTCTCGATTGGCGACAGGAACTGCGCTTCGACATCCAATGCCTTGACGCCTGCTGGCACGTCGACATGGAAGGCGAACACATCCGCTGGGTCGCGTCTCCATGGCACGGGCTTGCCGTTCGCAGATATCTTCAGGCCGGCATAATTGTAGATAGGCCCGCGCGGCGCATGGTTCCCGGGGATCCACTCCGCATACATCAGCGTCAGAGGGCCGGACCTTGCGACGGGTATCTCCTGCCGGATACCGAAAATGCGGCGGTCGAGGTCGGTCGCGTCGATGTCCAATGTCAGCGTGCCTGGATAGGCGACATCCCGCAGTGCGGGCAGGCCAGGCGCCGCAACGATAGGCTGGGGCTCCGAGCGGATCGGCTTGTTCCCCTGCTGGGCGATGACAGGTGCAACAATGAGGGCGATGGCCGCCGTAATCGCAAGTACGTGTTTCAAGACGCTGCCATCCTTGTTCTGTCGCCGGTTTTGGAGCCTAGAACGCCTCCCAAGCGAAACTCAACGCACGAAGTCGCAACAGCCCTGACGCCTCTGGCGGAACCGTGCGATCTGGTGCAGGTCTTCCGCCGGGATCACGCTCACAGGACGAGGAGAATCGCATGGAATCGGCGACGCCGGATACGGCTGAAAAGCCGACGACGCCGCTGCGCACCGTTGTGGTGGCGTCAGCCGCCGGCACGGCGTTCGAATGGTATGACTTCTTCGTCTATGGTGCGCTGACCAGCATCTTCGCGGCCAAGTTCTTCAACGCTGCAGAGATCGGCGAGGCGAACGCAACGCTCGCGACGCTGGCGGTCTTTGCTGCCGGTCTTCTGTTTCGTCCGCTCGGTGCGTTGATCTTCGGTCGGATGGGCGACCGCTTTGGCCGCAAGGGCGCCTTCCTCGCCACCGTAGTCATTATGGGCGGGGCGACATTCGCCATCGGCCTCCTGCCGGACAACAAGGAGCTGATCGGCTTCAGCGCCATCATGCTGGTTCTCCTGCGCATCCTGCAGGGCATGGCGGTGGGCGGTGAGTATGGCGGGGCAGCGATCTATGTGGCCGAGCATTGCGCTCCTAACCATCGGGGCGAGTCGACAGGTTGGATCCAGTCCTCGGCCGCGTTCGGGCTCGTCGGTGCGCTTGCCGTTGTTGTCGGCACGCGCGGCGCCATGGGTGAGGAACAGTTCTTCGCTTGGGGCTGGCGTATCCCGTTCCTTGCCTCTGCCATCCTCGTCGGTATCTCGATCTGGATGCGGCTGCGCCTCAACGAGAGCCCCGAGTTCGTGAAGATGAAGCAGGAAGGCAATGTCTCGAAGGCCCCCTACGCAGAGGTATTTCTGAAGTGGGAGAACCTGCACCTGGTCCTGCTCGCCATCTTCTCATTTCTTATGGCTCAGGGCGCCATCTGGTGGTGCGCCTTCTCCTATTCGCAGATCTTTCTTGAGCGCTTCATGAAGCTGCCAGGCATTTGGGCGAACCTGTTCCTCATGGGAGCGACGATCGTTTCGATACCTCTTTATGTATTCTTCGGCTGGCTTTCGGATCGCGTTGGACGCAAGCCGATCCTGATCCTCGGCATGGTGCTGTCGGTGGTCGCGATGATCCCGGCATTCCAGGCTTTCTCAGCCGGCTCCAACCCGACACTGCTCAACGTCCAGCGCGAGAAGCCGGTCGTCATTCACGCCGACCCGGCCACGTGTTCCTTCCAGTTCGATCTCCTGGGCGGCCACAAGTATGAAACGGGCTGCGATATTGCGCGCGCGTATCTCACGAATGCAGGGATTGGGTTCTCGATCGCGGATGAACCGGCCGGTGCGCCGACAACCATCCAGATCGGTGACAATGCCGACGCCCGCGCCTCTGCAACCGATGCCGTGGGCCTCGAACGTTTGGCGCTCGAAGCGCACACGAAGGGCATCAATGAGACCCTTTCCAGAGCCCTTGCCGCGGCTGGCTATCCGCCGCCGATGAAGGCGCCCGCGACACAGGCGGACTTCCAGGCGCAGGCGGCGCAGTTCAACTGGCCGCTCATCGTTGGCGGGTTTCTGGTGCTTGTGGTGGCGGCCTGCGCCCTTTACGGGCCGATGGCCGCCGCGCTCGTCGAGCTGTTTCCGACCCGCGTCCGCTACACGGCGCTGTCTGTTCCCTACCATGTGGGGATAGGCTGGGTCGGCGGCTTCATGCCGATGACCGCCTTCGCCATCGCCACTGCAACGGGCGATGTCTTCGCCGGCCTCTGGTACCCCGTCGTCTTCGGCATCATCGGGATCGTCACCTGCCTGTTCCTCTTCCCGGAAACAAAAGGCAGAAACTTGACCTGAATTTGGAGTGAGCATTGATCTGCGAGACGCACGACAAGCATGTCGCCTGACCCCGATGACGAGATCCTGATTGAGTTGAACCGGATCGGCGGGGCGATGGAGGTCCGGGCTGTGTCCGCGCTTGACGGGCTTGAGGTCGCATTCACAGCCCCGAGCAGTGCGGCGAACGCAGATATCGACAGTCTGGCCCGGGCGAAGCTGTCCTTTGTGCGCCGTAAGGCGAAGGCGATGCGCGAGCCCGGTCCCGACGAACGGGGCGGGGGTGGGCTTATCGCCTAGCGGCCCTTGCGGACGCCCCTGCCCAGGCCGATCTGCTTGGCGAATTCGGATCTGCGCTCAGTATAGCTGGGGGCCACCATAGGATAGTCTGGCGGCAGGCCCCACCGGCGACGGTACTCATCCGGACTTATGTCATACTTCGCGCGAAGATACCGCTTCAGCATCTTCAGCTTCTTGCCGTCCTCAAGGCAAACAATGAAGTCCTTGGCCACCGACTTTCCGATCGGGACAGCCGGCTTCAGTCGTTCCTCAAGCCGTCCTTCGCCGGGCTCCGCCAGGCTGGAAATGGTGCGGTAGACGGACCGGATCACCTCAGGAAGATTCTCCGTCGTCACGGGGTTATTGGCCACAAACGAAGCCACAATGTCTGAAGTCATGCGCAGCAGTTGCTCATCCCGGAGTGAGGTTTCGCGAGAGGTTTCCTGCATTTTGCTTTCCCGACAGTCCCGCGATTACGCAGACGGCCTGAAGGTCCAGGTCGGGAATACAAGACAACCGAGTCCCTGATCGATAATTAACCCGGAGCGCCAATTCTTTTACACTTGGGTGTGGAAGCATTACCCTTGGGAGGTGGACGAGCTGTCCACTTGCCAAGGCGGGGGTGACCCCGTATCGCCCGATCGTTCCGCCCAAAGCTCTGGAGTTGGCCCGATGAGCCCGTCGAATTCCCCTACGCAGGGCTTTTTCACGGCGGGCGTTGCGGAAGTTGACCCTGCGGTAACGAAGTGGATTGGCGAGGAGCTCGGGCGGCAGAACCATCAGATCGAGCTGATCGCCTCCGAAAACATCGTGTCTCGGGCAGTGCTGCAGGCTCAGGGGTCGTTGCTGACCAACAAGTATGCCGAGGGCTATCCCGGCAAGCGCTATTATGGCGGGTGCGAGTTCGTCGACGAGATCGAGACGCTGGCGATCGACCGGGCCAAGCAGCTG
This sequence comes from Pseudomonadota bacterium, assembly GCA_041166025.1. Classification (GTDB taxonomy): domain Bacteria; phylum Pseudomonadota; class Alphaproteobacteria; order Caulobacterales; family Hyphomonadaceae; genus UBA7672. The sequence goes on along the minus strand of JBEAMJ010000106.1, from coordinate 21,281 downwards.
TTCGGCTGTGAGTTCGCGAACGTCCAGCCGTCTTCCGGTAGCCAGGCCAACCAGGCTGTGTTCAACGCTCTGCTGAAGCCGGGAGATGCGATCCTCGGCATGAGCCTCGATGCTGGCGGTCACCTGACGCACGGGGCAAAGGCCAACCAGTCGGGCAAGTGGTTCGACGCGCATCACTACGGCGTTCGCCGGCAGGACGGATGCATCGATTTCGACGATGTCCGAAAGATGGCGCGCACGGCAAACCCAAAGCTCATCATCGCTGGCGGCTCGGCCTATTCGCGTACGATCGACTTTGCGCAGTTTCGCGCGATCGCCGATGAAGTCGGCGCGATCTTCATGGTCGACATGGCGCACTTCGCCGGCCTGGTCGCTGCCGGCCTGATCCCCAGTCCGCTCGGCCATGCACATGTCGTGACGACGACAACGCACAAAACGCTGCGCGGACCGCGCGGCGGCATGGTGCTGACGAATGACGCTGACATCGCCAAGAAGGTGAACTCTGCAGTTTTCCCCGGCATTCAGGGCGGGCCGCTGATGCATGTGATCGCCGGCAAGGCGGTCGCCTTTGGCGAAGCGCTGAAGCCGTCGTTCAAGGCTTACGCGCAGGCCGTGATCGACAATGCCCGCGTGCTCGCCGAGACGCTGAAGGTTGGTGGTCTCGATATTGTTTCGGGCGGCACCGACACACACCTGATGCTGGTCGACCTGCGCCCGAAAGGCGTGAAGGGCAACGACACGGAACGGGCGCTTGAGCGGGCCTACATCACTTGCAACAAGAATGGCGTCCCGTTCGATCCGGAAAAGCCGATGGTCACGTCCGGCGTACGCGTGGGCTCGCCGGCGGCGACAACGCGCGGGTTCGGGCGGGAGGAGTTCAGACAAGTGGGTCGTTGGATGATCGAGATCATCGACGCGCTGGCCGCGGGCGGCGACACGAGCGCGGTCGAAGGCAAGGTGCGCGAGGATGTCAAGGCGCTGACGGCGCGCTTTCCCATCTACGCAGCGCCGTGGGGTTGATGAAGAGGTGAGGCTTGCGCTGTCCGTATTGCGGCACGGCTGACTCGGTGGTCAAGGACTCGCGGCCAGCCGAGGAGGATACGGCGGTGCGGCGGCGACGCGGCTGCACAAATTGCGGCGGGCGTTTCACCACATTCGAGCGCGTTCAGCTGCGCGACCTCATTGTTGTGAAGCGCGATGGGCGCAAGGCCGTGTTCGAACGCGACAAGCTGCGCCGCTCCCTCAAGATTGCCCTTCAGAAACGCCCGGTCAGCGACGACCAGCTCGATCACATGATCTCGGGCATCGTGCGCCAGCTCGAGAATATGGGCGAGAGCGAGATCAAAACCTCGGACATCGGCGAAATGGTGATGGAAGCGCTTTCCACGCTCGATCCGGTGGGCTTCATCCGCTATGCGTCAGTTTACAAAGACTTCAAGACACCGGCCGATTTCGCAGGCTTCATCGCCTCTCAGGCGCGCGATGACGAAAGCGATGTGAAGGAATGAGCGGGCGCGCGCCATCGGACCGGCCTTCCGTGACGCTGAAACTCGCCACATCGCTCGACGGCCGGATTGCGCTGTCGAGCGGCGCCAGCAAATGGATCACAGGCGAGAGCGCGCGCCTGGAAGTTCACAAACTCCGGGCAACGCACGATGCGATCATTGTCGGCTCAGGAACTGTGCTGGCGGATGATCCCGAGCTGACGGTGCGGCTCGACCCGATGCCTGAGACGCAACCCCTGCGTATCGTCGCGGACGGGCGGGGACGGATGCCGCCGGATGCGCGGCTGTTCCGGACTGTCTCTGCGGGACCCGTCGCCATCGCCACGCTGGAAGCTACGGACCTGGATGCGCTTGGCTGGCCTTCGGCGCGCGGCCTTCAGTACTGGATGACGCCGCCTGATCCTGCGACCGGCCGCCTGGCCATCGCGGCGATCCTGGAGGCGGCGACGCGCGCCGGCGTGACATCGCTTCTGGTTGAGGGCGGGGGTGAGCTTGCAGCATCGTTCTTGGGAGAAGGTCACGTGGATCGGATCGAATGGTTTCGTGCGCCGATCGTGCTCGGCGGCGATGCCCGCCCATGTATCGGGAGGTTGGGCTTGGACATGCTCGCAGCAGCGCCCACCTATGAACGCGTCAGCGTGAAGGAGGTCGGAGTGGACCTGTGGGAAAGCTACAAGCGGAAAGCATGAGATGTTCACCGGCTTGGTATCTGACATTGGCCGTGTGACGTCCGTCGAGGATGTCAACGGACTGCGACGCATTCGCGTCGAGAGCCGCTATCCGGTTGGTTCGATTCAGATGGGTGCGTCGATCGAGCACTCGGGCGTGTGTTTGACAGTCGTTGCGTTCGGCGCGACGGACGGTGGCGGATCGTGGTGGCTTGTCGAGGCCGTCCAGGAGACGCTTTCGCGCACGACGCTGGGAAGCTGGACTGTGGGCTCGCGCGTAAATCTCGAACTGTCGCTGAAGCTTGGAGACGAGCTGGGCGGTCATCTTGTCTATGGCCATGTTGACGGTGTCGGGATTGTCCAATCAGTGACGCCGGACGGTGACGGCCGCCGAATTCGGATCGAGAGCGCCAAGCCGTTGTCGAAATTCCTGGCGGAGAAGGGTTCGATCTGCGTCGACGGCGTGTCGCTCACCGTTTCAGGCGTCGGGCGGAGTGATGGCGCGGACTGGTTCGAGGTCGCGATCATTCCGCACACGTGGCAGGTCACGACCTTGGGGACGCTGACGCCGGGCGACCGGGTCAATCTGGAAGTCGACATGTTGGCGCGCTATGTGGCGCGTATGCTTGAATATCGCGAGGCCGCCTCATGAAGGACCACGTGGAAAAGTACGATTTCTCTACCGCGATCTCCCCCATAGAGGAAATCGTCGAGGAAGCGCGCAACGGGCGGATGTATATTCTGGTCGATGCGGAAGACCGAGAAAACGAGGGCGACCTCATCATTCCTGCACAGTTCGCGACGCCGGCGCAGATCAACTTCATGGCGAAGTACGGTCGCGGCCTGATCTGCCTCTCGCTGACGCGTGACCGCGCCCGCACGCTCGAACTCGACATGATGGCGCGCGAGAACCGCGAGAGCATGAAGACGGCCTTCACCGTGTCGATCGAAGCGCGCGAGGGCGTCACCACCGGAATATCGGCGCACGATCGCGCCCACACCATCGCCGTAGCAATCGATCCGACCAAGGGTGCGCCGGACATTGTCTCGCCCGGCCATGTCTTCCCGCTGGTTGCCCGCGAGGGCGGCGTACTTGTCCGCGCCGGCCACACCGAGGCTAGCGTCGACATTTCACGGCTGGCGGGGCTCTATCCGGCCGCCGTCATCTGCGAGATCATGAACGATGATGGCACGATGGCGCGCCTGCCGGAGCTAGTGACGTTTGCTCAGTTGCACGGGCTCAAGATCGGAACGATCGCCGATCTCATCGCCTGGCGGCGCCGGCATGACCGCTTCCTCGAACGCCGCATCGAGAGTGATTTCGAGAGCGCATGGGGAGGGAGGTTCCGTGTCATCGTGTTCCGCAACACACTAGATGGCGCCGAACACGTCGCGCTGGTCAAAGGGCGCGTGCAGGGCGACCAGGCTACGCTCGTGCGCGTGCATCGCGTCGATTTCCTGGCGGACTTCTTGGGAGAGGCCGGCAAGCGCGAGGGCCTCGTGAGACGCGCCATGGAGAAGCTTTCCGCCGCAGAAGAACCGGGAGTCGTCGTTTTCGTCCGCATGGGCATGGGCGAGGAGATCGCCCGCGCGCTCGGCGGGCAGGACGTTCATCCGGCAGGCGATACGGCTCATCCACTACGCGAGTATGGCGTCGGCGCGCAGATCCTTAAAGATCTCGGTGTTCGCCGCATGATCCTGATGACGAACACAAGGCCCAACGTCCTGCCGGGCCTTGACGGATACGGCCTGACAGTCGAGGGCTGGCGGCGAATTGATGGCGATTGAGCTTGAGGGACAGAGATGGCCGACGCACCCCGCATCCTGATCGTGACATCCCGCTACTATCCGCACATCATTGCGGAACTGGAAGCAGGCGTCGTCGAAGGGCTCGACAAGGTCGGCGCCAGCTATGAGTTTCTCGAAGTTCCCGGCGCATTCGAAATTCCGGGCGCCATTGCAATGGCGGCGGGCACCGGCGAGTGGGACGGGTTCGTTGCGCTCGGTTGCGTCTTGCGCGGCGAAACCAGCCACTACGACCTCATCACCAACCATGTTGCCCGGGGCCTGATGGAATTGTCCATTTCCGGTGTTCCGCTTGGCTTTGGCGTGCTCACCTGCGAGAATGAGACGCAGGCCCGGATTCGGGCCGATCGCAAGCAGAAGAACAAGGGGGCGGAGGTTGTCGCCGCCGTCCTGCGCATGGTCGGCCTGTCCTACCGCTTCAACAAGCTGATCGAGGACGGCGATGAGTAGCCCGCCCGCGGCCGAAGCCGAGCGCAAGCTTCTGGCCGCCCGCCGGGCCGGTGCACGCCTTGCTGCGATACAAGCTCTCTACCAGATGGAGCAGACCGAGCAGTCTGCCCGTTCCGTCGTCGCCGACTTCATGGAAGACCGTCTTGGCCTCAACGACGAGGGTGAGCCGGTCGAGGAAGCCGATCCCGATATATTCAGCTCCATCGTCCTGGGTGTGGTTGATCGGCAGGAAGAAATCGACAGCGCAATCATGAAGCGGCTGGCGCAGGGCTGGAAAATCGAGCGGCTGGACGCCACGTCGCGGGCAATTCTTCGCGCGGCAGTCCATGAACTCGTCGCGGAAATCAGCCTGCCATCCCAGATCATTCTCGACGAGTACGTCTCCATCGCGCACGCCTTCTTCGAGGGCGCTGAGCCGAAATTCATCAATGGCCTGCTGGATGCTGTTGCCCGCGACGTTCGGGGCTGACACCGATGGATGAGTTCGACCTCATCCGCCGCTATTTCGCTCCGCTTGCAACCTCGTCCGGCGCGAATGAATTGCGCGATGATGTCGCCGAGATCGCGCCCGGCCTGATCGCTACGAAGGATGCGATTGTCGAAGGCATACATTTCCTCCCCGACGATCCGCTTGAAACGGTCGCGCAGAAACTTGTCCGCGTGAATGTCTCAGACATCATTGCTAAGGGCGGAAAGCCGGATGCGGCTTTGCTTGCACTGGTCTGGCCGAAGGGCAGGCCGCACGAACTGCTTGAGGATTTCGCACGCGGGCTGGGCAAGGACCTGCAACGATGGGGTGCTCACCTGGCGGGCGGCGATACGACAGCAACCGACGGACCGCTCACCCTGTCGCTGACTCTTCTCGGGCGGGTCACGGAGCGGGGCCCCGTCCGGCGATCCGGCGCCGCGCCAGGCGAGGACATCTGGGTCACGGGCGACATCGGCGATGGCTGGCTGGGGCTACAGGCGGCGACCGGATCCCTGGGTCCGCTGACAGCCGAGGCGCGAAATCAGCTCGTCTCAAGATACAGGCTACCCGAACCGCCGCGATTGCCATTCGCTGATCTTGTGTCGGCCCGCGCTACGGCAAGTATCGACATCTCGGACGGGCTGGTGGCGGATGCCGGACATGTAGCGGCAGCGTCGTCTGTAAAGCTGGTGATCGATGCTTCACTGGTGCCCGTCAGCGCAGCGGCGGTGCACTATGTCCAGAACAGCAAGGTTGACCTGCGAAGCCTTCTGACAGGCGGTGATGACTATCAGACCCTGTTCACGGCGCCCGCATCGGCACGAAAAGCAATGAAATCAAGTGGGGCGAAGCTCACCCGGATCGGCCAAGTGGAGGCAGGTGATGGGGTCGTTGTGCTGGGCGAGGGGGGACAACACATAGATTTCACCGCCAGTGGTTGGCGGCATTTTCGCACACCATCGCAATCGTAAACGCGGCTTCAACATTTTGGCTGCATGCAGGTCCTCATGCGCATTTCCCGTCGTGGCCTCTTCGCTGCAGCCTCGCTGACAACAGCCGCCATGGCTGTCGCCACTCCGGCGCGCGCCCAGGAGCAATCGGCTGATGCGGATGGGCCGGATGAGGCCGAAGTTGCGCGTTCGGTCGAACTCGGCGGGATGGTGTTCCCTGTGTTCGACGAGAAGCGAAAGCTCCACAATTACCTGTTCATCAGCGCGCGGATGCTGGCGGGGCCGGGCAAGGACGTCTGGAAGTACCGCGAGCAGCAGCACTTTATCCGTGACGCCATCGTAAGGACGTCACATCAGATCAGCTTTCACGCCAAGGGCAATTTCAGGAAGCTGGACGAGAAGCTAGCGGCGGCCGAATGCCTGAAGGCGGCCAACGGCGTTGTCGGCGAGAAGGACGCCCTGGTGACAATGACCTTTACGCAGATCGCCAGCAGGACCTGACGCTTACTGACGGCCGCCCGGATTGTCGCCGGGCTGGCGGTTGTCGCGGTCTTCAAGACCCGGAATCTGGTTGCGCAGGCTACCGAGCGTTCCAAACAGCTGCTCCAGGATCCCAAGTTCGCGGCCGCGCGTTGGCGTGACGCGCGAGGAATAGTCCAGCACGCGCCCATCGTCCGCGTCATAAACAAGGACGTCCGAAACGACGTCATCTTCGTCGAACTGGATCGCGATGATCGAGCGCTGCACAACCTTGGGATAGTAGAAGGCCAGAAGCTCGCGGGTCGAAGACATGTAGACCCACAATTGTTCCTTGCCAGGCGTCACCTTGGCTTCGCCGGCCTTGTCGAAAAGGGAGGTTGTCGAGGGCGTGCCGAGACGGGCTAGAACAGTCGAGCGCGTGTCAACCGCCGGCTTGACGTCTTCCGGGAAGGCCTGGTCAGGCACGTAGCCATGGAAGTCCCGCGTCGCCGTACAGCCGCTCGCCGCCGCTGCGACGGCTGCAGACGCGACGACAAACGCAAGCCGGGGACGCTTGATAGCCATGGGCAAACTCCGGAACAGGCCGGTAGGTACAGGCAGCCCGCGCGGCTTGGCAAGGCTGGCAGGCGCCTGCGTGTTCGGGGCAACTTCCCCCATACGCGAACCCTGCTAGGTTCCCGCCTCCTCCGGAGGACGCCATGGCGCTTGGCAACTGGTTCCAACCCAAAAGAAACCGCTGGGCGATCGATCGCCTGCACCAATCAATCCAGGCGCAGGCGCTGCGCCCGGATTTTTACTTCGAGGGCGGCGCCCGCGACAATTTTTCAGGCCGTTTCGAGATGACCTGCCTTCACGGGACACTGGTTTTCCGGCGTCTTCGGACAGCCGGAGCGGGGGGAAAGGCACTCTCGCAGGATGTGTTTGACGCGCTTTTCGATGGTTTCGATGAGGCCTTGCGAGACATCGGCACGGGCGATCTCAGCGTAGGCAAGAAGATCCGCAAGATGGGCGAGGCGTTCTATGGGCGGGCGAAGGCTTATGACGATGCCCTGGACGAGGGCTCAAACGACGCCGAGCTGCGGCATTCTCTGGTGCGCAATCTGGGTGTTTCGGAAGAGCAGTCTAATCGGTTTGTCCGCTACGTGCGCCATGTGGAGGACATGCTGAAGCGGCACAGCGACGAACAGATGCTGTCCGGCGAAGTGAGCTGGCCGCGACTGCCCTGAATTCTCGGGCGAAATCTGCCTGTGGATGATGTCGCAGGGACCGGTCCGGCAGGGCCTGTTACCTCGCTGCGCTCGTGGTATTAGACCCGACGAGTCATGGTTGGCTTGGGCCGATTCCGGCCGCAACCGCCATGTTGGAGCGCCTCGGCTGACATGGCAGACGTGAAGTTCATATCCATCGATGGGATGGGCGGTGACAACGCGCCCCGCATCGTCGTGGAGGGGCTGGAGCGTTTCGCAAAGACCAATCCCGGCTTTGCCTTCCTGTTGCATGGCGATGAGCCGAAGCTCAGGGAGCTTCTGGGCAGGGCGCCTACGGCCGCCCCGCGCACCACGATCCGCCATACCGACAAGTCAGTGCCCATGGACGCCAAGCCCAGCCAGATGCTGCGCCAGGGCAAGGGCACGTCGATGTGGAACGCCATCGAATCTGTAAAGTCCGGCGAAGCGGTCGCTGCAGTATCGGCCGGCAACACCGGGGCGCTGATGGCGCTGTCCATGTTCATCCTGCGCAAGGTGGAAGGGGTGCACCGCCCGGCGCTCGTGGGCAGCTGGCCGACCCGCAAGGGCGTCACTGCCATGCTCGACCTTGGCGCGGATATTGCGGCTGACGCCGAACAGCTGGTGGAGTTCGCGATCATGGGCGCCGCATTCGCGCGCGCCGTGCATGGCGTGAAGAATCCGCGCGTAGCCCTGCTCAACATCGGTGAGGAAGAGCTCAAGGGCCATGAGTCGATCCGGGAGGGCGCCCGGCTGATGCGGGAGTCCAATCTGCCGATCGACTTCCGGGGCTTTATCGAGCCTGACAAGATCGGTCATGGTGACATCGACGTGGTGGTCTCCGACGGTTTCACCGGCAACGTTGCGTTGAAGACGGCTGAAGGCATTGCCCGCATGATTTCGGACATGCTGAAGGACGCATTCAAGTCCGGTCCCCTCGCGATGCTGGGCGCCATGCTGGCGATGCCGGCGCTGAAGTCATTTCGGGCGAAGATGGATCCGCGCAAGGTGAATGGCGCAGTCTTTCTCGGGCTGAACGGCGTGGTCGTCAAAAGCCATGGCGGTACAGACGAGGTCGGTTTCGCCCAAGCAGTTCACGTCGCCGCCAGCATGGGCGAAAGCCGGTTTCGCCAGGAGGTGGAAGAGAACCTGCGCCGGCGTGCACCGGCAGTCGCCACGCCGGTCGAGCAGGCGGCGCAGTAACGAGGCATTCTGTGACCGAGTTCGTATCCGTTGTGCGTGGCGTCGGCGGGCATCTGCCCAGCAGGGTCCTGACGAACGATGACCTCGCAAAGATGGTCGATACTACGGATGAGTGGATCGCGGCGCGGACTGGCATCCGCAAACGCCACATCGCGGCGGATGGCGAGACGACATCCGAGCTGGGCGCGATCGCCGCGCGCAAAGCGCTCCATGCGGCGGGTCTCTCGCCCAACGACATCGATCTGATCGTCGTGGCGACGGCGACACCCGATTACACCTTTCCGGCAACGGCCACCGTCATTCAGCAGAAGCTTGGCGTCACCCGGGGCGCCGCATTTGACCTGCAGGCCGTATGCTCCGGCTTTGTCTTTGCGGTCGCGACGGCCGACAATTTTCTTGTCCGCGGACAGTTCGAGCGCGCTCTGGTGATCGGGGCCGAAACCTTTTCGCGCATTCTAGACTGGTCGGACCGTGCAACCTGCGTCCTGTTCGGCGATGGGGCCGGCGCGGTCGTGCTGGAGCGCCAGCCGAAAGCGAAGGCCGGTGGCCGGGGCATAAAGGGCGTCCACTTGCGGACGGACGGCCGCTACAGGGACCTGCTGTTTGTCGACGGAGGCCCCTCGACGACCCAGACAGTCGGGCACCTCCGCATGGTAGGCAACCAAGTCTTCAAGCATGCTGTCGGCAAGATTTCCGAAAGCGTGCAGGCAACCGTCAGCGAAGCGGGGCTCACCGTCAGCGACATCGATTGGTTCGTGCCCCACCAGGCCAATCAGCGCATCCTCTCCGCCGTCGCCGAGAAGCTTGGCCTGGACGAGGGCAAGGTGGTCTCCACGGTCGCCGAGCACGGTAACACCTCGGCGGCGTCGGTACCCCTGGCCCTTGCGGCAGCAACCGAGGATGGTCGCGTGAAGCCGGGTGATCTCGTGCTGATCGAGGCCATCGGCGGCGGCCTTGCCTGGGGCTCCGCACTTATCCGCATTTAGGGGGCTGCATTGGAGTGCAGGCGCCCCATGGCCTAACAACCCGTAAACGGATGAAATTGTTCGGTATTTGGAAATCGAGGTCTTAACAACCCGATTTGCCGGGGTTAGGCTTTGCACACACATCGGAGTCGCCGTCGTGCCAGAGAATACGCTCACGCGCGCAGACATTGTGGACCGGCTCGTCCAGAAGGTCGGGCTGACCAAGCAGGATTCAAGCAATTTCCTCGAGCGTGTGCTCGAACTGGTGTGTGCGGAGCTCGAACGTGACGAGGATGTAAAGTTCGCGCGTTTCGGAAACTTCGTTGTGCGGCGGAAGAAAGCCCGCGTCGGTCGCAATCCAAAGACCGGTGAAGAGGCGCCGATTTCGGCAAGACGGGTGGTGTCGTTCAAGCCTTCTCCACTTTTGCGGCAGAGGGTTGAAGCAGCGATGACGACCCGGAGAGATTGATGCCCATCACATCGCCGGCCGAAATGGAGCCGGACTCGGATTCTGTCTTTGTGTCCCACAGAGCTGCTGACTCCGAGAGTGAGTCTCTGGAGCTTGAGTCCGAGGCGCTTTTCGCAAAAAGCGGTGAGGCGTTCCGCACGATCGGGGAGGCGGCAACAGAGCTTGGCCTTAAAACCCATGTCCTGCGTTTCTGGGAAACCAAGTTCGAAAACCTTCGCCCGCTGAAGCGCGCCGATGGTCGCCGCTATTACCGGCCGGAGGACATGGAGCTGTTGCGCCAGTTGCAAAACCTGCTGCATGTCCAGGGATTGACGATACGCGGTGCTATCAAAGCGCTCAGCGATGGACCCGGCGCTGCTCTTCCCGAAGCCGAGGAGCCGGCTGTTCCCGAAGCCGCGCCAGAAGCTGGCGCCTCGGTGCGCGACCTGCAGGAGGCTGTTCGGAATGCCGTGGAGCGCGGCGAGTTCCGTGCAAACGACGTGCAGGAATCCGGCCCAGCCAAGGAGCGGCTCCAGTCGCTGCTTGTCGACCTCACCAACATCAAGCAGCGACTGGACACGGTGCGGAAGATCGCCTGAACGGATTGCTTGGGTACGCTATCAGGCGCTGCGGGACGCCCCACCGCCCGCTGATCCGGTTGCGCTCCGTGCAATTGCTCGGAGGCTGGTGGGCGGTGACGGGATCGAACCGCCGACATCCTGCGTGTAAAGCAGGCGCTCTGCCAGCTGAGCTAACCGCCCACATCTAAAGCGCCTGAATGGTCGGAGCGGCGGGATTCGAACCCACGACCCCCAGTCCCCCAGCCAAATTCAGGCGTCTGGCGTGGTCTGTCCAGATCAGGCCTAGTCGAACATAATCGATGTTGTGTCAACATGTTAGCGCGCTGACAGGACATTACAAACCAGACAGAAACCGACCAAAACCGACCAAAACCGATGCTCAAACGGGGCATGGACGGGGCATGAAATCGGAGCCTAGGATGGGGCCAAACTGCTGATTTCACTGGGGGTCTTGGCATGGGACGGGTCGTCGAGGTCGAGTTCAAACGGGGCACGGCGGACCAGTCCCGACCAAGCCAGACGAAGGCAGAACGGGCGCCAAAAACGCGTCCAGGCGGTGGCTCAGCCAAGCTAACTCAGCGCCTGGTCAATGAAATTTCAGCCCCCGTTTCAGGCAAGCTGCGCGTGCCGGACGGCGAAGTGCACGGACTCTTCCTGCGCGTGACCCCCAGTTCCGCAAAATCCTACATCCTCCGTTACACGGTTGAAGGCCGGCGAGGGGAGGCGGCCATCGGCGATGCCCGATCGATCACACTGGTGGCAGCGCGCGCCAAAGCTGTTGCGATGTTGAGCGATCTTGCCGTGCGGAATGTCGATCCTGTCGCCAGGAAGCAGGCGGCCATAAAGGCGGAAAAAGCCAAGAAGGAAGAGACCTTCGCCGCGCTGGTGGCGCGGTACAACGTGGACGCCGCGCGCCGCAAGCGGCCGAAAACCCTCGCCTATGAGAGTTGGCTGCTCGACAAGCACATCCTCCCGAAGATCGGCCAGCGCCGCTACGCCGCCCTCAAGCGCGCCGAGATCATCGCGATGATCGAGAAGATCGGATCGGGCGGCGGGCAGATTACCGCCAACCGCGCGCATGCCATGGTACGCCAAGTGTTGAACTACGCCCTCAAGCGCGACTTGATTGAGGCCAACCCCGCCCTGGCCATCGACCGGCTGTTTCCGGAGACCAGCCGGGAGCGCGTGCTCACCGGGGATGAGATCCGCAGGTTCTGGGCCTTCCTCGAAGCGGCGCGGGCCAATGCGGGCGCTGGTCTTGCGCCCGGTCGGGAGGAAGGCGAACGCCCGGTCAACGGACTGTCGCCATCAGCAGCGGTCGCGCTTCAACTCTGCCTGCTTACGCTCCAGCGCGCCGGTGAAGTGGTTGGCGCCCGCATTGAGGAGTTCAGCTGGACGGACCGGCTCTGGATCGTCCCCGCCGATCGGATGAAGGGCAAGCGCGCTCATGCCGTGCCGCTGTCTGATCTGGCGATGGAGCGCTTCCGCGAAGCCTTCGACCGCTCGGGCGGCGCCATCGCCTTTCCGGACCGGTCGGGAGAAGCACCGCTTGAAGGCAAGCGGTTGACGCGGGCGATGGCGCGCTCGTGCAAGTTGATCGGCATGGAACACGCGAGCCCGCATGATCTGCGGCGCACAGGGCGCACCATGCTGACGAGCGAGCGCGTGGGCGTCGGCTACGAAGTCGCCGAACGCGTTATCGCCCACCTTGTCGGCTCAGCGGTCAGTCGGGTCTATGACCGGAACGAATATTTGCGCGAGAAGCGCGCGGCGCTGGCCGCATGGGCGGACGCGCTGAAGCTTATGGTTGAGGCAAGCTGACTCCCGTCGCAACCACCATTGATGCCTTGTCGAAGATGGCAAGCGATACCTTGTGGGCGCCCGGCGTGTGACGGACAGACGTCCATGTGCAGAGCAGCAGGATTGCTGCGGGGTCAAAATTCGAAAGGTCGTTTCGCTGCCTCGCTTGACATGAAATGTGTCTCAGCCTGAACTCGCCTCACTGGGGACGACGGAGGACAGGGTGGGGATGCGCAAGGTCGGGATGCGACGTGTCGTTTCGGCTATCGCGCTGATGTTGATAGCGCCCATGGCGCTTGCACAGACAACCCGGGTCTACACCTACGATGCACTTGGCCGGCTGGTGAAGGTAACACCTGGAACGGGTACGCCGGTCTGCTACACGCATGACGCCGCCGACAATCGCAGCGTCGTGGCCGCTGCAGCCGGCTGCACAGCCCCGACCGGCGGGGGAGGGGGTGGTGGCGGTGGTGGAGGCGGCGGCAACTCACCGCCAGTGGCGGTCAATGACAGCTACATGAAGACCACCTCGACGATGACCTGGAGCGGCACGCTCCTCGTTCGCAGCAATGACACCGATCCTGATCTGCCCAACGACACGCTGACGATCATCGCGGTCTCGGGCAGCTCCTATGCCTCAATCACGGCGGGCGGCGGGTCGATCACGATCACGGCCGCCCCGGATGGCGACTATGTGCTCAACTACACGATCAGGGACGCCGCCAATGCGACCTCGTCCGCGACGGTCAATCTCTCGGTGATTTCGCTAATGTAGGAGGCCGACATGCGCCTTGGTCTCACGGGCCTGATCCTGGTGTTCGCGCTGGCGCCTGCTGCGAGCGGGCAAGAAACGTCAGCGCCCAAGCTCGAAGTGATCGTCTCTGCGAGTGGCGCGACCGCTGTGCCCTGGGTAACGCGGGCGCTATGTCAGAAATCGAAAGGACGCTGTGCGATGGCGGTGATGAACCCCGAGACAGGCGAGGTCGCGCGCATGGGCGATGCCGTCGGCACCGACTTCGAACTCACCGGCAATGGTCAAGAACTCCGACGGGTCGAAACCGCCATGGACAAGGCGATCAGACTGAAGTCGGGGCGGTAGGATCAACCCGACAAGCGGGAAGTGCGGAAGGGGACGTGCACGATGATGTCTGGAGCAGTCGCCAGGTTGATGTCGTGGCTCAAACGCACGGTGCGCGTCCTCGGAATCCTGCTGGCTTGCTCCCTATGGCCGGTCGCTCTCGCACAGCAGATTGCGGCTCCGCCTCCGATCAAGTTCATCGATAGTAATGGCGTCAATCTCCAGAGCCTGCATGTTGAGGTGCCCGAACCTTCAATCAGCATCGGGCCCGCGGGTGCTGGCGGGCTGTCGTTTAGTCGAACACGTCCCCTCAAGCACTGGTCGCTCAACGGAGAGGATCCCATCCTGAACTGGTGGGGATCTAACCTCTCCGGGTATGTCAACCTACCGATCATGCAGCCATCGGGCGAAACCGGTCCAATCACAGCGACGCTTGCTGGAGAGAGCAAAGCCTTTTGGCATGACGGCGCAGGTGGACCGCTTGCGCCGCCTCCAGTCCAGACCATTCCCTTTCCGGTCACGCGCGACGGCAGCAAGCTCGAACTTGTCGCTGGAAAATACATTCTCACGATGACAGACGGTACGCGTGTTACTTTCGACACGGCGATCAACTGCACCGGTACGGGCTCGGCGGGCGCAGACTTTACAGATGCTATCGGAATGTACGGCGGCTATCCCGGTTACGGCCCCCATACCTTTGGGGCCTGGGTCACAAAGGTCGAAAAGCCAGACGGCGAAACCATTACCTGGAACTATGTCGAGATCCCGCTGACCTGGATGATTGACCTGTCATGCGGCGCCAAGGCCCAGCGCCTCCAGTCGGTGACCAACAATCTCGGCTACATGATTCACCTCAAATACAAGTCAGATACGGCGGCCAACCAGGCCGACTATAACAACTGGTCATCGATTCAGAAGGTCACGGCGATCAACACCGCGGTCTATGCCTGCTCGGCAACGGCCGCCTCATGCGACGAGAATGGCGGTGGGGTGAGTTGGCCGACGCTGACCTATTCCCGGACAAACGCCAACAGCAACCTCGTTCAATCGGTTACCGACAGATTGGGCCAGACGACTCGGTTCACGTATACGCAGACTGACGCTATTCTCGACCTTTACGCCGTCTCCAGTCCTGCGGTCGTCGGCGTCAACGATCTCACATTTTCAAAAGCTCACCCCAATTCCTACACGATCACGCTGTCCCTCACGAACTCTTCGGGAGTTTGGAACTATACGCATGCGGGGGACCCAGTCACAATTGCAGGACCAGCCGGATACGCCCGCACGGTCACCTTCGGACGCAACCAGTTCTTGCTGAATGGGACCTACTACAACGGGGCGCCCTTCATCGCGCAGGATCTGGTGAATGGCTACCAGATGACCTACGCGTACGATACGCTTGATCGCTTGACGCAGGCGACGCACCCGGACGGTCGCTACACGGCGCTCGCCTATGACTCGCGTCGCAATGTCACGCAGGCTCGGCAGGTTGCGAAGCCTGGTTCGGGCTTGGCGGATATTTATCAGTATGCCTCCTATCCTGAAGCTGGCGCTGTTGTTTGCGCGAACGCGAAGACCTGCAACAAGCCATTGTGGGTAACGCAGGCGGGTCCGGCGTCTGGGACGCCTGCTTCGCTCCCCAAGACGGATTACACTTACGACGCTAGCCATGGCGGATTGCTTTCCGAGACGAAGCCTGCGCCGGGGTCTGGACCGTACGCGGCGGTGCGTCCGGAGACGCGCTACACCTATGCGACCGCGGGCGGCATCGCGCGGGTTGCCACCGTGAAGTCGTGCCGGACGACATCGAGCTGCGCCGGGATGGCGGACGAGACGGTGGTCGAGACCACCTACAACGCCAAGCGGATGCCTTCGCTCGTGGTCACGCGGGCTGGCAACAACACGACCGCGTTCACGGCGACCAACTCGCGCGTGGCCACGACCTACACGCCGCAGGGCGATGTCGAAAGCGTGGACGGCCCGTTGAACGGGGCTGTGGACACAGTCTGGAGCTTCTACGACACGATGCGGCGGCCACGGGTGGTCGTGACACCCGATCCAGACGCCGGCGGAGCCCTGGTCTATCGCGCGGCGCGGACGACCTATGACGGGGACGGGCAGCCCACGCTGATGGAGCAGGGCGGCGTGACCGCGCCGGCCAACTGCTCGGCGGCCAACAATTTCTGTGCGAGCACGATGACGGTGCTGGCCAAGTCCTCTGTCGAGTATGACAGCTATGGCCGCAAGATCCGCGAGAACGCGCTCAACGCCTCGACCAGCGCGGCGGAGGCTGTCAAACAGTATTCCTATGACAGCGCCGGCCGGGTCGAGTGCGTTGCAACGCGGATGAACCCGGCAGTCTATGGCTCGCTGCCGGCGGCTTGCACCCAGAGCACGGCAGGCTCCTTTGGCCAGGACCAGATCGCGCGCACGACCTACACGGCCAATGGCGATCCTTCGGTCATCCAGACCGGCTATGGCACGAGCCTGGTGCGGAACGAGCGGACCTTCACCTATCTTGCTCCCGGCCAGGTCGGAACCCTCAAGGACGCCGCCAACAACCTCACCACCTACGAGTATGACGGGTTCAACCGGCTGAAGAAGCAGCGCTATCCCGACACGACGACCGGAGCGGGCACAAGCTCGACGACCGACTTCGAGGAGTACACCTACGACGCGGCTGGCAATACCGCGACCCAGAAGCGCCGCGACCGGTTCCAGCAGGGCCCGCTGATCGTCACCAACACCTACGACACGCTCAACCGTCTGCGGGTCATCGACAAGCCGGGCGCGGAGCTGGATGTCACCAACAGCTACGACAACTTCAACAACCTGATCTCGGCGAGCCAGACGGGATCGACCGTCACCTGGGCCTATGATGCGCTCGGCCGGGTCACTAGTGAGGCGCAGGGGCTGGGAACCGTCTCCTACACCTATGACACCGCCGGCCGCAGGACGCAGCTCACCTATCCAGGCTCCGGCTTCTATGTGAACTACCAGTACTTCGACGATGGCGGGCTCAAGCTGATCGGCCTCAATGGAGCCACCACCGGGACCGGCGTCCAGGCCACCTACTATGACGACCAGCTTGGCCGGCGCGCTTCGATGTGCCGGGGGACTGGGACGACCACGTCCTGCTCAAGCGTTCCCCGCACCGCCTATGGCTATGACACGCTCTCGCGGCTCACCACCCTGTCGCATGACCTGATCACGGGCGGGGCGGCCAATGACGCGTCCTGGACGCTGGCCTACAGCCCGGCGAGCCAGCTGGTGAGCCGCACGGCCGCCTCTGCGGTCTATGAGTGGGGCTATGCGGCGACGTTCAACGACGCCTATGCCGTCAACGGCCTCAACCAGTACACCACGGTGGCTGGCGTTGGCCTCACCTATGACGGCCGTGGCAACACCACCAACGACACCACCAAGACCTACACCTACGATAGCTCGAACCTTCTCACCTCGTCCTCGAACGGGGCGGTGCTGACCTATGATCCCACCGGCCGGCTGCTCTCGACTGCGCAGGGCGGGGTCACGACCAAGTTCCTCTATGACGGCACGCGGATGATCGCGGAGTACAATGGCGCCAATGCGCTGCTGCGCCGCTACATCCATGGCGATGGCGTCGATGATCCCATCGTCTGGTATGACAGCACGGGAACGACCAACAAGCGTAACCTGTTCAAGGACGAGCGCGGCTCGGTGATCGCCGCCGACACGGGCTCGGCTGTCACCACGATCAAGTATGACGAATACGGAACCGCCAGCTCGACAGGCGCCAACTCACCGCGGTTCAAATACACCGGCCAGACCTGGCTGCCGGAGATCGGCCAGTACTACTACAAGGCCCGCATCTACAATCCCGACCTCGGAAGGTTCATGCAGACCGATCCCATCGGAACCAAGGATCAGATCAACCTCTATGCGTATGTCGGAAACGATCCGTTCAATAAGTCGGATCCATTGGGCCAATACAGCTGCGACTGCACCGACGAAGAAAAGAAGTCCTTTGGTGCGTTTTTGAAGTCGCTAGGCGATGCCAAGGCCGGACTAGACGCAAAGGAAGACGCAGGTCTGATCGCTCGCATTGACTCTGTCATTGCCTACTTTGGAACGGAAGACGATGGAAATGGTGTCACCGTCGTAAGCGAGACGATCGAAGGACCAGGGATAGCTGCAGCGAGAGAGGGCAACGTTCTAGCTTTCGACTTTACAAAAACGCAATCCAGCATCGGGCATCTCTCCGAGAGAGAGCAGAAAAACTACGGTGCGGGAGTCGTAGGTCACGAAGGCGATCATCTCTTGCGAAGAAGAGACGAGGAATACGTCAACTCCAAATTCGGATCATTGCGTCGAGAGCTGTTCGCATATGATCTTCAAGCAGGCATTTGGAGGGGACTAGGGTTGCAATCAGAACTATGGAAAAAGTCTATGACCATGTTCGAGCGGTTGAATGCCGTGAACGACTTCGCCCAAAAATCAACCTCAGATTTCTGTAGAAAATATGGTGCAGCTCAGTGTTGATGAAATGGTCCCGCTTTTGTGTGCTTCTAGCCATATTGTCAGCAACTAGTTGTATAAGCGTAATCCCTAAAATCGCGATCGCCTACTCGGTGTGCGACTCTATCGAAACGGCTCCTCGCGATGGCTTGATTAGGGTCACTGGCATCTATATTACCGACGGCTTTCATGAACCTAGTCTAGTAGACAAGGATCGGGCCTGCAGCGACTACCTGGTTCCTGGTTTTTCTAAATATGGCGTGGAAAGCGAGTTTGCAGAAATAACATCGCTCGGGTCGAGTGTTTTCGAAGGTGCTTATTATGCGGAGTTTGAGATTGACGCCGAAGGGTATCTAAGAGAGCAGGCAAGAACTTCTATTCTTGTTTTCGACATAGTGCAAAAAACTGGTGAAACCAAAAAGATTAAAATTGAACGTTAATATCCACGCCGCTACCCATCCCGGCGCAAAGCTCGCTCGCGACCGGGCTATGCTTGACGACACGCTGGGGGCGGAGCTGGACGAGCAGACTGAGGGCTGAGGATGGCAACGCCCGGAAACGCCGGGACACAGCATGCGACGCCCTGAGACGGCGTGCAGCGCCCCGCAACGCCTCCCGTCTCAGCTGCTCGGCGTCGGTCAGGAAGGCGCTTCACGGCGCGCGGCGCAGGCGCCATAGTTGCCGCAAGCATCCGCGCCCGATCTTTGACATCTTGCATCAACGACCGCGCCAGGCGGCCCGAAATACCGCTTCAAGAGAAATCTTGCGCCGTGCGCGGAGCCGCAACGGCCGGCGCCAGCGGAAAGCCCAGACCCGCCTCAAGAAAATCCGCAGCGCTATGACAGGCCCGCGTCCAGCGGATCAGTTGTCGGAAACGATCCGTTCAACAAAACAGATCCGTTCGGGTTGTTCGGAGGCGGCCCTGGATATCAGGAGGATGAGCAGGACGTCGTAGTTGTAACGGGCGGAAAACCTGTCGAATATGGTCTATGTGACATGTTCAGCTGCGAGTGGACGTTCAGAACGTTCTTTTTCGATTGGACCGACTGGACCGATTGGATCACGCTCGGTCAGGGCAAGAAGGTCAAGATCTTCGGTGAGCTGATTGATACGGGGAATGACGCCAAGAAAATTGTAAAGCGGCTGCCCTGCGGTTGTCTTGTTGCAGGCACGCTGGTGGTCACGCCGACCGGAACGCGCCCTATTGAAGAAATCGCTGTTGGTGATCTTGTTCTTTCTTGGGAGGAGGAAACAGGCCGGATCGAAATGCGGCCGGTAACGAGCCTCGTACGCACAGAACCAAAACTGATCTGGAGTATTCAAGTACGCAATGCGCATGGGGGATCAAGTACGTTTGAGGCAACGGACGATCATCCTTGGCAAGTTCGGGGCATCGGCTGGGTCGATACAAAGGACTTGCGCGCTGGGCAGATGCTAGCAACCGCGAACAAGCGAGATGCACAAATTCTTGCGGTTTTTCCGACAATACGTCTTGAGACGAGCTACAATCTCTCGGTAAAGGGTTTCAACACGTTCTGACCTGCACCACGATTTTCGGACCGTGAGTTTTTGAGGGTCGTTGACCGGACTGCCCTGGAGAGAGTTTGTTTGGCTCAACCGGTAGGGGCATGGTCGGCTTGCGGTTTACTTGAACATCTCCAGCATTCGCACAGGCGGTCCCGCCAGCGTCACGCTATCCGCGGTAATCATCCCCACTTTCCCTACCGCGGTTTCATCGCCTTGGCGAACGACGATCGGCTGACCGCCAACGATCAGGCTCGCCCGCAATTCCTTGCCCACCTTAAAGATGCCCGTGAGCTTCACCTCGACGAGCGGGGCAGGCGGTGCTGAGGCGGTCGCCCGATCAAATGCGCGCCGATCCGTCGCGAATGGCGACATCTCAAGAATGGCGGGCGCTGCCTTGTCGTTGACCGACGGCAGCGGCGCAAAGACCGGGGGCTGCCCCGGCGCCGGGTCCGCGGCCGGCGCCTCTCCGCCCGCAAGCGGCGCCACAACGGGCAGAACCGCAAGCGCGCCAAGGCCTATTGCTACCGTCACGCCTGCGATCCGCATCAGCAGGCTCATGACGCCACCGTCGTGATCCGCCAAACCTGACCGATATGCGCCCGCACCCTCAGAAACACGTCCGACCGCGGGCCTTCACCGCCCTCGATCTCGATGCGCCGCACGAGGAGCAGCGGCCGCTGGGCGTCCAGACTGTTGAGGAACGCGGTGGTCGCCGCAAGGTCCGCGGTGAAGCTCAGTTCCAGCCAAGCGCCGCGTCCGAAGTCTGCCAGCAGTTCGGCGGCCAGCGGTCGTGTCGATTGCACCGCGAGTCCGGCATTGCGCGCGAGCCTGTCGACGGCGGCCTGGAGGGCGAGCTGCGCTTCGGGTTCGTCACGGAATGCAGCCGCAAGATCAGCTGGGTCATGCGCCTTTGCTGCTTCGACTGGCCGCGCGAGGGCGCGCTGATAGCGGTCGAGCCGGGCGGAAGCCGCCTGCCATTCGTCCCGCGCCTCGATCACCGGCAGAGCGATCGAGGAGATGCCAACCCCAAGCGCGACACCCAACAGAACGAGCGCGGCCAGACGCTGGAGCAGCGGGTGGAGCGTGCGGTTCCTCATGGCGGGCTCGCAGTGCGGGGACGCGCGATGAGTTCGAACGCCTGCGGTCCGCCCGAACCGGATGCGGCGATCTCGCCGGAGAGCTCGATGCTCCAGATCCTGGCGGCTGAGGAGATTGCCGAGATCGCAGCGGTCGGATCGTTCCCCTGCGCCGTGATCGTGGTTTCCTGCGGCGTCCAGACCACCTTCGTCCACCAGGCGGTAGCTGGCGTGGCGGCGTTGAGTTGCGCCAGGTGATCAAGCGCGGTGGTGCTGCGACGGTCGAGAATGCCGCGCTCCACGAGCGCTCGGGCGATGGCGGCCTGATCGCGAGCGGTCTCTGCCGCGATGGCGGCGCCTCGAATGTCGCGCTCGCGCGCCCCGAGAGCTTCCGTTTCGGCCCCAATGCGGGCGGTCCAGCTGAGAGAGGCCGCCACGGCCGCGGCGGCGACCGCCAGCACGATGCCAGCGTCGATCACCAGGCCCCTGCGGCGTGCGCGCTCGGCGACCGGCGAGAGCAGGGGAATGTCACGCTCCTCTCCGATAAAGAAC
>JBEAMJ010000105.1:0-13033 GCA_041166025.1 Pseudomonadota bacterium | reverse complement strand
TGATCTACGAACTGAGAGCAGCTTCGTTCTTTTCGCCGGTGCGGATGCGGAGCACCGATTCGAGATCGAGCACGAAGATCTTGCCGTCGCCGATCTTGTTGGTGTTGGCGGCCTGCGTGATGGCATCGACGATCTTCTCGACAACTGCGTCGGGAACGGCGACCTCAATGCGGACCTTGGGCAGCAGGCGGACTTCGTATTCGGCGCCGCGATAGACTTCGGTCTTGCCCTGCTGGCGACCGTAGCCGCGCACCTCGGTGACGGTAACCCCCGAGGCGCCCGCAGCGGTCACGGCGTCGAGCACGGCGTCCAGACGGCTCGGCTTGAAGACGGCAGTGACGTATTTCATGGCTGTGATCCTTTCCTAGCTGATTGGGGCTCCCGCCAGAGAGGATCGGTCGGCCCTTGAGTTATGTATATATTGCATGACTTACACATGTTCAACATCTTTTTGATCCCGTTCGATCCGGGTGTGAATCGGTCGCTTCTGGGGCGCTTTCACCACCCGGCGGACCCGCGCGGGCTTTCCAGGCTCGATGTAAATCCGCTTGCTGGCCTCGACCATCAGCACGCCGCCAAAGCCCGACCAGGCAAAGCCGCCGAACTTTTCCCAGGCATCCCCCGCTGACGTGATGACGCCCCAGCTGATCGGCGGGGCAAAGAGGGCGCGGGCTGAAGCCTGAGGAGAGAACATCGCATCTTCGAGCAGGCGGTTGAGCTGGGTCCGCGTATAGGGACGCCCATGGCCGAAAGGAGTCGACTCCGCCCTGGCCCATAATCCCCTCCGGTGGGCGACAATGATCAGGATCCGGGCTTCGGGGGCCGCGATGCGCCAGATTTCGCGCAGGAGACGCTGCGGGCTTTCAGCTTCTTCCAGCGCATGGCGCACGATGATCCGGTCGAACAGCGCGTCGGGAAACGGCAGGCGCTCATCCTCGACCAGCGTGGTGAGGCTCCGGCCCTCCTCCGGCCACCGCTCGGCGCCCTGCTCGCCCGGCGCCGCTGAAATCACCCGGCGCGCCCCAGCGCGATAGCGGCCGAGCAGCGCCTCGGCATGCCCGAGGCCGAGCACATCCAGACCGTTGAGACTGGGCCATAATGCGCCGACCCGGCGGCCGACCATCTCCTGAGCCATGCGTCCGAGGGAAGACCCGTAGAAAGTCTGCAGCCTGTCGATATCGAAACGCATGCACTAACCTTCAGAAGGTCCACGCGCCTATATTGGGCGGACCCTGCTGCGAAAGGCAAATGCGATGACCGGGCCGATCGTCCACATGTTTTCGTGCCTGAAGGACAATTACGGCTTCCTGCTGCACGATCCCCTCAGCGGCGAAACGGCGACAATCGACACCCCGGAGGCCGGCACGATCCTGGCCGAAGCACGTGCAAAGGGCTGGACGATCACGCAGATCTGGAACACGCACTGGCATGCCGATCATGCCGGCGGAAACGCCGAGATCGTGGCCGCGACAGGCGCAAAGGTGTTCGGCCCGCAGGAAGTGACGCGAATCGGCGCCGCTCCAGACCGCGTACTGCACGAGGGCGACACGGTCGAACTCGGCTCGACAAAGGCCAAGGTGCTGGAGACGCCGGGCCACACGCTGGGCCACATCGTCTACCACCTGCCCGACCACCACATCGCCTTCGTCGGCGACACCCTGTTCGCGCTCGGCTGCGGGCGCCTGTTCGAAGGCACGCCCGCACAGATGTGGGAGAGCCTCGGCAAGCTGCGAGCCCTGCCGGAGGATACGGCCGTCTACTGTGCGCACGAATACACGGCATCCAACGCCGCCTTTGCGTTGAGTGTTGATGGCGCGAACACTGAGCTTCTGGCCTATGCAGACAGCGTCAAAGCCAGACGCGCAGAGGATGTGCCCACTGTGCCGACCACGATCGGCGCCGAGAAGCGCGCCAATCCCTTCCTGCGGGCGGACGACCCCGGACTGCAGGCATTCGTGGGCAAGGCAGGCGATGTCGTGGGCACGTTTGCAGAAGTGCGCGAACGGAAGAACCGCTTCTGATGACCCTCGATGATGTCATCCGCACGCTCGGGCTCCGGCCGCATCCGGAGGGCGGCTGGTATGCCGAGACGCTCCGCATCGAGCCGCAACGGGGCGAGCGCTCGCCCGGCACGGCGATCTACTATGCGCTCGGCGCCGGCGAGCGCTCGCACTGGCATCATGTCGATGCGACCGAGATCTGGCACTGGCACGCGGGCGACCCGCTGGAGCTATCGCTCGCGGCCTCCGATCATGACCAGCCCGTGGCGCATGTGCTCGGCCCCGATCTCGCAGCAGGCCAGCGTCCGCAACGCATCGTGCCGCCCGGTCACTGGCAATCGGCGCGCACGCTCGGTGCGTGGACGCTGGTGGGCTGCACGGTCTCGCCAGGGTTCGATTTTTCGGGGTTCGTGATGGCGCCGCCGGACTGGTCGCCGGGCGTCTGAGGTCAGCCGCTCGAGCGTGACGCGGTCAGGACCTTGCTGATGTCCTCGGGCGTCACGCGACCGGCCCATGCATCGTCGGGATTGACCTCAAGCGTAAGCTCGCCGCCTTTGAAGGTGACTTTCGGGGCCTTCGCCTTGCGCAGCGTCACCTTGTCGATGCTGGAGGCGACCTTGCCGGCATGGCCGTTGGCCGTCTTGACGCCGAGCACAAGGATGCTGAGCGCATCGGCGGCCCACGCCTCGTTGTTGGCGAAGGCCTGGGTGCCCCAGATGGTCACGTCATGGCCGGCCAGCCTGCTGAGTTCGTTGACTGCATTCACCCGCATCGCATCGAGCGAGGCCGTCATCGCCGGCGAGGACAGGGGCGGCACGCGGCCGGCCGGATCGGCCGGGGCGCCATCGGGATTGTGCAGGTAGGAGATGACATTGCCCGCCTTGGTGACCTTGAGGACGGTGCGACCAGTATAGTCCATGAAAAAGGTGTCTCCCCGCTGGCCGGGCACAGGCATCAGCGTGAGGATTTCCTTCGAGCCCTCCAGCTGCAGGAGGACGACCGACCCACGCGTCTCGAGCACGAAGCTTTTCGTCGTCTTGGCGTCGGTGCCAAGGTCGAGATAGCGCTGGCCGCCCTGGTCGAGCGACATGGCGGCGTTCGAACGCGTGGTCGCAAAGGTCGGCGGCGGCAGCTGTGGCTGCTGGGCAAGCGCCGGCGCGACAGCTGTCGACCCAAAGCCCAGCGCCGCCAGGGACGCCGCGGCGCGCAGCGCAGAAAAAGAGTTCGCGTTCAATCTCATCCCCGCCAATAGACACGGCAAAGGGGGCGATTCTTTGTTCGCTTGTGGAGCCCCTCGGGCACGATGCGGCGTTTCAGCGGCACAGGCAAGACCCATGATTCCAATGGAATCAGACGGTTGCCTGGCGCCAGCCCATGGGCGAGCGCTGAGCTCGCACGGCCGTGAAGCCACACCTAGCCTGCGATGAACTGTCCGCCATTGGCGGTCAGCGTCGCGCCGGTGATGAAACCGGCGCCCTCAGACGCGAGGAAGCTCACACAGGCCGCGATCTCCTCGGCCTTGCCGAGGCGGCCGACCGGAATGGTGGCAATGATGCTCTCGAGCACCTTGGGCGGCACTGCGGCGACCATGTCCGTGTCGATGTAGCCCGGGCAGATCACGTTCACGGTGATGCCCTTCTTTGCATTCTCCAGCGCCAGCGCCTTCGTGAAGCCGATCAGTCCGGCCTTGGCGGCGGAATAGTTGACCTGCCCGACCTGCCCCTTCTGGCCATTGATCGAGGAGATGTTGATGATCCGGCCGTAGTTCCGGTCGCGCATACCCTCGATCGTCAGCCGGCAGAGGTTGAAGGCAGAGGTGAGGTCGATGCGGATGACATCGTCCCACTGCTCGCGGGTCATCCTGTGCAGTGTCGCATCGCGCGTAATGCCCGCATTGTTGACGAGGATGTCGATCGGCCCCAGAGCCTCGGTCACCGCCGCAATCCCGCCGGCGCAGGCATTGTAATCTCCAACATCCCACTTGAATGCCTTGATGCCGAGTTCAGCAGCGCATTTCGCGGCCGCTTCGTCATTGCCCGCATAGTTGGCGGCGACGCGATATCCATCCTTCACGAGCTGTTCGCTGATGGCCCTGCCGATCCCCCGTGTTCCGCCCGTCACCAGCGCTACCTTGGCCATGGTCTGCTCCCTCTCATCGCACGGGGGCGACCATACAGGCGATTGAGCCACCGGTCTGCGGGCTGGCGGCTGGATTGCAAAAAATGCTGCACACTTTGCTGCGCAGGGGAATGAGTGTGCAGGTGCGCAAAAGTCGTGCTACAAGCCGATCTGAAAATGAATTCATGCGCTGGACGACAGGCCGAAGGCCGTCGAGCCAGCCGGTTGGGAGATGGGCCTTGACGCAAGCCAACGGCAACGGCGCCGCGGAAAAGATCGTCATCAAGAAGTACGCGAACCGGCGTCTCTACGACACTTCAGCCAGCGCCTACGTCACCCTGGAGCACCTGTCGGAACTGACGCGGCAGGGAAAGGAATTCATCGTCCAGGATGCCAAAACCGGAGAGGACCTGACGCGGGCGGTGCTCGCCCAGATCATCTTCGAACAGGAGAACAAGAAGGAGGGCGTCCTGCCCGTGTCCTTCCTGCGCCAGCTGATCCAGTTCTATGGCGACAACTTCCAGGCGATGCTGCCGGCCTATCTCGAACTGTCGATGAAGACCTTCAACCAGCAGCAGGAGAAATGGCGGGAGTACATGAACACCGCCGTCGGCGAAGACAAGGCGAAGGCCTTCGAGGAGCAGATCCGGAAGAACATGTCGATGTTCGAGGACACCATGAAGTTCTTCGTGCCCTTCGTGAACACCGGCGTTCACGGCGCTCCCGGAGCGATGCCGGGTTCGACCAGCGCAGCACCCCGTGAGGAGGCAAAAGCGCCCATCCCGCCCACCGGGGTGGAGGCAATCCGCGCCCTGCAACAACAGATGATGGACATGCAGCGCCAGCTCGCACAGCTCGCCACTGGCAGTTATGTGCCGACATCGGACAAGGACAGGCCGCAGTAAAGCCCCGCCCCGGGCGCATGCTGCATTAACCACCCTTCCCGCGACCTTAGAGCGATACCAGCAACGCGGCGCCCGGCTTGCAGTTGATGACGCATGCGCGTCGAACCCGCCCCGCACGTGTTCCGGAACGAGGACCGCCGCCGGCGGCCGGAGGATCGCCGCGGCACAGGCGCCGAGCGCCGCGCAGACCCGGATCGCGGCCCTGCGCGGGCGAAACACGCCTTCATTCCCTGGTTCTCTCCCTCCTTCGGCGCCCACCTCCTCGGCCAGGCAGAGCCCACGCGCATCTCCCCGAAGCAGGCGCGCCGCGCTTACCTCCAGCCCGAAGCCAGAAGCCCGCTGCGTCCGGAATTCTGCCGGTCCGTCTGAGTTTGCCCACCTCGGCGCGGTCGTTTTCCGCTAGCGCCGGTCGAGCTTGTGGATCACCACTTCGAGCAGGCGTTCCAGCCGATCGAGACGCTCGTGAATTCCCGCAATCACCTCGCGGGTCACAACAAACTCCGGCGCGGCATGGCGCGCCGGCCGGAGATTGATCGTATCCTCGCGCAGCCCCGGCTCGCCCGGATTGGCAGCGCCTGAGCGGCTCGCCACCTCGCGCGGATCAGCCGACAGCACGCGGGCAATGGCGTGAATCTCAGGGCCCTCCAGCTCGCGTCGGTCAGCGAACACCATTTCGATCTCGTCAGCGGTGAGCCCCGCGGCGCGGGCCATCGCGGCTCGGGTGAGACCGGCCTGTTCCAGCCGGTCATCGAACCAGTCCTGGTCGAAGAAGATACCCACGCGCTGTGCTCCTGCCCTCGGGCGCGGCCGCACGCAACGAATCGCTGCGGCCGTCGGCCCAAGTCGGGCAGTCTAGGCCATCAGTTGTGGCTGTCGCCAACCGAGAAGTCACGGCGGGCCGACACGATGGTCACCACCACCCCAGCCAGCACATCGAGCAGACACATGAAGGTGAGGATGAAGAACACCGATGTCTGGAACGCCGGCAGCAGCAGGAACTCGACCAGGCACACGATGAACACGATCATCGAGACCGCGTGGTTCGCAATCGTCGAAGAACCGGTCGAGGTCGACTTGATGATTTCGACGAAGAAAAAGATCATCGACAGGATCATCAGGATGTCGCCGCCGGTAATGCGCCAGGCGCCGAAGACAGGCGTGCCCGTCTCGGGGTTGGCCAGCTGCATCGCGATCACCGACACTCCGTTCGCATCCGTCGCGCCGCCCGAGGTGAAGGCGATTACGTTGTAGATGATGATCGGAATGGCCAGCAGCGGGAAGATCCCGAAGATGACGCGCATGGGTGATTCCTTCCTTGGCCCGCCCCGCCTGGAACGCTTCGCTTCCCGCCGTTCCACGGCGTCTACACGCAAACCGGTAGCCAGCTTTTCGTCCAATTGAAAGCCCTCCGCCCCGTGGGGCCGGCTGCGCCGGCCGTCAGATCTCGTCCACCCCGCCCGGTGATTTCCGCCGCTTGCGCAGCCACATGACGCCGCGGATATCGGACAAGGCGACGGCCAGGCGGCCAAAATTCGTGTAGTTGGAACGGCCGTGCTGGCGCGCGCGGTGACCCACCGGGCGCTCCTCCACCATCAGCCCGTCCGACATCATCAGGGCCGGCAGGTAGCGGTGCATGTGATCGAAATAGGGCAACTGCAGGTAGGGCTCGCGCCGAAACGCACGCATGCCGCATCCGGAGTCGGAATTCTGGTCCTTGAGGATCGCGCGGCGGACGCGGTTGGCAAAGCGGGAGCCCATCCGCTTCCATCCGGAGTCCATCCGCTTCTGTCGCCTCCCCTGGACGAGCGCGAGGTCGCCCGGCGCATCGGCGCGCGTGAGCTGGGCGATCAGGCCTGGAATGTCGGCCGGGTCGTTCTGCCCATCCCCATCGAGCGTGACGATGATGTTCGCGCGCGCCGCCGCAACGCCCGTACGCACCGCACGGCTCTGCCCGGCATTCTTGCGGTGGCCGATGACACGAAGTTCAGGAACATTGTCCTTAAGAGCGAACAGGCGCGCGCGGGTGTCGTCTTGTGAGGCGTCGTCCACGAAGATGATCTCATAAGCGCGGCCGGACAGGGCCGCGCTGATCTCGCGCACCAAGGCCTCGACATTGGCCGCCTCATTGCGCACCGGCGAGACGACGCTGAATTCGGGTCGCCCCTGCGCTGCAGCCATAATGCTGTCCGTCTTGACGCGTACATCCATGGCCCGTCCTATACCTGCACACGCCGCCACATGCGAGGGGCCCCGGGCGCGGGCGCTGCAGCCTCGCCCCCCACGCGAACAAACCCGGCGACGCCCGGAAAAAGAGCCGGTATGTTGAGCTGGGGTCCAGACGGGGGCGATCCCGGAATCGGCCGGTCTTCAGGGATTTTTCGACGCGTGATGGATCGATTTGACCGGTTGACGGAAAGCCGCTGGGCCTATGCGGTTCTGGCGGGGCTTGTGTTCCTGCTGGCTCTGCCGGGCCTGTTTGCTCTGCCCGTACTGGACCGCGACGAAGGTCGCTTCACCCAGGCCTCCTCGCAGATGATGGAAAGCGGCGACTTCGTCGTGATCCGCTACCACAATGACCTGCGCAACAAGAAGCCAGTGGCGATCCACTGGTTCCAGTCCGCGGCTGTTTCGGCGACTTCAGGCCCGCACGAACGCAACATTGCCGACTATCGCATCCCGTCCATGCTTGGCGCGATCCTGGCAGCACTTGCGACCTTCTGGGGCGGCAAAGTCATGTTCTCGCGCCGAGCCGCCTTCATCGGGGCGGTTGTGGTCGGCACGACGCTCCTGCTCACCACCGAAGCCAACATCGCCAAGACCGATGCTGCACAGTGCGGGATACTGACGCTGGGCATGGCCGCGCTCGCGCAGATGCGCGCCGGCGCGCGCAGCAACTGGCTGGGAGTCCTGTTCTGGGCATGCCTCTCGCTTGGCGTACTGCTCAAGGGACCGATCGCGCCGCTGGTCTGCTTCAGCGCCATCGCCGCGCTTTTCCTGTGGGAGCGGAAATATGAGTGGGCCCGTCCGCTCCTCTACTGGGGTGGGCTGAGCCTCTTCTGCGTCATGACGATCCCCTGGTATGTCGCGGTCCAGATCGCGACCAATGGTGAGTTTCTCTCTGAGGCCGTTCGCGTCGACCTTGGCCAGAAGCTTGTCGATCCTGAGGGCGCTGAAGGCCATGCCGGCCCGTTCGGCATGCACACGGCCGCCTTGCCGCTGCTGTTCTGGCCAGGGACGCTGCTGCTCATTCCCGGCATCTGGATGGCGGTGGAACGGCTGAGGGCGCAGCGGAAGAAGACCGGTTTGGAGGGGCCGGCACAGGCGGCTAACGCCGCTGCGCTGGAGAGGGATGCAGCAGCGTGGCGGTTTCTTGTCTGCTGGATCGTGCCGTCCTGGCTTGTGTTCGAGATCGCCCCGACCAAGCTCGTCCACTACACGCTGCCCATGTATCCAGCCTTCGCGCTGATGGCGGGCGCTGCAGCAGACCACTGGTTCTCGACCAATTCGTGGAAACTCGGCCGGTGGATCTCGGCTGGACTCTTCGCTGTCATCGCGCTGCTTCTGGCCATCCTGCCGACGCCGTTTGTGCTCGAGCAGCTGCGCGCCGAGGCGGCGCAGGATTTCGGCGACCTGTCGGAACGCGTGGCCCATGTGTGGCAGCAGGACTGGGCGGCGACCGGTATCGGCTTATGGCCCACGCTGCTCATCCTCGCGGCGGCGGGCGGCACGCTCTATGCGCTGCTGAAGAAGAATGCTGTGGGCCTCATCGCAGGACTCATCGCCTGCTCAGTGGCGGCCGGTGTCGGCTATCGCGCACTCATCCTGCCCAACCAGTCCTGGATGCTTTCGACCGGCGCATCGCTGTCGGCGCTGCGTGAAATCTGCGCGCTGCCGGAAGGCTCATCGGCCTGGCGCGACTCGGGATGTCAGGGCCGTGCCCCGAAGAAAATCCGGGCGATCGCTTTCGCCGAGCCAAGTCTGGTGTTCGAGGTCGGCAACCAGATCGACCTGCCGCCAGAATCGAGCGTCGAGATTCCCAGTATCGCCGAGGACAATCGCCCTGCATGGCTGATCAATGTCGGCGAGGAGGTCGGCCGCGAGGCGCTGGCCAAGCTGGTCAAGGAAGCGACGGCCGCCGACCGATGCATTCGCCTGGCGCGCCGGTTTGCGTTCAACTACTCCAATGGCGACCCGTCGATCCTGGTCGCGGCTGTCGTCGAGCCGGCCGGCTGTCCCTCATCCGGACCTCCGCCGACCCTGCGCAACAGCGACAGCAATAGCGAGCCGGAGCCTCCGCTGCTGGATGAATAGTCAGCTGCAGACGAGCTTGGCTGCGTCCGGTTCGGGCTTGCACTCGCGGCTGGGCGCAGCCGCCGGGCCGTCCTTCACCCAGACATCGACCCGACGCTGGTTGGGGCAGTTCTGGTTGTCATCGAGACCGTCCAGCTCGCCTACCCCGGTCGACTCCGCAACCGTCAGGCCCTTCATGCGCAGGAAGTCAGCGACGACCCTCGCGCGCTCGCCGCCCAGGATCACATTGTAATCGCTCGAGCCGCGCGTGTCGGCATAGCCGCGGACCACCAGCTCCTTGCCCGCAAATACATCCGCGAACGTCGCCAGCTCGTCTTCGAGCGCTGCCCGGGAGGCGTCAGTCAGCGCGCTGGAGGCGGTGCAGAACCAGCCATTCATCTTGCGCTCGGCCAGCGGGACAGCAGGGGCCGCTGCAGCCGCCGCTGGCGCCCGGATCGCAACGGGAGGCGCAACCGCGACCGGCGGCGCGGCCGCAGCTGCAGCCGGCGGCGGCGCTGGCGCAGCACTCTGCGCAGCCACATCCGGCTCGGGCAGTGGATCGGGGATCGGTCCTGTGGGACGAAGATCAACCGGCGCGTTGCCGAAGGGATCGACGCGCGGCGCCGGAGCCGCAACCGCCTGTGTGTTGGCCGCCGACTGGATGCCGACGAGGCCATCATCGATCTGTGTGTCCTCACCCTTTCCGCGCATCAGCCAGAGCAGGAGAAAGATCAGGACGCCAACGCCGAACACGACTCCAAAAAGGTCGTCCTGGTTGAACCCACGTTTCACTGACGCCGCCACAGCGCCGCCTCCTGATTTCGGCGGCTCACCGCCCTTGCTTCCACCGCCCCCGCCTTTGCGGGTTTCAGGCGTGGGAGTGGTCGCCACCGCCGGCGGATCGGCGGCGGGCGGCGGGTCTGGCGCCTTTTCGGCAATCGGCGGCGCTTCGAGCGTTTCGGCGGCAGCGACTGCGCCGGCGCCCGAAACGAGGACGAGCGAGCTGGAGCGCACGGCGCCCCGTTGCCTGGGCGGGTCGGCCTGTTCGGACGGCGCGGTCACCACATGCAGGGGTGTGCGGGACGATTCAACGTGCACAGGCGTCTTCGCGCTCTTCGGCGCGGCTGCCCGGCCGAAAGGATTGTGCCAGCTGGCGGCAGCTGCGATCGGCGCTGCGCGGGCGGCGGAGGTCTTCACCGGTGCGGGCTTCGGGTCAGCGGCCGGCGGAGCTGTACGCGTCTTCGGCGGATGCAGGGGTGCGCGGGCGAAGGGATTCTTCATCGGCGCCGTCATCGGAGTTTTCGGCGCGGGCTTTGCGGCATGTTGGGGAAGCGGCTCGGCAGACTTCAAGCCCCGCGCCAACGGATCAGCGGCCGGCTTCGTCCTGGCAAGCTTGCTCGGGGGTCTGCCGGCAGATTTGAACGGATCGCCGGACCGTGGCGCTGCGTCCTTCCGGAAATGATCCGTGCCTGCGCCGAGCCCGCGTCCGCCCGTCGCGGCGCCGCGCGCAAAGCGATCATTGGAGGTGGGGGTATCGGCCATACTGTCCCCGGAACGTCGGGCGGGGTTGTCCATACCCCGTCCGTTAACTGTCATACCGGCGGGCCGGGCCGGGCGGCAAGTGAAACCCGGGCCAGACTTCCTTCCCAGCCCAGTCGCGCCGGGCTAAACCCCCGGAATGATCGATACCCTGCTCGACCCCATCGGACTGGCCCAGGCGCTGATCCGCAAGCCGACCGTCAATCCCTGCCAGGACGGGGCGCAGGATGTCATCGCTGAAGCTCTGGAATCGATGGGATTTCGGACCCGGCGCTATCCGTTCGAAGGCGTCGACAATCTCTACGCCAGGCTGGGCGGCGCGGCGCCGAACTTCTGTTTCGCCGGCCATACGGATGTCGTGCCGATCGGCGATGCTGCGGGATGGACGGTCGATCCTTTCGGCGCCGAAATCCGCGGTGGCATTCTCTATGGCCGCGGCGCTTCCGATATGAAGGGGGCGATCGCCGCCTTCATCAGCGCGACGGCGCGATACATTTCCGACCATGGCGTGCCGCAGGGTTCGATCTCGCTGCTGATCACGGGCGATGAGGAAGGTCCCGGGCTGCACGGCACGCGCCGGCTGCTCCCGGCGGTGATCGCCGATGG
The DNA here is from genome assembly GCA_041166025.1 of Pseudomonadota bacterium. GTDB lineage: Bacteria > Pseudomonadota > Alphaproteobacteria > Caulobacterales > Hyphomonadaceae > UBA7672. The sequence continues at coordinate 1,575 of JBEAMJ010000105.1, read as the reverse complement.
CGAGACGCTTGACCACTGCATCGTGGGCGAGCCGACCTCGGAACAGCGCATCGCCGACATCGTGAAGAACGGCCGCCGCGGATCGCTGAACGCCGTTCTGAAGGCAGTCGGCCGGCAGGGCCACGCTGCCTATCCGGAAAAGTCGGCAAATCCGATGCCGGTCCTGCTCGATGCGCTTCAGAAACTGCGCGAGATGAAGCTCGACGCGGGCAGCCCCGGCTTCCAGCCATCGAACCTCGAGATCACCACCATCGATGTCGGCAATGCTGCACACAATGTGATCCCTGCGCAGGCGGTCGCAAAGTTCAACATTCGCTTCAACCCCAACCATACGGGCGCAGACCTGATGGCCCGCCTGAAGGAGCTCATCGGCGCCGGCCGCGACGGCGTCACGCTGAGCCTCGAGATGCGTGTCACAGGTGAGGCGTTCTATACCAAGCCCGGCCGCCTGACAGACCTGATCGTCGCCGCTGTCGAAGCCGAGACAGGTCGTAAACCAGACCTTACCACCGGCGGCGGCACATCGGACGCGCGCTATATCAAGGACGTCTGCCCCGTGGCCGAACTCGGCGTCAGAAATGAAATGGCGCACAAGGTCGACGAGCACATCCCGGTCGACGAAATCGAAACGCTTTGCCGGATATATTATCGGCTTCTGGCCAGCTATTTCGCCGCGGCCTGAAGCCTGGCGACTCCCACCCTGCGCCCATTCGCCAACATGGTGAATCCACGCGCCGCCATGAGAATGCCGCGGCGTGATGCTTGCTTCCATCCGTAACGGGTCGCGCGGCCCGAGCGACCTGTGTGAAGGCGGGCCGGCGACGGCTCCGGCTCGAGTGTGTGAATGGCGTCTGGCGGACGACAGCTTGGTCGAGCCGGCTGGGACCTTTGGGTTCTGGCGCTGCTGCTGCTCGGGTTGCTGGGTCAGCCTGCGGTGGCGCAGGAGGCGCCGCTGGGATCGTCCGGGGCCGGACGGGTTCCGATTTATGGCGTGCCGCCCGGCCTGAATGACCCGCTGAAGGCGCTGCAGCGCGAAGAGCCCGCGCCGCAAACACTCTTCGAGGCCCGGCGGCAGGCCGAACGCGCCGCAGAGGTCGTGTCGACCTTCCTCGAAAGCGAAGGCTACTATCAGGCCCAGATCGAGCCCTTCGCTGAAGGACAGAACACGTTCTCGCGCGGCGTGCGCGTCACGGCCGGTCCGCTCTTTGTCTATGCCGGACGCCGGATCGCCTATCTCGGCGCAGCCCCTGATGCACAGACGCAATCCGAGCTCGACAGCCTGCTCGAACCGATCAGCCCTGGCGCGCCTGCGCGCGCCAAGCCCGTCATCGAGACCGGCGATGCGCTGGTGCGGCGACTGCGCGCGGCAGGATACCCGGACGCCGGCGCCGAACCGGTCGATGCCCTGGCAGACGCGGGCGCAGGCTCGATCGAGCTCGAATTCAGATTGCGGCCCGGCCTGCGGGCATCGTTCGGCAGAATCTCCGTGACGGGGCTCGAGGCGACGCGCGAGGACTTCATCACAAGCCTGCAGCCGTGGCGACAGGGTGAGCGGGTGACACCGGCCCGCTTGGA
>JBEAMJ010000104.1:0-7407 GCA_041166025.1 Pseudomonadota bacterium | reverse complement strand
CAGTCGATGCGAGAAGCGGCGCGGACGCCGTCGGGCAGGTTCATCGCAGGAACACTCGCCATCCCACACCCGTTTTGGTTATCGTTGCGCGCTCTTGGCGCCTCTTGTGTTTGTCTTTTCGTCCAAACACAACGCAGGAAAGCTCTCCTGAATCCGACTGAGCATTCCGCGTTCCCCAGGCCATTTCGCTGCACTACCATTAAAGGACCACCAGGACGCCCGCATGCACGAACACTTCCCCGACTTCAGCGCCGCCGAACTTGCGGAGATCGGGCGCATGAATCAGCGCCTGCGCTTTGCGCCCCGCTTTCGCGCGCCGACGCCGCTTGGTCGGCTCGCAATCCAGGCCTTCCTCGGCGCGCAGGCTATCGTTCCCATCGGCACGCGTGGTCTCACAGTCTCCACGCGCCGCATCAGCCACAACGGTCACTCGGTGTCACTCCGCACCCTCCGTCCGCGCGAGGCTCAGCCGCGCGCCGTCTACATCGACTATCATGGCGGGGGCTGGTCGATCGGCACCGCGGCGATGGACGATCTCGTCAACGCCGCCATCGCCCGCGCTGGCATCACCGTCGTCAGCGTCGACTACACGACGCTGCCGGACATCGGCTTCGAGGACTTGATCGCCCAGGGTCATGCCGCGGCCGACTGGGTGTTCGATCATGCTGAGGCGGAGTTCGGCGTGCCCGATCTTTTCATCGGCGGCGAGTCCGCTGGCGCGCACCTGGCCGCCTGCGCGCTCCTGCGCCTGCGCGACATGCGTCGCGATTTCGCCCGCCTGCGCGGCGCCGTGCTGTTCTATGGTCCCTACGATCTCTCCGCGACGCCAAGCGTCCGCGCAGCTGGGCCGGAGACGCTCGTACTCGATGGTCCTGCCATGGTCCCCGGCATCGCCCGCCTCCTGCCGGAGCGCGACGAGGCTGGCCGGCGCAAGCCTGACGTCTCGCCGCTCTATGCTGACCTGTCGGGAATGCCGCCGGCGCTCTTCCTCGTCGGCGAGCGCGATCCGCTGATCGACGACAGCCGCCTGATGGCCCAGCGCTGGCAGGGCGAGAGCGGCAACGCCCGCCTCATCCTGGTTCCCGATAGCCCTCACGCCTTCAACCGCCTGCCGACGCGCGCCGCATCAAGAACAAACGCCTTCGTCCGCACCTGGCTCGATCACCGCCTCGCCGCCACCACCCTCCGCTCTGCGGCGGAGTAGGGGTTCTCCACAGCCCCTCGCTCGCCCCGCGCCTTGTCAACCGCGTGCCGGCGCTCCTAACTCCATCTGACCGCCACCGGACCCGATTCATGCGCCAGTACCACGACCTCTTGGCTGACATCCTCGAGCATGGCGTCGACCGCGGCGATCGCACGGGCACAGGTACGCGCGGGGTCTTCGGCCGCCAGATGCGCTTCGATCTTTCGGAAGGCTTCCCGCTGGTCACAACGAAGCGGCTTCACGTCCGTTCCATCATTGTGGAGTTGCTCTGGTTCCTGCGCGGCGAGACCAATGTGAAATGGCTGCAGGAGCGCGGCGTCACGATCTGGGATGAGTGGGCCGACGCCAATGGCGATCTCGGTCCGGTCTACGGCAAGCAGTGGCGCTCCTGGGCCTCGCCCGATGGCCGTGTGATCGACCAGATCGCCTGGGTGAAGAACGAGATCATCCAGAATCCCAATTCGCGCCGGCTTGTCGTCTCGGCCTGGAATCCCGCCGATGTGGATCGCATGGCGCTGCCGCCCTGCCACTGTCTGTTCCAGTTCTTCGTCGCGAACGGCAAGCTGAGTTGCCAGCTCTACCAGCGCTCGGCCGACGTCTTTCTGGGCGTACCGTTCAACATCGCCTCCTACGCGCTACTGACGATCCTGATGGCGAAGGCCACCAAGCTCGAGCCCGGCGAATTCGTGCACAGCTTCGGCGACGTTCATCTGTATGCGAATCATTTCGAGCAGGCCCGGTTGCAGCTCCAGCGCCAGCCCAAGGCGCTGCCCCAACTCGCGCTCAACCCCGCGAAATCCGACCTGTTCGGATGGGATTACGAAGATTTCACGTTAACCAATTACGCCCCGGATCCGCACATAAAGGCGCCCGTCGCTGTCTGATCCCCGTTGCGGGTATTTGGCATTCCTAGGGGCGGATTCGCGCGACTTCCCAATAGATTCAAGGTCTTTCTGCGGTGCGGCAAAGCCCTGACTCTGGTCGGCCGCGTCTGCGGCATTGATCGCCTCATCTCGACCCGGGCGCGGCGTTAACGGACCGCCCTGAAACTGACTGAAACCTAATCTATCAACATCTTGTGCTTTTTCGCGGCCCGGCACAAACACGCTCGCCGCCCGGACTTTCATCCCCGAGGCGGGTGTGATCCGTCGGAGGGATCTATCCAATGTCGTTCAAACTGATCGTTGCTGCGGCTTCGGCCGCTGCTTTCCTCGCCGCCTGCAGCCCTGCCGCTGAAGCCCCGGCCGCTGAAACGCCTGCCGCCGCCCCGGCTGCTGCCGAGCCGGCTCCGGCTCCGGCCGCTGACCCGATGGCGACCCCGGCTGACCCGGCTGCTGCCGCTCCGGCCGCTGACCCGGCTGCCGCCCCGGCCGCTCCGGCTGACGGTGCTGCTGCTCCGGCTGCCCCCGCCGCTCCGCACTAAGCGGCGCGACGGACTGACGGCAACAAGACTCGCAAGAGTCGCGAAAGGGCGGTCCTGTCGGACCGCCTTTTTTGTTTTTTCCTTCAGATCTCGTCGGATTTTCCCTATATCATGCACAGGGTCAGTCGCGTTCTGGAGAATTGACGGTGCCCCGATCACGCCCGCAAGTAGCAATGTTTTCGGCTCTGGCCGGCATCTATGCCGTCTATGCCCTCATCATGATCGCCAGGGCCGGCTATGAGACAGGCCAGGTTCTCGCAGGCAGGATCTCGATCGGCGAAGCGTGGGCGCGGCTGGATGTTTCCAGCGCATTGTTCGTTCTCGGCGGCATCTCAGTTATCGCTGCGCTACGAAACACGCCGAGGTCCTAAGCCGCCGCCGGATCAACCTCGCCGCGCAACTCGCGCCGACGGACCATCCAGGAGACAACAACAGCGCCGACCATCTTGCCGAGTATGAACAGGATCCAGTTGGCGAGATTGAGCATGTCGCCCGGCTGCCCAACGCCCGCCATCACCTGCGCAAGGTCCGCGCCATAGAGAAACACCGTCGTGTCGATCGGCGCTGCGATCGCGCTCGACAGCAGGATGCGCGTCGACAGGCGATACTTGGTGAAGGTGAAAAGCAGCCAGTCCACCGTTTCCGAGATCGCGAAGGCGATGCCCGAGGCCAGCGCGATCACCGGCCAGGAATAGTAGAACGACCATGCGATCGCGAGTGCCATCAGGATCAGTACGCGATGCCCCATCTCGCGTTGCACGAAGTCGCGGATCACGAACACAAGTCCCGTCACGATGGTCAAAGGATTTACCAGGATCTTGTGCGCCGTGCCGAACAGCCAGCCCAGCTCGTTGCTCACGTCGACGCCGCTGATCTTGCCGAAGCTCCAATTAAGGAAGGGAATCAGCGCCACATAGAGATAGGCCCAGGCGCGCCCCTTAAGCCGCCAAATCAACACCCCTGTCGCCACGATCCCCGCAAGGACATAGGGCAGGTGCGCCGGATCGCGCGAAGCGATGATCGAGACGATCTCGTGCCAGACAACATCCATGCGTGACCCGCTCCCGCCACTTGCGCGTGTCGCCAAAGGCGGTCACTGCACATCGTCATGGCAGTCATTACAGAGATCCCCGTGCCAACGTCCATCTTTCCCATCACGGCCAACACAATCGGCGTTCGCATTGTCGCCGCGATCGGCCGGCGAGGGGAGCTCGGCCGCGACAACCGGCTCCTGTTCAGGCTCAAGGCCGACATGGCAAATTTTCGGCGGGTCACAGCGAAGACCCCGTTGGTCATGGGGCGGAAGACCTGGGAGAGTCTGCCCAAGCGCCCCATCCCCGGCCGGCCAAACATCGTCGCCACGCGCAATCTGGACTTCATGGCGCCAGGCGCACACGTCTTCTCCAGCCTGCCGCCGGCACTCGCCGCCGCCCGCGCGATGGCCGCGCACGCCGGTTGGACCGAGGTCTCGATCATCGGTGGTGCAGACATCTATGACGCAGGCCTTGAGGTGGCGACCCACATGACGCTCACCGAAGTCAACGCCGAAGCCGACGCCGATGTTTTCTTCCCCCCATTCGACCGCGCCCGCTGGCGCGAAACCTCCGCCACCCACGTCGGAGCCGACGCCGACAACGAAGCCAGCTTCACAATCCGCGAATACGAACACTGCTAGCGCGGGATCCTCTGGCGCCTGCCTGCCCTGCCAAACCACATTGCGCGCAGGCAGGCCCCCGCCACTTCGCCATCTTCGTGTCCGTCGTGTTTGAAACTCAACAAGGCGAGCACAAGGACCATCGGGGCTGTCAGCAAACGAGCGCCAAAACGATGGGAAAGGCATGGTATGAGATTGGGGGATGGAGAGAAATCCTCTCCCGCAGCTTCAACGCCATAGCGCGAAAAATCGGGGGAGACAGAGGGATGGGATCGGCGTGGTAAAGCGCGGTCGTGTAGGCGCGCCCATGAGGGACTGGACGTTCCAATTTTGGTTCCTGCGCGGCCTCCCGGTCATGCTGGGCACTATACTGACCTTCTGGCGGTTGATGATCGTGGTGATCGCTAACGGCCATAAGGCCATCCGCGGGAGGAGGATCAATCCGGCCGGCTGCCGCCTCGGACGATTTCGTTCCGCCCTTAACGGCCTACCGCAGCGCCATGCAGAACCTCAACACCGCTGCGCGCGCGGCGCATCTGCACGACGCGCCAACCGCCGCCACAATCGATAACTGCGGCTCTCGCGCAGCACTGATCCTGATGAGGCAGAAGACCTAGCGAAGGACGCTGGGCCGGTTCACCAACGCGCGCGGTCCGCCCAGTCCCCCCGGGCCGCTGATTGCCGACTGCCACCGGCGCACTAGCTTCTCAGAGCGCCGCCGCATGCCCATTCCCCGCCCCGCCAACCCAGTTTAGGCTCTGCGCACCACGGAGACCCTCATGCGCAAGCGACCCGCGCTTCTTGCCCTGATCGCCATACCCGCCTGCGCGACCGGCCCGGCCGTTGTGCCGCCAGTCGTCACGCTCGCTCCCCCTTCGCAAACCGCTGCTGAAACACTTCTGGCGCTCAACGCCCTCTGCTCGGCCGAGGCGCTGGGCGCCGACCAATTCGCCCCCGACATCAAGCTCGCGGGCGGCATGGGCACGGGCGGCTTCAAAGTCGACACCGCAGTCAAGGCCGCGCAGGACTGGTTCGACTACGGGCTCGCCCTCAGCCACGCCTTCTACCATCAGGACGCCAAGGCCGCGATGAAGAAGGCGGTCGAGGCCGATCCTGCCTGTTCGATCTGTTCCTGGGGCGAAGCCTGGGCGCTTGGCCCTACGCTCAACTACGGCATCAACGAGGAGGAACGAAAAGCCGCGCTCGCCGCTGCCGAACGCGCGAAGTCGCTTGTGAAACCTGGCGATGCGCTCGCCCTCCGCCTGGCCGATGCGATGCTCGCGCGCTATGCTCCGGAGGCTGCCGTCGATGGCCCGAAGAACATCCTCGGCGGCGCGCGCGCCGGGGAGGGCAAGACCGAACCAGCTTTCGGTCAGGCATTGGCGAAGATCGCCGCCGACTATCCAGCCGAGCCCGAACTCGCCGTGCTCGCAGCCCACAGTCTGATGATGCCTGTGCGCGGCGGCGATGAATCCACACTCAAACAGGCGCTGACCCTCATCGAGGCCGTGCTCAAGACACACCCCGACGACACCGGCGCCATTCACTATTTCATCCACGGCGCGGAGTTCGACGACCGCGCCGAAGATGCCATTCCGTATGCGGAAAAACTCGGCAGGCTCGCACCGCTCGCCAGCCATCTCGTTCATATGCCGGCGCATACCTTCTTCCACGCCGGCCGTTACCAGGATGCCGCCATCGTCAACGCGCAGGCCATCGAGGCCGACACGAAATGGATAGATCTCGGCGGGGACCCGCGCCCGCCGATGGACGGCAAGTTCATCCTGCCGATGTACTATGCGCACAATCTCTCGTTCGGTCTCGCCGGCGCGATGATGTCCGGCGATGGCGAGCTCGCCCTGCGCTACGCCGAGCACGCGACGAAAGCTTACCCGCCCACCGGCCCCGAACAGCGCTGGGATCCAACGCCCCGCACCTGGGTCGCGCTCGCGCGCTATGCGCCGGATCGGATGCTCGCTGTCCCGCCGGTGACACGTGACGATCCGGAATTCCGCGCTTATCGCGCCTATGCTCGCGGCGAAGCGCTCCTGCAAAAAGGGGATGCGGCCGGTGCCCGCCGCGAACTCGATCTTCTGCGCAGGGAAACCGCCGGCGAGGAAGAGCAGCAGGTCGCCGTCGCCGTCCTCGAGGGCCGGCTCGCCATGGCCGAAGGCAACATCGCCCGCGCCCTTGAACGCTTCCGCGCCGGCGCTGACATCCAGGAGGCGAAGATGAGCGGCTACATGGACCCCCCGGCCTGGTGGTATCCTATCCGCCGGTCCGTCGCAGCCGCCTACCTGCGCATCGGCGATTTCTCGAAGGCCGAATCGGAGGCGCGCGCCTCGCTCAAGGCGTGGAAGCACGATCCGCTCGCCCTTTGGGTTCTGGGCCATGCGCTCGAAGGGCAAGGTCGTGCGCAGGACGCATCGGAAACGCTCTCGCGGGCAAGAAAACTCTGGCAAGGAAACTTCGACAGCATCACCGTCGAGGCGATCTGACGCCCCCGCCATCGTCGCCGATTCCGCCATGCCGCAGCGCGTCAGATGACGTTGACCCACGCGGAACTGAAAATATTTCGCTGGTGATGCAAGCCGACACTTCGCTGCAATGCAGCAACAATCGACTAGACAGTATCTAGCAAAACCAATTGTTTTTCAGTTCCTTCTCAGCTTTCCCCAGCGTTGATCACGGAAAATAACGCCGCCGTGATGGTCATGCGAAGGTATGCTCCGGTCGCGGATGATTTGTTGCGCCGCACAGCTTCCCCACGTGCGTGCCAACTGACGCTACGACTCCATTCCCTTAGGGCGCCGTTGACGTGGGGATTGTCAAAATCCGAGGATGATTTTTGCGCGGGCCGAATGAGAGTTTCGGGGAGCGCAGGCGTCACACAGAGACAAGGGACGCCTCGGGAGGATCGCTGCCAGGGAGGACGCGTCGCATGGCGCAGATTAATCGTATTTCGCTCGTGAGCTTGCTTGCGCTGGGACTGGCTATGCCAGCCATGGCGCAGAACACGGAAGGGGGGCCGCAATCCTCTCCGCAACCCGCTGCTGATCAGGAGCGCGACCGCGACGTGGTCGTCGTTACCGCCTTCAAGCGGGAAGAAACCGTCCAGGACATCGC
>JBEAMJ010000103.1:0-3263 GCA_041166025.1 Pseudomonadota bacterium | reverse complement strand
AGGCCCGGCGTTACCGCCGGGCCTTCGCGTCTGTTGCCGAGCCGCTTACGGCGTCCGCGCGGCCGGAGCAGCGGGCGCCGCAGCCATAGCCGAGGCCGCACCCGGGATGGCCTTGCCCGCCCGGATCAGCGCGACCGCCTGGTCAAGCTGATAGTCCTCGCCGGTATAGCCTTCCGGCGGCATGTCGGCCGGAACGTGCGGCGGCCTGCGCTCGGCGCCCTGCTCGTTCTCCAGCGCATGGGGCAGGGCCGCTTCGCTGAACCGCGCTGCGCGGGTCTTGAGGTCGGCGATGTCCTTCTCCGACAGGCGCACGGGCGCCACTTCGAGGTCCGGCTCGATACCGGCGCCCTGGATCGAACGCCCGGCCGGCGTGTAGTAGCGCGAGGTCGTGAGCCGCATGGCGCCCTTTCCCGGTCCGAGCGGCAGCACGGTCTGCACCGAGCCCTTGCCGAATGTCGTGGTGCCCATAACCACGGCGCGCTTGCGGTCCTGCAGGGCGCCCGCGACGATCTCTGCCGCCGAGGCTGATCCGCCATTCACCAGCACCACGACGGGCACGTCGGGGAAGCGCGCCGCGCGCACGGCGTTGTAACGCCGCTGGTCGCTTTCGCGTCGGCCACGCGTGGAGACGACTTCACCGCCATTGACGAAGCGCGAGGTGACCTCAATCGAGGCTTCCAGCAGTCCGCCCGGATTGTCGCGCAGGTCGAGCACGAGGCCTTTGAGCCCTCCGCGCACATCCTTGCGCACTTGCTCCAGGCCGCGGTCGAGCGCCTTCACGGTCTGCTCGTTGAAGGTCGTGATCCGAAGGTAGCCGACATCTCCTAACGCCTTCGTCTTCACGACTTCCGGCCGGATGACTTCGCGCGTCAGCGACACGTCGAACGGTTCAACATTCTCGCGCACCACCGTGACCACCAGCGAAGAGCCGACCGAACCACGCATCTGCTTGACCGCGTCGTTGAGCGGCAGGCCGACAATCGACTTGCCGTCGATGGCCGTCAGGAAGTCACCTGACTTGATGCCCGCGCGCGAGGCAGGCGTGCCGTCCATCGGCGCCACCACCTTCACGAAACCGTCCTGCGCGGTCACCTCAATGCCAAGGCCGCCATACTCGCCCGAAGTCTGGGTCTGCATGTCCTTGAAGTCGTCGGGGTCGAGATAGCTGGAATGGGGATCGAGAGACGCGAGCATGCCATTGATCGCTGCCTCGATCGCATCGCTGGTCTCGAACTCGGTCACGTAGTTGGCCTGGGCCTTGGCCAGGATGTCGGCAAACAGGTCGAGATGCTGGAACACCTCCGCCTTCTTTGCGGACTGGTTCGTCGTTACGGCAAAGGCCGAAACGCCGACGGTTGCGGCGACAAGGCCCGCGCCGACTACCGGGGCCAACCACCATTTGCGCATGCTGCGCTGCTCCTCTGTCATCGACCCCAAACTCGGGGACCCGATGTCCCAAAGTTACTTTGACGCCATATTCCCGAAGTTCAACATGCTCCGATGCCGCGAGCGCCAGTTTCAGCATTAATGTGCGTTTCGGTCATCTGCGTTGGCCCAGCCATGTTTCCGGGTCCACAGGCTGGCCCTTTCTCCTTACCTCCAGATAAAGTTGCGGAGAGGGCGACTTCTGGTCGGCCATGCGGCCGATGGGTTCTCCAGCCAGCACCCACTGTCCGGCCTCCGGAAACAGGGCTTCCATGCCCGAAACGACGACGAGCACGTCGTTTCCAACGTCGAGGATGGCCATCTGCCCATAGGTCCGGAATGGGCCGGAATATTGAACGCGCGCGTCCAGGGGGGCGACCACCGTCGCCCCTGCGCGGGCGGCCATTGTCAAACCTTCCTGCTTCTGACCCTCGATCACGCGCCCGAACCGCCGTAGCGGGGTGCCTACCACCGGGAAAAGCGGCGCGGCCGTAGTCGCGCTCGCAGCCGGTCTCGACGGGGTGGGGGAGGCCGCCCGCACCGCCGGCTTGCTTGCGGCAGGCTGCCGTCCTGGCTTCATCGAGGGAGCGGGCGGCGCCGATTTCGCCAGCCCATCAAGCAGCTCGCGCAGGCTCGCCGCCTCATCCGCCAGCTTTCGCGCGTTGGCCCGTGCCGCCGCCATCTCAGCGTCGAGGGTGGCCGATGCGCGCCGCTTCTCCGCCGCCAGAGCCGCGATCTCTTCGCGCCGTGCCCCTGCCGCGCTGGTCGCAACCAGGAGGTTTGCCTGCTGCTCGCGTGTCGCCGCGGCGAGGGCGTCGATCGTGGCGATCTGCGCGCGCAGGTCGCCCGCCCGGTTGGCCAGTGCGGGCGCTGCTTCCGACATCAGGATCGCTGCGCGGATCGCGCCCGAGACATCGTCGGGATTGGCCGCCAGCGCCGGCGGCGTCCGCATCATCATAAGCGCCGCGAGCAGATCCTCCATCGCCGCCTGGTCCGAGACGAGCGCCTGCTGAGCTGCGCGCGACTCGTCGGCAAGGATCATCAGCTGCTCCTCTGCTGCATACGCCGCCTCTTCTCCGCCCACTGCCTCGGCGGCGGCCGCGACAAGATCGGCGTCTATGTCGGAAGCGGCCCGCGCGGCTGCATTCGAGGCTTGCTCCAGCGCTTTCAGCCGCGACAGCGCCGCATCGCGCGCGGCCTCGGCCTTCCGCAGGTCTTCCTGCGTGAACGTGCGCCGCGATTGCCCCAGCGCAGGGGCTGCCAGCAGCACAAGGATGATCGCAAGCCAGCGCATCATTCGCGGTGGTAAGGTGATCCGGCCTCGATCGAAAGGGCCCGGTAGACCTGTTCGGCGATCATCACCCGCACCAGCCTGTGCGGCCATGTCTGAACGCCAAAGCTCATAGAGTGCCGCGCCGCCTTCGCGACGTCCGCAGACGTCCCGTCCGCTCCGCCGATCACGAAGCTCACCGCGTCCTCGCCTGCGTCGCGCCACTTCGCCAGCTGCTTCGACAGCTCGAGCGACGTCCAGCTTTCGCCTCGCTCATCCAGGCGCACCAGCACGCCAGCGCCATGCCGTGTCAGCAGGCGTTTGCCCTCATCCTCCTTCGTGCTGGAATTAAGTTCTGCTTCCTCGACGGCGCGATAGCCCAGCGCCTTCCCGGCCTTCTGCGCCCGGGCAAGATAATCGTCGACCAGCGCACGCTCCGGCCCGTCCTTCATGCGCCCGATGCAGAGGATGCGGATGCGCAAGCGGGTTCAGCTCAGTGCGCGGCGCGCGCCGTCATTGGCGTGTCGCCTGCCCAGATGCGTTCGAGGTTGTAGAACTCGCGCACTTC
>JBEAMJ010000102.1:0-3928 GCA_041166025.1 Pseudomonadota bacterium | reverse complement strand
TCGTGAAAACGGAAACGGTGTTCCCGACGACGCCGGACGGAGACACGACGTTCCGGCAGAGGCCGACGTCATTGACGGTCAATATCGCCTCGTCGGCTGACCTGCCGGCGGCGCTGAAAGTCATCAACGCCAGCCTTGCCCCGGCCAGCATCGAGGCAATCGAGGAATGGCTGGCCATTATCAGCGTGAAGACCGTCCAGCGCACCGATAGCGCGGGCAGGGTGGAGCTGATGGTGTCCACCTACGCCGCGCACCTTCGCGAGTATCCCGCTGACGTGGTGCGGCATGTTCTCGCCGGCTGGGCGGGCAAGTGGTGGCCGACCTGGGGCGAACTGGTCGAGCGTCTGGACGAGCACACCGATCATCGCCTGATGATCCGGGACCACATCGCCGGTCTGATGGGAGCAAACAATCCGCCGCCCGCTGCTGTGGATCCTGTTGCCGAGCGGCTGAAGCAGCTTCGCGACGAACTCGCAGCCGCTGAGCGTGTCGCGGCCAAGTATCCCGAACTCGCTGACAGCAGCCTGCGCAAGCGGGACGCGATGGCGCTTGAAATTCAAAAACTGGAACAGGGGACATAAATGTACGACGGGCAGGCGATTCCATCACACAAGCCGCTGATGGCCGAAGTGAAAGCGGCGGTGGCGAAGATCCACAACATCCCGCGCGAGATGCTTGTCGATGCCTCACGCGAAAAGCGCTGGGCTCATCCGCGTCAGGAAGCCATGTACCTGGCGCGTGAACTGTCGGGCGTCACCTATCCTCAGATCGGACGCCATTTCGGGGACCGCGATCACAGCACGGCGATCCACGCCGTCCGCACGATCACCAAGCGGATGGAAACCGATGCCGCGCTGGTCGAGCGCCTTGCCGCGTGTCGCGCGTTGATCGCTGAGCTGGTGTCGCAGCGCGTCGGGCGGATGATTGCGGTGCAAGCTTCATCCTCGGACTGGTCGCCGCCTTCGCCGCTGCGCATCGCCAAGCCTGACGTGGTGATTGGATCGATCGACCTAGCTTCATGGCGCGCACTCGGCGGTGAGCTGGAGGCGGCATCGTGAGCAAGCACAACGCCGCCCTAGCCCTGAAGCAAGACGACCGCCCCGCCGCCCTGCGCCGCAAGCCGCAGGAGCGGATCAAGGCCGTCGAGCTTGCGCAGTACAAGACCGAGGACGAAATCCAGCGCGAAGTCGCGGCGTATCTTGACCTGAAGCTGCCGAAAGCATGGCGCTGGCATCATCCCCCAAACGGAGGATGGCGCAAGAAAGCCACCGCGGCGCGTCTCAAGGAGCAGGGCGTCAAGCCCGGCGTTCCCGATGTCTGCATCCTGCGCCCGAACGCACCCCCGATCTGGATCGAACTGAAAGCCTTCGGCGGCACGCTCACGCTGGCCCAGAAGGATTTCATGCAATGGTGCTCAGAGGCCAAGCATCCTTTCCGCGTCTGCCGTTCCGTTGGCGAGGTCGAGGTATTCCTGAAGGAGTACCTGGCATGACCAGCCGCAAGGATTTTGGAGACGTGAAAGCCGCCGCCGCACAAGCCGCACAGCTCGTCGCCCAGCGCCAGACCTGCGAGAAATGCGCTTACCTCAAAGGCGTCCGGCCGATGTGCCAAGCGGAGGCCAGCCCGCACTATCGCCTTCCCCGCCATGCCGGAAACGAGCGTTGCTCGTCCTATCTGGTCGAGGGCGCACAGAAGCCTGCCCCGGTTGAGGCTCCCGCCATCTCCCGTGCGGCCATTGCCGGTGAGGTTGCCAAGCGCAAGCACAACCGTTGGCAGAAAACCGCGTAGCGTACAGCAATCAGAGGGACCGAACATGAGCCTGCTGCAAAAACTGAAACATGACCGCGCCGAGGCAATGGAGACCATTGAGGAGTTGAACCAACGGATCGCGCCGCTGGAAGCTTCAATCGAAGACTGGGCGCAAATGGTGGCCGACTATGACATCGCCATCGCCGCGCTAGAGCCCATCCCTGAGCCCGAGACGCAGACCGGGGAGGGAGTGAAGATACCGGAGGGTTGGACGGAATGGAATCAAGACGGAGACTGCCCTGTTCCGATTGGCGATACTTATGAATGGCTAGAGCGCAGCGGCGAAACGTACATTGCCACGCACGACGAGGAAGGCAACCCTTGGCGCTGGACTCAGAACGGCCATCAAGACGATCTCATCGCCTACCGCATAATCAAACCCGCGCCCACTCCCGACGCTGAACCCGTCGAGCACATCTCCATCCTCACAGGCGACCCCGCCATTGAGCCTGAGAGCGGCTTGCATGGCGAGCCCGTGCGTGAGCCAGAGCCGGAGCGCACTCCAGCCGACGCGCCATTGGCGACGATCAATGATATCGCGTGGGATGGAGCCGTTGGCTTCTCAGCGCTCAATCAGACATGGCACGCCGTCAACAACGGCGAGCAGATGAGCTTCACCGTAGGCTCGTTTGTCAACCTCGGCCATCCCGCATGGACGCCTGCGCGCGGCGCGTGGACGGCTGAGACGCTGGACGACGCGAGACAGATGGCGATCGACTACGCCAACTCTGTTCCTCCGGCGCCGGAAAGCGTGGAGCCGGACGACGACGGGATTGAGCATCCCCAGCCCGAATGGAACGAGGACCACGCTCCCGTAACGAACCCGGACGCAGAAGCACAGGCGAAGGCGCTGGACTACTACAGCCCGGAGAAGATCGCAGAGCGGACGAAGTTCAACCCTTTCGCCGTGTTCCGCCGCGAACCGGAGGGCGTCTGATGAGCTGGGAGGGCTGGCTTATTCTCGCAATCGTGGTGGTCGGCGTTGCCGGCGGCGTCATCTGGTGGGGGCAACACAAGTCATGAACTGGATTGAACAGGGCTTTTTCATCAGCGCGTTTACGCTGTCGGTCTGCGTGGTGGCGGCAATCATTAACGCATGGCAGCGGGGTAACGAGCCGTGACGCCTGCAGACGCAATCGACCGAATGCGCGCCGTACACGGCAGCGCCTGGGGCCGGACTACGCCGTTTGAAATGCCATACCTGTTTGGCTCAGATAGCGGCCTGACCCGGTGGCAGTTGCAATATCGCTTCACAGCCGCAGCAGCCGTGGCGTTTCCCCCGCTTCTGGCGATTGCCGCAGAGGCGCAAAAGCTCTGCGACGGCGAGGCTACCCCCGCCGATCTGCGCGCCGCGCTGAAGCGATTTATGGAGGTCATGCCGTGAGCGAGCTAAGCTGGTGGGCCATCCGCACCATGGCCAAAAACGCCGACATGGCCGCAAAGGTCTTGCGTCGCGATGGTATCGTCGCGGTTCTGAAGACCGAGCGCCGCCTGCGTCGGCGGACCAAATGGGACAAGGAACGGCGTTATCTCACCTATAACGCAGCCCCTGGTTATGTCTGGATCGCCACGCCTGCCGGACGCGATCCGCGGTGTTTCGTTCGCCCGCTCCACATCTTTCAGTCGTTTGTCGGCCTTCACGGCATGCCTGTCGAGCTTCCCGGCCCGCAGATCAGGCGCTTTCTCGATCTGGAAGAGGGGCCTTTGCCCGGGTACCTCCGCTATCACCGCACGGGGCGAGAGTTTCGGCTTGGCGACACGGTTATTGTCAACACCGGCCCTTTCCGCGACCATCAGGTGAAGGTCGAGAACATCGAGGACGGCGAAGTGGTATTCTTCGTCCGTATGCTTGGGAAAGATCAAGAGGTCAGGCTTTCGGTGGATGACGTCATCAAAGCCGAGGCCGCATAATCGCCTACAGGTTGACGCAATTTAGCGAAGCGGTCATACATGTTGAGCGGGCTGTCCTTGATGGGGCTGGGTATTCCCTTTTCGGACATTGTCACGGGCCTGCTGCGCCTTATGCGTGGCGATAAGTCCCCGCCGCTACGGCATCCATCGGATGCTGATGGCGACGCATTGCCCAACGTTTCACGTGAAACACACTTCCTTAACCAAT
>JBEAMJ010000101.1:0-6527 GCA_041166025.1 Pseudomonadota bacterium | reverse complement strand
GGATCCAGCCCAGACTGGCTGCGATAGCGGCAGAGCGTGCGGAGCAGGGCGGCGGCACGCCAGTCGACGCCGAGCGCCACCACCAGGCTGTTGAAGCGGTCGTTCTCCGTGTCGCGCGCCCAGATCGCCTCGAAGGCTTTCTCGAAGCGCGCATCCAGACGCTTTTGCCCGGCCGGGCGGTCAATGGCGAGGTCGTGCACATAGACCGTGCCGCCGGCAGTGTCCTCGTGCTGTGATATGCGGATCGGATAGCCGACCTCCGCCTGCACGCGCAGTCCCATCCGCTCGAGCACCGGTACGATCTCGGCCAGATCGAGCGGGCTGTCGCGGTGATAGATCTTCACGCGGCTGACATGGGCTTCGAAATCCGGCCCCCAGACGCGGGCGCGGAGCGCCTTGCCCGGCGGCAGGGCGCTGATTGCAAGAAGGTCGGCAAGACCTTCCTCCGGCTGGAAGGCCTCCTTGTAGGCCGCGGTGAAATGCGCGTGCGCCGCAAGCGCCTGGTCGCCCCCCGTTGAGCGGCCGACACGGCCGAGAGCGTCTTCCCAGGTCTCGAAGAGCTGGCGCATCTGCAGGTCGAGCGCGTCCTCGTCGGGTTCGGGATGGCCGCGGTCGACGCCGATGATCAGGTGGACACGCGCCAGCGGGCCTTCGCCGAAGGACGGGTAGAAGGCGGTGGTGCGTCCGCCATAGGCATCCGCCAGCAGACGGTGTGCGCGCGTGCGCAATTCCGAAGTGTAGCTGTCGCGCGGCGTGTAGAGCAGCGCGGAAACATATCGGTCAAACCGGTCGCGCCGGATGAACAGCCGGGTGCGCGGTCGCAGCAGGAGCCGCAAGACGCCAGATGATATGCGCTCGAGATCAGCTTCGGAAATCTGGAAGAGTTCGTCGCGCGGGTAGGATTTCAGGACCGAATCCAGCTGCTTCTGCGTAAAGCGCGAGCCTTGCGGCGCAGCCGCTTTCACATTCGCAATCTTGCGGCGGATCAGCGGCACTTCGTCGGCGGCGCGGACATAGGCTTCCGAGGTGAACAGGCCGACAAATCGGGTTTCGCCGATCACATCGCCGCGCGTATCATAGCGCTTGACGCCGATATAGTCGGCATGGCTGCGGCGATGGACGCGGCTGACGAAGCTCGCCTTGGCGACGATGATCGGCGAAGGCTCATTGATGAAGCCGCGAATGGTCGGCGTAAGGACGGTGGGTTCAGCGCCGCGCGAGAGCACGTTGCGCGCAAAGTCGCGGAGGATGCCAAGGCCCGAGGCGGCGTCGACCACCGGCTCCTCATTGGCCAGCCGGCCCTCATCATCCATCGCGAACGTGTAGTCGCGCGCGCCGAGATAAGTGAAGTTGTCGTCGGCGAGCCAGGCGAGAAAGGCGCGCGCCTCGTCGATCTCGGCGGAGGTGCGCCCGCCTGTCGCCTTCACCTCCGCCAGTTCGGCCGAGACAGCTTCCATCTTGTCGCGCATCGCCTGGAAATCGGCATTGACCACGGCCACGTCGGCAAACGTCTCATCGAGACGCTTGTGCAGTTCGACGCGAAGGTGATCATCGAGCGGCGGCAGGTGGATCTGGATCGTCGAGCGCTTGCCTTTCGGTCCAGCGACAACAGGATGGAGCACGGCGCGGATCTCGACCTTCGCCTCCTGACAGGCGACGATTGCACTGTCGACGAGAAAGGCGAGGTCCGGCCCAACGATCTCCACCAGGTCAAGGCGCAACGGGCGCCCCCCCGGGCCGGCGGCGCGGCGAACGCGAATGGCGCGCACACTGCTGGCTTCGTTCTGGCGGTTGAAATCCCACAAGCCAAGGGCCAGGCCCGCCGCGTCCTCTGTGGTCAGCGCGAGAAAGTCCTCGACAAAGGCGTCCGCGCGATACTGGTCAAGGAAGGCGAGCAGGGCGGGATCAGACAAATCCATCCCTTTCGACGCCTGGGCGCGGACAGCGGAGACAAAATCGTCACGAGAAAAGGCGAGGTCGCTGGACAAGGTGACTCTCCCAAAAGGAAAGCGAGAAGGCGCACAGGGGATCGGAAGGCGCAGGAATCAGGACGTGCGAGTGCTAAACCCGCGCGGGATTGGCGTGCAAGGGCAGGATCGTGCGGCTTTCGTATTGCGGCGCACTGAACGCACGCACTTCTACCCCGAAGCAGGGTGTTCGGCGTCTTCCTCGTGCTGCACCGCATATGCGCCCGGATTGCCGTTGGCCGAGAGGAGAACCGCAATCCACCGCGCGCCTGGCACCTGCGCCAGCACGATCATGACCATGACCGTGAGCGGCGCGGACAGGAACATGCCGGCCGGTCCCCACAGCGCCCCCCACACCGCCAGGGACAGGAGAACGACCAGCGGCGACAGATTGAGACTGTTGGCCTGCATGCGCGGGGCGACGAAGTTTCCGATCAGGAATTGCCACACGCTGACGCCGAGGAAGACGATCACCGCACAAAGCAGCGAATCGTCCGGCATCCAGGCCGGCCAGGCTGACAGCGGCTGCACAACGGCAAAAAGCGTGGGCAGCACCGTGGCGATGATCGAGCCGACGGTCGGGATGAAGTTGAGCACGAAGATGACGAACGCCCAGAACAGAGCATTGTCGAGGCCGACCACCACAAGCGTCACATAAGTGAGTGACGTCGCGATGATCGAGAGCGCTGTCTGGACCCAGAGATACTGCTCCATCGTACGCCGGATTTCCTGGCCGATGAGATGGGCGCGCGTACGGTCCGTCGGACGCCTGAAGATCTGGTCAAGCTGGTTGGAGAACGCGTTAGCCGACACGATCAGGAAGGCGACATAGATAAAGACGAGCACCATGTCGCCGACCAGGCTCGAGGCGACGTTGCCCGCAATCTGCGCGATGCTGGTTGCATTGCTGGACAGGAGCTGCGCAACAGTTGGCGGCTGGGCGGACGGCGCCCCGGGTCCGGGCGCAACCGTCCCAGCAGCGCCGGGATCGGCAGCAGGGCCGGCCGGAGCGAACAGGTTGAGCTGGGTATAGACTTGCCTGATGATGTCGTTGATGTGCCGCTCGTACTCGCTCGACTTGGCGACGAACTCTTCGACGGCCCCGCGGATCACGCCGATGAAGATCACGATGCTGAGCACCACGATCGTCACGGCGAAGAGATAGGCCAGCCAGCCGGGCAGGTTGGGAACGGGCCGCCGGATGGCGCGGGAGAACCCTTCCATGACCAGCCAGACGAAGATCGCCATCGCAAAGGGCGCAAGGATGCGGGCGCCTTGATTGAGCACCATGCCGATGGCGACGGTGGCGATGACCCAGACGCCCGCCGTCAACCACGTACTCCTGCTGACCCCACCTGAATGTTGCATGGCAAAGGCTTAGGTCGTGTCGTGGATAAAGCAAAGTGGCGCGCTTGGCGTGGCGGCGCCAGCCTTCTAGTCTGGCCCTCCACGACAGCGGAACAGAATGATGACCGACTCGATCTTTCTCGGCGGCGGCGGACCTGACTACAAGACCCCGCAGAACCTCCTGTTGTCGCGGGCCAACCGGCACGGTCTGGTGGCCGGCGCCACGGGAACCGGCAAGACGGTGACACTGCAGGTGATGGCCGAGCAGTTTTCTGCAGCTGGCGTGCCGGTGTTCTGCGCCGATGTGAAGGGCGATCTCTCCGGCATCTGCATGGCGGCGACGCCGGCGGGAAAGGGGCTGGACAAGATCAACGAGCGGATTGCCCAGATCGGCATGGCGCCGATCGCCTATGCCGCAGCACCATGCGTGTTCTGGGACATCTATGGCAAACGCGGTCACCCCATCCGGGCGACAGTGTCGGAGATGGGCCCCCAGCTGCTGGCGCGCCTCCTGGGGTGCAACGATACGCAGGAAGGCGTCATCACCATCGCCTTCCAGTATGCCGACGACAACGATCTGCTTCTGCTCGATTTCAAGGATCTGCGCAGCCTCCTGGCGCATATCTCCACCATCGCGCCGGAGATCCAGAAGACCTACGGCAATGTCGCGCCGGCTTCGATCGGCGCGGTGCAGCGCCAGCTGCTTTTGCTCGAGCGCGAGGGCGCCCCGCAATTCTTCGGCGAGCCGGCGCTTGAGCTGTCGGATTTCATGCGTGTGGATGCGCAAGGCCGCGGCTATGTGAACGTGCTGGACGCCACCACCCTGATCAACAGCCCGCGACTCTACTCCACCTTCCTGCTCTGGCTGCTGGCGGAGCTGTTCGAGCAGCTGCCGGAGGTTGGCGACCCGGACAAGCCGAAGCTGGTGTTCTTCTTCGACGAGGCGCATCTGCTCTTTGATGGCGCACCCAAGGCGCTGGTCGACAAGATCGAGCAGGTGGTTCGCCTGATCCGGTCCAAGGGTGTCGGCGTCTATTTCGTGACGCAGAACCCGCGCGACCTTCCGGAGAATGTGCTGGCCCAGCTGGGCACGCGCATCCAGCACGCGCTCCGGGCCTATACCCCGACCGAGCGCAAGGGCGTGAAGGCGGCCGCGCAGAGTTTCCGTCCCAATCCGGCGCTGGACACCGAGACCGCAATCACCGAACTCGGCACCGGCGAGGCGCTGGTCTCCTCGCTCGACGCCAAAGGCGCGCCAACCGTGGTGGAGCGGACACTGATCCGGCCGCCGGCCTCGCGTCTCGGGCCTGCGACGGACGCGGAGAAGGCTGCGGTCCAGGCGCTCAGCCCGGTCGCGATGAAGTACGACGTCGCTGTCGATCGTGAGTCCGCCTACGAGATTCTCACCGGGCGCGAAGCGCAGGCGGCGAAGGAAAAAGACGCCCTCAAGCGCGCCGAAGCCGCCGAGGCAGAGGCTGCCCGGGCGCGCAAGGCGGCAGCCGCCGCCGCGCGGACGCAGGCGGGGTCACGGCCGCCGACGACGCGGGCGCCTGCGACACGCAGATCTTCGCGCCAGACGCCGGTGGAGGCGGCCGGCAGCACATTCATGCGCACGGCGACGCGCGAGCTCACCAAGTTCGTCTTCCGCGGCATGTTCGGCAACCGCAAGCGCTAGGCCAGGCGGTGTGCGGCAAGTTCACCCAGATGGCGACCTGGGAGGAGGTTGTGGCCTTCTCCCGACCGCTCGCAGCCATACCCGAAGGCGCGCCGGCCACCGTTTCGACGCCGATGCGGATCGCATGGGTGATGCGGCTGGGCGAGGATGGCCAGCGCGAACTGGCGCCGATGCGCTGGGGGTTCTCGAAGCCCGGGAACCCGTCTTTCAAGCCGGATCACATGCACGCCCGCGCCGAGACAATCGACACGCGCCCGACGTTTGCCGAGGCCTTTGCGGAACGTCGCGGGATTGTGCTGGTCGAAACGTTCAACGAGGGTGAGGCGCTGGACACCGGCAAGACCCGGCAATGGGTTATCCGTCCGAAGGACCGCAAGCCGGTCGCCATTGCCGTTATCTGGGAGGAATGGGTCGCGGATACGGGGTCCGAGCCGACATTCGTCATGGTGACCGTGCCCCCGAACCCGCTGATCGCCCGCATCACCGACCGTATGCCGGCAATCCTGCGCCAGGAGGATTGGGGCGTCTGGCTCGGCGAAATCGATGCACCGATGAAGGATGTGAAGGCGCTGCTTCGCACGTTTGACGATGAGGGCAATTGGGCGATGGCGGAACAGGCGCCAGCCAAGTCAGCGAAGAGCCCGAAGCCCAAATCGCAGGGCGAGTTGTTCTGATCGCGCCTTGGATCATCTCGATACGGACGAATGCCGGCGGGTTTGCGCGCCAAAACTTTCTGCAAAAAACTTTCGCCGGAGACTCCCGCGCCGGATTTTGGAAACTTCGCGTTCAGTTTCTCGATGCAGGTTGCACCCATCAGATCGACACGGCGACGCGAAGTGCAGAGCCGGTCCAGCACAGAAGCAGGAGTGCAGAATGCCTACCTCGAAGAAGACCACCACGAAGAAGTCCGCCGCGAAGGCGGTCGCCGCCAAGCCCGCCGCCGCCAAACCCGCCGCCAAGGTGATCGCAATGCCTGCGCCGATGCCGTCCGCGCCGATGCCGGCTCCGGTTGCGGTCGCGCCGGTGTCGAACGTGATCTCGATGCCCATGAAGCCTGTTGCAAAGAAGCCGGTCGCGAAGAAGAAGCCGGTGGTGAAGGCTTCGGTGAAAAAGTCCGCCGCCAGGAAACCCGCAGCGAAGAAGCCGGCGCCCAAGATGAAAGTGGCCGCCGCTGCTGTGAAGCCCGCAAGGAAAGTGGTGCGCAAGAAGAAGTAGGAGCTACCCGACGGGTAGATATCCTCCGACAGGATGCGACGGCGCGACTTTTCACAGGTCGCGCCGTTTGCGTTCTGGTAGGCGGGCTTACGGCCGATAAATCAGCAGGAACCACAACCCTGCAGCCGAAACAGCGGCGATCGCGGCGCCGGTGAGGAGCCAGGCCCACCCAGTGGTCTGCTTGACCACCATGGGAGCAGGTGGGGGCGAGGCTGCCCGGGCGAGCGCCTGGTCGAGCCTGCCGAGCGTTTCAGGCAGGCGGCGGAGCCGGGCGAACGTTTCGCGGGCAGCGTCAACCGCGAGACGGCGCAGGCCTTCGGGCC
>JBEAMJ010000100.1:0-6276 GCA_041166025.1 Pseudomonadota bacterium | reverse complement strand
GGGAACGCGCCGGCCAGACCAAACAGAAGCGCAGCGCTGGACGCGCCGCGGAGCGTGAACTTCATAGAAAAACCTCCCCGTGCTGAGTCTGTTGGCGACTCTTGGCTCCACTGTTGACTGTAATGAGACGTCACGTCAACCGAACGACCTGCTCGCGCATCGATTTTCTGGGCGCGTGACTCGCGTGCGCCACGCGCCCGGTTCATGCCTGATGTCGGAGGCATTCCCCCCGCGCCGCGTTGCGCGAATGCCGCAAGCCGACAAAATGCCTTCACATGGCCGCTCCCCAGAACCGGCAACGCGCTCACACCGTCTTTTGCCGTTTGACGAAGCGCAGGTTTCGCGGACTTAGTGCAGTGATGTTTCCACCCACGGATCAGCGGGCATGCTCGAACTGAAGGAGGTGTCGCGGCGCGAGAACGGCGTCGATCACCTCGCACGAATTTCCATGCGCGTTGAACGCGGCGTGATGAATGTGCTGCTCGGCCCGGCCCGCGCCGGCAAGACAAGTCTGATGCGCGTCATGGCGGGGCTGGATCGCCCCCAGGCCGGCGAGGTCTGGTTCGATGGTGTTGACGTTACGAATGCTGCAGTTGCGAAGCGCAACGTTGCCATGGTCTACCAGCAATTCATCAACTACCCGGGCTGGACCGTCCGGCAGAACATTGCCTCGCCCCTGAAGGTGCAGCGCGCGGCCGCAGCCGATATCGAAAGGGAGGTGCAGCGCGTCGCGGAGCTCCTGCGCCTCAGTCCTTATCTCGAGCGGAAACCGCTCGAACTCTCCGGCGGACAGCAGCAGCGTGTTGCCCTTGCTCGCGCCATCGTGAAGAAGGCCGGGCTCGTGCTGCTCGATGAGCCGCTCGCGAACCTCGACTACAAGCTGCGCGAGGAGCTTCGCGCCGAGCTTCCCAAGCTGTTTGCAAATTCCGGCGCCGTCGTGGTCTACGCCACCACCGAGCCGCTCGAAGCGCTTTTGCTTGGCGGCATGACAGCGACGATGAGCGAGGGCCGGGTTACCCAGTTCGGGCCAAGCCACGAGGTGTACCGCGCACCGGCCGATCTCATCACCGCCGCCACTTATTCGGATCCACCGCTCAACCTGTTTCCGAGGACGGCCGTGGCGGACGCCACGCGCATTCCCGGAGCGGCGATGCTTGCAGTGCGCCCGCATCACGTCCGCCTGCACAAGGGCGCTGCGCCAGCGGAGGCCTACCCGGCCACCGTCATCGCCACCGAGACCAACGGGTCGGAAACCTTCGTGCATCTTCAGGTGGCCGACCAGCGCTGGGTGATGCTCACGCACGGCGTGCACGCCTTTGCCTCCGGCGCTCCGCTGACCGTCCATGTCGAGGCAAAGGACGTGCTCGCTTTCGATGCGGCCGGCCGGACGATCTCTCCTTCCGGAAAGGCGGCCTGAGCATGGCACGCATCGACCTTGAGGGCATCCGTCATGCCTATGGCCCCAACCCGCAGTCTGAAGCGGACTACGCGTTGAAGCGCATCGCGCAATCTTTCGCCGATGGCGGCGCCTATGCGCTGCTGGGGCCGTCGGGCTGCGGCAAGACCTCGTTGCTGAACATCATGTCGGGGTTGGTGACGCCGAGTGAGGGCCGCGTTCTGTTCGACGGTGAGGATGTGACTGCCCGCCCGACCGAGAAGCGCAATATCGCGCAGGTGTTCCAGTTTCCTGTCGTCTACGATTCGATGACGGTGCGCGAGAACCTGGCCTTTCCACTCCGCAATCGCCGCATAAAGGCGGACGAGATCCGCCGTCGCGTCGATGAAGTGCTCGACGTCGTGAGCCTGACGCCCCTGGCGGAGCGTCGCGCGCGCGGGCTGACAGCCGATGAGAAGCAGAAGATTTCGCTGGGTCGCGGACTCGTGCGGTCGGACGTGAGCGCCATCCTGTTCGATGAGCCTCTCACGGTAGTCGATCCGCAGGTGAAGTGGCAGCTGCGATCGAGCCTCCGCGAGGCGCATCGCCGCACGCGCACGACCATGATCTATGTAACGCACGACCAGACCGAGGCGCTGACCTTCGCCGACCAGGTTGCTGTCATGCATGATGGCGAGATCGTTCAGGTTGGCACGCCTGCCGAACTGTTCGATCGCCCGCAGCACACATTCGTTGGCCATTTCATCGGTTCGCCGGGCATGAACATCCTGCCGGCGAAGGTCGATGGCGCAAGCGTCCGGCTTGGCGAGCACAGCCTCGCGCTGGCTTCGGCTCCTCGTCTTGACGGCGCGACGAGGCTCGAACTTGGCGTCCGCCCTGAATTCGTCCGCCTGTCGGCCGAGGGTATCCCGGCCTCGGTCCAGCGGATCGACGATGCCGGCCGCTATCGCGTTGCGCATCTCGACATGCTGGGCCATCCCATGGCCGCTATGCTGCGCGAAGGCGATGATGTGCCCGCCGCCGCACATGTCGCCTTCGACCCTGCGGGGGTTCACCTCTACGCTGACAGCTGGCGCGTCGATCTCGGAGGCGCGCAATGAAGCCCGTCAACCAGCGCGCCTGGTTTCTCGTTGCGCCTGTGCTCCTGCTCGTGGCGTTCACGGCTGTCATCCCGCTGATGACGGTGGTGAACTACTCGGTCCAGTACGTGGCCACCAATGCGCAGTTCCACTGGGTGGGAGACCTCTGGTATCGCGAAGTCCTGCATGCGGAGAAGTTCTGGAATGCGCTTTGGCGCAATCTCGTCTTCTCCGGCATCATCCTCGCGATCCAGATACCGCTCGGCGTCTTCATCGCGCTCAACATGCCGCGCAAGGGGTGGGGCGTCCCGGTCTGCCTCGTCCTGATGGCGCTGCCGCTGCTCATCCCATGGTATGTCGTCGGCATGATCTGGCAGATGTTCGGCCGCGTCGACATCGGCCTGATGGGCGTGATGCTGCGCGACTTCGGCTACAATTACGAAGGCGATCCGATCGATGCGTGGTTCACGCTCATCGTCATGGATGTCTGGCACTGGACCAGCCTTGTCGCGCTGCTCGCCTATGCCGGTCTGGTCTCGATCCCGAACGCCTACTATCAGGCCGCGCGCATCGATGGCGCCTCGGGCTGGTCGATCTTCCGCCATGTCCAGCTGCCGCGCCTTGGCCGCGTGCTCACCATCGCGGTGCTGCTGCGTTTCATGGATAGCTTCATGATCTTTACCGAGCCCTTCGCCGTGATCGCTGGCGGCGATCCGGTCTTCCTCTCGACCGAACTCAACCAGACGGTCGAGCTTGGCCAGAAGGCCGCGATGTCGATCATCTACTTCCTGATCATCCTGCTGCTGAGCTGGGTGTTCTACACGGTCATGACCCGCGGGGATGGCGAACCGGCCCAGCCGGGAGGCAGGCCATGAAGCAAGGCCGCCTGAGCTGGGTCGTCCCGGCGCTCTACATCCTGTTCCTGCTGACGCCGATCTACTGGCTCGTCGCGATGAGCTTCAAGACGAACCTCGAAATCACCACGCGCTTCACACTGCTGCCGGAAACCTTCACCTTCGAGAACTATGTGAAGGTCTTCACCGACGAACGCTGGCGCGCTGTCTTTGGCAACTCGCTGGTCTATGTCGTGCTCAACACCGTGATCTCGATCGCGGTCGCGCTGCCCGCCGCCTATGCCTTCTCGCGCTACAAGTTCTTCGGCGACAAGCACCTGTTCTTCTGGCTGCTCACCAACCGCATGGCGCCCGCGGCGGTGTTCACCTTGCCCTTCTTCCAGCTCTATTCAGCATTCGGTCTCTTCGACACCCACATCGCCATCGCGCTTGCGCACTGCCTGTTCAACGTGCCGCTGGCTGTCTGGATCCTCGAAGGCTTCATGAGCGGCGTCCCGCGCGAGATCGACGAAACCGCCTATATCGACGGCCACTCCTTCCCGAGTTTCTTCATCCGGATCTTCATGCCGCTGATCGCCTCCGGCATCGGCGTCGCCGCCTTCTTCTGCTTCATGTTCTCCTGGGTTGAATACCTGATCGCAGACTCCCTTGCGCGCTCCGCCGTCCTGCCGATCACCACCCGCCTGCAGGCGCTGAGCCAAGCCTCCGGAACCGACTGGGGCGTTCTTGCCGCCGCCGGAACACTGACCCTGATCCCCGGCGCGATCGTGATCTGGTTCGTCCGCAACTACATCGCCAAGGGCTTTGCGCTGGGACGCGTCTAGTCCTCCTCAAAACCGGCGATAGCTGCGGCGCGGCGCCACAGCGCTGATTTTTCAAGAAATGAACGTGAACCGCCACCCGAATTGGGATTGACAGTGCGAAGCATTCGCAGGAAGTCAGGTGAAAATCATTCTCATTTTCACTGCCGGGTTCCGGGTCTTCCATGCGTTTTCTGTCTTCGGCCTCCCTTGCAGTCCTGGCCATCGCCGTAAGCGCAAGCCCTGCGTTGGCGCAGGAAGCCGACAGCGCCGTCGTGATCGTCATCGGCAAGCGCGATAACCTCGCCAACATCGCCGGCTCCGGATCAACCATCGAGACCGAGGACCTCGAGGACGCCCGCGTGTTCACGGTCAACGAGGCGCTGCGCCAGGCCCCCGGCGTCTTCCCGCGCGACGAGGAGGGGCTCGGCCTCCGCCCCAATATCGGCATTCGCGGCCTTGCCCCCACGCGATCGAGCGAAGTGCTGCTGCTCGAGGACGGCCTTCCACTCACCTATGCGCCTTACGGCGATAACGCCACCTACTCGCATCCGCCGCTGCGCCGCTTCGAGCGCATCGAGATCCTGAAGGGCGCGAGCCAGATCCGCTTTGGCCCGCACACCGTCGGCGGCGTCGTCAACTACATCTCCCCGCGCGCGCCCAGCGACTTCGGGGGCGATCTCTATGTCGCCGGCGGCGAACTTGGCTATGGCGAGCTTGCGGCCTCCATCGGCGGCGAGGTGGCCGGCTTCCGCCTGCTCGGCCACGCCAGCGCCACCGAGTTCGACGGCATCCGCGACAACCACGCTCTCTCCTTCCAGGACTACAGCCTGCGTGCGGAACGCGAGATCGCGCCGGGGCATGAGCTCATCCTGCGCGGCGCCATAAATCGCGAGGACAGCCACGTGTCCTATTCAGGGCTCACCGAGGCCGAGTTTGCCGCCGATCCCTTCGCCAATCCGTTCCCCAACGATCGCTTCGACGCGCAGCGCTACACCGGCGCCATCTCGCACGGCTGGACGCTGTCGAACGATCTCAAGCTCACCACCTCGGCCTATTCGCTCTATTTCAACCGCGACTGGTGGCGGCAGTCCTCCAACTCGGCCCAGCGCCCATCGGATGTAGCCTGCGGCGGCATGGCCAATCTCAGCACCACCTGCGGTACGGAAGGCCGCCTGCGCGAATACCACCAGTACGGCATCGAGAGCCGCCTCAGCTGGACCGGCGCGCTGCTCGGCGCAGAAACCAGTATCGAGGCGGGCGCGCGCTGGCACACCGAGCGCCAGCGCCGCTTTCAGGTCAACGCGCCCACGCCGACCGGCCGCACCGGCACAATCGTTGAGAACAACACGCGCTATGCCGAAGCGGTCTCCGGCTTCGTCGTCGCCAGCTTCGACTATGGCGCGCTCAGCATCTCCCCTGGCGTGCGCGTCGAGTCGATCGAGTTCGAGCGCCGCAACGGACTCACGGGCGCGCAGGGCCGCACGGATCTCACCGAAGTCATTCCCGGCCTTGGCGCAACCTACGAGATCGATCCCACGCTGGTGGTCTACGCCGGCATCCACCGCGGCTTCTCCCCGCCGCGCGCCGAGGACGTCGTCAGCAACGCGGGCGGCGTCGTCGAACTGGACGCCGAGCGCAGCGTGAACTGGGAGCTCGGCGTGCGTGGCGACCCCGCCGACGGGCTCGACATCGACATCGGCGCCTTCGTGATGGATTTCGAGAACCAGATCGTGCCGGCCTCCGTCGCCGGCGGTGTCGGCGCGACGCTGACCAGCGCCGGCGAGACCCGCCATTCCGGCGCCGAGGCCAGCGTGCGCTATTCCTTCCGCGACGCCGGCCTGATGACAGGCGACGACGTTTATGTCCGCACGGCGCTAACCTGGGTGGCCGAGGCGGAGTATGTCGGCCAGCGCTTCTCCAACATCTCCGGCTTCGGCACGACCTCGGTCACCGGCAACCGGCTGCCCTACGCGCCGGAATGGATCGCCTCCTTCACAACCGGCTACGCGTTTGGCGAGTGGCTGAACCTGCAGGCCGAGGTCCAGCACACCGGCGAGATGTACACCGACGACCTCAACACGATTGCGCCCACCGCCAACGGCCAGCGCGGCCTGATCGAGGAGGCAACGATCCTCAACCTCGCC
>JBEAMJ010000099.1:0-6140 GCA_041166025.1 Pseudomonadota bacterium | reverse complement strand
GGGGCGAAAGCCATGCGCGGCAAGAAGATCAATCCCCCCGTCTACGAACATCTCATGGTGATGCGGCCCGTGGCCGAGGCAAGGCTCCACTACGCCCTCCATCGCCAGGCCTTCCTCGCCTTCGGCTGGTCCCTGCGCCACGTCCCGCGCCCGCCGGTCGCGCGCGTCGCCTCATGGGAGGATTTCGGCCCCCCCCCTTCGAGGCCTACCGCCGCGCCATCATGGACCTCAACGCAGCCGCGCGCACCTTCACCCAATCCCTCCGCCACGTCTATCGCATCCGCACCCCCAACGACGCGGCCACCGTGCACGCGGCCCATGCACGAGCCGCGCGTCAGGCCAACACGCCAAACGCCGCGACCACAACCGAAGATTGCCACTCTCTCGGAGCCCTCACCCTGAGGAGGCCGAAGGCTGTCTCGAAGGACGAGGGCGGGCTCACCAACGCCCGCGGTCCGCCCCATCTCCCCCGACTGCCGATTGCCGATCGCCTGTTTCCTCGCAAGCGCCAGCTTTCGAAAACGCACACGCATGCAATTAAAGATGCTCACCGGCGCGGCCGCGCTAACGATCCAGCACGCATCTCTCATTACCACGATATTCCCTTGTGCCACGGGCCTTGCCGGGGCCTGGCACGCCGCGCCCGTTAACATTCACGGCCCTTAACGCTGCCCACTGAAATTGCCGCATCAACCTAAGCCTGCGTCAAAACGGTATCGCGAGGGTGGTGATGTCCCGAGCCGTGCTCCATTTGCCGGATGGGACCCAAAGGGCCGGGAGCGGAATATGAACGACGGGGTGCGCGTTCTGGTATTTGCTTCGCAAAAGGGCGGGTCCGGCAAGACCACGCTCTCGGGGCATATTGCCGTTGAGGCGGAGCGAACCGGCGATGGTCCCGTCGCGCTGATCGACACCGACCCTCAGGGCTCGCTGGCCAAATGGTGGAACGTCCGCGCCGCCCCGACCCCAGCCTTCGCCCAGGCCTCGCTCGAGGATCTCGATGCCTGCCTCGACCACCTGAAGTCGATCGGCTTCAAGCTCATCGTCATCGACACGCCGCCCGCCGTCACCCAGACGATTGCGCATGTGGTACAGCGCGCCGACCTCGTCGTCGTTCCCACGCGCCCCAGCCCACACGATCTGCGGGCTGTCGGCCCTACGGTCGACATCGCCGATACCCTCAACAAGCCACTAGTCTTCGTCGTCAATTCCGCCACCGCGCGCGCCCGCATCACATCGGAAACAGCCGTCGCCCTGTCGCAACACGGCGTCGTCGCACCGGTGATGTTGCATCATCGCGTCGACTTTGCCGCCTCGATGATTGACGGCCGTACGGTCGGCGACATCCAGCCGGAATCCCGCTCCGCCCAGGAAGTCTCCCAGCTCTGGCTTTTCCTGCGTGGCCGTCTCGCCAAGCTCTATGGCGGCACGGATCCCCGCTGGGCCGAGAAGCCGCGTGCCGATTTTTCAACCGCGGTGCTAACGCCAGAAACGCCGTTGCTCCCCGCTGCCGCCCTCTCTGACGATGAGGACGACGGCTGGGATGCGGATGTCCCGGCCTGGGCCAGCATCGCCGCGGCCAATGTCGTGGCGGCCTCGCCCGCAGCTGACCGCCGCAAGGGCGGTCAGCCCCGCGGGCCGGCGCCCCAGCCCAATCGTGCAGCCACTGATGTCCTGACCCTCGCCCGGCCCGAACCCAGCGCGCTGGACCGCCGCCGCTCGGACAGGGGGCCGCCACCAGGACAACCTGATCGCCGGCAACCCCGCAGCTTCGGCCGCCGACCCACGCACTGAGGCCAGCGCGATGACAGCCCATTTCGCCTCTCTGACTGCCGGCCTGCTCGCCCGCAAGGGCGAGGCAGCCCCGTCGAAGGAGCCCAGCTTCGGCCACCGCCCCTGGCACCCCCCGGTTGTCCCGGCGCCCGAACCGGCACTTCCGCAATCGGCCCGCTCGTCGCCTGTCAAAGTAGGCCCGGGGGAGGTTGGTGCTGAAAACACCAAAGTGCGTCTGGCCGATGTCGCCGCCGCCTGGCCCGCGCCCAAGCCCGCTCAGCCGACGGACACGGAAGGATCAGGTTGGGTGCCAAACCGGCAGCAGCAACCGCTCGCCCTTGGCAGCCTCGGCGTACCGTTCAAAACCACGATCCGGCTGACTCATGCGCAGGCGCGAGCGGTGAAACTCGCGGCGCTCATTCTCGACAAGCCGCAGCAGGACATCCTCACGGCCGGGCTGGTCGAGCGTCTCGAAGCGCTGGCCTGTGCGGACCTCGCGAAGTGCTCGTGCTTCAAGGCTGTGATCGAGGGCCTGCGGTCGCCGGAGCCGAATGACCCGGCTGAGCATGCGCCCGCGGCCTGACGCACTAAACCAGTGCTGCAAGACTCATCGCGCCGATCGCAACGACTGCGATTGCAATTCGGAAAAGCATCTAGGCCAGGACGGAGAGGCTCATGAGCCCGATGGCCATGACGGCGATAACAATGCGGCTTACCATTCCAGTCCCATTTCGAATTCGCCGGATCACCCGGTCGAAGCGCTAACCAACACAGGCCCAACAGAAGAGTTCAATCACGGCGGATTGCGGGCGGCATTCCGAGCGAATAGCGGTGTTGGCGTGTACGATCAGTAAGGATTGCTTAGTCAGGTTACTGAAAAGCGAACGTGGCCTTCCGCGAAGAGCGCGGGGCTCTACGCCTCGCCGGAAGCATTCGCCAGCGTCCTTGGCGCCGCACCTGCGCAAAGCCGCCCATTGTAGGTCGGCAATTCCTGCCTAGGCGGTCTGCACCGTTGCGCCGCAGGCTTCGCAGACTGCCACTCCGTCGTCTGGACATAGAGTGAAGTGGCCACAGGTCGGGCAGGCGTCCGACAGGTAGTCCGGCCCTCGCGGCATCGTCGTTCCCGGAACGGGCGAATCCTCAAGGCGTTCAGCCAGCCGCCGCGCAGTAAAGGGCACGATGTTGTCCGGCATCACGCCGCGGCTGAACCCTTTCGAGATCAACTGTTCCGGCCGCATCGGCTGGGCCGGAGCTGTCGGCTCCTCGCCCTCGCTCGCGCCGCCGCCCAGCCCGTCGTGACTGACATTCTCAACCTCAGCGAGGTCGTCGCGGCCAAGATAGGACACAGCCAGTTCGCGGAA
Source organism: Pseudomonadota bacterium (assembly GCA_041166025.1). GTDB lineage: Bacteria > Pseudomonadota > Alphaproteobacteria > Caulobacterales > Hyphomonadaceae > UBA7672. The sequence goes on along the minus strand of JBEAMJ010000099.1, from coordinate 3,006 downwards.
AATGTAATCCAGGATCGAGGTGGCCTTGCGGATCGAGTCGTTGCCGGTGACTTCGCCCGCGGGTTCGAAGCGGGTGAAAACGAAGGCGTCGACGAACTCTTCCAGCGGCACGCCATACTGCAGCCCGATCGAGACGGCGATGGCGAAATTGTTCATCAAAGAGCGGAAGGCCGCGCCTTCCTTGTGCATGTCAATGAAGATCTCGCCCAGCTCGCCATCCTCGAATTCGCCCGTATGGAGGTAGACCTTGTGACCGCCGACCGTCGCTTTCTGGATGTAACCCTTGCGCCGGTCAGGCAGCCGGCGGCGTTCAGTGATGTAAGTCTCCTCGGGTTCATGCGACGCCTGCACAGGGGTCGGTTGTAGGTGCCGTTCGAACGTCGTGTCACTTTGAACGGGCGCACGCGCCCGCCGCCGGGCTTCGGAAATCCGCTGCTGCAGCTCGGCGTCGACCGCAGGCCGCCCCGCCTCGATCCGCACGCCCAGCCCCGCGCCCATCGCCGCACGCACAGAGGCGTGCACCGTCATGCGCGAGGTGTCGGACTGCTCGCTGCTCGCGATTGTGATCACCGGCTGGCGGGAAAGATGCGGTGCTATCGCCCTAGCGAGGCGCACCCGCGCCTCGGGTGTCACGCCATCCGCGCGCGCCAGGATCTTTGCAAGTGGCGATTTCGGGTTCGACACTGGGCGCCTGCGTCCCTGCACAGCCACGCGCGCCTCGTCGATCTCGCGCGCCGAAATGCCGAGCGCCCGCAACAGGCTCTCGCCATCGGTGTCATAGGCCTCCGGATTGAGGCCCAGCCGCTTGCGGATCACGTCATCCCCAATGACCCAGCGCGAGAAGGCTGCGGACAGCGCTAGCCCTTCCTTTAGCGCCTGTTCCACGCGGTCCAGCGCATCGTCCGGTAGCCCGCGCGATGCCAGCCTGTGCCGCTCCAGCCCATCGATCTGGTCAAGCGTGCGGGCGCCGAGAATGCGCAATCGCACATCCTCAGCCTCGTTCTTCGATGCGGCCGTCGTCAGCGCCGCCGCGACGCATCGTGAAAGCTCTGGCGTCTGTTCGTCCTCGTGCGCCAGCAGCAGGTCGACCGGATCGGCCCCGCAGCTTTCGGCCGACAGCCACTGGATGCTGGCCGGCGAGAGATGCTCCACTGTGACGCCTGCAACCGCCGCGGCGGTCGCGCAGATTTTCTCGGCAGCCGAAACTCCGCCTTCCGAGTCGTAAGCCAGGCCCTGCGACATCACCGCAGCGGCGAGGCCCGCAAGATGCACCGGACATGCCGGCAGCAGCGCCGCTATTGCCGCAAGGTCCGCACTCAAGAGCGGCAAGTCACCGCTTGCCGCATAGCGCGCGACATTGACGGCAATCGCTGGCGCTTTGGCATCCGACGGTTCGCCGCCGATGCCGATCCGCACCGCCAGTCGCGTACGGCTCACGCGCTCGATAGCCGAGGCGACCTCGCCCGCCTCGATGCCTGTCCACGCGGAGAGAACATAGGCCTGTCGCCCCGGCTCGCGTGCGCCGGTTGCCTGCCTGCGCAGCGTGATTGCCGCCGCTCGCGGGCCGCCCGGCGTGCAAAGTGCGATCTCGACCAGCTCGGCGTCCGCTCCTGCGCGGAATGCATCGATCAGCGCCGAGGTCGTTGGCCGGCCATGCTCGTCCGTCTCGATCGTCAGCGCCTCGAGCGCATCGGCCACCGCGACGAAGGCCTGTGTCGCGACGGCCCGCGCTGAAGCGAGCGCGGTTGCATCTGCAATCGCGGGCAGGAGCTGGCCGGATTCAATCGCGCTGGCGATCACGGCTTCGATCCGGCCGGCCGGAGCAATGGGGGTTATCCGTCGCGTCCGCACGGCCTCGCACACGGCTTCGGCGGCTTCGCCCTCGCCGCCCAGCGTTCGGATCGCCGCAAGATGGGCATTCACTAGCGGCGCAGGCGTCGTCTCGGCATCGCCTCGGTCTAGCAGGGCGGCGCCTGTTTCAAGAACGCGCGCCAGATGACGGGCGGAAGACTTGGTCCGGGAGTCGCCCATGAAACGCCTCTTGTGGCTGGCGCCGCCAGAATGAGCCGCAGCGTCCGAATCAGCCATAGAATGAGGTGCTTCGCCCTTGCCTGCACACAGGAAATTGTCGCAGAAGCCCCGGTTGACGCTCGCTGGACCGGCTTGCCTGGACCCTTTATGTCAGGTCGCCATATTCGCGCCGCTGAAACAATGCCTATCTAACCCGAATTCCCCCGCGAGGCCTTGATGCTGAAGTCGATCTTCACTTGGTGGAACGGCGCCACGATGGGCGCCCGCTTCGACATCGGTCGCCGCGCCGCCTATGTCGGCCAAGATGAGACTGGCAACAAATACTACGAAGAGCGCAAGCCCAGCCTTGAAGGACGCAAGCGTCGCTACGTGATTTACAATGGCTATGCTGAACCGACCAAGGTCCCGCCGGACTGGCACGGCTGGCTCCACCACACCTTCGACAAGCCGCCGACCATAGACCCCCTTATGCGCAGACCCTGGGAAATCGACCACAAGCCGAACCTCACCGGCACGCTGGGCGCCTACCGCCCGCCGGGTTCGCTGGCCGAAGGCGGCGAGCGCGCGCCAAGCACAGGTGATTACGAGGCCTGGAAGCCCTGATGCGTGAATCGCTGTTCGAAACGCTCGTCGGGCTCGCCGTTGTTGCGGTCGCGGGATGCTTCCTGGTGTTCTCGCTGTCGCAACAGTCGGGCGCTGCGACGGGCGACAGCTATGCGCTGCTGGCGAAGTTTGGTCGCGCAGATGGCGTCGGCCCCGGAACGGACGTCCGCGTCGCTGGCGTCAAGGTTGGTACCGTCACTGGCGTCGATGTCGATCCCAAGACATTGCGTGCCGAAGTGAGGATGAACGTGCGCAAGGACATCCTGCTTCCGGTGGATTCCACCGCGCAGATCCAGTCTGACAGCCTCCTGGGCGGCAGCTATATCTTTGTTTTGGTCGGCGGCGATCCCGACGCCAACCTGCCGACCGATG
>JBEAMJ010000098.1:0-17169 GCA_041166025.1 Pseudomonadota bacterium | reverse complement strand
TCAGTTCTTCCAGGCCGATTCATCAACCACCCGCAGGCATAGCGGGTCGGGGCTGGGCCTCGCCATCTCCAAGCAGCTGGTCGGCCTGATGGGAGGAACGATCCAGGTCCACAGCAAGCTTGGCGAGGGCAGCGCATTCCACTTCACGATCGCTGCGCCGGTCTCGGCTGCGCCATCGGCAGGGAATGTGGAGCCGCCCGCCACACCCGACAAGATTCTCCGGATTCTGGTCGCGGAGGACAATCGCGCAATGCAGGAGATACTTCGTGCTCTCCTCGAAGCCGGCGGGCACCAGTTGACGTTCGTCTCGAATGGGCGGGATGCGGTTGCCATGGCTGCAAGCCGGACCTTTGATGTTATCCTCATGGACGTCATGATGCCCATGGTGGATGGTCCAACGGCCGCACAGCGGATTCGCGAACTTGGCGGGCGCGCTGGCGGAATCCCGATCATCGCAATGACCGCCAATGCGCTCGTTGGCGACCGGGATCGTTACATCGCGGCCGGAATGACGGATTATCTGTCGAAACCAGTCGATGTTGCGGCGCTTTTTGCAGGCCTTTCCAGAGCTACCACAGTCGACTGAACGCTTCAGCCAGATGGCGAAGCAAAGGCCCCGAAGCGAGGCAGCGACGATTTTCCGCGTGACAGTTCCAGGCTAAAGGCCGCCTCGGGGCCGCTCGCGGCGACCAGGATAGACGGTCGTGTCGTTTTTCCGGCCGCGCGACCTCTCGGCGCGCCTAATGTTGGTTGACAGTCAAGGATCCGAGATTGGCCGCCATGCTGAACCGTCTTCCCGACCACGAGACGCTCTACGCCCACATCCTTCGCCGTGATCCGGAGATGGATGGGGTGATCTATGTCGGGGTGAAGACGACGCGGATTTTCTGCAGACCTGTGTGCCCGGCCCGCACGCCCCTATCGAAGAACATCATCTTCTATAGCTCGCCTGAAGAGGCGCTGGCGGCCGGGTTCCGGCCGTGCAAGCGGTGCCGGCCGCTCGATGATCCCAATGCGCCCGGCGTGCTCATCGACAAGCTGCTGGCGCTGGTGGAGGAGGAGCCGTCGCGCAAATGGAGCGAGGAAGACCTGCGCGACATGGGCATCGAACCGGCGACAGCACGGCGGCAGTTCCAGCGCCGGTTCGACATGAGCTTCTCGCAGTACGCCCGCGCGCGGCGGCTCGGCCATGCCTTCAACACGATCCGAAAGGGCGAGAGCGTGATCGAAGCGCAACTCGATGCGGGCTTCGATTCCGGCAGCGGATTTCGCGAGGCGTTCGCGAAGACGTTCGGCGAAGCGCCAAACCGCGCGCGGGCGGCCAGGGCGTTTGTGATGGACTGGATCGACACGCCGCTCGGACCGATGCTGGCCGTCGCGGACGAGGCGCATCTTCACATGCTGGAGTTCATCGAACGCAAGAAGTTGCAGGAGCATGTCGAGCGTTACCGCAGACAGTTCAACGCGACTATGCTGCCGGGCGAAACGCGGGCGCTGAAGCTGATCAGGCAGGAGCTGGCGGACTACTTCGCGGGACGCTCGCTGACCTTCACCTCCCAGATCGCGGGGGCCGGAAGCGACTTCCAGAACGAGGTGTGGGATGAGCTGCGCCGCATTCCGCCCGGCTCCACGCGGTCCTATCAGGAGATAGCACAACGCATCGGAAGGCCGACGGCGATGCGCGCCGTGGCGAACGCCAACCGGCTCAACCGCTGCGCCATCATCCTGCCCTGCCATCGTGTGATCGGGGCGGATGGAACGTTGACCGGCTATGCGGGCGGGCTGTGGCGCAAGCAATGGCTGCTCGACCATGAGCGGCGCCACGCCGGCGATTGGGATCGGGCCAGCGCCTGATTGGCTGGCCAGTCAGGTCGCACTGTCCGTGGCAATCGCAGCGGAAGGGCCGTGCAGCACCGTCAACAGCACAGTGGCAAGTGCGGGCAAAGGCGCAGATTTCACTGAAATTCAGCGGATCGCGCCAAGGCCCCGTTTGTCTCCGTCGGCCAGCCTTGTTGCATGGGTATGATCACTGCCACGGCCCTTTCAGGCGCCAGACTTGCCGCGCAGCGTTTCTGCACGGCGGCGCGAAGCCTTTCGGGCGGGACACAAGAAGATCCGGCCGGGGATGTTGCTGCCATGCTCGTGGCCAGGCGGGATTTTGAGGCGAACCTACTGGTGCTGCGGGTCCATGCCGGGATGACCCAGCGATTGCTCGATATCCTGACCTAGCCGCCGCTACATCCCTCCCCCGTCCTTCACCTGCACGCCGCGCTTCTTCAACGCCTCACGCAGGAGAAACTCGATCTCGGCATTGACGGAGCGCAGCTCCTGCGCGGCAAGGCGCTCGATCGCGGCGTGGAGCGCCGGATCGAGCCGAAGCGGAAATGCTTTCTTGCCGGGCGATGGCATGCGCCCCTCTCTCCCGTCTACTGATAGAGCGAGCCCGCATTGACAATGGGTTGCGCCTCGCGATCAGCGCAGAGCACAACGAGGAGATTCGAGACCATTGCCGCCTTGCGCTCGTCGTCGAGCGAGACGATGTCGCGTTCGGAGAGCTGCTGAAGGGCGCTTTCGACCATCGATACGGCGCCGTGCACAATCTTGGCGCGGGCTTCGAGGACGGCTTCTGCCTGCTGGCGGCGCAGCATGGAGGAGGCAATCTCGGGCGCGTAGGCCAGGTGCGAAAGACGCGCCTCGTCGACGACCACGCCTGCGATCGCCACGCGCTCCTGCAGGCGCGCCTGCAGCATCTCGCCGACCTTGTCGCCGTCGGCGCGCAGGGTGGGTTCGGCTTCCTCACCATGGTCATAGGCGAAATGCGAGGTAATCTCGCGCAGCGACGTCTCGATCTGGATGTTGACGAAGGTCTCGTAGTTGTCGACGTCGAACAGGGCCTGGGCGGTATCAACGACCCGCCAGACGATGACGGCGGCGATCTCGATCGGATTGCCCTTCTTGTCGTTCACCTTGAGGGTTTGCGATGTGACGTTGCGCACGCGCAGGGAGATCTTCTTGCGCGAATACCAGGGAATGACCCAGCGCAGGCCGGGGCGCTTGTCCGTGCCCTTGTAGTTGCCGAACAGGGTGATCGCCGCGCTCTCATTCTGCTGCAGCGAATAGAGCCCCGAGACCAGCAGGACCGACATGATCAGGACAGCGATTGCGCCGAGGATGTAGGCGCCGACAAGGACGCCGTCGCCGCCGCTCTCGCCGGTCATGATGCCCTGGAAGAACAACCATGCGGCTGCGAGAAACCCCACCAGCGAAAGCACGAGCAGAAAACCCCCGCTTCCCGTGCTGGCGGCCTTCTCGACCGTCTTCTTGTGGCTGACACCCGTCATGAGCAGTCCCTCCTGCAATATCGAAGTGATATCACTTTGATATTGACTGGCGCTGTCTGTCAAGCGCATGTTGGGGCTCTCGCAGGAGAACGCCATGGATGTGATGCTGCTGGTGGCGCTGGCCGGCGTCGTGGTGGGCGCGATGATGCTGGTGGTCGTGGCGATAGCGCGCGGCCTGGACAAGTCGTCCGCGCCGAAAGCGGTCGGTGAGACAACCGGGAAGGCGCTCGCAAAGCTCGCCGAAACACTGGCAATGCAGACGGGCGCAGCCGATCCGGCGAGGATCGGAAAGCAGGTTCAGGCCATTCTCTTCGTCGTCGCCGGCCTCTTTGTACTGGGCGGCGTCGCAGGGTTCCTGAGCGAGATGGGCGAGGATGCCGCCCCGGTTGCTTCGGAGATCAATGCCGGAGCACTGGCGGGCACGCTTTTGAGCGCTAACGACCGCGACCCCGTCGTCCTGATCGTGCCAGGCTCGGGTCCGACTGACCGGGATGGCAACAGCCCAATGGGCGTGGCGACCGACGCCTACCGGCTGCTGGCCGAGGCGCTCGCGGAGGAACACATCGCCACAGTGCGGATCGACAAGCGCGGGATGTTCGGCAGCGCGGGCGCAGGCGATCCCAACGCCGTGACGCCAGCCGACTATGTCGCCGATATCCACGCCTGGATCGATGCCATCCGGGAGGCCCGCGGGTCGGACTGTGTTTTCCTGCTCGGGCATTCGGAAGGCGCCCTGATGGTGTCGCTCGCTGCGGAAGGGCGCGAGGATGTCTGCGGCCTCATCCTGGTTGCGGGCATGGGCCGGCGCATGGGCGAGGTGATCCGCGAGCAGCTGACGGTAAATCCCGCGAACGCGCCGCTGCTCGACCAGGCGATGGCGGCCTTGGCTGAACTTGAGGCCGGGCGGCAGGTCGACGTATCGGCGATGCATCCTGCGCTTGTCCCGTTGTTTGCCCCGCAGGTGCAGGACTACCTGATCGCGACCCTCACCCTCGATCCGGTCGAGGCCGTGAACCGCGCCAACAAGGAGACGCTGATCGTGCAGGGCAAGACGGATCTCCAGGTCTCTGTTGAAGATGCGCGCCTTCTGAACCGAGCGCGCAAGACGAAGCTGCAGCTGATCGACGGCATGAACCATGTGTTGAAGGAGGCGCCTGCCGACCGCGCCGCAAACCTGGCGACTTATGCCGATCCGTCGCTCCCGCTCGCGCCCAAACTCGTGCGCCGGATCGAGGATTTCGTGGAGGATCATGACTGATGGCGCACACCCTGCCTCCACGCACCTACGCCTCCAAGGTCGACGGATGGATCATCGGCATGATGGGCCTGTCTCTCGCTGCGGCCGTGGCCGGCCTGATCGTGGCGGGCGTGCAGGAAGGCCCGCTGCGCGCGGCGCAGGGCGGGTTGATCCTGCTTGGCGTTTTCGGCTTTCTGGCGTGGATCCTGCGCGGCACCCACTACACGCTGGACGCAGGCAGGCTGATCGTCCGCTCCGGACCATTTCGGTGGACCATCGCGCTTGCCGACATCAGAAGCATCGAGAAGCCGGGCGGATTCTTCGGCCGCAGCCGCTCCAGCCCGGCCCTGTCATTCGACAGGCTGGTCATCATCTATGGCGCCGGCAAGCGCCTGATGATCTCTCCGGAGAATCAGCAAGGGTTCCTCAGCGACCTGAAGGCGCGTCAGTAGCGCTGATAGACGCCCCTGATCAGGGAATACCCGACACCGGGCTTGCTCCAGTCGCAGACACCGCCAGAGAAGATCTTCCTGAGGCGCGCCTTCTGCGCCTTCGAGAAGGTCACGGCGTAGTCCGCCAGGTCGACCGGCTTCAGCTGGCACTTCATCACGTCGTTGGTGAGGGGCGCGCCGGCGACGAGGCGCGGTTCGAGATGGTTAGGGTAGGTCTGGTTCCAGGATGTCGAAGGATCCCAGCTTGCAGTCTCGTTGATGCGCCGGCCGTCGGGCGTCCAGTAGGCGTCGGTTGCATCGGCCGGCTTGTGCTTCACGACCTTGGCGTGCGTCAGCGGGGCGGGGTCGGAGGCCATGTTGTCGAGCCATGTCGTCATCACATCGAGCGCGATGGGGGCGAGATTGACCTTGGGCGGCTGGCCCTGCCCCGGCGCGCGGTCGGCGACCCAGATCACCTGATTGGCCGAGGAGCCCGTCGCCTTTTCGAGCCGCGCGCGGATCGTAAGGTCGCGATGACGATCGTGAATGTCGCCGGGCGTCGTTGTGTCGGTGTAGCCACGATAGTTGAGGATCGGAACCGTATCGAGATGTCTGAACGTGTTGAACGTGCCGGAGGCGTAGATCGCCTTGATGGCGGCTTCATCGCCCACAGTGCGCTTCGACACGAAGGCCCCGTCGATGTCGTTGCCGCCGATTTTTTCGTTCAGCGTCAGGAACTCGTCGATCGAGATGTCTTTCTCATTGAGCGCCTTGAGGCCGTACTGGATGCCGACATTGTCGATCGGGCGGCGGGCGAAGCCGGTCTTGGGGTCCTTGCCATAGATGTTGACGCGCATTTCCTGCGTCGTGCAGCGGATGCCTTTCCTGTTCTTCTTCGGATCGTAGACAAGCGCCTTGTCGGAGACCGCGCAGCCCTCGGCGAAGCCAGCCTGGATGGTGCGCACGAAGGAACGCTCCCACGAGCCGCAGGTGCCGCTGGAATAACCCGCGACCGCATCCTTCTTAGCTTCCGTCCAGCCCTTGCCGGCCCTGGAGCGCCAGAAATTCTGCAGCAGGCCGCAATCGGCGGTCTGCATCGAGGAGTCCGGAAAGCTGAGTGAAGGCTGCAGCCCATCGAGCAGGCCAGGATACATCTGCGCGATCACCATCTGCTGGATCGCGCCGCCCGAACCGCCCGTTCCGACGGTCCATTTCGGAACGCCGTAGTTTTCGATGAAATGCTCCTTGAGCATCATGAGCGTCTCGCCCTGCAGCACCTGGTTGCAGTGCTGCTGGTTCACCAGCTCGGTGGAGGCCATGTAGGCAAAGCCGCGCGCAAGGTAGAGATCGGAAAGTGCAGCCTGCGCGGAGTTGGCGCCCTGGTTGTACTGCGTGCCGCAGCCGCCGCCGAAGGTGACCGCGAGCCGGCTGTTCCATCCCTCGCCAGCAACGCCTTCAGTTTTCGGATCGTCGAGCACGGCGATGCGATAAATACCGCGATTGATGACGCCGCTTTCGACACGGACGATGTAGGGCACGTTCTTGCCGTCGATTGTGGTCGTCGAGGCGAGATCGGCAGGGCGTGCGGCCTTAGGATCGAAGGTCTTGAACGACGTGGCGGCGAGTCCCGCGCCCGTCGCCGGGCCGGTCGACTTGTAGAACCACTCGACCTTCGTCGACGCCGAGCAGTTGGCGTCGGTGGGGGCGCCGAGGCCAGACTGTTCCGTACGGCACTCGTAGGGCGCCATGTGCGGGCCCGAGAGGATCGGGCCCGTGATCGGATGGTTCACCAGCGGCTGGCTGACCGAATAGCCCGAGGGGCCGCGCGCCTGCAGCCAGTTCGTCCCGTCGTCCAGGCCCGTGACGAGGCCGCGGAGCGTATTGCCGCCGACATCGAGCGTGAGGGGCTTGGCCAGCTGGCGACCATTCAGCGAGAGCTTCAGCTCGCTGGCCTTCGCACCTTCGCTGGCCCTGATCTCGACCAGCGCATCGCCGCCGGACACGAGGTCATAGCGCGCGGAGAGGACGCTGATCTCGATCTTGCCGGGAGAGCCTGCGCCACCCGCCTGCGACAGGGCGGGCGCTGCGACCAGCGACCCGATTGCAAGCGCGCCCGCGGCGCATCCGGCCAGCACACGCAGCCTTAGCTGTGACATCGATCTCTCCTCCCGCCGATTCAGCCGTTTGCCGGCTTCTTGTTGGGCGGGAGTTTAGCGCGGCCGTTGGCGTTGTCGCGCACGAATTGGTGAGCGCGGGCGTAGGTCCGCGCTGCCTGACCTTCTGATCGAACGAACCGTTTATTGGACACGGGCTCGCCGCAAGGCGCAATCGCGGGTCAGTGAATTGGGCAAGGTGTGTCGACGAGTTCCAGGCCCAATTCACGCGAGACAGTTTTCACACGGCCCGCCCAATCATCTGCCCATGCCGCGCCATATTCGTCATCGAACCAGAGTCGCAGGAGTCTCTGAGTCTCATCATAGAGAATGTACCGGACGGGAAGCGTGTAGTACGTGTGTAGCGCGCCCGCTCTGCCCCAGATTTCCATCGGCAGAAGCTCGACACGGCCTCGCACCTGGATCGGCCTGAAGCACAGCTCGGGCAACCGGCCCACAATATCGTCCAGCGGCTCGACGATGGCGTGAAGCTGAACGCCGTAGCCGTCGCAGAGACGAGCCTCTTCTTGATTTGTCTTGATGGTGAGAGGGCGGAGTTTCCAACCTGCTTCGATCATCGACTGGACATTGCACAATTCTGTGTCGGCACGCGGCGCATTGTTCAGTATCTCCCAGCCCGAACGCGTGTCGTGGCTGAACACGAATGTCAGACCGATAAATCTGCGCTCCCTGAAAGAGGTCCACGAGCAGAACTGACGGTCGGGCCGCAAGGTCTCCGTCACTTGCTCAAAGCTGGCCCCATCCGGGGCTTTGGCCTCGAAAAAGCAGACGCTCCCACGGCTGGGTCTGAACTGCGCGGCGTCGATGGCGGGCTCCTGACAGGAACCAGACGCGATGCATCCCGCTGCAACAAGAAACCGAATGGACGACAGCATCCAGCCTCCAAGAACCAGCTCGAAAGCCAACAACCCCGGAGCCAAAGCTCAGTCTATCCGACACGTCAGGACCGAAGGTGAGTGCTACTCCAGCCGGCGTTCGATCAGCTCGACCTGGAAGCATTCGATCTGGTCGCCTTCGCGGATGTCCTGGTAATTGGCGAAGGCCATGCCGCATTCCATGCCCTGCTTCACTTCGGAGACCTCGTCCTTGAAGCGCTTGAGGATGGAGAGCGTGCCCTCGTGGATCACCACATTGTCGCGCAGCAGGCGGACGCCCGAGCCGCGGCGGACGATGCCCTCCGAGACGCGGCAGCCGGCGACCTTGCCGACCTTCGAGATGTTGAAGATCTGCAGGATTTCCGCATAGCCGAGGAAGGTCTCGCGACGCTCCGGGGCAAGCATGCCCGACAGCGTGTTCTTCACGTCGTCGATCAGGTTGTAGATGATCGAGTAGTACCGGATCTCGACGCCTTCACGCTCGGCCAGATCGCGCGCCTGCTTGTTGGCGCGGACGTTGAACGCGATGATCGGCGCATTGGCCGAAACGGCCAGCTGCACATCGCTTTCCGAGATGCCGCCCACGGCGCCGAGGACCACGCGCGCGCGCACCTCCTCGGTCGACAGCTTCTCCAGCGACTGCGTGATCGCCTCGACGGAACCCTGCACGTCGCCCTTGACGACGAACGCCGCTTCCTTGAGGCCGCCGCCGGCCGCCGTTCCGCCTTCCTTGAGGCGGGCGAGCATCTGATCGAGCGAGGAGCGCGAGCCGGGCGCCACCGCCTTCTTCTTGTTCCGGTTGCGGTACTCGGTGATCTCGCGGGCGCGGGCTTCGGAATCGACGACAACGAACTGGTCGCCCGGGTCGGGCGCGCCATCAAGACCAAGGATCTCCACCGGCATTGCGGGCAGCGCCGCATCGAGGGACTGGCCGCGCTCGTTCGAGAGCGCCTTCACGCGCCCCCACTGGCCGCCGGCCACGACGATGTCGCCGCGCTTGAGCGTGCCGCGGCGGACCAGCACAGTCGCCACCGGACCCCTGCCCTTGTCGAGCTTGGACTCGATAACCACGCCATCGGCGTCGCGATCAGGGTTGGCCTTGAGTTCGAGGATCTCGGCGAGTGCGGTGATCGTGTCGGTGAGCTCGTCGAGTCCGGTCTTTTTCAGGGCCGAGACCTTCACCGCCGGCGTCTGGCCTCCCATCGCCTCGACCTGCACGTCGTATTGCAGGAGCTGGGTGAGGACCTGGTCCGGATTGGCGTCGTGCTTGTCGATCTTGTTGACTGCCACGATGATCGGCGCATTGGCCGCCTTGGCGTGCTGGATCGCCTCGATCGTCTGGGGCATCACGCCATCGTCCGCCGCCACCACCAGGATCACGATGTCGGTCGCATTGGCGCCGCGGGCGCGCATCGAGGAGAAGGCCGCGTGGCCCGGCGTGTCGAGGAAGGTGATCTTCTCGCCGGACTTCAGCTGAACCTGGTAGGCGCCGATGTGCTGCGTGATGCCGCCGGCCTCACCTGAAACGACATCGGTCTGGCGCAGGGCGTCGAGCAGCGACGTCTTGCCGTGGTCGACATGGCCCATGACGGTGACCACCGGCGGGCGGGACTCAAGGTGATCGTCCTTGTCCTCCTGCCCTTCGAGGCCGATCTCGACGTCGCTCTCCGCCACGCGCTTCACCGTGTGGCCGAACTCCTCGACGATCAGCTGGGCCGTGTCGGCGTCGAGCACATCGGTCGAGCGCACCAGTTCGCCCTGCTGCATCATGAACTTCACGACGTCGGCCTGGCGCTCGCTCATGCGGTTGGCGAGATCAGCAACAGTGATCGATTCAGGCAGCACGACTTCGCGCGACACCTTTTCCGTGCCGCCCGCCATCTTGAGACGGCGGTCGCGCTCGCGTTCGCGAGCGCGCTTCACGGCGGCATAGGAACGCTGACGGTCCTCATCGTCGCCGAGCGCAGCCGAGATGGTGAGGCGGCCCTGGCGGCGCTTCGGCTCGTCCTTGCGCTGCGGGCGGTTCTCACCGCCCGGAGCGTCGTCGGCATTCGTCTTCACGCGCTTGACGCGGCCGCCGAGTTCGCTGAGCGGCGTCAGTTCATCGGGATCGAGCGGGGCAAGCGGACGCGGTCCGCCCGGGCCGCGGCCCGGACCGCCAGGCCCACGCGGACGATCGCCCGAGAATCCGGGGCGAGGTCCGCCGCGATCGCCGCCCGGTCCGCCCGGGCGCGCACCGCCAGGGCCGCCGGGGCCTCGCGGACCGCCGGGTCCGCGCGGACGGTCGGCATCGGGGCGCACGCGAACAGCCCCGCCAGGCCCGCGGGGCGGGGCGGCGCGATCCCCGGAGAAGCTGGTGGCACCCGTACGCGGCGGCGCGCCGCGCGAATCGCGCCGGATGCCTTCGCGTTCGCCACGTTCGGAGCGATCGCCCCGGCCGCGGCTGAAGCGATCACCGCCGCCATCATCGTCTTCAGCTGCAGGGCGCTGGGCTCCCAGTTCGGCGCGGCGCTTTTCCTCTTCGGCAAGGCGACGCGCTTCGTCGGCGCGACGGCGGTTCGCTTCTTCAATTGCATCCTGCTCGGCGCGGCGGCGTTCCTGGTCGGCGCGCGCGGCATCGATCGCCGCCTTGCGCGCCTTCAGTTCGGCTTCCGAGAAGTTGGACTTCTTCACCGCCTCCTGCGCTGCCGTCGGCTGCGCGGCCGCTGCAGGCGGAGCAGCAGCTGCCGGCTTCTTCTCCGGCTCGGCGGGGCGGACGGCCTTGGCGGGCGCTGCGCCGGGCACGATCTTCTTCTTCTTGACCTCGACGGCGACCTGCTTGGAGCGGCCGTGGCTGAAGCTCTGCTTCACGGTGCCTGTGTCGGCGCGCTTGAGGGTCAGCGGCCGGCGTCCAGTGTTGTCCGTGTCCTTGGTATCGCTCATTCACTCACTTCGTTTGCAGTCGACCGGTTCAGTCGGTGTAGGGTCATACCCGTTCGTCCGGAGGATCGCCCCCGGAGTGACGGGCTTCGAAATCTTCAATGTCTTGCCCGCTGGCGCCCGTGTGCGGGGCGAAGGCAGGCTGCCAGCCCGGCAGCCAGACGCGCCGGAAGCCGGAAAGCCTTGCCAGCTCCCCCATCCATGCGTGCGCTATGCGGCCCTGTTTGAGGCAAGCATGTACCACACGCTCGCGCCCCAAGGCCATGCCCAATTCGTCGTCCGAAAAACAGGCCACAACGGGCGGAAGCTGGATGGTTTTGGCCGATTCTCCGGGCTGGGGACCATGCAGGCCCCGCACCAGCGCGAGCACCTTGTTCCGCTGGTCCTCAGATGCGTTAGCAGCCGCCACAAGACAAGCCGGGCGCTCTGCGCGCACAGCCTCGCGCACCTGCTCGAAGCCGAGGACAAGATCTCCCGCCCGCCTGGCCATGCCTGCCATGCTGAGAGCGGACTTCGCCAGCAAGCCCTCGACCTGTGCGGAAAGGTCCGGGCCGGCCTTCGCCTGCGCCTTGAAAGCACGGGCAAAAGCCCCGCGCCTGAGCGCTGTGTCGAGCGCGTCGCGAGAAGCCGTGACCCAGGCCCCTCGGCCCGGAAGACGCGCAGAAACATCAGGCGTGACCTGGCTGTCAGGCCCGAGAACGAACCGGATCATCTGCTCGGGGGGACGGCGCTCCAGCGTTGCAATGCAGCGCCGTTCGGGGTGATGGGCCGCCTTGCCGGCGCGGGCGGGGCCCGCGTCGGTTTCGGCGTCCGGAGCGCCGCTCAGCTCGTCATCCCTGGTCGCTCGAGGCATTCGCCCCCTTCAGGTTGAAGAGTTCCTCGCCGCGGCTGCGGGCCGTGCTGCCGGGTGTTTCGGTCGAGGCGGCATCGAGTTCGGCCTCCTCGGCGTCGAGTGCGGCGGCGCGGGCTGCAAGCGCATCTTCCAGCGCCTGGGGTTCGACCCAGCCGGCCACAACGCGCGCCTTGAGGATGAACAGCTCGGCGTCCTCGCGGCTCATCTCGCCCTTGTCGATCAGGCCCGGCACAAATTTCGGCTTGCCGTCCGGACCCGGCTCCTTCCAGCCGACGAGATCGTCCGGCACCAGGCCGGCCAGATCCTCGATCGTCTTGACGTCGTTCTCGCCGAACTTCACCCCCATGGCGGGCGTAACGCCCTCCATCTCGGCGACCTCGTCGCTGACGCCCAGCTCCCTGCGGCGGGCGACCAGCTCGGCCGTGAGTTTTTCGAGATATTCGCGCGCGCGCTCCTGAAGCTCGGAGGCGACTTCCTCGTCGAAGCCTTCGATGCCAGCCAGCTGCTCGAGCTCGACATAGGCGATCTCCTCGACCGTCTCGAAGCCTTCCGAGGCGAGCAGCTGGGCGAGCGTTTCGTCGGCATCCAGAGCTTTCTGGAACAGGTCGGTGCGCTCCTTGAACTCGCGCTGGCGACGTTCGGAGTCCGCCGCTTCCGTCATAAGGTCGATCTGCCAACCCGTGAGCTGGGAGGCCAGCCGCACGTTCTGGCCGCGCCGGCCGATCGCCAGCGGGAACTGGCTCTCCTCGACGACCACTTCTACGCGGCCTTCTTCCTCGTCGATCACGACCTTCGAGACTTCAGCAGGCTGCAGCGCGTTCACGATGAAGGTCGCATCGTCGCCCGACCACGGGATGATGTCGATCTTCTCCCCGCCGAGCTCGGAGACCACCGCCTGTACGCGGGCGCCGCGCATGCCAACGCAGGCGCCGACCGGATCGATCGAATTGTCGTGGCTGAAGACACCAATCTTGGCGCGCGACCCCGGATCACGGGCGCATGCCTTGATCTCGATGACGCCCTCGTAAACTTCGGGCACTTCCTGCGCGAAAAGCGCGATCATGAAGCTCGGATGAGCACGCGACAGGAAGAGCTGCGGCCCCTTGGCTTCGGCCGAGACCTTGTAGAGGTAGGAGCGCACACGGTCGCCCGTGTTGAAGTTCTCGCGCGGGATGCCGTCATTGCGGCGGATGACGCCTTCGGCCTTGCCCAGATCGACGATGACATGGCCGTACTCGACGCGCTTCACCGTGCCGTTGATGATCTCCCCGACGCGGTCCTTGAAATCGTTGTACTGGCGCTGGCGCTCGGCCTCGCGCACCTTGCCGGTGATGACCTGCTTGGCCGTCTGCGCGGCGACGCGACCGAATTCGAATGGGGGAAGCTCCTCGCGGAATTCGTTGCCGATCTCAGCTTCCGGGTCCATGCGCTTGCCGTCGGCCAGCGTGATCTGCGTCACCGGGTTCTCGACCGTCTCGACCACCGTCTGCACGCGCCAGAGGCGGGTCTCGCCCGAATCCGGATTGATCTCGGCGCGGATGTCGTGTTCCAGCCCGTAGCGCGAGCGGGCGGCCTTCTGGATCGCCTCCTCCATCGCCTCCAGAACAATGCGCTTGTCGATGGATTTTTCAGCCGCGACCGCGTTGGCGATCTGCAGGATTTCCAGCCTGTTTGCCGAAACTGCGCCGGTTGCCATTTGTCTCAGGTCCTCTCGTCTTCATCATTGGCGTCGCTGTCGTCGAGACCAGCCTCGTCGTCCAGCTCTGCATCGTCCTCGACCTCGACCTCGTCGAAGTCCTCACCAAGTTCGTCCTCGATCGTGTCTTCCGCACTCTCGGCCGGCGCCTGTCCCCTCGCCCGCGCAGCCTGCAGCAGGCGCTCGGTGAAGACCAGCTGCGCCTTCGCCATGTCGGCGACACGAAGACTTGCCTGACCGCCATCCTTGAGGTCGATCACGACCTCGCCGCCGGTCTCGCCGACGATTGATCCGTGAAAGCGCTTGCGACCATCGGCGCCGGGAACGCCAAGCTCGACCTTCACCTCGTGGCCGATCCAGTTTGCAAAATCGCCGACGCGCGTCAGCGGCCGGTCGATGCCGGGCGAGGAGACTTCGAGCGAATACTCGCCCGCAATCGGGTCCTGCTCGTCGAGCAGCGGGTTGAGCGCACGCGAGAATTTCGCACAGTCCTCGACATCCATCGTGCCGTCAGGCTTTTCCGCCATGATCTGCAGCACGGGCACGCCACGGCCCATCACGCGCACGCGCACGACATCGAGCCCCCGGGCTTTCGCCACCGGCTCGATCATGTCGAGGATGCGGATCTCAAGCTCGCTCTGCGCCCGCATGATGCGGAAAAGTCCCTTTGTTGTCGGCCCAAAAGCGAAGCGGCGGCCCAGTTCCCGGGGCCGCCGCTTCGATGTGAGAACTGGTTCGAGGGGGCATATAGGCGCTTGGGTGACGCCTGTCCAGCGCTCATTCGGAGACGCCTGCGGAGCGGTGTGCGGCGCGGCGCCGGTCTTTTTCTGGTGGTAACCATGCGCTAGCCATGGCGCCCTGGGGATTCAAGCCGGGAGCCATATCGATGAAACGCCACCTCTTTATCGCGGCCTCGACCGCAATCCTTGCCCTTGCTGCGGCCTGCGCGCCCGAAGCAGAAAAACCTGAAGTCGCTGAACCAGCCCCGGCGCCTGCAGTCGCTGACCCAGGCCAGACGTCGCTGGTCATGGCGCCAGACCCTGGAACGCTCGGCTTCAATCCAGCTGCATTCGAGAAGGCGAAGGCCGACATCGAGGCCGGCATCAAGGCTGGCAAGATTCCCGGCGGTCTTTTCCTTGTCGCCAAGGGCGGTCAGGTGGTGAACATCACTGCGGTCGGCATGGAAGGCCCGGGCGATCCCGACCCGGTTACCCCGGAGACGATCTTCCGCGTCTATTCGATGACCAAGCCGATCGTGTCGGTCGCAGCCATGCAGCTGGTCGAGGATGGCAAGCTCGGGCTCGACGATCCGATCTCGAAATACATCCCTGAATTCGCCAACCCGAAAGTTCTGGTCGGCAAGGGTGAGACGCGTCCGGCCGCGCGCGAGATCACCGTGCGCGACCTGCTCGCCCACAAGTCCGGGCTCATCTATGGCGTGTTCGACCAGGAAAGTGAGCTCGGCAAGATGTACATGGCGGCGGGCGATGTCCGCACCGACATCAGCGGGCTCGAACTGGCCAGGGCGATCGCGGCCCTCCCCCTCGCCTTCGATCCCGGCACGGCCTGGCGCTACTCCCGCTCGACCGACGTGCTCGGCGCCGTGATCGAGATCGCCGCCGGCAAGCCGCTCGATGCCCTGCTGCAGGAGCAGATCTTCACCCCGCTCGGCATGGACGACACGCACTTCTATCTCGAGGAGGACGAGTTCAATCGCCTCGCCGAGCCGCCCACCACCATCCCGCCGCTGTCGACCGCCAAGGTGAAGGCGCCGATGCTGTCGGGCGGCGGCGGCCTCAATTCGACGACGGAGGACTATTTCCGCTTCGTCGAAATGCTGCGCGGCAAGGGGACCTATCGCGGCGTTGAGATCATCAAGCCGGAAACGCTTGAGATCATGCTGAAAGACGAGATCGCGACGGGCGTGGATCGTTCGACCTGGTTCTATGACGCCCTGCCCGGCGCAGGCTTCGGGCTGGGTTTCGGCCTGATCCCGATCGATCCGCGCGACCCGACAAAAGGTCAGTACTTCACCTGGTCCGGCTATGCTGGCACCAACATGTGGGTCGATCCGGTGAACGACATCACGACCATCTTCATGATGCAGAACAACGAGGCCTCCCAGGACTTCCGTCCGCTCCACGGCCAATGGGTCTATGGCGGCTATTCGCCTGCGACCACGTCCGGCCCGGCCGCACCTGCACAGTAACGCCTGCTGTCGAGACGATATGCGACAGGCCCGGCCGGCCGAGCCGGGCCTGTTTGTATCTGGCGCTTGGTCGCCCACGCAATAGAGTGAGCGCAAAAGAACGAGGAGAGACCGGGATGATGAATGAAGAGCACATGAGCGAGCTCAACGACCTGCGCATGTCGGAGAAGGGCCTGCCGCTCTACCAGAAAGTGAAGAAGCACATCGCCGAGAACGTCGCCCCGATCCTCGAGGAGTTCGATGCTCTCGATAACGAAAAGGCCGACCGCTGGTCGTGGCATCCGCGCCAGCTCGAACTGCTCGACGGCGCGAAGAAGAAAGCCAAGGCCGCGGGCCTGTGGAATTTCTTCCTGCCCAACGCCGAGACCGGCGAAGGCCTCTCCAATCTCGACTATGCCTACATCGCAGCAGAACTGGGCAAGTATCACCTCGCCTCCGAGACGCTGAACTGCTCGGCCCCGGACACGGGCAACATGGAAGTGCTGGAGCGCGTCGGCACGCCCGAACAGAAGAAGAAGTGGCTGGAACCCCTGCTCAACGGCGAGATCCGCTCGGCCTACGCGATGACAGAGCCGAACGTCGCTTCCTCGGACGCGAAGAACATCTCCACCTCCGCCGTGCTCGAAGGCAATGAGTGGGTGATCAATGGCGAGAAGTACTACATCTCGAACGCCGGCGATCCGCGCTGCAAGATCATGATCACCATGGTGAAGACGAGCCCGGATGCGCCCGCGCACCTGCAGCAGTCGCAGATCCTCGTGCCGATGGATACGCCCGGGGTAAAGGTGATCGGCCCGATGCACGTGTTCGGCGCTGACCACGCCCCGCGCGGCCACATGCACATCAAGTTCACCAATGTCCGCGTGCCGAAGGAAAACATCCTGCTCGGCGAAGGCCGCGGCTTCGAGATCAGCCAGGTCCGCCTTGGGCCGGGCCGCATTCACCACTGCATGCGCACGATCGGCAAGGCGGAAGCGGCGCTGGAGATGATGATCAAGCGAGGCCTCTCGCGTGAAGCCTTTGGCCAACCGCTCATCAAGCTGGGCAAGAATCCGGAAGTGGTCTCCCGGGCGCGCTACGACATCGAACAGATGCGCCTGATGGTGCTGAAGGCGGCCAAGGCGATGGACGTGCTGGGCAACAAGGAAGCGCGCGTCTGGGTCTCGATGGTGAAATCGATGATCCCCGAAATCACCTGCCGCATCATCGACGAGGCGATCCAAGTGCATGGCGCAACCGGCATTTCGCAATGGACGCCGCTGGCGGAACTCTATGCCGATGTCCGCCATCTGCGTTTCGCAGACGGGCCGGATGAGGTGCACCACATGGTTGTGAGCCGCGCCGAGATCCAGAAATACCAGCCCGGGCGGAATGCGCCTTAGGCATCAGCGCGCAAGCGCGGCGCGCAGGACGTCGGGGTTGTAGAGCGAGCGA
>JBEAMJ010000097.1:0-82193 GCA_041166025.1 Pseudomonadota bacterium | reverse complement strand
TGAAAGCGTCGCCACCGGAGGCTTCCGCCGCATCGACAATCCGCTTGCTGATCTTGGCTTGCATCGCGAACCTTTCTGATTGCTGGCAATCGTACAGCAATCAGTCAGGGGAAACCAACAGCCATGCTCGGGAAACTCCAGCAATCGAAATGCCCCATTTTATGGGCTTTTGGATACCTCCAGACATCTGCATAGACCTCCAGAAATCTCGGACCCCAACTTTGCCAAGGTCGGGGTCGTGAGTTCGAATCTCATCGCCCGCTCCAGTTTGCTTTTCGACATGTCAGCATGGTCGGCCGCCGCTCCTGCGGCGCCGGTCGCCTTGCGTCTGTCCGTGACGGCGCGGGCAGCGCAGGCTATTTCGCTTGCGCATGAAGGTGGTGATTGCAGGCGGCGGGATCGGGGGGCTCAGCGCGGCCATTGCGCTGGCCAAGGTCGGCTTCGAGGTGGAGCTGGTGGAGCGCGCGCAGGCGCTCACCGATGTTGGCGCGGGTATCCAGCTGTCGCCCAACGCAACCAAGGGCCTGGCCGGGCTCGGCGTGCTGGAAGCCGTCGCGCAGGCCGGCTCGACGCCTCTGACGCTGGAGATGCGGATCGGGCGCACGGGCGAGAAGGTATTCTCGATCCCGATCGCGCAGGAGGCGCGCAGGCGCTACGGCTCGCCCTACATTCACGTCCATCGCGCCGACCTGATCGAGGTGCTTGCGCGCGCGGCGGCGTTTGCGGGCGTGGCGGTGAGGCTGGGCGCGCGCGTCTCCGCGTATGTGCGCGATCGCGATGGCCTGCGCGTCGGGCTCGACACGGGCGCCATCGTGCCATGCGACCTGCTGGTCGGCGCCGACGGGATGCGCTCGACCGTGCGGCGGCAGATGATGGTGGAGCAGGAGCCGCGCTATACCGGCGCTGTCGCCTGGCGCATGACCGTTCCGGCCGATGTCGCGCCCGACCTGCCGCAGGCCGCAATCGTGTGGGCGGGGCCTGGACGTCATGCCGTTACCTATCGCATCCGACGCGGCGAGCTGATCAATTTCGTCGGCGTGGTCGAGACGGACAGATGGCCCGGCGAAAGCTGGGACCAGCCTGGAAACCCGACGGATCTTGCCGACGATTTCGGCGGCTGGGCGCCGCCGATCCCGGACATTCTTGTCTCCGCCAGCCAATGCTTTGTCTGGGCGCTGTTCGACCGCGATCCTCTGCCCACCTGGTCGGGCGATCGCGTCGTTCTGCTCGGCGATGCCTGCCATCCCATGCCGCCCTTCCAGGCGCAGGGCGCTGCGATGGCGATCGAGGATGCGATCGTGCTGGCCAAATGCCTGCAGGCGCATGGCGTCTCGCAGGACGCGCTTACCCGCTACGAGCAGCTGCGCAAGCCGCGCGCGACAAAGGTGCTCGCCAGCGCGCGGGCGAACATGGGCCTGTTCCATCGCTCGAATGCTCTGACGCAGGCGGCGACCTACGGCCCGATGAAACTGGCTGACCGGCTGTTTCCCGCCTTCGTGCGCTCGCGGCAGGACTGGATCTATGACTATGATGTGCGCCATGTTCAGGTCTAGCGCTCTGCTTGCTCCGATTGTGCTGCTGGCGGCCTGCGAGCCGGCCGAGCCGGCGCGCGCCGCATCGGATGCAGTCGTGGCCGATATTGCCGACAAGGGTGCGATGTGGCCGCTGCTGCTGCGGCATTGCCTCAGCTCGGCGCAGTGCGATCCGATGAGCGACTTCGGCAGCGGGTCCGGGGAAGCCTCCGGTATCGCAGGTTCGATCGCCTGGTTCTTCCAGACGCGTGAGCGCGTCAGCGAGGGCGGCGAGGACTATGGCTCGCGGGCCGAGATCAATCTCTTCGGGATGCGCGCCAATGGCGGGCCCGCCGGGCGGCCGCTGGTGATCGACGAGCTGCCGGACAATCTCGGCGGGGCGAAAGCCAAACGCACCACGGTGTCGCTCGAATACCGGGCGCCCTCGGGGACGCTGGAGCCCTACTTCTTCCAGTTCGTTTCCCCGCACATCACCCAGCTTGCAGCCGGCGTCGAGGAGGCGCGGCTCGAGATCAAGGGCGCCTCCGGGGTGCTGTTCGCAGCCGAAGCGGGAGCGATGGAGGCGCCCAGGACGCCGGTGAATGGCGGACACGATCCGCCGGATGCAATGATCTTCTACGCATCCCGCAATCTGCGCGATGAACCGCTGCCGCAGCTGATGGCGGCGCTGGAGGCCGGCGATACGCTGTCGGTCAGGCTCATTGCGGCCGATGGGCGTTCGTTGCTTCAGGATGTGCTCTACACGGACGGGTTTGCCGCAGCGCTGGGCCGCGCCGGGCAAGCCGCGAGCGATCCGGAGATCGCGCGACCTGTGGCGGAACGCTGTGCACGTTTTGCTGACGAGGACGATGCGTTCTGGAAGCTTGCAGACGTGACGGCGGGGCTTGTTGTGTGCGACCCGCGCCTGCCGGAGCAGAGACGGTAGCCTACTTCCCCGCTTCCGTCACATCGGCGAGCGCAGCAGCGCGCTGCGTGCAGTCGGCAACCGACAGACGCAGCGCATTGGCGTCGTAGTCCCTGGCGGCCCTGTCAGCCCAGGCGAGCGAGGCGCCGGCGCCGGCATTGTCGATCGCATTCTCGGCCTTGAGCTTTGCAAGACCCGCATCATCGAGCGCCCGGCTGTCACGGATCAGGATCGACATCCGGTCAGGATGCCCGCCGGCCTTGATCGCCTCGAACTCAGCGCTGAGCACGCCAGCGCAGTAAAGATCGTCGCGCGCGGCCTGGGAGCCGAGCGTGAAGTAGTCGATGCCCGACAGCTCCCAGAGCGCCTTGTCTCCTTCGGGATGGCCAGTCGTGACGGTCGGCGTGGTGAGCGGAGGCAGCGTCACGGGCGGAAGCGCTGGCAGGTCCGTGGGGGCACTGATCGACGGCAGGCTGGCCAGACGCTGCTCCATCACCTCGCGCTCGCTGGGCTGCGTCGCGCGCCAGATCAGGCCGCCCCCGAACACGACGATGGCGACGAGCCCGATCAGCTGGCGGGGCTTGAGCTTCATAAGGGGCCGCTCCTATTCCGGGATCGGGATTGCCCGGGCGCGCGTGTTGCAGTCCTCGAGCGTGATGCGCGGAGCGCCGGCCTTGAGATCCTTGTCGACCTTGGCGGCGTAGGCGTCCGCGATTGCGCGGGCATGGGTGGCGTGTATGGCCTTCTCGCCGACCATGCGGTTGATCCCGGCCTCGCCGATGATGAAGCCGAGCGCCTGGCGTTTGCGCAGCTGGGCTTCGTCGACCGGGGCAAGTGCGTCGGAGACATCGGGGTTCTCGGCATAGATGAGGGCCGAGCAGTAAAGCTCGTCGCGGGCCTGCGGTGAGCCTGCGGCGAGCAGGTCGGCGGGCAGGGGCGGCACGCCGGGCGGCAGCGGCGGCGCGGCGGAGGGCGGCGCCGGTTCTGCGGCAGCGACCGTGGCCGAGGCGGGGGTCGTGTCGCGCTGCTGGCTGCCGCAGGCGGACGACAGGAAGACAGCGAGCACGCTGAGGCTGCTGCAAGCCAGTTTGCGGATCGTCATGCGGGTTGCGCCTCCACCTGCACGCCTGTTTAGCGCAGGCGTCCGGCGGGGCAACCAGGGATAGCGCCCGCTGACTCAACTCCGTGCGAGCCCTATAGACGCCGCGATGGAGTTCTGGGTCTGGGTCAATTTCACCTTGCTGTTCATCGCCGGCGGACTGACGCCCGGGCCGGCGGTGATGCTCGTGACGACCGCGTCGATCCGCTACGGCTTCTGGCCTTCGGTGATCCCGGCGCTGGGGATATGCGGGGCCAATCTGGTCTGGATCGCACTGGCGGCCGCCGGCGTTGCACTGATCGCCCGGGCGTTTCCCGAAGCCTTCCTTGCATTCAAGGTTGCGGGGATCGCCTTCATCGTCTTTCTGGCGTGGAAGACGGCGTTCGGCGCGCCGGTCGACCTGCTGCGCCGCGAGCCGCCGCCGAAGGCCCGGCTGTTTGCGCACGGCCTGGGGCTGCAGCTCGCCAATCCCAATGCGCTGGTCTATTTCGGCGGGCTCCTGCCGACCTATTTCAATCCAGACCGCGATCTCCTTCCGCAAGTCATGATCAGCATGGCGACGGTCACCGTGTGCGAGATGTTCGGCCTGATGGTCTATGCAGCAGGCGCAGATGCGCTCGCACGTCGCTTCCAGTCGCAGGCATTTGCAACCGGCTTCTTCCGGATCGCCGCGCTGGCGATGGTCGTGTCGGCGGCGTTCGCCGTCTATCTCACCTGGTCGGCGACGGGACGCTAGTCGCCAAGCTGGCCATTGCGGATCGGAAGATCCATCGGGCGGACATCCGGCGCGGTCTCGTTGCGCGAAGCGGCGTTGACCAGGCAGCGATCACGCTGGGCAGGGTCGTTCTCGTTGTGGGCGACGCAGACCTGCTGCTGGGTAAGCTCGTTTTCAGGCATGCCCGGCGTTGTGCAGGCGGCAAGCGCCAGAAGCAGGGCAGGCAGTGCGAACCGGATCATCGTCTCTCTCCTCTGCTCCCCAGCTTCACTACGCGCGAGTACGGTCAACGGGCTAGTGCGGCGGCGCCACAAGCGGACGGTCGATCAGAACAGCCAGAAGGAGAGCGGGTCCGCCGATCGCCTCCCAGCCATGGCTTGTGCCGCGCTGGATCACGATCTGGCCTGGCGTGATGCGGGTGCGACCGCTGTCGAGGATCAGATCGACCTCGCCGCGCAGGAGGCAGATCACGTCGATCGACTCCGTCCTGTGCATGGCCGGGTGTTTCGACTGGTCGGTAAGGTGATCCTCGGCGTCGAAGGAGGCAAAGCGCGCCCGGGCGGCGGCGTTGAGCTGTTCGGGAGATGCACCCTCCGGCCGCGGCTGGATCACGAACCAGCGCACCTTCACCTTGCCGTCAGAGGGAGAGAGCACGCAGCGCTCCGGCCCGAGGTCGCGGTGGACGCGCGGGTTGAGCGGACCGAAGGCGTCGTCGTGCCAGATGTCGAAGAGGCCGCCCAGATTGGGATCGCCATTGGTCGCCGAAGGCGGGCCGTCGATGATCACGAGGCTTTCGCCTGCCGCGTCGTCGCCGGTGATGACCCGGCGCATGATCGATGCGAAGTCCTGCATGTTACGCCCCGGGAATGATCCGCATCCCAGCCTATCACCGGCACAGGCAAAGCACGAAGGATTACTTTGCGCGAGCGCCTTCCTGCTTCTGGATTGCCTTGTGCCGCGGACAGCGGACTTCATGATCGTTGACCATGCCCATCGCCTGCATCACCGCGTAGACGATCACTGGCCCGCAGAACTTGAAACCGCGTCGCTTCATGTCCTTCGCGATCTGTTCGGAGAGCGGCGTTCTTGCCTGCACGTTACGCCAGTGGTCCAGCCGGTTCACGATCGGTCTGTGGTCGACGAAGCCCCAGACATAATCGGAGAAGTCCTCGCCCCGGTCCGCCATGTCGCAGTAGAGCTGCGCGTTGCGGATGGTCGCTGCGATCTTGGCCGGCGAGCGGATGATGCCGGGGTTCTTCATCGCGCGGTCGATGCGCTTGCTTGTCCAGCGTGCGACCTTCTCCGGCGCGAAGCCGTCGAACTCCTCGCGCATGCTTGCGCGCTTGCGCAGGATGGTGATCCAGGAAAGGCCGGCCTGATGCGCGTCGAGCTGAAACTTCTCCCACAGCGCGCGTGAATCGCGTTCGGGCACGCCCCATTCATGGTCGTGATAGTCGCGATAGAGCCTGTCATGCGCCGGGGCCCAGCCGCAGGGAATGTCGTCAAGTTTCTTCATTCGGGGAGCGCCTTCATCAGGCCTTTGCTTCGCGGGCATCGGAAAGAGCTGCAAGTTCGTCGGCCAGCCAGTCCGGGCGATCGAACACAATGGGAGCGCCAGCGACGGTCAGAGGCTCGCCCGTCGTCCACGCTTCCGCCAGCCGGTCGATGCGCACGCGCGCCAGTGCGGCGCCGCCGGAAACCGACGTCAGCTTTCCGATCTCGTAATCACCGGCCAGAACGGCAGCGCCGGCTTTTGCGCCAGCTGCAATTTCTGCCTTCAGGCTTCGCCGCCGCGCCGTGCCACGCCGCTTCATGCGCGAGGCAACCTCCTGGCCGACAAAGCAGCCCTTGCGGAAATCGACGCCGCCGACGAGGTCCATGTTGATGTCGGCCGGGAAGACCTCTTCGGCAAGGAAATCGACGTCCTGCTCGGGAAGGCCGGCTGCAATGCGCGCTGCATGATACTGCTTCGGATCATCGGGCGCCGTTCGAGGACCGATACGGCGACGGGGCGCGTGCAGTGAGCGCGGATCGGGCAGGCCGTCGAATGCGGTAACGCCCAGGTCGGGCCTTTCCTCGATTGTGACGGAGGCGCGCAGCTTCATGAGGCTCAGGCGTTTCACCAGAGCGGCGGCAGCGCCTGCTGCGCACTCGAGCAGCACAATCTCGCCGCGCCGCAGGATCAGTGCATCGGCAATCACTTTTCCCTGAGGCGTCAGGAGCGCCCCATAACGATACACATCCTCGGCAAGGTTGAGGGTCGAGGCTGTGAGGATGCCGTGCAGGTAAGGGGCAGCGTCCGCCCCGCTGACAGCGATAACGGCGCGGTGCGGAAGGGAGAGGGGCAGATGCATCGGCGCTCGTAGGCAAAATGTTGCGCGGCGAAAACCACGCCGGCTTGATCGTTCTAAACTCTATGTCAGGCCTCGAAGGCTGTCTTTTCAAGGCGCCGGCCTTGTGCAATAGGTGCGCGGTCGAATTCTGAACAGGTTCGGGTTGCTCTCCTTGCTCTAAAGACGGGTCTCCGTCGGATCGAGCTCCGGATCTGGCCTTCCGAACAGTCTGGTTTGACGGCCCCCTGGACGCGGCTGCAAGCGTTCTCTCATCCTTCCGCGGGTCCCCCCGGCCCCGTGGATGCCTATCGAAAGACTAGATCTACATGGCTACCGGCACTGTTAAGTGGTTCAACGAGCAAAAAGGCTACGGCTTCATCCAGCCGGAAGCTGGCGGCTCGGACGTGTTCGTCCACATCTCGGCTGTCCAGCGCGCAGGCCTCGCCGGCCTGAACGAAGGTCAGCGCGTGAGCTTCGAACTCGAGAAGGACAAGCGCTCCGGCAAGATGGCTGCGACCCAGCTCCAGACCCTCTGAACTGTCGAGGCGTCCCTTCGCGGGTGGCGCCATCGCAAACAAACTTCGAGACGGGTCGGCCACAAGGCCGGCCCGTTTTTCATTTGCTGGCCGGGGCAAGATCTGCATCCACCAGCCCGCGCGCATTGAGCTGCGCGGCCAGCGCAGTGCCCGGACGAACGAACGCGCGGGTCCAGCCCTGTGCTCCCAGCCGGGTGAGCGCGGCTTCATGTGTCTCGTTGTCGAGGAGGCTGAATTCGCCGTCATAGCCGGAAGCATTGACATCGATTGCGAGCCACGGCTGGCCGGTTGCGACGTGCTTGAAGAAGCCGGCGTTCAGCGCCTCTGCGTCCGCGCGCATGAGGCCCGTCTCGACGATGACGCCGGATGCGGTGAGGCGGTCGGCGCCATGAGCGCCAAGCGGGTGCGGATCGGGGCAGGCGATCACCACGCGCGAAACCCCCGAGCCAAGCAATAACTGCGAGCACGCGAAGGAGCCGCCCGAGCGCTGGTTGCACGGTTCGAGCGTGACATAGGCTGTGGCGCCTTCTGCACGCTCGCCGGCGGCATCCAGGGCAAGCTCTTCGGCATGCGGACGACCGCCATCGCCGGTCGCGCCTTCGGCAATCGCAATGCCATCGCGCACGATCACGCAGCCGACGGCAGGGTTGGGCGATGTGCGGCCGAGTTGCGCGCGGGCGAGGTCGAGCGCGCGCGCCATGAAACGCAGGTCGTCCGCCGAGAAGTCGTCAGCATCGGAAGAACCCGCGCCCATCACATCAGGCTTTCGGGATCGCCTTGGCCCGGGCAGTGTCGAGATAGCGCGCGGCCGTGACGTTGAGCCCGCTGTCAAGATCGATGAGCAGCGGGTTGCCGGTCGGGATCTCGACCTCGGTGATTGCGGCGTCCGGCACCCTGAAGAGATGCTTCACGATGGCGCGCAGGCTGTTGCCGTGGGCGGCGATCACGATGTTCTCGCCAGCCTTGAGCTTCGGCGCAATCTCCGCCTCCCAGTAGGGCAGCACGCGGTCGAGCGTCGTCTTGAGGCTCTCGGTTGTGGGAATGGCGATGCCGCGATAGCGCCGGTCCTTAGACAGGTCGAACGCGCCGCCGGCAATCATCTCAGGCGGCGGTATGTCATAGGAGCGGCGCCAGATCTTGACCTGGGCCTCGCCATGCTTCGCGGCCGTCTCGGTCTTGTTGAGGCCGGTGAGGCCGCCATAGTGGCGCTCGTTGAGGCGCCAGTCCTTCGTCACCGGCAGCCACAGGCGATCCATGGTGTCGAGCGCGAGATAGAGCGTGCGGATCGCACGCCGCTGTACCGATGTGTAAGCCCGGGAAAAGTCGATCCCCGTGTCCCGCAGCAATGTTCCCGATGCGCGCGCTTCGGCCTCGCCCGCTGGCGTGAGGTCGACGTCCCACCAGCCAGTGAAGCGGTCTTCCAGGTTCCACTGGCTCTGTCCGTGCCGCACCAGCGCAAGCTGCGCCATCATCCTGCTCCCGCAATTGGTTGCGGGTTCTCAAGCACGTTCGCACGACAGGGCCAAGGCCCTTGTCCGCAGGATGCTGTTACCGCGGCGTCGAGGCCACCAGGAAGTCATCCGCGACCTGCGCCCCCGGATTGTTTTCGCGCCGCTTGTAGGCTTCGAGCAGCGAGGCGTAGGGCGGGGCGTACTGCCAGCCATTGGCCGTGGTGTTGAGCTTGATCTCGAAATGGAGATGCAGCGTTGTCGGCGTGCCGCCGAAATCATTCGACACATAGCCGATGACGTCGCCCTTCTTCACCGTCTGGCTGGTTGCGACCTTCAGCTTCGCCATGTTGAGGTGGAGGTAGCGGTAGATGCGGCCGCCCGAGTCGGCCCGCAGCGTCACAGAATAGCTGCCGACATTCGAGATGATGCCATCCTCGACGGCCACGACCTCATAGCGGGTGCGGTCGGCTGCCTTGGTCGCGCGTTCGGCCTTGCAGCCTTCCGGCGTGCCGACGCGGATGTCCTGGCCGAGATGGACGCCTGTCTTGGCGCACCAGGGCGTCGTGTTGGTGGTGGTGCGGGTCTCGCAGTAATTGTCGCGCCAGGGCGCCGTGAAGTTGCGCGTGTCGCACTGGTCGCCGCCCTTGATGCCGCCGCCATAGCGATAGACCTGCGTCTGCGCGACCGCTGGCGCGTCCTTGATCGGGAACACCATGTCGGGAACAAGAACGGCCATTTCCGTCGAGCCGGTCCCGCTCGAGGGCGCGAGATTGCCGGGCCGGAAGAAATAGAAGGACGGTGCAGGCGGCTGAGGCGCCGGGGGCGGGGCGTCCGGGGCAGGCTCCGGCGTGCTCGGTCCGGGCGTGGTCGGCGTTGTTCCCGGCTCCTCGAACGGGGGCGGGATAAGCACGCCATCGTTCGAGGCGGTTTCGGTCGGCACGGGCAGGGGCGGCAGCGGTTCGCCCTCGACGCTTTCGAGGGGTTTGTCATCGCCGGTGTCGACTGCAGGGTTCTCGGGCTTTGTCTCCGGGAAGGGCGTGCCGTCCGTCGGAGCGCCGGTATTGGCATTGGGGTTCGGGATGCTGCCCGCGCCCGGATCCCCGGGGTTCAGCGGATCGACCGCGTCGAGGGGAGGAGGCGGGGGTGGCAGGCTTGGATCAGCGGGGACTTCCTCTTCCTTCGCCGCAATCTCCACCCAGGGCCACAGCAGCACGCTGTTGGAATCACACGCGCCGAGCAGCGCCACGCCGGCCAGCGCGGCCAGACCCACCTTCACCGATGACCGTTTCATCCCACCACTCCCACTCAGTCCGTCCGCTGCGGGACGAGGACACTGGCGCCCCAGTTTGACTAGCGCGATTGCGCCACGAACAGGCTTTCCGCGAATTCCTTCGCCTCCGCTTCCGTGATGCAGCCCTCCGGGCTGTCCACTTCGCGGCACTCGAAGTCGATCAGATAATCCGCGCCATAGCGCGAGAAGGCGAGGCTTGCCCCGGCTTCCACAGTTGTGAACTTCATGTCGGACTTGTCGGCTGCGGGGGGCGCGGCGCCGGCCTGATAGGCCTTGCTGGAGCCGTTCACCGTCACATCATAGCGCGGCAGGTGGTAGGTCGCGAAATACCCATCCTTCGTGATGCGCGGCGGCACGGGGCGATCGCTCGCAGTCTGGACGATGCCGCCGGGCAGGAGCATTGGCACGGTCAGCGGATCGCTGCCGGCGGCCTGGGGGATCACCACATCGGCAGGACGCTTAGCGGCGTCGGCGCGGGCGGTCGCCCAGTCAATCTCTCCAGTAACCGCGGGCGGACCGGCGGAGGCGGGTTGAACGGCCTGCTCCTCCGCAGCAGGGGCGGCTGCGTCGGCCGGCGGCGCCTGTTCGCCTGTGCATGCCGCAGTCGCGAGGGCGAGCCCGCCAAGCCCAGCCAGAAGAATCGTTCTCATTACTGCCCTCCGGGATGAGCCGTCATGTTTGGCTCTGCATAGGAAATGTCTGAAGCGGCGCCCAGCCTGGCTGCAATCGCTCGCATGATGGCGGGACGCTGGGCGGGTTGCGCCGACCCATCATGCACCAGCACCAGCTCGTTGGAAAACGTGACACGGTCGAGCCGGAGCCCGGCGAATTCGGGGCGGTTAGCCTTCCAGGCGTCGAACTTTGCCTTCGCGGACGCCTGGTCGCGCCAGAAGGCGTCGATGATGTCCTTAACGCGCCCGTCGTCCTTGAACTTCACCACAATCTCGACGCTGGTCTGGACTGCGCCGGTTGCGCCAGGCTGGTTTTGCACCTGCGGCACGCCGATCAGCGGCGGATCGCTGTCAGCCGGTCCGGTCAAGAGGGGTTGTGCTGGAGTGGTTTCCGGCGCGGCGGTCGCTGCGGCTGGGGCGAGGAGTGCGGCCTCTTCCACCTGGCGGGCCGGACGGTCCGGAGCTGTCACAAGAAGGGAGACCCCCACAATCGTGGTGATGATGCCAATGGCAGCCGCTGTCGGGCCTGCGGCCTTCAGCCGGCTGTCCGCGTTTTCGGCCCGGGGCGCTTCTGTCACGACATTTGTCCCTTCTCCTGAGGACTTATCCCAGCGTCGGCAGGGCTCTGGCGCGCCCGTGCTCGCTGAAAAATGTCCTCCTTGCTCCCAGACCGTCTACTGAAGCTGCGCGTTCGCAAGGTTCAGCATCCGCCCCCCGCACGGGCGATAGCACATGTCAGGCGATCCCGGGATGGGCGTCGACCCGGGGTAGGCGGTGCAGGCGCCTGAGCACTGGGCGTTCGTCCGCGGCATCGAGGCCTGCAGCAGGCGGGTCTTCAACTCCGAGGGCACTGCAGCGGGATACTTCGCCTTGAGGAGCACCAGCGCCGCGGAGACATGCGGGGCTGCCATCGAGGTTCCGTTCTCGAAGGCGTAGAAGCACTGCGCCACTGTTGCGCCCGGGTTGGCCGGGTCGGTGCAGTTCTTCATGAACTTGGTCGACAGGATGCCGTCGGGCCGTCCGTCCCGGTCATCATCGCGCGCCATGTCGCCGCCGGGCGCCATGATCGACACGTTGGCGCCGAAGTTCGAGTACGGGGTCAGCTGTCCGCGTGCATCGTTTGCGGCGACGGAGATCACGTTCTGGCATCCGCCGGGAGCGAAGTACTGCGTATCGACGCGCGCATTTCCGGCCGCCGAGACAACGATGGCGCCGGCGGCGACGGCGTCGTTGATCGCGGCCTGCATCGAGGCGGGGCAGGGACCGAACAGGCCGATCGACAGGTTGATGATGTCGGCCGGTTTGGAGTTCCAGATTTCCTGCGTCGGCGACAGGCGGGCCGGCACCGTGCCGGCGGCCCAGCGGATCGCGTCGTTGATGTCCGACAGCTTGCCGCCGCAGCGACCGAGCGCGCGCACCGGAACGATGGTGACGTTCCACGCCCCCCCGGCAACGCCAGCGGAGTTGTTGGTGGCCGCCACCCCGATCGTGCCAGCGACGTGCGTGCCGTGGAAGGAGTCGGAGACCGTCGCATCATCCGGATTGCACTTGTCGCCCGGATCGTTCGGGTCGGTGTCGCGGCCATTGCCGTCATTGCCCATGATCGGATCCGAGACCATGTCGAACCCGGGCGCCAGATTGGGCGAGCCCTTGATGTCCGGATGGTTCATCTGGATGCCCGTGTCGACGACGGCCACCACGACATCGCGCGAGCCTGTCAGCTTGGCCCTGTCCCAGAACCCGCCAAAACCTGCCCCGCCCGCCGACTGGCCGGCGGCCGAACCGTTGTCCCGGAAATGCCACTGCAGGCCGTAGAGCGGATCGTTCGGCCGCGAGCCCGTCGTTACGGTGACCGGCTTCTGCTTTGGCTTCTGCAGCATCTGGTTGGTGAAGATGTAGTCCTTCTCGACATACTCGTATTCGCCGGTCTGCATCAGCACCTTCACGACGCACTCGGTCGCAAGAACGGGGTCCTGCTTCAGTTTCTCGACATCGGGCCCGCCGGCGCATTCCTCGGCGTCGCTCTTCTTGGTCGGAGCAAAGAGCGCGCGCATCGAGGCGACCTGGTCGAGATCGATCCGGCCATCGCGCAACTGTGTCGGGTTGACGCCGATCGTGATCCGCATCTGGCCGCCTTCGCCGGGCGTGACGATGCCGGAAAGGCCGAGCCGTTCGAGCGCCCGTCCCGCCTTGTCGCGTGCGACGACAGCCTGCTCGACGTCGAGGCGCGCACGCACCTGCAAAGGCTTGGGCAGCGGCGCTGCGGCGTCGGCCGCCTTGCGCGCGATTTCGTCGCCGATCGCCTGGGCGGTCTGGCTGTTGGCCCGCATTGTCTGTTCAGCCGACTGTCGCGCCTTGCGCAAGGCATCGGCGTTGAGCTGCACGCCGATGTCACGCACCGCTTCCTTGAGCGCTTCGGGCGCCGCCACCTGGGCTTGCCGGCGAAGCTCCGTGGTTGAGGGCAGTTTGATCTCGGCGCGCGGACGGGCGATGCCCGGTCGGAGGATTGCCGGCGCGCCGTCCTTGGTCACGCGCAGCGACTCGGGCGTGCCGGTGGCAGTGGCAGGCGGCGCCTCCTTGATCGGTTCACCTTCAGCGACGGCCGCCGATTCAGGCAACGGCGCATCGTTGGTGTTCATGACGCTCATGTCGTCGGACGGCGTCGTCGACATGCTGAAACTGTCCGGTTCAAGGACGGGTTCGGTGATCTCCGCCCGCGGCTTGGCGATCACGGAGCCGACAGCGAAGAAACGCTGCGTCTGAATCAGCTCGTCGACATTGATGGCTGTCAGCGCGACGGGCGCCTGCATCGGACCGAAGAGGGCGCGGTCATCGAGGGAGGCGGCCGCGAGGATCTGTTCATCGGTGAGGACGAGAACAGGCGGTTCGTCGCCGCCGCCGCCGGTGATCTGTTCAAATGCCTCCCCGGCGAGCTTGCCGGCTTCCTCAAGCCGGTCGCAACCGGCTGTGATCGCCAGCGCCGTCGCCAGCGCAAGGCCCGTTACGTATCGCGTAATCGCCATCACCCCACTCCACGCCTGACCAAATCCTCGGCTGTTTACCATGGCAATTCGGCATGGCGAATCCCGGTTTGCCTCGTTCAGCAGTCGATATGACCGCGCCATTTGTGTCGGACTGCCTCATTTGGTCCCCAAAGAGCCCCATCGGGGCCTCAAGTCCGCGCAACCGCCGGAGTTGTCATGCCTCAGGGCCGACGCAAAGGGGCCAGGCGGCCAGAGTTTACCACCGGCACGGATG
Source organism: Pseudomonadota bacterium (assembly GCA_041166025.1). Lineage (GTDB taxonomy): Bacteria > Pseudomonadota > Alphaproteobacteria > Caulobacterales > Hyphomonadaceae > UBA7672. Next base: position 68,403 of record JBEAMJ010000097.1, on the reverse strand, counting down.
GTGCAGGACCCGGTCATGACCAACGGCGCAAACGGAAAAATTCTGTCGCGTCTGGCGGCCGTCCTGTTCATGGCGATGGCCTTCGCAGGCTGCGCCCTGATGCTCAGCGCTGGCAACGACTCGCTTTTCGCGGAGGGTCTCTACGGCGGCGAGCAGCAGGCGGCGAGGCGTTGAGATCAGCGCGGCTGGCCCGCTAGGCCCCAAGCGCGACGAGGGCCGCTGATCCGGCAAGCAGTGTCGCCACCGGCGTCATCACTAACCGTTCAGGCAGGCTGCGCGAGATCGCGTTCATGACGATCCCAAGCGTCAGGTAGGCGGCGATGATCCAAGCACCGGTGCTCGCGACCTCCAGCGAAGGCAGGACCGCAATCAGGCCCGCACGATCAAGCACAATCGTCGCAAAGACTGCATAGACGACGGTGGAGACAAGGCTGCCGATCCGGAGTGCAGCCGGAAGCCGCTCATGGCCTCCGCCCCATGCGAGACGGCCCCAAGGCGCACCGGCGGCAAGCGCCAGCTGGAAGAGGCCGAGAAGTCCGATCGTCACCGAGAAGACGAGGGCGGCAGGCTGGCTGAGCATGGTGCAAAGGTTACGGAAGCCATGCCGGCGGCGCAACTGCCGCTGGGTGAGCCTGGACGCGCCCACGACAGCCAGGACCAATCACCACGCGCAACGCGCTTGAACCCAATTCGTCGACGCCTTACCGTCTCTCAACATCGGAGGGGCCGGATGCCCGACATCGCGATTACCCAGCGCTTTGAATCCATCGTTCAGACCGGCCGGGGCGATCCTGTTTCGCTGGCGCGCGCCGCCAAGCAGGGCGACACGGCTGCGGGCGCCGATCTCGCAGCGCTGCTGACGCGGGCGGGGTGGGTCGAGCCGGAGACAATTGTCGACGTCTATGATGCAGCCACTGCTGGCTGGCTCGGCGAGGATCATCCGCCAGTCGATCTGACGCGCGGATCGGGGCAGGCCTCGCCAGCGCTATGGCCGCCCTTCTGGGACTTCATCGACGACGTGGCGATGATGGACGCGGGCGCCTTCACCACGCGGGTGGCCGGCCTCGGCCAGTATGTCGATGACGGATTTGCGGCGCGCGCCGGACGGGCGAGCCTGGCCTTCACCGGCGTGCCGGATGCGGCCGCACAGGGCTGGCCGCCGAAATTCACCATGGACGAGCTGTCCCTGTGTCCGGCTGGCTCCCTCGGTCATGAATTCTACCGGCAGATGATCGACAACAATTTCGATCTCGAAGTGCTGGACCGCGATGCGCTTGGCCTGTCGAAACTGCCCCCGCCGCTCGACTATCTCAATGCGCGGGCGCTGCAGTGCCACGATCTCTGGCACCTCGTGGGCGGGTACCATCTGACAGCATTGCACGAAACCGCCATCTCGGGATTCCAGCTGGCGCAGTTCGGGCACAACTATTCGGCGCAGTATCTCGCCTTCATCCTCACCAAGGCGGCGCTGAAGCGGCCCGAAGGCGTGCCGCTGCTGCTTGAGGTGACCCTGACGGGCTGGCGCCACGGGCGGACAACCCCCTCGCTCATGGCCGTTGACTGGCAGGGCGTATGGAACGAGCCCACGGCGAGGGTCCGCGAGCGGCTGGGCGTGACCGCTTACGCCTCGCCCGTGCCGGCCGACCTGATCGAGCAGATGCGCCAGGCCGGGATGATCTGAGCGATCAGTCGTCCCTGTCGTTGATGCTGTCGATCTCTTCGTCCGACCAGCCGAAATGGTGGCCGAGTTCGTGGATCACGACGTGGGCGACCAGGTCTTCAAGCGCCAGGCCCTCGCTCGCCGCCCATTCATCGAGGATCGGCAGCCGGTAGAGCCACACCATTGGCGGCATCTGGCTCGGGGCCGAGGGCGTTTCCAGCGTCAATGCAACCCCGGAATAGAGGCCGGTGAGGTCGTAAGGGCTCTCGATCGCCATCGAACGCAGCGTTTCGTCGTCAGCAAAGTCCTCGACCTTGATGGCCACGGCGCGGGCATGGGTGCGGAAAGGCTCGTCCAGCCCGTCGAGCGCCAGGCGCGCCATGGCCGCGATATCGTCGAGGGATGGGGCTGCGCCCCAGCGAATCCGGTCGGGTTCAGGCTTTGTCATGGCTGGGATGTAATGCGCGGCGATCCGAAACGGAACGACGTGACGCGGACGGCACGGCAGGGAACAGCTTCCCTTTTTGTGCGACTTGGGCTTTGTACCGCCCACACCATCGCCGGAGCTGCCCGCGTGTCCATGTCCTTCGAAAGCTTCCGAAACCTCGCCACCACCATGCGCATCTACCAGCGCAACAAGCAGGACCGGAAATGGGAGCCGGAGGCGCCCTACATGAAGGAAGTCGTCAAGCCGGGCGACATCTGCCTTCACTTCGGCGGCTCGGACGGGCGCCATTCCTATCTGCTCTCGCAGCACATCGGGCCCAGCGGCGTCGTCCACGTCTACGAGCCGTCGAACTATTCCTACGCGATCATGACGCGGCTCCTGCGCTGGCACAAACTCAAGAACGTCGTGCCACACAATGCGGCGATCGGTTCGGCCGAAGGCAACATGATCCTCTCGGTGCCGAAGAAGATGTCGGGCCATCTCGGCCGCGCCTATGGCGTGGTGACCGACCGGGGCGGCACGGCGTCGGACGAGAAGCTCGCCACCGGCAACCGCACCGAATTCATCGACCAGCCGACGGCGGTCGTCTCGCTCGACGGACTGATGGAAAAAGAGAAGCTTCCGCGCGTCGACTTCATCCGCTGCGATGTCGAGGGCGCCGAGATCCGGTTCGTCGAAGGCGGCAAGAAGACAATCGAGCGCGACCTGCCGAGCCTCCTGATCGAGATTCATCCCTTCTCGCTGCAGCGCAATTTCGGATCGTCGGGCGAGGCGGTGCGCGATTATTTCCTCGGTCTTGGCTACCGCATGTGGCAGCTCAACGACGACAACTCGCACATGTTCGAATCGACGCAGATCGATCCGAAGCGACGCTGGAAGGACTACTTCCTGATCCATCCCAAGCGCGGCCCGGGACTGCCCGAGGGCATGTTCAAGAAGGCGTTCATGAACTAGGCCGCGATCGTCGCAGGCCGCTTCATCGTCGCCAGCAGGATCAGTATTCCACCGAACGCGGCGGCGCCGGCAAGCGTCAGGAAGGCCATGTCGGCATTGCCGCCATTGACCTCGCGGATGCGACCGATCAGGTCAGGTCCGAAATGCCCGCCGAGATTGCCGATCGAATTGATCCAGGCGATGCCGGCTGCGGCCGACGCTCCTGACAGTAGGGATGTCGGGATCGACCAGAAGGCGACCACCCAGCACAGCGCTCCACTGGTCACCAGCGTCAGCGCCGCCAGTTGCAGCACGGGCTGTCCGTCGATCAGCGCCAGCATCGTCATGCCCGCGACGCACATGGCGAAACCCCCGGCGGTGTGCCAGCGCCGCTCGCCCGTACGATCGGAATTCCATGCCCAGAGCACCTGCACGATGGCAGTGACGCCCCACGGGACCATGCTGATCAGTCCGATCTCCAGGAAATTGGACGGCGCGATGCCGAACTCCGAAATCAGGGTCGGCATCCAGAAATTGGTCGTGTAGAGGCACAGCGCGCCGGTGAAGTAGACGACGCCGAACGCCCATATGCGCCAGTCGCCAAAGACCTGCGCGATGCCATGGCGTTCGCCCACGACGCCCTTGGCCGCAGCCTCCTCTTCAAGCCGGCGCAGGATGAGATTGCGTTCGGCGTCGCTCAGCCACTTCGCTTTCGTCGGGCCATCGACGAGCATGACGAAGAGGACGACGCCCATGACGATGGAGGGAATGCCCTCCAGCAGGAAGAGCCACTGCCAGCCGCGCATGCCGCCGACATTGTCCATGTACTGCAGGATGGCGCCGGAGACAGGCGCGCCGATGATGTTCGAGACGGCGATCCCGGTCATGAACCAGGCCACCATCTGAGCGCGGCGCTGGGCCGGAAACCAGAAGGTGAGATAGAGGATGACGCCAGGAAAGAAGCCGGCCTCGGCTGCGCCCAGGAGAAAACGCAGCAGGTAGAAGGTGAACTGTTCATCCGTGCAGCCGAACGCGGCCGAGACCGGGCCCCACTGCACCGAGCCGGTGAACATGAAGAGGCTCGATATGATCCCCCACGTGACCATGATGCGCGCCATCCAGATCCGTGCGCCGACTTTCCGGAGAACCAGATTGCTCGGGACTTCGAAGACGAAATAGCCGATGAAGAAAACGCCCGCGCCGAAGCCATAGACCGCATCAGAGAATTCCAGGTCGGCGGCCATCTGAAGCTTGGCGAAGCCGACGTTCACGCGATCGAGGAAGGCGACGATATAGCCGAGGAAAAGCAGCGGAACGATGCGCCAGGCGATCTTCCGGAAAGTCGCGCCCTCGTCGGGCGCTACGGCGCCTGCCTCGTTCATCTCGTCCTCCCCGAAAACCCGGTGCGGTCTTTTGCTGTTGGCAGCAGCAGCCGGCAATTCATCGCGCGCGTCAATTCGCGTTGCTCTGGGTGCTTCGGGGCGCCATAACCGGTACGTAACAGGAACAAGACTCCATGTCGGCTATCGCAGCTTTGCCGGCCTCACAGCCTTCCAGTGATCCCGCTGCGCCCGGCCGCGCGCTCGAGATTGTGCGCGGCGTTCAGCTGATGTTCAGCGAACACGGGCTCGCCTCGCTCACGGAGGTGACGCTGGCCAATGGCCGCCGCGCGGATGTGATGGCGGTGGGCGCCCGAGGCGAGATCGTCATCGTTGAGGTGAAGTCCTGCCTGCAGGATTTCCGGTCGGATCAGAAATGGCCGGAATACGCACCCTACTGCGACCGGTTCTATTTCGCGATCGACTGCGATTTCCCGCGCGAGCGCATCCCGGTCGAGGTCGGGCTCATCGTGTGCGACGGATTCGGTGGCGCGATCCTGCGGGAAAGCGAAGTCTCCGCCCTGTCGGGCGCGCGACGGAAGGCCGTCACCCTGTCGTTTGCGCGCCTCGCGGCGGCGCGGCTCTTGCGTGCCGCGGCCATCATGCATGCCGCGCCCGAGCCCGCGATCGACTAGGTTCCAGACCCGAATGCCCCTGCAATATCCCATCGCCGCCAATGCCCGCGAAGCGCTCGACGCCGAAGGCGGCGCGCGCACGCTCGGGGAGGCGCGCGCGTTGGCCAAGGCGCCCGTGACCCTCGTGATTGACTGGTTGCGGCCCCAGCCGGCCGAGCGCGAGGAGATGCAGGGCAAGGCCGAGGCTGGGGTCGCCCGCGGGTTCGTGCAGCTCTACGAAGACGCCCGGGGCCAGCCCGTGATTGCGGTGTCCTACTGGAAGCCCGACAGGGCGCGCGGAGCAAAGCCCAGGAAGGACAGGGCGAAAGCGGAAAAGCCCGCGCCGCCGGCCGAGGACCACACCGACGATCTCTACTTCACCAAGCCTGGCATGAAGGCGAAGCGCAAAGCGAAGGGCCGCGATCCCAACCAGCTCGACCTCTTCGGGCCCGACCAGAAGGGGGCCGAGCATGCCGATCCCCTTAATCCGGGCGTGGTCATCGTCGACGAGGAGGGTGATGGCGCGTCATTCGGCGGCGTCGATGGCTCAACCTAACGTCTTCACGTCCGGCGCTGGCCGTGCCTACAAGCGGATGCCGCGATTGACCCTGCGGCTGGCCAAGGCATGCGACCGGACGGGATGGGCGGCAAAGGACACACCAAGCCGGCTGGCGAGACGCTCAGCGAAGCGGAGCGCGCGCGTTTTTCCGACCTGCTCGGCGCTGTGGCGACGCGACAGGACCGCAACGCCTTTGCCGAACTGTTCGCCTACTATGCGCCCCGGGTGAAGTCCTACCTGCTGCGGCTTGGGGCGGACAACGCGCTGGCCGAGGAGATTGTCCAGGACGTGATGGTCACGGTCTGGCGCAAGGCGGGCCTGTTTGACCGGGCGCAGGCCTCAGCCTCGACCTGGATCTTCCGGATTGCGCGCAATCGCCGGATCGATCTCTTTCGCCGGTCGAAACGGCCCGAGCTGGACCCCGAAGAGGAGATGGTCCTGCCCTCTGGCGTGGAGGCGCCCGATGCCCGTGTGGAGGCTATGGAAACCGAAGCGCGGGTTCGCGCCGCCATGAAGGATCTGCCTGAAGAACAGGTGCTTCTGCTGAAGCTGGCGTTCTACGAGGGCCTGTCGCACAGCGAGATCGCAGCAAAGCTCGGCGCCCCGCTCGGCACGGTCAAATCGAGGATTCGGCTGGCCTTTGCAAAGATGAAGGCAAGGCTCGGCGATGACTGATGTGAGACATGATCCGCTGGGGAAACGCCGGCGTATCATCCTTTGGACGGGGTATGGCTGACGGATGCGGAGATGATCAGGGTTACCCAAAACGCGGAACTGGACGATGCGACCCGGGCGGCACTGGCTTCCGGGCGCGCCCAACCTGCGCTCGACCTTTTCATTGAAACCCTCATGGAAATGAGGGGGATATCGGAAACCGAAGGCCAGGCGATTGCAGGCGCGGCGCTGGAGTCCGAGACGCCGGTCGACCTGTCCGCCGATGCGCTGGCGATGACGTTTGCCGCGATTGAGCGCGGCGGCGCGCTGCCCTCGCGCGAGATGACTTATCCCGAACTTGGCGGCCTTCCGGTTCGCCTGCGCGAGGCCGTGCTGGCGGCCGAGGGCAAGGCCGGCTGGAAGACGATCGGGCTCGGCATCCGCAGCCTCGATCTTGGCGCTGTGGGCGGACTGAAGGCGGAAATCATCCGCGTCGCCCCCGGCACGACGGTGCCGCGCCACACGCACAAGGGCCGTGAGCTGACCCTCTGCATCCACGGCGAATACCTCGACAGCGGCGCCGTCTTCGGTCCCGGCGACTTCTCCTACCGCGACGCGGCGGAGCACCACGAGCCGAAGGCCCTCGCCGGCGCGCCGGCCTATGCGCTGGCCGTGACTGACGCGGGCCTCAAGTTCGACGGCCTGCTCGGCATGTTCCAGGCGCTGTTCCGGCTCTGACCTCTGGCTCACGGCTTGCGCCGGGCGGGGTGACAGGCGAGGGCTCAGCCTCTAAAGCCGCCCGCATGCCGCCGGCAACCGACAGATCCCCTCGCGCAGCCGGCTGGCAGAGCCGCCTCGCCGCAGCAGAGCTCGTGCTCGCCGCGATCGACGGCAAGCTCGACTTTGAAGCGGCCATGCAGCAGAGCCGCGCCTTCAACCGCCTTGAAGGGTCCGACCGGGCCTTCGCTCGCGCGATGGCCGGCGCCACGCTGCGGGGACTTGGCCGCATCGACTGGGCGCTGGGGGGCATGGTGCAGCGACCTCTTGGGGAGCTTGCGCCGGCCCTGCGCGCGCTGCTTCGCGTCGGCGCTGCGCAAGTGTGGATGCTGGACGTCGCCGAGCACGCGGCCGTTTCGGCAACCGTCGAGGCCGCCAGCCAATGGAGCGAAGCGCGGCGTGGCGGCGGGCTCGTCAACGCCGTTCTGCGCCGCGCCGTACGCGAACGCGAAGCCTGGACCCGCGCTCCGGTGACCTCCCTCTGGCCGGACTGGCTGGCGGCGAAGCTGAAATCCGCCCTCGGCGTCGATGGCGCCGACGCCATGGCGCTGGCCCAGCTCGATGAGCCGCCGGTCGATCTCACGCTGCGTGCAGGCGAAGACCCTGTCTTGTGGGCGGATCGCCTCGGCGCCGAGCTCCTGCCGAGCGGATCGCTGCGCCTGCATGGCGCCGGCGCCCTGAGCGCGCTTCCCGGGTATGCCGACGGGGTGTGGTGGGTCCAGGATGCTGCCGCCGCACTGCCGGCGCGCCTGTTCGGCGAGCTGCACGGAAAGGCCGTGGCCGACCTGTGCGCAGCGCCCGGCGGCAAGGCCATGCAGCTCGCCGCCATGGGCGCGAGAGTCTCGGCAATCGACATGTCGCGCCAACGTCTTGTCCGGCTGCGCGAGAACGCCGAACGCGCAAGGCTCGCCATGGACATTGTTGAGGCCGATGCAAGGACCTGGCGACCGGCGTCGCCTCTCGATGCGGTTCTGCTCGATGCGCCCTGCTCGGCGCTCGGCGTCATCCGCCGACACCCCGAGGGCGTCTGGCGCCGCGATCCCCGCGACTTCGTCCGCTTCCCCGTGATCCAGCGTGCCCTCGTTGACGCTGCTGCCGAGATGCTCCGCCCGGGTGGACGCCTTGTCTACGCCGTCTGCACGCCGACGCTGGAGGAGGGGGCCGAGGTCATCGCAGGCGCACTCGCCGGAGGCGCGTGGCGGCGGCTCGCGATCTCCCCTTCGGAGATAGGCGGCTTTGAGTCTTCGTTAACCCTGCAGGGAGACGTGCTCACTCTGCCCCGCGCAGAGCGTGTCGCGAAAGACGCGCCCCGCGATGAAAGTCAGAACGCATCGCTAAATGCAGATGCTTTTTTTATCGCACGACTTGAACGCATCTGAAGGGATCGCCATTCCCACACGCGTCGGGATACGGATGAACCGGGATTGTGGTCGGCGCTTCATGAAAGTCGCCACATTCTTGCCCTCGATAAGCAACGAAGGCGAACGATCAGGTTCAGCCTCGGTTCAGCCGGTTCTGATACCTTGTGTGTGTGTAGGGACGGGGCCTCCCCCGCTGCCGTCCCGTCGGAGACATGAAGATGGATACCACGATCCACGCCCCCGCCGAAACGGCCCGCGTCCGCTTTGACGCCTTCCGCCCTCTCACGATCGCCAAGCCCCAGAAGGCGTTCGCGGTCGCCTTCGTCGTGCTCGCGACCGCGCTCGCCGGTTGCGCCAGCGGTCTTGGCGCCAACACCTATGATCCCTCCCAGGTCGGCCGCATCGCGCGCGTCGAGGAGGGCACCATCGTCGCTGCCCGCCCGATCACGATTGAAGGCTCTCAACAGTCAGCCAAGATCGGCACGCTCGCGGGCGCAGCCCTCGGTGGTCTTGCCGGTTCCGAGCTCGGCGGCGGCCACAAGGCCAACACCGCAGGCGCCATTGGCGGCGCAATCCTCGGCGGCGTCGCGGGCAATGCGATCGGCAAATCGGCCGGCGCCCAGCCCGGCTTTGCCTACACCATCCGCCTGCCGTCCGGGGAGCTTGTCTCTGTCGCGCAGGCCGGCGAGTTCGCCATGCCGGCCGGCACGCCCGTGCTGATCGAGTATGGCGAGCGCGCCCGCGTGGTGCCGCAGAACAGAGCATACGGTTACTGATCCACCTCCAGAGCCTACAGGCGCATTCGCCGCCCGGGTCTCTTCAGGTCCGGGCGGTTTGCCGTGCGGCAGGTTGCGCCACACAAGGGGCGCTGCTAGGCCGAGCGCATGTCCGACGTGCTGATCTCGCCCTCGATTCTGGCGGCAGACTTCGCCCGACTGGGTGAGGAAGTCCGCGCCGTCGACGAGGCCGGCGCCGACATGATCCATGTCGACGTCATGGACGGCCACTATGTGCCCAACATCACCATCGGCCCCATCGTGATCGAGAAGCTGCGGCCGCATACGACGAAGCCGTTCGACGTCCACCTGATGATCGCGCCGGTTGATCCCTATCTCGAAGCGTTCGCAGCTGCCGGCGCAGACATCATCACGGCGCATCCTGAGGCCGGGCCCCACTTTCACCGCACGCTGCAGGTCATCCGCAAGCTGGGCAAGAAGGCCGGCGCAGCGCTCAATCCCTCAACGCCTGCCGAAGTGCTCGATCCCGTCCTCGAGGATCTCGACCTGATCCTGGTGATGAGCGTCAATCCGGGGTTTGGCGGTCAGAAGTTCATCGATAGCCAGCTGCGCAAGATCGAGGCGATCCGCAACAGGATCGAGCGCGCGCGGCTGAGGACGATCCTTGAGGTCGATGGCGGTATCGTGCCGTCCAACGCCCCCGCTGTCATCGCGGCGGGCGCCACCGCGCTGGTGGCGGGCTCGGCGATTTTCGGAAAGGGCGCCGCGCGTTATGCAGCGGAGATTGCCGCCCTTCGCGGCGGGTGAGGGCCGGCGATGTCGCATCCTCCTCTTCCGCCGCCAGCACCGGGCGGCATCGGCCGGGAAGCTGAATACGCCCAGTGGCTCGACCTCGTCGGAAAGACCGGGGCGGAGATCAATGTCTCGCCCGTCCACCGCCTGCGCATCTCCGGGCCCGGGCCCATGGCCCTGACAGCGCTGCCAACCGACAACCGTCCCGCCAACAGGGCCCGGGGTGAGGCCATCCTTGCCGGCCGCTGGCGCTTCGGCATGTCGCATGTCGAAACGCCCGACGGCCACGCGCCCTGGGGACCAGAGTTTCCGACCTTCCACTTTGCCGACCGCATCCATCGATTCCATTGGCTGCGTGACCTTCGCGCCTGCGGCCCGGCGGGCGAGGCGCGCGGCCGATCACTGGTCGCCTCATGGGTCGAGGCGTTCGGAAAGTGGGACAATTTCGGCTGGCGACTCGCCGTCACCGCTGACCGGCTGGTGAACATCCTCTGCGCCGGGCCGTGGCTGTTCGAGCCGATGGGGCAGGATGCCCGTGCGGCCCTGCTCGACTCGATCGGACGGCAGATGCGTCATCTGCAGTTCTGTGGAGTCGAGGAGACGGATCCCATCGCGCGCTTCCGAATCGCCATCGCGCTCTGCCTTGCAGGCGCTGCGACGGATGACGGCCGCAAGCTGCTCGAACAGGGCCTCGCCATGCTCGAAGTCGAGTGCGCCGCGCAGATCCTTCCCGACGGCGGCCACATTTCGCGCAGTCCCGAGACGCTCGCAGAGGCGTTGCTCGACATTCATGCTGTCGAGGAATTGCTGCTTCGGCTGGGAGTGAGCGCTCCCATCTTCCTCGGCAAGCTGCAGCCGCGAATGGCTGCGATGCTCAGCTTTTTCCAGCAGGCCGACAGCGGGATCGTGACGGCCAATGGCGGCGGCGATGCGAGCAATGGCCTCGCGCGGGCGGCGCTGCGTCCGCATGGCGGGGTGAACTCGAAATTCTCCTTTGCGCGTCTTTCGGCCTACCAGCGCGTCCAGGCTGCCGAACTCTGCGTCTACATCGACGCCGGTCCCGGTCCCGATCGTCCGCACGGGGCGCGCGCGCACGCCGGGGCGCTCGCCCTGTCCGTCGATGACGGACCGGAACGGATCATCACCTCGTGCGGGGCGAACGCCGATCTCGACCCCGAGCTGCGCGAAGCCTCGCGACGCACGGCGGCGCATTCCGTCCTGTCGCTGAACGGTGAGGATTCGGCGGTATTCTCGCCTGATCCGACAACTGGCGCGCGCGCCCCTGACGGGCCGGCCCAGCTGGCCGTGCGGCGAATGGAAGAGGGCGACCAGTACCTGCTCGAGGGCCAGCATGCGGGCTGGCGGGTGCGGCACGGCCTGATTTACAGGCGGAGGCTCTATGTGGCGATGAACGGCAGCCGGATCACGGGGGAAGACAGCCTGTCGCGGCCGATGTCCGAGACCCCGCCGCTGTTTCCGGGCGGGCTCATTCCTTTTGAAATCCGCTTTCACCTGCATCCCGGAGTGCAGGTGGCGGATGGCCCTGACGACAAGACCGTGTACCTTGGTCTTCCGAGACGCCAGCATGTGTGGCGATTCCGCAGCGAAACTTTGCTTTCGATCGAGGATTCGCGTTACTGGGGGTGTGATGTCGCGCAGAAGACGCGACAACTCGTGATTCGCGGGGTTGCGGACCCGGCTGCGGACGGGTCGCAAGTTCCAAATCGCGTGCGGTGGGCCCTGTCGCGGGTCCACCCTGGCGACTAGGAGGAGTGGGGTGAATAGCGTAGAGAACTCCGCCCGCCGGGCGGCAATCGAAGCCAAGGCGATCTGCTTTGCCTATGATGTCGCGACCGGAATGGTCGCTCTGTATCTTGCGACACATATCATCTACCTGTTCTCGGGCGGCGGCACGCCAACCTGGCTGGAATTGTTCGTCTCGATCGCTTTCGGGGTCGCGGCCGCCTTCGCCATGTGGCTGCGTGGCGTTCATCGCCAGGTCTGGAGCCACACATCGCTGCGGGACGTCGTCCGGATTTTCCAGGCGATGGCGCTCACCCACCTCATGTCGCTGCCGATCCTGATCCTGGCCAAGGCCCTGCAGGACTTCCCGATCGCCAGCATCTATCTCCAGTTCCCGATGTGGCTGGCGCTGCTCATGATTGTCCGCCTCTGGGCACGGGGCAGGGCGACGGGCGATCTCATTGCCATCTTCCGCCGTGAGCCTCCCTATGCGCCGCGCGCGATCGTCGTCGGTCCGGCGGGTCATGTCGCCGAGGCGCTGCGCGCCTCGCGCAAGGCCCCGTCGGGTCCGCCCATCCGCGCGATCGGTATCGTCGAAACGTCGGGCCAGCATTACGGGCGCGACATAGAAGGCGTTCAGGTCATGGGCGGCATCGAGCAGCTGGCCCAGTTGCTCGACCATTACACCGCACGTTTTGGCGAGCTTCCGTGGATTGCCATCGCAACGCCGCCGGAAGATCGCCGAACGATGGATGCGGCTCTCGCGGTGTCCTCGGCGCGCAAGGCGACGCTTTTGCGGATCGGGGCCAAGGCCATGCTCCAGCAGATCCGTCCTGCCGACCTTCTCGCTCGGCCCGAGCGGAGGCTGAACATGGCCCCCGTGGCCGAACTGGTCTCCGGCGCCCGCGTCTTCATCACCGGCGGCGGCGGCACCATCGGCGGCGAACTCGCCCGGCAATGCGCCGCGCTCGGACCGTCTGAACTGACCATCTACGATGCGTCCGAATTCAACGTCTTCGAGATCGAGCAGGAACTGTCGCGGGCCTACCCGAACGTCGTCCGGCGCATGATCATCGGCGACATCCGCGACGAGATGCGGCTTGAACAGGCGATGCAGGAGGCTGCGCCCGACCTCGTGATCCACGCCGCCGCCTTGAAGCATGTGCCGCTGATGGAGCAGAATCCCAACGAGGCCATTCTCACAAACGTCCTGGGCGCGCGTCGGTGCGCCACGATTGCGGCCGAGCTGCGCGTGAAATCGTTTATCTTCATCTCGACCGACAAGGCCGTGAACCCGACCAATGTGATGGGTGCAACCAAGCGGGCGGCGGAACTCTTCATCCACGCTTTTGCGCCAACTGCGCCCGGCACGCGCTTCTCGCTCGTGCGGTTCGGCAACGTGCTCGGCTCAAAGGGTTCGGTTGCGCCGCTGTTCGAGCGCCAGATCGCCGAAGGCGGTCCTGTGACGGTCACCCATCCCGACATGACGCGCTACTTCATGAGCGTCGAGGAAGCCTCAGCCCTGGTCCTGCAGGCGGCGGCGATGTCGGCATCTTCCAGATCGCAAGAGGCAACGCTCTATGTGCTCGACATGGGCGAGCCGGTCCGGATTGTCGATCTGGCAGAAAAGATGATCCGCATGAAGGGACTCACGCCCGGCCAGGACATCCTGATCCGCGTAACGGGTCCGCGGCCCGGCGAGAAGCTGACCGAGACGGTCTTTTACGAGCGTGAGCAGGTGAAGCCGACCCCGATCGATGGCGTTCTGGAAGTCGCCAATACCGGGTCGCCGCCGATTGCGGAGGTGCAGGCGCGGCTCGACGCGATCGTGTCCTATGCGGCGCGGAGGGATCCGCAGGCCTCCCTGTCGATGATGAAGGCGCTTGCGCCGGAAATCTTCACCGAGGACGCCTGGGGCGAGCCGGTCGTGAACGTCCACTAGCCCGGGTATTGATCCGCGACGCTGCGAGACCATCTCTATTGGCATGGAAATGCGCGTCCTGCTCTTCAATGGCGAAGCCTATTGCGACAGCGAGCGTCAGGATCGGCTTGTCCGCCGGACCCTTGACGCCATCGGCCGCAGTGGCGCCAGCCTTGAGGCCAGCGAGCTGTCGCTCGACCGCTCCGCCGCGATGTTTCTCGTGAGCGGTGATTCGGCTGCGATCCGCCGCTTGTGGGCACATGTTGAGGCAAGCGGGCTTGAGAACGCCTGGGAAGCCTTCGGATCACGCCTCGAATGGTCGACATTCGTGATGACGCGGTAGCCAGCCTGCAGTCCGCCGGAATGCCGCAAGCCTGACGGTTTCAAGACAGTCGCCCCGGTGCTATCCGGCGCCCAGCCAGTGCTGGAGTCGCAATCATGTCAGCCCCCAAAGCCATCCACACCAGCGCGCCCGACCGCGTCACCGTTCGGCGCGCGCTGATCTCGGTCTCCGACAAGGCAGGCCTGGTCGAGCGGGCAAAAGCCATGGCTGCACGCGGCGTGGAATTGGTGTCGACCGGCGGTACGGCGAAAGCGCTCAAGGAGGCGGGCCTCGCCGTAAGGGATGTCGCGGACGTCACCGGCTTTCCGGAGATGATGGATGGCCGGGTCAAGACGCTTCACCCCAGGGTTCATGGCGGATTGCTGTTCCGCCGCGATCTTGCCACCCACACGCAGGACGCCGCGGCCCACGGGATCGAGCCCATCGATCTCGTCTGGATCAATCTCTATCCGTTCGAGGCGACGGTGCAGTCCGGGGCCGGCTTCGAAGACTGCGTCGAGAACATCGATATCGGCGGGCCGGCGATGCTGCGCGCCGCATCGAAGAACGCCGACTTCGTGACGGTCTGCACGGATGGCGCCGATGTCGATGCGGCGTTGAGCGAGATGGAGCAGGGCGGCGTGACGCTGCAACTCCGCCGGAGGCTTGCCGCCAAGACCTATGCGCGTACTGCAGCCTATGATGCGGCGATTTCGGAGTGGTACTGGCGCCAGGTCGGCGAAGACGCCGGAGCGTGGCGCGCATTTGGCGGCCAGCTCCAGCAGACGCTCCGCTATGGCGAGAACCCGCACCAGACAGCGGCTGTCTATGCCGGGCCTGATCGTCGCGCAGGCGTGCTCACGGCGCGCCAGATGCAGGGCAAGGAGCTGAGCTACAACAACATCAACGACACGGACGCCGCCTACGAACTGGTTGCCGAATTCGACCCCAGGATCTCTCCCGCCGTGGCGATCATCAAGCATGCCAACCCATGCGGCGTTGCGGTCGGCAAGACTGTGATCGAGGCTTACCGCCGCGCACTCGCCTGCGATTCGACGTCCGCGTTTGGCGGGATCATCGCCGTCAACGTTCCACTCGATGGGCCGACGGCCGAGGCGATCACTGAAATCTTCACGGAAGTCGTCATCGCGCCGGGCGCCGACGAAGCCGCACTCGCCGTGTTCGCGCGCAAGAAAAACCTGCGCCTGCTGCTGACCGACGGCGTGCCCGATCCGGCCCAGCCTGGCACAACGGTGCGCACGGTTGCGGGCGGCTTGCTGGTTCAGGGCCGCGATGTGGGGCGCATCATGGAGGCGGATCTCAAGGTCGTCACCAGGCGCAAGCCAAGCCCGCGTGAGATCGCAGACCTGCTGTTCGCCTTTCGCGTCTGCAAGCACACGAAATCGAACGCGATCATCTATGCCAAGGATGGCGCGACGGTGGGCATCGGCGCGGGGCAGATGAGCCGTGTCGACTCGGCTCGCATCGCGCGTCGCAAGGCCGAAGACGCTGCCGCCGCCCAGGGCGGCAAGGCCGAGCCCCAGACGATCGGATCAGTGTGCGCCTCCGACGCCTTCTTCCCCTTTGCCGACGGGCTTCTGCAGGCGGCGCAGGCGGGCGCGACAGCCGTTATCCAGCCGGGCGGTTCGGTGCGGGACGAGGATGTGATCAAGGCCGCCGACGAGGCGGACCTTGCCATGGTGTTCACCGGGATGCGGCATTTCCGGCACTGACGAAACGGAAAAATGGCGGGCGATTGCTCGCCCGCCATCTCCCTTCAGGTCTCTGGCCGCCTCACGACTTGTTCTTGACGTTCGCTTCCTTCGCAAGGGCGCGGTCTTCCTCGTCAAACGCGATCGGCGCCTCGCCGCGCGCCGAAGCGGCATAGACGCGTGACTTGCGGGCAAGGCTCGCCAGCGAGCGCTCCATCGTGCCGGCCGACATCGCCATCTGCTGGGCCGCCGCGACACCGACGGATGAAGCATCCGAGATGTTGTCGAAGTTGGCGCCGAGGAAGACGACTTCCCAGCCCCTGGCCCTGACCCTGTCGAGCGCGACCTTGACGCCATCGCGGGTCACCTCACGCGAGGCATTCTCATGGCCGTCCGTCATGATGACGATGACGGCCTTGTCCGGGTTGTCCGCCTCGGCCAGGGCGATGGTGCGCACGATGGCGTCGAGCAGGGGTGTCATTCCGCGTGGAGAGGCGTCGCTGTCTGTGACGTTGTCCCAGTGCAGAGCCGGCTGCTTCTTCCGCAGAACATCGAACTGCAGCCTTTCCTGGCTGTCGAACACGGCCAGCGTCACATGGCTGTCGACAGCCGGGCCGTCTTTTTTGTTGGCGAGTTCCTTTGCGAATGCATTGACGGACGAGAGTGCTTCCACCCAGAGCGACTGCATCGAACCCGAGCGGTCGAGGAGAATGTAAGCCTGCATGCGACGTCCCCTTTTCTGATTATTCCCAACCCGCGCGAGTGAGGCTCGCTGGCGGAAAGTGGGTGCGGCGGGCCGCCGCACCAGAGGCAAGCTGCAAAAAGACCGGGTCGCCTGGGCGCGGTTGCGCCCTGAGGGGCGCTTGTCGCCGTGAAACAAGCCCTTAACCGCTGGCTAACCGCAATAGCGCCCAATCGCCGGCATACGTCCAAGGGAGCCTGCGCAATGTCGGCCTGCTACCGGCTCGTCCTCGATTCGGTGTGTCGCAACAATCACCACCGGCTTGCCATCCTCGCGCTCGACCATCTCAAGACCGCGGATGCCGAGCGCTGGCGCAACCTCTTCCTCCGGCATCGCGACGCCTACCTCGAAGGCGCCAAGGCTCCGGACGAGGTATTCAAGGACTTCAAGAATCACGTGCTGCACGTGCGCGACGGCAACTGGGGCGGTGCGCCTCAGTCTGCGCGCGAATGGTATAACCGCACCGTCCGCGCGCTGCGGGCAAAGGACTGGAGTCACGCCGCCTACTGCGCCGGCGTGATGAGCCATTATGCGGTCGACCCGCTGCAGCCCTTCCATACCCACCAGACGGAGGAAGAGGGCGCGATACATCGGGCGGTCGAATGGTCGTTGTCGAAGGCGTTTCCGGAACTGCTGCTGATCCTGTCGCAGGATCTCGGCTTTCCGGAGGTGGCGGCGCCCGCTGGAGATGACTGGATCGAGCAGATGATCATCGCCGCAGCAAAGCTCTCGAACAAGCAGTATGAGACCCTGATCGACCACTATGATTTCGCCCTCGGCCGTCGCCAGCCTGTCGCGGGACTCGATCAGGAGATGAAGGATGTGGTGGCGCGGCTGATGGGCTACGCATCGGTCATGCTGGCGCGAATTCTCGATCGCGCCATCGCCGATGCGAAGGCTGATGCGCCGCAGGTCAACCTCACGCTGGACACGCTGGTCGTGGCCGCAAGCGCGCCAGCGCGCACGGCGTCAAAAGTCATCGATGATCTCGTCGAACGGCGACTGGTTGGTGCGCAGTACGATGAATATCGCCGCACCGGCAAGGTCCGCGCAACCCTGAGCGAGGATGACCGCGTCGTCCGCAAACTGTTTGCCGAGGAGGTGCTCAAGGTCCCGCTCTCCAGTCTCGACTGCCACTGGCCGCGCGAGACCGGCACGGCGAATGGAAAAGGGGCCAGGCCACGCGTGACGCGGCGAACACGACCCGCGAAAACAGCCGCCGCCAAAACCGCAGCGGCCCGTGTTCCTGCCAGTTCCAGACCCGCGCCAGAGAACGCAACCGCTGCTGCACCGGGCAATGCCAGCGCCCGGCTCACGCGGGAACAACGCGTGGTCGATGCCCCGTCCATCGGCCCCAAGACGGCCAGCCGGCTGGAAGTCATCGGCGTGAATACGATTGGCGACCTGCTGGCCCTGACGCCTGAGGACGCCGCCCAACGCATCAAGACCAGCCATATCAATGCAGGCGTCATCAGGGACTGGCAGTCGCAGGCCCTGCTGGCCTGCTCGGTGCCCGAACTCAGCGGGACCAATGCCCAGATTCTCGTCGGCTCAGGGGTTTCCAGCCTCGAGGACCTGGCCGGCATCGACGCCGATTCCCTGCTGGACGCGATCGGACTCTTTGCGGCGTCGAATGAGGGCAAACGGCTCCTGCGCGATGGCGCCCCGCCCCGGCGCGAGCAGGTCGAGGGGTGGATCAAGGCGGCGATCAGCCTCTGCCGGGATCGCTCCGCAGCCTGAGGCCGCGCGGCCGGGCTAAACGGTCTGGAACCGCGCTCTGGGAGCGTCGTGCACGGAATCCGCAGAAATTCTCACACACCCGGTCTCACTAAGTGTTTGATTTCATGTGCTTCAGAGATGAACGGGGGCTTTGCCCCCAATATGAACGGATGAGTCGTGCTGCGTTCAGGTTCGGCGTGTTGTTGTGGGGCTACGAGACTGAAAGGAGTGCCCCATGCGTCTCATTGCTTCCTCGCTCCTGGCGGGTCTGATCGCGACGACCGCGGTGGCTCCTGCCTTCGCCGACGACGATCACCGTCGCCGGAAACATGACCGCCGCGACTACGACCGCGACTGGGACGATCGCGATTATCGCAGAGGCTATCGTGACGGCTACCGCGATGACTGGCGAGACGACCGTCGCGATCATCGCCGTGACTATCGGAGCGATTACCGCCGCGATCATCGCGGCTGGTATGATGATCGCGGTCGTCACCATCACTGGGGTCGTGGCGACTATTTCCGCCATCGCCCGCACTACTCGAACTTCGTGGTGATCAACGACTACCATCGCTACCGCCTCCCGCCGCCACGTTATGGCCAGCACTATTACCGGGACCATGACACCGGCGAGATCCTTCTGATCGCGGCCGCCACGGGCCTCGTGCTCTGGGCGCTGACCAACTAGACGAGGCAGTCCCCCGCGGCCTGGCGCCCGCCTCTCTCAGCAACCCCGGTCGCCTGCGGCCGCCCCTTCCCCAGGGGCGGCCGCTCCCGTTTCGGCAGCTTGACATCGTCCCGCTGACCCCGACAGTCCCGGGCAGGCAACACCCAGAGGGAGGGCGCGATGCGCAGCATGTTCGCGGCAGTTTCGGTCATGGCGCTGGCGGCAGCCTGCGGCCCGACAGAGCCGGCCAAGCCGGCCGCCCTTGTGCCGGGCGAGACGGCCTATGCCGACCTGCAGAAGCGGCTGATCGAAGCCAAGGCCGGCGACACGATCGAGATCGGCGAAGGACGGTTTGATTTCACCGATGGACTGTCGCTGACCGTGGACAATGTCACCATCAAGGGGGCCGGCCAGGACAAGACCTTCATCTCCTTCAAGGGCCAGACAGGTGCAGGCGAGGGCCTGCTGATCACCTCCGACAACGTCACCGTGACGGGCTTCACGATGGAGGATCCCAAGGGCGATGGCATCAAGTCCAAGGGCGCCGACAATATCACCTACAGGGACCTCAAGGTGATCTGGACCGGCGGCCCGAAGGCGGAGAACGGCGCCTATGGGGTCTATCCGGTCGAATCGAAGAACGTGCTGATCGATGGCGTCACGGTGAGCGGCGCGTCCGACGCCGGGATCTATGTCGGGCAGTCGGAGAACATCATCGTCCGCAACAGCCGCGCGGAATACAATGTGGCCGGCATCGAGATCGAGAATTCAAAATTCGCCGATGTGCACGACAATGTCGCCACCAAGAATGCCGGCGGCATCCTCGTGTTCGACCTTCCGGATCTCCCGATGAAGGGCGGGCACTCCACCCGTGTCTTCAACAACAAGGTCTACGAGAACGACACGCCGAACTTCGCCCCGCCGGGCAACATCGTCGCCAACGTGCCGACGGGCACGGGCGTGCTCCTGATGGCAAACCGCAACGTTCACGTCTTCAACAACGAATTCGACAAGAATGGCACGGCGCACGTGATGGTCATCTCGTACTCGAACGAGTTCAAGGATGCCGAGTACAACCCTCTGCCGCGTGACTTCGTGATCCGCGACAACACCTATGGCGAAGGCGGCAATGCACCAGCCGGCCGCCTGTCGCCGCTCGCAGCAGCGCTTGGCGGCTCGCTGCCGCCGGTGGTGTGGGATGGCGTCACCAGATATGGCGACAAGAGCGAGGATGTGCGCATCGTGGTGCGCGAGAAGCCGGAGGTCGGGTTCATCAATCTCGGCCTCGGCGCGACCCCCGTCGACCTTACCAAGGCCAATCCCTCGACCACGCGTCCGGCCGATGCGCAGATCGAAGAGCCAAAGCCCGTCGTGCTCGAGCATGACAAGCCGGCGAAGGCGGCAGAAGGCGCTTGAGACTCCGAACGCCGGAGTGAGAGATGACGCTCGATGGCGGCTTGATCCTGATGCATGGCGGGGCAATGGCGCTCGTCACACTATCGATCATAGCGGGCCTTCTGTGGTACAACCCGCGCCTGTTCCTGAAGCATTTTCCGGACAGGCTGCGGGCTGCGCAGCCGCCGCTGAGCAAGCATGAGATTTTCGTTGGAACCCTGCTCGGGCTGCCGCTGTTCGCCTTTCTCGTCGGTTTTCCGGTATGGTCGGCGCTTGAGTTCGCGGAGACAGGGGCGGACGCGCTGAGCATCTGGTCGCACGCCTTCCTTGTCGGCATGACGGCCAATGTGGTTGACTGGCTTGTGCTGGATGAGTTGTGGCTGGGTGTGGGAAAGCCGAGCTGGGCGCTCCCGCCGGGTGCTGCATGGGCGGACGCCCTGCCTTTCGAGCATGCCCGTCACTTCGCGGATTTTCTGAAGGGCGCAATCATGTTCGCAGTCGTGGCTGGTCTGGCGGTCGGGACCGTCATGCTGGTCAGGCCGGTATCCAGCGCAGGTGTCGTGTGAAAGCATTTCCCGGATACATTCTTGCTTTGGCGCTCGCGGCCTGCACCCAGCCTGCGGGCGTACGCGACAGCGTCATCCTCGCACAGGAGCCCGCGCCGAAGCTGTCGGACTATGGCTTCTTCAATGACGTATCCGGGCGCGGGTTCTCCGCGGGCGTGGTGTCCTATGATCTTGTCAATGCGCTGTTCTCTGATCATGCGGCCAAGCATCGCGCGGTCTATGTGCCGAAGGGAAAGTCGGCCGCCTACAGCCCCGATGGCGTGTTCGATTTTCCCGTCGGGTCCGTTCTCATCAAGACCTTCGCCTTTGCGCCCGACATGCGCGAGCCAGCCAAGGGCGAGCGCTTCATCGAGACACGCCTGCTGATCCGGAAGGCAGATGGCTGGGTCGCCTATCCCTATATCTGGAACGCCGCTGAGACCGAGGCGGTTTACGCGCCAGTCGGCGCCAAGCAGGTGATCGAGACGATCTCACCCAATGGCGAGGCCCTGCGGCTCAACTACGCTGTGCCGAACCGCAACCAGTGCAAGGAATGTCACTCGCTGGGTGACGATTTCGTCCCGATCGGACCGACGGCGCGCAATCTCAATCATGTCGGGCCAAATGGGGTGAACCAGATTGCCGACTGGACCGCGCGCGGCATCCTCAGCGGCGCCCCCGCAGACGCGCCAGCTGCACCACCCATGGACGGCGAAGCGCCGATCGAGGAACGCGCGCGGGCCTGGCTCGACATCAACTGCGCGCATTGCCACCGGGCCGGCGGCGGGGCGTCGAACTCAGGCCTGTTCCTGGCATGGAGCGAGACCAACCCGACGGGCTGGGGCGTCCACAAGCGGCCGACGGCGGCCGGACGCGGGTCGGGCGATGATCTCTTCGTCATTGAGCCGGGGCATCCTGAACAGTCGATCCTGTTGCACAGGATGGAATCGACCGAACCGGGCGTCGCCATGCCCGAGCTGGGGCGTTCGGTCGTGGATAGGAAGGGCGTCGCCCTGATCCGCGACTGGATCGCGTCGATGCCGCCAATCTCGCAATAGCCGGGCCCGGCCTCGGCGGATTTCACGCAAACGCAGAGCAGTCGTCAGACGGCTGTCACCGATTCGCGCGAGAGGAGCCACGCAGCCAGCACGAGCTGCGGATAACGAGCGGATCCTCCCCATGATAGCCATCAGAGGCCTTGCCCTTGCCGCCGTCGCCGGCGCATCGGCCATCGCAATTGCCCCCCGCGCGGCTGCCCAGTCGGGCCGCGAGATGTTCACCATCGAGGCGCGCTATGACGCCTCGCGGACAGCGCTGGACAACTACATCGCCTTTGCCCGCCAGGTCGAACGCGCCTGCGAGCAGCGCGGCGTGCGTGATCTGCTCACTTTCCAGCAGGAACGCGCCTGCATGCGCGAGACCATGGACAAGCTCGTGGCGGGCATGGACCGCGCCGAACTTGGCGACATTCACGCACTTCGCTTCGGCCGCCGCGCTGACTCCTCACGCCAGTTAGCTGAACGTTGAGGACCTCGTGGTCGCTGGGCGGGCGGAGGCCTCGCCTCCGCCCGCGCCGTGTTCTTTCATGACCTTATCGCGGGCAATCCACAGCGCTTGCGCCAGTAATCAAGCATCTGCATCGGATCTTTGGAGGCGCTGAAATAGCCGAGAGGAATTTCCGAAACATAGCGGTTGATACGCTGGAAGTGGTCCCGGCTCAGGTCGATCGCATTCACCATCACCAACATTGCCGCCATGGTGTTGTGCGCGAACACAGCCTCGGAACCGTTCATCGGACCTTTCAGCTCCAGAGTTTCCCAGAACAGCTTGTCGATCGACGCGATGAAGGCGCGAAAGCCCGGCCTACGAGGCCGGAAGGCTGTACTGCTTGCGCAGTTCGGCGAGCAGTTGGGCCGGGCGGGTCGCGCCGGTCGGCAGGAAGACCCAGGGATACCGGCCGATATGCGGTCCGATACGTTCAAGGTGCGCCCGCGCGCGATCGCCGACCTTGAAGGTGTGGAGCAGGAAGGCGAGGTGGTTGTGGGCGTAGGAGGCTTCCGACCCGCTCAGCGCTGCACGCGGCAAAGCCGCCCAGAACATGTCGTCCAGTTTCGCGATGTGCCGGATGAAGTTCTCGTCCTGCATCAGGTCGATCATGCCGGCGCGTTCGGCAGAACCGGGCGCGCAGAACGCCATCGCATAATGCCACTCCTCGATATGCGCCCGAGCAGGGATGGCGAGCCAGGCGGCGTTGGGACCGGCATTGGCCCATTCATTGGCGACTTTCCACATGCTCGCAGCAGAGCCCGTCCACTTCGGCGCATTTGCGAGCAGGTGATTGCTGGCGGCGTAGATGTTGGCCTCTTCGGTTGCCAGGATTCGGCCGACGAGATTGTTGATCTGGGCTGCATCGTTCGTGGTGAAGAGCTCGAGGCGGATCTGCAGCGCCAGCGTGGTGCTGTCATGGGGGTTCCGTGAGGCAGACTCGCGAAGCAGGCGCGCGGCAGCCTGGAGGTTTTCCATCATCCGTGGGGCATTCTTCCTCACCACTGCTCCAGCCGGTCCTGATCCCTGGAAACGCAGGCCATGAAACATCAGCAGGCCGCCGAAGACAGTCAGGAGGGCGCTGTCGGCGTCCGCAGGCGTCTCAGGCGGGGCGGTGCGCAACACCTCGCTCAGGCTTTCGAGAAGGTGATACCGATCGCTCGGGCCGAGCTGGAGATAGAGGCGCGAGAGGCTCGCCCAGTCCTGCGCGTTGAAGAGTTCAACCGCCTTGGGGACTTCCGGCTGGCCCTCAGCCGGATCGAAGCCCGGCGTCGGTCTGTCTTCGATCTCGCCATGACGGTTGCGCCACATCCGCCAGACGGCGAACAGCACGATACCTGCCAGTATGGCGTAGAAGATTGACATGGCGGCAGGCTAGGGCGCGGCCGTCTTCGGTGGAAGCACCCGGATCCTGCGCCCGACCGAAAAACAAACGGCCGCCCCGTTTTCCGGTGCGGCCGATGTCTCGTTCGCTGGTCACGCGCGAAGGTTTACTCGGCGTCTTCCGTGGCGCGCGCATTGTTGTCGCCGCCGCCTTCGCGGCGGGGGCCACGATCGCGGTCACGTCCGCCACGGCCGCGGCCGCCACGGTCGCCATCGCGGCGCGGGCGGTCGCCACGCGGCGGACGATCGCCCGACGGGCCATCATCGGTGACGCCCTCGATGGCTTCGCCGGTCTGCTGGTTCACGGCCTTCATCGACAGGCGGACCTTGCCACGGTCATCAAAGCCGAGGAGCTTCACCTTGACGACGTCGCCTTCCTTGACGACGGCCGAGGGCGACTCGACACGCTCGGCGGCGAGTTGCGAGACGTGGACGAGGCCGTCCTTGGCGCCGAAGAAGTTCACGAAGGCGCCGAACTCCATCACCTTCACGACCTTGCCTTCGTAGATCATGCCGACTTCCGGCTCCGCCGTGAGGCCGTGGATCCACTTCTGGGCGGCTTCGAGCGATTCCTTCTCGACCGCGGCGATCTTCACCGTGCCGTCGTCCTCGACATTGATCTTCGCGCCCGTCTTCTCGACGATCTCGCGAATGACCTTGCCGCCCGTGCCGATCACGTCGCGGATCTTGTCGACCGGGATCTTCATCGAGATCATCTTCGGGGCGTTCTCCGACACTTCCGTGCGCGCGCCCGTCATCGCCTTGTTCATCTCGTGGAGGATGTGGAGGCGTCCGGCGTTCGCCTGGTTGAGCGCCGTCTTCATGATGTCGAAGGTGACCGAGTCGATCTTGAGGTCCATCTGCAGCGAGGTGACGCCCACTTCGGTGCCGGCGACCTTGAAGTCCATGTCGCCGAGGTGATCTTCATCACCGAGGATGTCGGACAGGATGGCGATGCCTTCCTTGTCCTTGATCAGCCCCATGGCGATGCCCGAGACCGGGCGGGAGATCGGCACGCCGGCGTCCATCATCGCGAGCGAGGAGCCGCAGACGGTCGCCATCGAGGACGAGCCGTTGGATTCCATGATCTCGGAGACGATCCTCAGCGTGTAAGGGAAGTCGTCGCCCTTGGGCAGCACGGCCTTCACCGCGCGCCAGGCGAGCTTGCCATGACCGATCTCGCGGCGGCCCGGCGAACCCATGCGTCCTGTTTCACCGACGGAGTAGGGAGGGAAGTTGTAGTGGAGAAGGAATTTCTCCTTCTTCGTGCCTTCCAGACCGTCAATGTACTGCTCGTCTTCGGCCGTGCCGAGCGTGGCGACGCAGAGCGCCTGCGTCTCGCCGCGGGTGAACAGCGCGGAGCCATGCGTGCGCGGGAGCACGGACACAGCCGACTCGATCGCGCGGACCTGGTCTGTCTTGCGGCCGTCGATGCGCATGCCGGTGCGGATGATGTCGCCGCGGACGACGCGGGCTTCGGCTTCCTTGAACTGCTCCTTGAAGACGAGCGGCTCGGCGCCGGCGGGGTTGGCCTCCGACTTGACCAGCGCGGCCTTGGCCTTCTCCCGGGCGGCGTCGACGGCGTCGTGGCGCTGGCCCTTGTCCTTGATCTTGTAGGCGGCGGAAAGATCCGCGCCGGCGATCTCCTGGATCGACTTCAGGAGCGCGGAATGGTCCGGGCTCTCGAACTCGAACGGATCCTTGGCGGCTTTCTCGGCGAGCTTGATGATCGCGTCGATGACGGCCTGGAAGCTTTCATGCCCCGCCTTCACGGCGCCCAGCATAACCTCTTCGGACAGTTCCTTGGCTTCGGATTCGACCATCATCACGCCTTCGGTCGTGCCGGCGACGACGAGGTCGAGCTGGAAGTCTTCCATCTGCTCGGAGGTCGGGTTGATGATGTACTGGCCATCCCTGTAGCCGACACGTGCGGCGCCGATCGGGCCGTTGAACGGGGCGCCGGAGATGACGAGGGCGGCGGAGGCGGCGACCATGCCGACGATGTCCGGATCGTTTTCCTGGTCGTAGGAGAGCACTGTCACAGTGACCTGAACTTCGTTCTTGAAGCCGTCAGCGAAGAGCGGGCGGATCGGCCGGTCGATGAGGCGGGAGGTCAGCGTCTCCTTCTCAGTGGGGCGACCTTCGCGCTTGAAGTAACCGCCGGGGACGCGGCCCGCAGCGTAATAACGTTCCTGGTAGTTCACGGTCAGCGGGAAGAAATCCTGGCCTTCCTTCGCCTTGCGCGCATAGACGACGGCGGCGTGCACGCTGGTCTCGCCATAGGTCGCCAGAACGGAGCCGTCGGCTTGCCGCGCGATACGGCCGGTTTCCAGCGTCAGCGGACGGCCCGCCCAGTCGATCGTAACTTTCTTGATGTCAAACATCTCGATTTTCTCTTTCCTCAAACGAAAACCGCCGGCCCCGGTGGGCCGGCGGGTGGTGGGACCCCGCTTTAGCGACGGAGGTCCAGTTCCTTTATGATGGCCTGGTAGCGGCCTTCATCGCGCGACTTCAGATAGTCGAGCAGGCGGCGGCGCTGGGATACCATTTTCAGGAGACCGCGGCGCGAGTGGTTGTCTTTCTTGTGCGTCTTGAAGTGCTCGGTCAGTTCCGCGATGCGGTGCGACAGGATCGCAACCTGGACTTCAGGCGAGCCCGTATCACCATCGGTGCGAGCAAACTTCTTGATCAGCGAGGCCTTGGCCTCGGCAGTGATCGACATCGGGTTTCTCCTTGGGGCCGTAGCCCGATCTATTGGTTGAACACGCGGACAGGCAGGAACCTGCCGGCCCGGACTTCACCCAGGGCAACACCGAGTTGTTCTTCGCCCACCTTTTCCGTGGCGAGACAAATGCGGGAGGCATCATCCCCGTTTACACGGCGGGGACGGCGCATCTCCCGAAACGCCTCGACCTGATGGGGCAGAAGTACGATCTCTCGGCCCTGCCTGAGCCTGGACGCCTCTTCCCCGGTGACGGCCAGCGCCGGGATGTCGTCCAGCGCGGTCTCGAGGGGGACAAGGGTGTCGTCCAGCGCGGCCTTATCGCTCATTCCCTCCAGAATGGAAAGCTGAATTGCCGCGGCCTCGGCAAAAGCGCCAACCCTTGTGCGGCGAAGTGCGGCCACATGGCCCTCAGCCCCCAGCGTGGCGGCGATATCGCGCACCAGCGCCCTGATATAGAAGCCTTTTCCACAGGTTACCCGGATCACACACAGGTCCGTAGAGGGGCAGTCCACCACCGTCGCCGCGTGCAGGATGACCTTGCGTGAGGCAAGCTCCACCCTCTCCCCCTCGCGGGCAAGATCGTAGGCGCGCTCGCCATTCACCTTGATGGCGGAGAATTGCGGCGGGACCTGCTCGATCTCGCCGAGGAAGCCCGCAAGGGCCTTTTCAATGTCAGCCCGGGCGGGGCGGAGGTCCGAGGTTGCGGTCACCTCGCCTTCGCGATCCTGCGTGGTCGTGGAGGCCCCCCAGCGGATGGTGAAGACATAATCCTTGTCCGCCTCCATCACGTAGCCGACCGTCTTGGTGGCTTCGCCGAAGGCCAGCGGCAGGATGCCTGAGGCCAGCGGATCAAGTGTTCCGCCATGGCCAGCCTTCTGGGCGTTGAACAGCCGGCGGCAGATGCCGACGGCCTGCGTCGAGGTAACGCCTTCGGGCTTGTCGAGGATCAGCCAGCCGTGAACCGGCTCGCCCTTCTTCTTGCGGGCCATGCATCTGTCTCCAGGCGCCGAGGCGGGATCGAACCGCAGCACGGGTCGAGTATGGGAGGCGGGGAGTAGGGGCGCAGGCCCAACGGGTCAAGCCGTTCGGCGCGACAAGCCGGCGACAGGCTTCATTCGCTCCGGCGCGGGCCATCCGGCTTGTCGTGGTCCTGAGCCTCTCAGGAGGGCTCATGGACACAGGATGCCTGGATTGAGCAGCTCTCCGCATGTTGCGGAGCTACCGGTCAACGAAAAGGGGCGCGGTTTGCAGCTCCCCGGCTTCCGCGGGGGACGGGCGTCAGGCGGCACGCGTCCAGGCTGGCGCAACAGAAGCTGTCCGACGCCGCTGCGCTAGGTGTCCTCGCCCAGTGCGCGCTGCATCAGGAGGGTGTCGCACCAGCGGTTGAACTTGAAGCCGGACCTCCGGATGCGGCCGCACTCGGTGAAGCCCATGATGCTGTGCAGGCGCGCGGAGGGCAGGTTGTTCGCAGCGTCGCCGATGACGGCGATCATCTGCCGGAACCCGCTAGCCTCACAGCGGGCGAGGAGTTCGCCGAGGAGAAGCGTCCCGATGCCTTTGCCCTGATGGTCCGGGGCGATGTATATCGAGTCTTCCACCATGAAGCGGTAGGCGGGGCGCGTGCGGAAATGGCTGGCATAGGCGTAGCCGAGGATCCTGCTTTCGCCTCCGGCGTCGCTGTCCTGGGCAACGAGATAGGGAAAGTCTGCACCCGTGATGGCTTCGAAGCGCGCTGTCATCTCCCCAGCAGTTGGTGGATCGTATTCGTAGCTGGCGGCACCATTGAGAACGGCGTGGGCGTAGATCTCGGTGATCTGCGGAAGGTCGGCGATCCGCGCGGGGCGAAGCGAGAACACGTCAGACCCGTTTGCCGGCTGCATCAATGAGAAGTGCGCCGTCTTCCTTGGCGAACGGACCGGGCGGCCAGCGATCGAGGAGGTCAAGGACAAGCTCGCTCGGACGACAGAGCCGGATGCCCCTGGGCGTCGCCACGATGGGGCGGTTGACGAGAACAGGGTGCTGGAGCATCGCGGCGATGAGCGCTTCATCGCCTACGGCAGGATCAAGCAGACCGAGATCCGAGGCGGGTGATTTCGTTTCGCGCAAGGCCGCCCGCGGCGTGAGACCGGCGGCTGCGAAGAGCGCGAGGAGCTGCGGCCGGGTCCAGCCATCGCGGAGATACTCGATGACAAAAGGGGTGTAGCCAGCAGCCTCGATGATGGCGAGCACGTTGCGCGACGTGCCGCAGTCCGGGTTGTGGTGGATCACGACGGGAAAATGGGTCATGGCGCAGCCCTGCCGAATACCCAGCCGCCGGCAAGCCAGGCCAGAAGGGCGCCGGACACCTGCGCCAGGATGAAGCCCGGCACGTCCAGCATGCGGATGCCGGCGAACGTGTCGGTCATCGCCCGGGCGATCGTGATGGCTGGATTGGCGAAGGAGGTGGAGGATGTCCACCAGTAGCCAGCCGTGATCACGAGCGCGACGATGGCGGCAATGTCGTTCGGCCGATGCCGGATCGCGCCAAGTATGGCAAAGACAAGGGCGAAGGTCGCCGCGCCCTCGCCGATGAAACGGCCGATGCCGGAGCGGTCCACAGCGCCTTCCTGCAGCAGTGGCATGTCGAACATCGCGTGGGCGAGGACGGCGCCGAGGATGCAGCCGGCAATCTGGAGCGGAATGAAGAGCGCCGCATCGCGCGTACCGACCGCGCCGCGAAGCAGCATCACCAGCGTGACAGCGGGATTGAAATGCGCGCCGGAGACGGGGCCGAGCGCGCCGACAAGGACATAGAGGATGGCGGCTGTCGCCAGCGTATTTCCCAGGAGCGCGACGCCGTCATTGCCGCCCGACACCTGGACGGCAAGGATCCCGGATCCGATCACGGTGGCGCTGAGCAGACACGAGCCAAGCAGTTCCGCGAAGAGGCGGCGAGGAAGGCTCTCCTGCATCGCGACGCCCTCCGCCCGCTACACCGCGCGTTCAACCATCAGCTTCTTGATCTCGGCGATCGCCTTGGCGGGGTTGAGGCCCTTGGGGCAGACCTGCGCGCAGTTCATGATGGTGTGGCAGCGATAGAGCTTGAACGGATCCTCGAGATCGTCGAGCCGCTCGCCGGTAGCTTCGTCACGGCTGTCGATGATCCAGCGATAAGCCTGGAGCAGGGCGGCGGGTCCCAGGAACTTGTCGCCATTCCACCAGTAGCTCGGGCAGGCGGTGGAGCAGGACGCGCACATGATGCACTCGTAGAGACCATCGAGCTTGGAGCGGTCGGCCTCGGTCTGCTTCCATTCCTTCTGCGGTTCGGGCGTTTCGGTCTTGAGGTAGGGTTTCACATAGGCGTGCTGGGCGTAGAAATTGGTGAGGTCCGGGACGAGGTCCTTGAGCACTGGCTGGTGGGGCAGGGGTGAGATCGTGATGTCGCCGGAGAACTCATCCCAGCCCTTCGTGCAGGCGATGGTGTTGTTGCCGCCGATGTTCATCGAACAGGAGCCACACACGCCCTCGCGGCAGGAGCGGCGGAAGGTGAGCGTCGGGTCGATCTCGTTCTTGATGTAGATCAGCACGTCGAGGACCATCGGTCCGACCTTGCTCATGTCGATCTGGTAGTAGTCCCAGCGTGGATTGCCGCCGGTTTCCGGGTCGTAGCGATAGATCTTGAAGGTGCGCAGCTTCTTGGCGGCGACCGGCTTCGGCCAGCGCTTGCCGGCCTTGATCTTCGAATTGCGCGGCAGCGTGAGTTCGACCATGCGCGGGGGTTCCTGACCCAGAGGATTTGCGCGCAAACTAGCCGGTCGCGGGCGCCGCACAAGCGCCAGAAAGTCGCGTTTCTACAGGGATTTGCCCGGCGTGCGCACGCGCCGGACATAGTCCTGCACCAACCGGAGGAAAGGCCGGCGCAGGCCATAGGCTCTGCGGGCAGCCGATGGGCGCTTGGGGTGCACCATTTCGGTGACGCCGGCCTTGGCAAGCCCGCGCGCGAACCGGGCCGCGCCGTAGCGCGAACCGGCGTCGAGTTCGTCGCGATCGACCGGAACGGGCGACCAGAACATCACCGACTCGCCGCCTGCGAGTTTCAGCCGCTCGAAGCCGGGGGCAGGCAGACGGGGCTCAATGAAGGCGAACGCGATCTGCTTCGAGCCTTCAAGGATCGGGCGCGGATTGCGGGAGAACTGCACTGTTTCCCCGGCGTAGACGCGGATCGGCTGGATGTGGATCAGCTTGGCGAACTGGCGGACCGTATTGGCCGCCAGGTTGAGCATGGCAAGGTCAGCCTGCGCCTCGCCCGCCTGCGGCACAGCGAGGGTGAATTCGATGCGGGCGCCGATGGGATCTCCCGGCCGCTTCTTGAGGCTGGAGCCGAAGGTGCAGACATACGCGAAGCGGCGCTCGCCCTCTGGCGGAACGACGAGAACATCGACCGGCGGACCAGGCTCGCGCGTATTTCCGGCCCAGCCGTCATTGTCGGAAAAGGCAATGTGCGGCTCGCCGAGATGGCGCGCGAGATGGAGCTGAACCTCGTCGCGGAGGTCCTCGCCCTTCAGGGCAGATTCCGAGCTGCGGCCCCAGATCTTCTGCATGGAATCGACATGGCTTCTCGATGTGCGGGCGTCAACCGCGGTCGGGGTGGCGACGCATGTGAAAAGGTAAGTGTTGGATGCTGAACCAGTCGTGAATCAGCTTGCTGCAGGCGCGAATCACGGATTGTTGCGGCGCATTCACGAACCCCGGATTCCTGAATTCAGGGGCGGCGTTAAGCCCGCTTCAGCCCCTTCCTGTCAGTATGCCGGGATTCCAGATCGCCAAGTCCGGGGCGCGCGCGATGTTCTATGTGTCCAGCCTGCTCAGGCCCTTCACAACGCGCGCCGGCCGGGTCTCGCAG
The DNA here is from genome assembly GCA_041166025.1 of Pseudomonadota bacterium. Lineage (GTDB taxonomy): Bacteria > Pseudomonadota > Alphaproteobacteria > Caulobacterales > Hyphomonadaceae > UBA7672. The sequence continues at coordinate 37,188 of JBEAMJ010000097.1, read as the reverse complement.
TCATCCTACATTCTGGGCTTCGTCCTGCCATTCATCGTGCTGCTCGGCCTCACCGGGCTGATGTTCGCCGGCGCGCTTGGCGTGCTCGGCGCCCCGGGGATGTATGTCCTCGCGCTGGGGTGGACCGTCCTGATGGCGACGGGCGATGCGCAGAACATCCGCCGCTGGAACGATCTTGGCAATTCGGGCGTGCTGTACCGGGTGTTGCGGCCGGGACTTGTGCTGCTGCCCGTGCTGGCGCTCGTGCTGCAGTTTGTGCTGCCGACGCACATGGCGATGGCGGGCGACATGGCGGCGTTATCCTTCATGATCGGCATGGAGTTCGGCGGCGTGGCCTGGCAGCCGGTTCCGCTGGCGTTGCTGGCGATCACGCTCGTCGGCGCAGCGGGAAATGTCCTCTATCTTGCGATCACGCCCGGGCAGCAGGGGCCAAACGCCTATGGCCCCGACCCGCATGGCGATCCGATGCCGGCGCTTGGCGGTCCAAAGCCCGGCGAGACGGCGGGGGCGGAGGATGATCCGGTGAAGCGCGCGCTGGCGGATTATCAGGCGCGTCAGCGCGAAGCGGTGAAGTCCCAGGTTGCGCCCGCACGGGCGGCGGGGACCCCTGCAGCGCCTGCCGGCGCGTTCGGAAAGAAGCGCCGCTAGCCCTCAGGCTTTCGCGCTTGGCCGTTCCCAGACGCGCGAATGCCAGGCGCGGAGATTGGCGAGGTTGTCGGGAACCTTGAGGCCGATCCAGTCGGCGAAATCGACCATCGAGAGCAGGCAGATGTCGGCGATGGTGTAGTCGGCGCCGGCGACGAAGTCGCGGCCTGCGAGCTCGTGGTCGATCCAGGCAAGGCCGCGTTCGTAATGGGCGCGGTTGGATTCGCCGAACTCCGTGTATTGCGGGACGACGACGCGTGCGGTGAACGGATGCGCGTGGCGCCAGAACATGCCGGCGGGCGTGCCGATCTGGAATTCGACGCGGCGGGTCGCCATGTCGATGCGGGCCGTTTCCAGCGCGGTGCGGCCGAACAGCGGTGGGCTCGGGTAGAGGCTTTCGAGATAGCGGCAGATGGCGACGGTCTCGGAGAGGAATGTGCCGTCGTCGAGTTCGAGCGTCGGCAGCTGGCCGAGCGGATCGCGCGCGAGATGCTCGGGCTTCTTGATGTCGCCGGTCATGATGGAGACCTCGACGAGGGGGAGAGTGATGTTCTTCTCGGCCAGGAAGATGCGGACGCGGCGCGGGTTCGGCGCGGGCATGGGGGCGTTGTAGAGTTTCAAGGGGCGTCCCGGGTGTGTCTTCCAGGAGGGGACCGCGGAGCGCGCGTAACGTCAAGAAGCCTGCTCGTCCGTCGACGCAGGCCTCCTTCGTTCGCTGCTCAGAATGAGCTCTCCACCACGCTTCCCGGCGTCCGCCTCAGTACACCCGCGGCTTCGGCTTGATGTACTCGACGTCGTTGGACATCGTGTAGGCATGGACGGGGCGGTAGTCGATTTTGACAGCGCCCTTGTCGTTGACCCATGAAAGCGTGTGCTTCATCCAGTTCGTGTCATCGCGGTCGGGGAAATCCTCGCGCGCGTGAGCGCCGCGGCTTTCCTGGCGGTTGGCGGCGGAATTCACGGTCGCGGCGGCCTGAATGATGAGGTTCTCGAATTCAAGGGTCTCGATCAGGTCGGTGTTCCAGATCATGCCGCGATCGGTGACGCCGATGTCGCCGACGCCGCCAAGAACCTCGGCGATGCGCTTGACGCCGGACTGCAGCGTCTCGCCGGTGCGGAAGACGGCGCAGTCTTCCTGCATGGCGCGCTGCATCTGGGCGCGGAGTTTCGCAGTGGGGGTTGAGCCCCTGGCGTTCCGGAAGCGGTCGAACCGGGCGAGGTGATCATCGCCTGCGCCTTTCGGCAGGTCAGGCTGGCTGGCGCCGGCTTCGAGCGCCTCCCCGCAGCGCAGGCCCGCGGCGCGGCCGAACACGACGAGATCGATCAGCGAGTTGGAGCCGAGGCGGTTGGCGCCGTGAACCGAGACGCAGGCGGCCTCGCCAACCGCCATGAGGCCGGGGACGAGCGCATCGGGATCATCGCCCTTCTTGGTGACGACTTCGCCATGATAGTTCGTCGGTATGCCGCCCATGTTGTAGTGAACGGTCGGGAGGACCGGGATCGGCTCTTTCGTGAGATCGACGCCAGCGAAGATCTTTGCAGACTCCGAGATGCCCGGAAGGCGCTGGTGCAGGATTTTCGGATCGAGGTGATCGAGGTGGAGGTGGATGTGGTCGCTCGAGGCGCCCACGCCGCGGCCCTCGCGGATTTCCATCGTCATCGCGCGTGAGACGACGTCGCGCGAGGCGAGATCCTTCACGGTCGGCGCATAGCGCTCCATGAAGCGCTCGCCCTTCGAGTTGGTGAGGTAGCCGCCTTCCCCGCGTGCGCCTTCAGTGATGAGGCAGCCGGAGCCGTAGATGCCGGTGGGGTGGAACTGCACGAACTCCATGTCCTGCAGCGGGAGACCGGCGCGCAGCGCCATGCCGCCGCCATCGCCGGTACAGGTGTGGGCCGAGGTGGCGGAGAAGTAGGCGCGGCCATAGCCGCCGGTGGCGAGGATAACCCGCTGGGCGCGATAGCGATGGAGCGTGCCGTCGTCGAGTTTCAGCGCGGTGATGCCGCGGCAGGCGCCGTCCTGCATGATGAGGTCGAGCGCGAAGTATTCGATGAAGAAGTCGACCGCGTATTTCAGCGACTGCCCATAGAGCGTGTGCAGCATCGCGTGGCCGGTGCGATCGGCCGCGGCGCAGGTGCGCTGGATCGAGGCCTCGCCATAGTTCTTCGTCATGCCGCCGAAGGCGCGCTGGTAGATCTTGCCTTCCTCGGTGCGTGAGAATGGCACGCCCCAGTGTTCGAGTTCATAGACCGCGGCAGGGGCGGCGCGGACCATGTATTCGATCGCATCCTGGTCGCCGAGCCAGTCGGCGCCCTTCACGGTGTCGTACATGTGCCAGCGCCAGTCGTCCTGGCCCATGTTTCCGAGCGAGGCGGAGATGCCGCCCTGGGCTGCGACCGTGTGCGAACGCGTGGGGAACACCTTGGTGATGCAGGCGGTGCGCAGGCCCGCCTGGGCGCAGCCGAGCGCGGCGCGCAGGCCGGAGCCGCCGGCGCCCACCACCACCACGTCATAGGTATGGTCGTTCCAGGTGTAGGCGGTCATGCGATTGCGACCTTGAGGACTGCGTAGGCTGCGGCGGCGAAGAGGACGACGCAGATGAAGGTGTTGAGGATGAGGAGCACGGCCTTCGTGCTGCTCTTTGCGATGTAGTCCTCGACGACAACCTGCATGCCAAGGCGCATGTGGTAAAGCGATGCGCCAACCGCAAGCAGGATCAGCAAGGCGTTGAAGGGATCGGCGACATAGGCAAGGGCGCCGTCATAACCGCCGCGGACCGCATTGATCAGTGTGATCAGGAAGAGCGGGACGAGCACGACGAGCGCGATCGCTGTGACGCGCTGGGCGATGAAGTGTCCGGCGCCATGCTTGGCCGAGCCGAGGCCGCGGACCTTGCCGAGGGCGGTGCGCATGGTGGGCTGTGGCTTGCTCATGATGCTGCGCCCGTCATGTTGAGGGGGTCGACGCCGGGCACGAGTCCGGCGAGGAGCCAGATCGCGACAGCCATGACCGCCGCCAGCACGATGACGAGGCCTGCGGTCAGGCTGGCAAGTTTCGGCGTATACCCCTGGCCTGCATCCATCACGAGATGACGCAGGCCGTTGAGCAGGTGGTATGAGACCGACAGGGTAAAGCCGAACAGGATCAGCTGGCCCCAGATCGAGCCGATGAGGCCGGCAAGCGGTTCGTAGAGATCAGGACCCACGGCGGTGGCAAACAGCCAGGCGATGACCAGGACAATGCCGATATAGTTGCCGATGCCGGTGAAGCGGTGAAGGATGGAGGAGGCCATGGTCAGGTGCCATTTCCACACCTGCACGTGGGGCGACATCGGCCGCTTGTCGGTCCAGCTGGACATGAGGGATCGCCCTTTCGCCGTGGCGCAGGCCTGCTGCGCCCGCACCGGTATTAGACCGGGTTTGCGTGCTGTCAACGCGCCGGGACGCGGCGCTTTGGCCTTGGCGCAAAAGGGCTTATTGAGCCTCGCATGAAGGTGACCATTATCGAGACGGGGCGCGCGCCCGGCCGGCTGAGCGAGGATTTCCCGCGCTATCCGCGGATGTTCGAGGCGTTGCTGTCGGCGGCGGATGCCGGGCTGAGATTCGAGACGGTGTCGCTGGTCGAGGGCGAGGCCCTGCCGGACGCGGCTGCGTGCGAGGGCGTGCTGATCACCGGATCGCCCGCGGGCGTTTATGACGCAACGCCCTGGATGGAGCCGCTGCGCAGGTTTGTGCGCGCAGCGTTTGCGGTTGAGACGCCGATGGTGGGCGTGTGCTTCGGCCATCAGATCATCGCCGATGCGATGGGCGGGGATGTCCGCAAGTCGGAGAAAGGCTGGGGTGTGGGCCGACACACATACCAGTTGTTGCAGCATCGGCCGTGGATGGCGGGCGCCGGTGCGAGCGTGTCGCTGGCGGTGAGCCATCAGGACCAGGTGATCACGCCGCCGGAGGGGGCGGTGACGCTGGCAAGGTCCGCTCATACGGAGCACGCGATGCTGGCCTACGCCCAGGCGCCGGTGATGAGCCTGCAGGGGCATCCGGAGTTTGAGGATGACTTTGTGGCGGCGCTCTATGCGGCGCGGCGGGGGCGGCTGTCGGATGCGCAGGTCGACGGCGCGATCGCATCGCTGGGCCGGGCGCACGACAATGCGCGCGTCGGGCAGTGGATGGCGAGCTTCCTGCGGGGTGTTCGCTAGCGCTGCCTGACCAGTCGCATCGATGCGATCCAGCCGGCAACCTGGTAGATGCTTGCGAACGCGAGCAGCGTGTCGAGCCACCAGCGCGTGCCCCAGGTCGGCCAGAGCGGGAGCAGCGTTGCGATGGCGATGAGGGCCGAGCCGCCATCGAGGATACGATCGCCGAAGAGATAGCCAAGCCCGGTGCGTTCGCGCAGCACGTCGCGACGTGTGACGCGGAACGCGCCATCTTCGAGGCGCGGCGGGCCGAAGGTTTCCTGCAGCTTGTCATAGTCGAGAATGCCTGTGAGCTCGCGCAGCTCGTTGGCGCCGGCGCGCCCTTCCTCGACGGCGTCCCACGACGCGCCCGAGCGCAGCCAGCGGATCACCACCGAGAACAGGATGGCCCAGGCGGCGGCGAACTGCGGGAAGTCGGCGATGGACATTGGACCTATGTAGGAAGGCCTACCCCCGTTTGGGAATGGCCGCCCAGTAGTCGAAGTCGAGGATCACCTCGGCGAGGTATTTGCCATCCGCGTCCTTGTAGGGAAACTCGGCGCAGGGCAGGTTTCGCGTGGCGACGAGGCGCAGGCGCACGGCGCCGAGGCCGTCGCCCAAGTCGGCCTTGTCGAGCACCTCCGACCAGGCGAACACCGTGTCGCCCGAGCCCAGCGGGTTCACATGGCTGCCCGCGTTGATGGCGATGATCTCGGCGGCGTTGGCGAGGCCATTGAAGGCGATGGAGCGCGCCAGAGAGATGACGACGCCGCCATAGATGAGGCGCTTGCCGCGCGGAGTCTGGCGCTGTGCGTACTGGTTGAAATGGACCTTCGCCGTGTTCTGGTAGAGGCGCGTGGCGATCTGGTGCTCGGCCTCTTCCACGGTGACGCCGTCGATATGGTCGATCTTCTCGCCGATCTCGTAGTCTTCGTAACCGAAGGGTGAGCCCGCGAGTGTGAAATCGTAGGCTTCAAGCGTCCAGCGGCGGCGCGGCAGGCCGCGCGGATCGACAGCTTTCGGAAGCTGCGGGACGACGGTCTCGGGCGCTGGGCGAGAATGGTCCTTCTTGTTGACCATCACCCAGCGCACATAGCTCAGCACTTCCACGTCTTCCTGGTTGTAGCCATGGGTGCGGATGTAAACGACCCCGGTCTGGCCGTTGGAGTTTTCCTTCACCCCAATGACCTCGGAAACGGCGCGCAGCGTGTCGCCGGGATAGACCGGCGCCAGGAAGCGGCCGTCAGCATAGCCGAGGTTCGCGACCGCATTGAGGGAGATGTCCGGCACGGTTTTGCCGAACACGACATGGAAGGCGAGCAAGGGATCGATTGGCGCGCCCTCGAGGCCGATGTCCTGTGCGAAGGTGTCGGCGGAGTAGAGCGCGTAGCGCGAACCGGTCAGGCCGGTATAGATGGCCGCGTCCGCCTCGGTGATGGTGCGGGGCGTTGCATGCACCAGCTCATCGCCGACGACGAAGTCCTCGAAGAAATTGCCGGGATCGGATTTGAGGGTCATTGGGCGGCCTCTTTCTGCGCAATCGCCTCAGCCACCGCCACAGTGCGCTTGGCCTGCACGAGATGGAGCAGCTCGGTCATCCTGCCGTTGACCTTCAGGACGCCCTTTCCGGCATTGGCCGGGTCGGCGAAGGCGGCGATGACGTCGCGGGCCTGCTGCACGGCCTCGGCGGCGGGGGCGAAGATGGCATTGCAGGGGTCGACCTGTGAGGGGTGGATCAGCGTCTTGCCGTCGAAGCCGAAGGCGCGGCCCTGTCTGGCTTCTGCTGCGAAACCCTCTGCGTTGGCGATGTCGTTGTAGACGCCGTCGAAGACAAGAAGATCGAACGCGCGCCCAGCGGCAATGGTCAGGGCAAGGCTGGTTGCGAGGTTCTCGCGGCCCGGCATGGGCTCGGCGCGGAAATCCTTGATGAGGTCGTTCGTGCCCATGACGAAGCCTGACAGGCGCGTTGAGCGCGAGGCGGCGGCGATCTCGTGGATGTTGAGGATGGCAAGCGGCGTCTCGATCATCACCCAGAGACGCGGCTCGGTGGCGCCGCCAGCCTCCGAGATCGCCTCGTCGAGCCAGCGGACATCCTCGGCATTGGTGACCTTGGGCGCGAGGATGGCGTCGGGGCCAGCCTGCACGGCGGCGCGGAGATCGGCCTTGCCCCATTCGGTATCCTGGCCGTTGATCCGGATGATGAGTTCGCGAGGGCCATAGCCCCCCGCTTTCACCACATTGCAGACGCGCTCACGCGCTTCGATCTTGGCCTCGGGAGCAACGGCGTCCTCAAGGTCGAGGATCAGCGAATCGGCGGGAAGGGTCTTTGCCTTCTCCAGCGCGCGCTCATTGGCGCCGGGCATGTAAAGGACCGAACGGCGGGGGCGGATGGCGGACATGGGCGGCCTCTGGAACTGGACGGCGTGGTGATGAAGGAGGGGCGCGCCAAGATCAAGCTGGCCATTTGCTCTGGAGTGGGCTTGCGGGTGAGGTAAGCTGAGGCCGCGCAGCGTCTACGCATCCGGTCAGCCATGCCTCTTGTTCTCGTCATTTCATCGTACGTCGCCGCCAGCCGGGTCGGTGGAGGCATAGCGCCCTATGTGCTGGGGCCGTTGAAGGTCGATCCTGTCCTTGTGCCAACGACGCTGTTCGGGCGGCATCCGGGATGGGGCCGTCCCGGCGGCGAGCCGGTTGCAGCAGACACGATGCAGGACATGCTCGATGGCGTGGCAGCCAACGGGCTGTTCGCAATGTGCGATGCGGTGCTCACCGGCTACTTTGCAACGCCCGACCAGGTCGAGGTGGCGGCGAAGGCGATCGATGCGGTGCGGGCGGCGCGCACCGCGGCACAGGCGCCGATGGTGATGGTCGATCCGGTGATGGGCGACCGTGACAAGGGCCTTTTCGTGCGCGAGGAAACGGCGTGGGCGCAGGCCGAGCTTCTCGTTCCGCGCGCCAGTCTGGTCGCCTGCAATCATTGGGAGTTCGAACGTCTTGTGGGTCCGGCTGATAGCCTCGCCGATGTGATCGAGACGGCCGAAGCGGCCGGCGGCAACTGGCTGGTAAGCTCGGTTCCTTTCCGCAACCGTATCGCCAATGCGCTGGTCTCGGACGGGGCACGCTATGCTGCGGCGTCGGATCCGGTGAAGGGCGTGGCGCCCAAGGGCACGGGCGATCTTTTCCATCTGTCCTTTCTCGGGAACCGCGTGAATGGCGCAGACGCGCGCCAGAGCCTTCACCGCGCGATATGGACGGTGGAGACGGTGCTGGCGATGGCGGCGGTGTGGAAGGCGCCGGAGCTGCCGCTCGCGGCGTGCAGTCCATTCCTCGGCGATCCGCGGGAAAGCGGCTTCGTCATTCCGCTCGACGGCGATCAGGGGCGCGAGCGAGGGTAGACCGGGTTCACGGCTTTTTCCTCGGTATCAAAAACGCCCTTGCCGGGTACGTGATTGATCTCGAGCCGGACGCCGTCGGGATCCTCGAACAGGATGGAGTAGTAGCCGGGGGCCCAGCCATCCTCCTGCGGCGCACGAATGATGGGCGCGCCGAGGCTCTTCACCAGCTCGTGCACCCTGTCGATGTCTTCGCGCGAGCGCGCGCGGAAACAGACATGGTGAAGGCCGACCCGTGTCTGCACGAAGCGTTCGCCCTCGTGCTCGGGCGCGGGCCTGGAGATCAGGACGCCGGTGCGTCCGCCGACGCAGTAGTATCCGTAGTCATTGTCGAGCACCTGTTTCAGGCCAAGAAAAGGCAGCAGCTGCATGTAGAAGGCGCGCGCGATATCGTAACGGCCCGCCGTGATCTGGATATGCGCTATGCCGTTGATCTCGATCATGGGGCAAGAATGCGCGCGATGAGGTTGACGCGCAACTGTTCGCGGAAGATGTCAGAGCCATGAGCATTTCCGGATTCACCGCTGCCGGGTTCGAGCCTGTGCGCGCGGCTTTCGAGCAGAATTTTTCTGAGGGCCTCGAGCACGGCGCGTGCTTCGCGGCGTGGCTGGGAGATGAGCTGATTGTCGACCTGCGCGGCGGGTTTGCGGATCGTGCGGAGACTGTTGTGTGGAACGGGCGGACGCTGTGCCCGGTCTATTCGTCGACCAAGCCGGTGGCCGCGCTGGTCATCGCCATGCTGGTTGAGCGGGGGCTGCTCGATTACGACGCGCCGGTTGCAGACTATTGGCCCGAATTCGGGGCGCACGGCAAACGACACACGCTCGCCGAGGCGCTGTCGCACCAGGCCGGCGTGCCGGGCTTTCCCGACGCAATCGATCCGAAGCTGTGGCTCGATCCCCCGGGGCTGGCGGTGGAGCTGGCAAAGCTCAGGCCGATGTGGGCGCGCGGCGAGGGCTCGGGCTATCATCCGCTGACCTGGGGCTATATCGCGAGCGAACTTGTGCGGCGCGTCTCGCGGCGCTCGCTGGGGAGGATCCTGCGCGAGGATGTGTGTGCACCCCTCGGGCTCGATTTCTGGATCGGCCTGCCGGAAAGCGAGCACGGGCGCTGCGCCGAGATCCTCAAGCCAAAGGCGCCTGCGCAGTTTCCGCATGCCAATGCCGAGACGCGCGCCGCCTTCCTGACGCCGTGGGCGGCGGCGCCGCGCGGCACGACGGAGTGGCGCATGGCGGAGATTCCCTCCGCCAACGGACATGCGACGGCGCCGGCGATGGCGCGGCTCTATTCCGCTTTCGCGCAGAGAGGGCGGATCGGTGAGACACGCGTGATCGCGCCGGCGACGTGGGAGGAGCTGACGCGTGAGCGGGTGGCGGGCGAGGACCGTGTTCTGCCCGGGCGGGTCGGTTTCGGCGCCGGCGTCATGCGCAACCTGCCGCTGATCTATGGCCCCAATCCCGAGACGCTGTGCCATTCGGGCTGGGGCGGATCTGGCGCGTTCGGCGACCCGGCGACGGGGCTGGCCGCAGCCTACATCATGAACAGGCAGGGCACGCATCTGCTGGAGGATGCCCGCCGCTCGCGATTGATTGCGGCGCTGTACGGCTGTCTCTAGCCGCCGGCACAGATGAAGCTCGGCTGCTCGCCGTCCTTGAGCACCACGGCCGTCAGGGGGCCGCCAAAGCAGGCGCCGGTATCAATGTTGATCCGGTGCGAGAAGATTTCGGGTGCATGGCTTCTGGGCGTATGCCCATGGATCACCAGGAGGTCCTGGAGCGCGGCGCGTTGCGGCCAGCGTTCCCGGTCGAAGAAGCTGCTGGATCGCGTCCAGAGCCTCACGCCATCGGAGCATTCCGGAAACGCCACGGGATCGATGCCCGCGTGAACGAAAACCATCCGGCGGGCCTCATCGCGAAAGACCGACTTCAGCTGGCGCAGCCAGGCGATGTGTTCGCGCGGGACTGTCTCGCGCCAATTTGCGCCGGCAAGGCCATCGGACGCGTAACTGCCGGCGGCTTCGGCGCCGCCTTGCGACCACCATGTGCCGCCGTCATCCGCCGAGTCGTAGGCCTTGAGCATCATCTGCTCGTGATTGCCCATCAGCGAGATGACCTCGATGGTCATGCTTGCCTCGAACCTCGCTTCGAGCGCCATCACGCGCTCGATCACGCCGCGGCTGTCGGGCCCCCGATCGACATAGTCGCCGAGATGGATGATGCGCGCCGGCAGTTTCTCGAACGCAATGTGGTCGAGAATGGCCTCGTGGAGGACGGCGAGCTTCGAAGCTTCGCCGTGCACGTCGCCGATCGCGAACTGGATCAATCCCGTCATGCACGTCCCTGCCAAGCTCAGGCCGGTCCTGTTTTGACCGCAGGGAGAGGGGCGAGTCGAGTCAGCCCGATCAGGCGTGGATGCTGGCCAGCTTCGAGAGAATGGCGACACCCTGCGGGCCGCCGTCGCCACGGACATCCTTGGCGTGGAGGGCGACCAGCGCGGAGAGGTGAGCCTTCGCAACCATCAGCATGCGCGCATCGAGCGGATTTGGGCCCTTGCGCAGCGTCTCGATCAGGCTGCGAGCAATCTTGCCGAGCATGTCGTAGCCAAAGACACCCGCGAGGCCGGCCATGTCGTGCATGGGGGCGTAGATGGTTTCCAGCGCGAGGGCCCCAGGCGTCGCCCCGTTGATGGCCTGATGCAGGGTCTCGAGCTGCGCGCGGGCCTGCTCGTACCAGGCAAGCCGCGCTTCTTCCCATTCGGGCGACTGCATGGGATCTGCTGATGCGCTCATTGTCCTGCCTCAACCCTGGTCGCCTGCCGCGCCTCTGCAGCGCGCCGCCCCCGCGGTCTGACCTTCACCTTGCGTAGACCACGTTCAGGGTTTCCTGCACGTGAAGCCGGCCACTGGCTTTTCCGCGATGTACGAAAAATGCCCGTGGCTGTGCCAGTCAATGATTCTCGGCCCTAATTCTTAAGACAATCCTTAATGCCAAGCGTCCCGCAGCGCACAGATGCTGGAGAATTGGGGTTAAGGCCGGCGGCTGCCGACTGGCGCGGGACTTGCGAAGAAGACTGCGAAATCGCTCTCCGCGACTTCGCATGGCAAATCACCTCCCTCGTCCCCGCAGGATTGCGTCCTGCGGGGACTTTTCTTCTCAGTCGGCGGCCGGCGCGACGAGGCGCGGCCGGCGGCCGGCGAGGGTGAAGACAAGAACCCCCGTCCAGATCAGGCCGAAGGTGACGGCGTGGCCCGGCGTGAACGGCTCGCCCATGGCGATGGCGATCACGAACTGCACGCTGGGGGCGATGTATTGCAGGATGCCGAGAGTGGAGAGCCGCAGCCTGCGGGCGCCGATGGCGAAGAGGATCAGCGGGGTGGCGGTGAGCGGTCCGGCCAGGAGCAGGAGCGTGACATAAACGGGCTCGCCGGAGCCGAAGGCCGCAACGCCCGGCGGCAGGAAAAAGACAAGATAGGCGAGGGCGGGCGCGAAGAGCAGCAGCGCCTCCATGCCAAAGCCGATGCGGCTGTCGATATCCGTGGTCTTGCGGATCGCGCCATAGATCGCGAACGAAAAGGCCAGCGAGAGCGAGACCCAGGGGAATTCGCCCACGACCAGCGTCTGGTTGAGCACCCCGGCTGCGGCCATGCCGACGGCGAGAAGCTGGAGCGGGCGGAAGCGCTCGCCGAAGAACAGGGCGGCGAAGAGAAAGACGATAAGGGGATTGATGTAGTAGCCGAGGCTGCCTTCGAGCACGCGCTCATTGGTGACGGCCCAGATGTAGATCGTCCAGTTGGCCGCAATGGCGATCGAGGAGCCAAGCAGGGTGAGCAGCATGCGCGGCGTACGCAGGACGCCTGCGAACTCGCCCCACTTTCCGGCCGCGACAATCAGGACCAGAGCCGTGGGCGCCGACCAGACGATCCGATGCGCCAGGATGACCAGCGGCGGCGTGTCGCCGAGGAGCTGGAAGTAGAGCGGCAGGAAGCCCCACAGGCCGTAGGCGGCCATGGCGGCGAACAATCCCGCGCGCGTTTCTGCGTTCATTCCCATGTTCGGGGGCATTGGGCGTAGATAGGCCGGTTTTCGGCGAGCCGTAACCCGAGGCGGAGGCGATAGTTTCTCAACGGTGTCGGAGAATTTCTCTCAGGCTGACAGACCTGTCATTTCGGGCGGTGACCAGCGAGTTGCTATTGCGGCCACCCGCTTCCGGCGATCCGAGGTCCGCAACGCATGACGTCAGCAAGAACGCCGCTCTGGACGCTGGCGACGCCGGCAATAGCGGTCGCGGTGACGGTTGCCGCCTACGCGGGCGAGGGTCCTGGTGCGGCGGCGAGCGTCCTGACGGCTATCGTTGCGGCGGTCCTGGTGGCGACCGTGGTGACCGCTGTGCATCATGCCGAAGTGGTCGCCCATCGCATCGGCGAGCCCTTCGGCACGCTGGTCCTGGCCCTTGCAGTCACCGTCATAGAAGTGGCGCTCATCGTATCGATGATGCTGAGCGCGACGTCGGGTGGGGCGGTTATCGCCCGGGACGCAGTCTTCGCGGCCGTGATGATCATCCTCAATTTCGTGGTGGGTCTATGCATCCTCGCCGGCGCGACGCGCCATCGCGAGCAGGGTTTCGTGCAATTCGGCGTCAGCGCAGCCCTTGCCGTGCTGTGCGTGCTCGCCGTGCTGACGCTTGTCCTGCCGAACTACACGACGAGCGTTGCCGGCCCCAACTACACCTCCACCCAGCTGGCCTTCGTCGGCGTGGTGTCGCTGATCCTCTATGGCACCTTCCTGCTTGTGCAGACTGTCCGGCATCGCGACTATTTCCTCCCGGCCGAAAAAGTCAGCGAGGAAAGTCATCACGCGCCGCCGCCATCGGCGCGGGCGGCGGGCATCAGCATGGCGCTGCTGCTGGTATGTCTCGTGGCGGTGGTGGCCCTCGCGAAAGCCCTGGCGCCGGCCGTTGAAAGCGCCGTTGCGACCGTCGGGGCGCCGCAGGCCATTGTCGGCATCCTCATCTCGGGGCTTGTGCTCGCACCGGAAAGCCTGGCCGCCTACAATGCGGCCCGCGCCAACCGCCTGCAGACATCGCTCAATCTCGCCCTCGGGTCTGCGCTCGCGACGATCGGACTGACAATCCCCGTCGTGGCGGCCCTCTCGATTGCGATGGGTCTGCCCCTGTCGCTTGGCATCGATCCAAAGTCGACCGTCCTGCTTGCGCTCACCATCGTGGTCGCTGTGCTGTCGCTGGGGACAGGGCGGACGACGATCCTGCAGGGGGCTGTTCACCTCGTCCTGTTCGCGGTCTTCCTGTTCATGACGATCTTTCCCTAGCCTGCGGCAATGCCGTGGGGGCGTGCAGGTCAGCTATCGTCCGCGCCCAGCGCCGCGGCGAACACGCCGCGGTTGAGCAGGAGTTCAGCGCACTGCACGGCGCACATGGCGGCGCCGTTGCGCAGGTCGTCGGCGACAATCCACATGGCGAGGCCGTTCTCGACAGTGGGATCATCCCGCACGCGGCAGACATAGGTCGCCCATTCGCCGACAGCGCCGATCGGCGTCTCATAGCCGTCTTCCTCCTCGCGGCGGTCGATCAGCAGAAGGCCGGGAGATTCACGCAGCAGCGCGCGCGCCTCGGCGGCGGGCAGGGGCTGGGCCAGCTCGACATGGACGGCCTCGCCGACGCTGACGAAGGTAGGCACGCGCACGCAGGTCGCCACCACCTGAATGTCGTTGTCGATGATCTTCCGGGTCTCTGCGGCGATGCGCCATTCCTCCTCGGTAAAGCCATCGTCCATGACGTCGTCAACTGAAGGGATCACGTTGAAGGCAATCTGGCGTGGGAACTCCTTGGGTTCTGGCGCCTGGTTGACATAGATGCCCTTTGTCTGGGTCCACAGCTCGTCGATGGCGCGCTGGCCTTCTCCGGAGACGGACTGGTAGGTTGCCACCACGACGCGCACGACACCGGCGGCCTCATGCAGGGGCTTCAGCGTGCGCACGAGCTGGCAGGTGACGCCGTCCGGTACGGAGATGATGTTGCGACGGGCATAGCCCTCGATGGCTGCGGCGTTCACTTCAGGCACGAGCAGCGGCACCAGGGGATCATTGCGGAAGGCCCGGGAGGTGTCGATGACGATGCAGCCGGCAGCGGCGATCGCATTGCCATACTTGCGCGCGGCGCTGTCGGCTGTCGCCATGAAGCAGAGGTCAAGGCTGGAGAAGTCGAACGCGTCGACGTCCTTCGCCTTGAGGATCGCATCGCCATAGCTGACCTCGGCGCCCAATGACTTGCGGGAGGTAAGGGCGATCACGTCGGCGGCCGGAAAGGCGCGCTCGGCAAGGATGCCGAGGATTTCCCGGCCGACCATGGTTGTGGCGCCAAGAACGGCGACTTTGAGGGGCATGGGGTTCTCCCTGGCAGGCAGGCGGACGCTGCGGCCGATATGGCCCTCGTCCTCTTCTGGTCACATTCGTGCGGTTTCTTTGCCGCAGTAGCCCGTTTGGCGGGCGGCGCGTATCCACCGCCTCGCCCGATATGCCGGGTCCAGTTGCCTCAATTCCGTCCGCAGGCCTAGAGGATGCGGAAGCGATTCGTGCGGCTGCGCGCCCTTCAGGAGTCTGGATGTCCGACGTTGCCACCCTCGTTCGACGCTATGTCGACCGGTACAATTCCAACGACGTCGATGGAATGCTCGAATGCTGCGCCGACGATGTGGTATTCGAGACTGTGACCAATCCGGGCGGGTCGATCCGGCTTTCCGGCAAGGACGAGATGCGCGAAGTGATCGAGGCGACGACCCGGGCCTTCCGCGAGCGGCGACACGAGGTTGTGACCATCCTGGTCGACGGTCAGCGCGCGGCGGCGGAGACGGTGTTCTCCGGCGTCGCTGCCGCCGAACTGGGCCAGCATGTGAGGCCGGGCGAGCATGTTTCGATTCGCGGGGCGACCATGTTCGAGCTGCGCGATAACAAGCTGAGCCGCATCTGTGATTACAGCTGAGGCGCCGGACGTCTTCACCTCAGACCTCACGGCGGGTAATCTCACCCACCGGAAAGCGGGAGGCGACATGGCGATCGGGACGTGGATCAAGGTGCTTGGGAGCGTGACCGCTCTGGGCCTGCTGCCGGCCTGCGCGTCGACGGGTGGCGATCCCAGCCTCAAGGCGTGGCGGATGGTGAACCAGGCCGACAAGCGGTTTGCGGTGTTCGTCAGCGAACCGGGCGTGCGGGAGGAGGCGCTCGCCACCTTCCGGATGCGCTTCGTCTACATGCCGGGGGAGGTGAAACATGAGGGCAGGGACGTTGCCTGGCAGGAATACCCCGCGATGACCGTCGACTGTGCGAAGAACACGGTCAGGGTCGGGATGCGCACGCGCTATGCTCCCGACGGCGCCGAGATCATGTCGGACGACAACCAGACCTTCAGCGAGATCCTTGTCGGTACGGCGGCGGACGATGCGGCCAAGGCCAAGTGCCGGGGCGTTTTCTGGGTCGGTGATGTCGTTTTTCCGGAAAGCTCCGGCTGGATGGAGGAGGCGCGCGAACGCATCGCAAAAACCACGCCGCCGAAGCGACCGTAATCAGAGGTGTTTCAGGATCGCATCCGCCATCTGGCGCGTGCTCATCGATCCGCCGAGGTCAGCGGTGCGCGCGCCATTCTCGAGCGCCTTGCCGACGGCGGCAAAGATGAGGTCGGCAATGTCGGCGCGGCCGAGGCTCCAGCGCATCGCCATCTCGAGCGACAGGATCGCGGCGATCGGATTGGCGATACCCTTGCCGGCGATGTCGGGGGCCGAGCCGTGGACAGGTTCGTAAAGGCCCGGCTTGCCCGGATCGCCCAGCGCCGCCGACGGCAACATGCCGATGGAACCGGTGAGCATGGCGGCCTCATCTGACAGAATGTCGCCGAACAGGTTGTCGGCGAGGAGGACGTTGATGTCCTTGGGCGCCTTGACGAGATGCATCGCGGCAGCGTCGGCCAGCATGTGATCGAGCTTCACGTCGGCATACTGTTCTGCATGGAGCCGCGTCACTTCCTCCCGCCAGAGCAGGCCGGAATCCATGACATTGGATTTTTCACACGACAGCACGCCGGCAAATCTGGAGGTGCGAGGCCGGCCACGGGCGAGTTCGAAGGCGCGGGCCGCGACACGGCGGATCTCGGAGGTCGTGTAGCTCTGGGTGTCAACGCCGCGGCGCTCGCCATTGGGCAGCTGCTCAATCGTCTTGGGCTGACCGAAATAGACGCCGGACGTCAGCTCGCGCACGATCATGATGTCGAGGCCTTCGACAAGCTCGCGCTTGAGCGCCGAGGCGCCGGCCAGAGCCGGGAAACAGAAGGCGGGGCGCAGGTTGGCGTAGACGTCGAGTTCCTTCCGGATCCGCAGGAGGGCAGCTTCGGGGCGCTTGTCGCGCGCCACGCCGTCCCAGGCCGGTCCGCCCACTGCGCCCATCAGGATGGCGTCGGCCTTGTGGGCGCTGGCCATCACCTCATCAGTCAGCGGCGTGCCAAAATGATCATACGAGACGCCGCCGAAGAAGGCTTCCTCAATGGCGAGGTCCGGTGCGACGTGGGCCGCCACGCGGCGGGCTTCTTCCGTGACTTCCGGACCGATGCCGTCGCCGGGAAGAAGAAGAAGCGTCTGGGTGTTGCTCATGTCGGGCGTCTTAACAGAGGCGCGGCGTGAGGCAATCTTGCCCGCGGTCGCCCCGGCGCCGCCTCCCGCGGCCGCAGCGATCTTGCGACATGGACGCCAGAAGCCGCGCCGGGGCTCGCGCCACTGGCCGGGGCGGTTCGTCCGACTTGAGCCAGTCGATACGGCCGCGCACGCCTCCGTGACGGGCCAGCGCCGCAAAGCGTGGCAGTGCAACAGCGACAACATGGCCCCGAAGCAGGCAGCGGAGCGATTCGGCTTCGTGTTCGAGGGCATTTTCCGCAACGACACGGTCACCAGGGGCCGCCCGCCCTAAACGCGCGTGGACGCCATCACCGCCCCCCCGAAAGGCCCTGGCTGTGTGCTGCGCTCGCAGGCTGGCTTGCGCCTTCGAGCATTGCGCCTGAAAATGGCCGGCAGCTGCGCAGGCTTGAGTCGTTCTGCAGCATTTGAGCGCGAGCTGAATGATCACGGGTCTCGATCACGTCCTTGTCGTGTGTCCATCGGTCGATGAAGGCGAGAACGCCTATTCGGCCTTGCTCGGACGCGAGCCGGACTGGCGCTCGAGCGACCCGGGCGGGTCGGCCACGGTGATCTTCCAGCTCGAGAACACGGCGCTGGAAATCATGTCGCCCACCGGCGGCGGACCCCTGGCGCGACGGCTGCACGCGATGATCGAGCAGGACGGGGTGGGGTTGAAGACGCTGGTCTTCCACAGCGACGACCTCGCGGGCGACCGGACAACGTTTGAGCGCAGGGGGCTCAAGCCCGACGAGATCCTGCAGAGCGAGAGCGTCGATCCCGGCTCGGGCCGGGCGCGCTACTGGTCGCGCATGCGTCTCGATGACGCCGCAACGCATGGCGTCCGCATCTTCTGCCTGCAGCGCAGGGCGCCTGATCCGCTGGTCTACAAGCCCCACAAGGCAGACACGGTTTCCGCCCTCGACCATGTCGTGATCAACACCGCCAATCCTGACCGGGCTGCGGCGCTCCTTGGTGCGCGGCTGGGCCTGCGGCTGGCGCTCGACCGGTCCAACCCCGACTGGGACATGCGCCTGATGTTCTTCCGGATCGGCGGCCTGACGGTGGAAGTGGCGCACAGGCTGTCGGCCGGGCTTGGCAACCAGCCGGACAGGCTGTGGGGCCTGTCCTGGCGGGTTCCGGACCTCGCGGCGGCGCACGCCCGGCTGACGGCGCAGGGCTTTGCGACAACCTCGATCCGCGCCGGGCGGCGGGCCGGAACGAAGGTGTTCACAGTGCGGGACGGAACGCTCGGGATACCGACGCTGGTGATCGGGGAGGGCGGCTGAGCGTTCGTCGCCGCGCCTTCACGGTCCTCTCGGTCCGTGCGATACCCGCGCCCATGAAAGCCTTCACCCAGCTCACCGGAACCGCTGCGCCGCTGCCGATCGCGAACATCGACACCGACCAGATCATCCCGAAGCAGTTCCTCAAGACGGTCTCGCGCGAGGGGCTGGCCAAGGGGCTGTTCTATGACCTCAAGACGCGGCCGGACGGCTCGCCTGATCCGGATTTCGTGCTCAACCGGCCAGCCTACCTCAACGCGTCGATTCTGATCGCCAAGGAGAATTTCGGCTGCGGCTCCTCGCGCGAGCATGCGCCATGGGCGCTGCTGGACCAGGGTCTCAGCGTCGTGATCGCGCCCAGCTTTGCCGACATCTTCTACAACAACTGCTTCAAGAACGGTCTCCTGCCGATCGTTCTGACGCGCGAGGCGGTAGACAGCCTGATGGCGCAGGCGGGCGGTCCGAACCATGTGTTCAACATCGACCTTGCGGCGCAAACCGTGACGGCGCCGGATGGCGCGGTGCATCGTTTCGACATCGACCAGGGCCGCAAGGCCAGCCTGCTCGCAGGCCTCGACGAGATTGGCGAGACGCTGCAGCATGGCGCCGAGATCTCCCGTTTCGAAGAGCAGCGGAAACTTTCCCAGCCATGGCTCGCCTGAAGGTCCTGCTCCCGATTGCGCTGGTGGCGCTTGCCGCCTGCGGCGGCGAAGCTGTCGTTGCAGGCGATGGGGATGCAGCCGTGCAGCCCCAGGCGGCGGTCGATCCCAAGGTTGCCGCCGAGATGGAAAGGCTGAAGAAGCTCCAGGAGGAGCTGGCGGCGCAGAAGCCGGCCTTCGAGGCGGCCAGGGCGGCGGGCGATGTCATCCAGCTCGAGGAACTCGCCAACACCGGCAATGTGCATGCGCAGTATGACCGCGCGCTGAAGCGGCTCGCCTCGGAGGACTATATGCTCCAGCAGGGCGGCTTCGAGGACATGGAAGCTGCCTCCGAAGCAGGCTTGCCGGAAGCCCAGCTCTGGGTCGGCCAACGCATGGCGTTCGGCAAGGACGGCTACAAGTTGCAGCCCTCCTCGGGTCTCAAACTCATGGAGAAGGCGGCCGCAGCCGGAAATCTCGAGGCGATCCTCGCTGTTGCCGGCATGTATGCGCAGGACGCCTACATGGCGGACAAGACCAAGGCGCGCGAATGGTATCAGCGCGCCGCCGGCAAGGGCTCGGCAGAAGCCAAGAGCTGGCTCGATACGCTGAGCAGCGAAAGCGACAGCTAGAATCTCCGATCCGGCAGGTGGAGTATTCCACCTGCCGGCCGGGGAAGAACGCCCGTCTCTGATCTCATGACGTGGCGGTGGCGGCGGGGGTGCGTCCCCCGCTCATTATCGGCGTTGCGGCTGCTTCTGTGCGGTAGGAGCGCATGGTTGCGGGAATGCCGACTTCGAGGGGCGTGGCGTCGGACCAGAAGCGGCGCGCAAACTTCGTGGCGTCGACCTGGTAGGGCCGGTTCCAGGTGAAGCGCATCTCGTACAGCTCGCGCAGAGCAGGTGCGAGCAGGGCGAGCATCCTCAGCATCAGAGGCGGCATGGCCATGATCTTCAGGGGCACGCCGGCCGCGTCTGCGCCGATCTGCAGGATCGCGCGCGGTGTCTTCGCCGGCGCGCAGGGAACGTGCCAGGCCTGGTTGAAAGCGTCGTCCGGCGCATCAAGCAGGGTCACGGCGGCGCGGCCGATATCGGGCACATAGGCGTAGGCGTGGGGGAGGTCGGGCGACATGATGACCTGCGCAGCCTTGCCCTGCGCAACACGCGCGAGGCCGGTGTCGCCCATGTGAGAATTTCGCACGCCCGGTCCGTAGAAATCGGGGGCGCGGAGCGCCGCCCAGCGCACGCGGCCTTCGCGGGCCGCCTTCTGCCACATGCGCGTGATCTCGGCGCGCACTGCGGGCTTGCGACCGTAGGACGTGAGCGGCACGTCCTCATGCAGCGGGGCGTCCTGCGGGCCGTACATGTACATGTTGTCGATGAAGACCACACGCGTGCCTGTGACCTCGGCGGCCTCGAGCAGCGCCGCCATCGCCCTCGGCCAGGCCGACTGCCAGATCTCGCTCCGGTATTCAAAGCCGATCGTGACCACGACCTGTGCAGCGCCGGACATGGCGCGCTTCACATCGTCGGCCTTCAGCACATCGCAGGACATGAAGTCGACGCCTGCCGGCAGGTTCGCCGGGCGCCGGCGCTGGACAACGCGCACGGGCGTCCCCCGCGCGTGAAGCTGCTCGACCGTCGCTTCGCCGGTAGGGCCGTAGCCGAAGACGGTGACCAGATCCTGATGGCGCGACATCGCTGTCTCCCTTCCTGTTGACAGCAATCTAGCGACTGACTGATCATATCAGAAATGCATAGTTGGTATCTTGTATATGCGCGAAGTGAATTTAGCTGCTGTCGATCTCAACCTGCTTCCCGCGCTCGATGCATTGCTGAAGCGGCGCAATGTCAGCCTTGCGGCCCGGGATGTCGGCCTCAGCCAGCCGGCGATGAGCCGGGCGCTGGCGCGGCTGCG
The DNA here is from genome assembly GCA_041166025.1 of Pseudomonadota bacterium. Lineage (GTDB taxonomy): Bacteria > Pseudomonadota > Alphaproteobacteria > Caulobacterales > Hyphomonadaceae > UBA7672. Next base: position 16,470 of record JBEAMJ010000097.1, on the reverse strand, counting down.
TGAGGTGTTGGGTGACGTCCTGCTCGTGCGGGCGCCGGGCGGCGGATACGTGTTGAGCGCGCGCGCCGAAGCCTTGTCCGGGCAGCTCGGCGCAGCGCTCCAAGGCGTAAGGTCCGTCTTCCAGCGTCCCGAGTTCGATCCGGCAAAGGTCGAGCGCACGATCCGCATCGCCGGCCTCGACATGCATGCCATCCTGCTGGCCCCCACACTCATGAAGCGGCTTGCCCAGGAAGCTCCCGGGATCAGCATACGCATCGAGGGCTATGGCCCCGACCTGGTGCAGCGGATGGAAACTGGGCGGCTCGATCTGGCCTTCGCCACATCCTCGGCCCCCCTGCCTCCGGGCGCGCGCAGCCAGATCGTCGCTACGGACCGGCTGGCGCTGGTCATGCGTGAGGGTCATCCGATGGCGCGAAAGAGGTGGACGATCGCGGACTATGGGCGGGTCGATCATGCCGGTATCTCGATCATCGGCGATTCCGGCTCGGAACTGGATGCGCAGCTGGCCAGGGCCGGCGTTGAGCGGCGGATCGCTCTGGTGACGCCAACCTTCATCGCGGCGCTGGCGGCGGTTGGCGAAACCGACATGGTGACGACCATTTCGCGCGTATTCGCCACAAGGTTCGCCGATGTTTTCGGGCTGACGCTCAAGGAACCCCCCTTGCCCGTCGTCGATCTCGATCTGACGCTGGTGTGGACCGGGACAAGGGATGCCGATCCGGTCCTCGCCTGGGTGCGCGGCTTGATCGGCGAGGTGGCGCGAGAAACGCTGAGCATCGCGTCTCCAGCAAGGCCTGTGGCCGCTGGTCGGTGAAGTTTCACCGATCGGCGCACGTGCCCCTAAACCATTTGGCGGTATCGTTCAGACATGGTCTCCTGGCGCTCGCGACGCCCGGAGACGACGCGCAAACCTGTATGGAAGTTCAGGAAGCGCGGCACGGAAGCCACACCGCTTCCGAAGACTCAGCCATCGCTCCGCATGCTGACTGAATGCGGGTTCATCCTGATGGCAGCGCGCCACATCTCAAGCCCGGAAACACAATGCTTTGCCGCATTCGCGTCCTTCCTGCGCCCACCTTGCATGGCCCGATGTTCGCATCGGAACCAGTGACACGGTCCGCACATTCAACGTCAAGCCCAGCGAGGAAGGGCAGGCTGACATGAAGACCCACGCATCCCTCTCGAAGGCCGAAGCGGTCAGCGCCTACTGGTACCCGCAGCAGCGCCGCGCCTACTGGCTGGCCGACGTCATCGTTCATGCCGTGGGCATCGTTCTTGCCATCGCCGGATGCATCCTCCTCGTGTCCACCGCCGCGCACTCGGGCAGCGTCAAGCTGACGGCGGCGCTGGTGATCTATTCGGCCGGGCTGCTGGCCATGCTGGGCGCTTCGGCGCTGTGCAACTCGAACACCAACCAGAAGCTGGCGCACATCTTCGAACGGCTCGACCTGTCGGGCATCTTCATCATGATTGCGGCGTCCTACACGCCCTTCATGCTGGCCAAGCTGGACGGGCCGATGGCCTGGACGGTCCTCGCACTGGTCTGGTTGGTCGCGCTGGTGGGCGTGGCGATGAACCTGCTCGCGCGCTGGAATGCGCCCCGGGTCTACATCGCCATGTATCTGACCCTGGGCTGGGCCGTCCTGACCGTCATGGACCAGCTGGTCCACAACCTGTCGCCGCTGGGCCTTGGCCTCCTTGCGGCCGGCGGCGTGCTCTACACGGTCGGCGTGATCTTCCACCTCAACAAGAAGCTGCCCTTCAACTCTGCGATCTGGCACGGCTTCGTCATTGCGGCGGCGTCCTGCCACTTCATGGCGATCTATATGGATGTGGCCGGCGCAGCGGGCGTGATCTGACCCCGGTCAGTCGGCTGCGAGGATCACTGAGCGGACCGTCGGGTAGATCTGCGTTTCCCATTTGCGGCCGGAGAAGACGCCGTAGTGGCCCACGCCAGGCTGCAGGTGGTGGGAGCGGAGGTGCGGGCGGAGCTTCGGTGTCAGCTCGTGCGCGGCGGCTGTCTGGCCGACCGCGCAGATATCGTCACGCTCGCCCTCAACGGTAAGGAGCGCGGTGCGCGTGATCTTCGCACAGTCGACGAGTTCGCCGCGGTGCTTGAGGCGGCCGAGCGGCAGACGCATCTCCTGGAACACCCAGGCGACAGTTTCGAGATAGAATTCCTCGGTGAGGTCGAGCACGGCGAAGTATTCGTCGTAGAAGGTCTTGATCTTCTCGGCCTCGTCGACATCGCCCTCGACAAGGTGCCGGTAGAGCGTCTTGTGCGCGTCCATGTGGCGCTCGGGGTTCATCGACATGAAGGCGGCAAGCTGCATGAAGCCCGGATAGACGCGGCGGCCCCAGCCCGGCAGCGGGAAGGGGACGGTCGAGATGAGGTTGTGGCGGAACCATTCGATGGGATTGTCGGTGGCAAGGTCGTTGACCGCGGTGGGATTGATGCGGCAGTCGATCGGCCCGGCCATGAGTGTGAGCGAGCGCGGTTCGCAAGGGTGCTTCTGCGCGGCCATCACGGCGGTTGCGACCATGGCCTGCACGCAGGGCTGGCAGACGGCGACGACATGCGAGCCGGGGCCGAGATGCTCCAGCATGCGGACCAGATAGTCGACATACTCCTCGAAGCCGAAGCGGCCCTGGACGAGCGGCACGTCGCGCGCATTCTTCCAGTCGGTGATGTAGACGTCATGGTCCTGCAGCATGGTCTTCACCGTGTTGCGCAGGAGCGTGGCGAAGTGGCCCGAAAGAGGCGCTACAATGAGCACGCGCGGCTGTGGCGCATCGATGTCCTTCCGGAAATGCAGCATGCGACCGAAGGGGAGGTCCAGCGCGACCTCCTCGACCACCCGGGCCTCCCGGTTCTCAACCTTTACCGAGGTGATCCCGAAGGGCTGCGAAACGTGCGTCAGCTTGGCGCGTGTCGCCATTTCGAGCGCCGCCATAAGCTGGCGCACATAGGGACTGTCGGCTGATCCGTTGAGCGCGGACCTCATTTGCAAAGCGGCCAGAGCGGCGGCGCGAAATGGCGCCGACGCCTGCATCTGGGCCTCGTAAATGTGGTACCACATATCCAGGCACGCTCTGTTCTTGGGCAGTTGCTGGAACCGGCCGGTTTTCCCAACGAAGCCTAGTTCCGCGCCTACCGCACTGCGACATACCATTGCATAGACAGATTAAGCGCAAGGAAAGTGCCGTCATGCCGAGCGCAAAACTGACGATTTCCAGCCGGAACTACTCGTCCTGGTCCCTCCGGGCCTGGCTGTTCTGCCAGCTGGCCGAACTCGACCTCGAGGTCGAGAGCGTGCCCATGGACGACGCCAACAACCGGGCTGAGCTGCTGCTCCTCAGCCCCACCGTGATGACGCCCCGGCTTGACCATAACGGCGCGAGCATCTGGGACACGTTCGCCATCGCGGAGTATCTTGAGGAGGAATTCCCCAACAAGGGGCTCCTGCCGCTCGACAAGAAGCCGCGCAGCCATGCCCGGTCGATCATGGGCGAGATGCATGGCGGGTTCTACAATATGCGCTCGGCGCTGCCGATGAATCTCAGGGCCCGCTATCCGGGCTTTCGCGTGTTCACGGGCGCCAAGAGCGACATCCGCCGCGTCCTGACGATCTGGAGCGAGTGTCTCGACCAGTATGGCGGGCCATATCTCTTTGGAAAGACGCCGACGCTGGCGGACGCGATGTATGCGCCGGTGTGCACGCGCTTCGTTACCTATGACGTTGCGCTGGAGGGCAAGGCTCCGGCCTATCGCGACCTGATCATGGACTGGGCCCCGATGAAGGCGTGGATAGCCGAAGCCAGGAAAGAGCCAATCGAGATTGAGGAACTCGATATCGAGTTCTGATCGCGACAGCTAGGATCCCGAGCTTGCGAGCCCTGGCAGGAAGCCGGTCAGCTTCTGCGAAAGGTCGATCCGGTTGATGGGTTTTGGCGTCCAGTCGGTCATGCCCTGCGAGATGAGGCGGCCGACCTGGTCGCGATGCTCCGCGCCGACCAGGCCAATGATGGGTATGTCGCACCAGGGCGTGCGGCTGCGGCGGATCCAGCGGAGCACATCCGGGCCTGACATGGTCGGAATTTCAATGCCGAGCAGGATCACGTCGAAGGAGCGCAGCGAGAGCAGGTCGACGGCGGACTGGCCATCCTCGACCTCGATCGTGCTCAGATCAGGGCTGGCGAGGAGGACGCGCAGCACGCGACGATGATAGGCGTCGGACTCGGCGACCAGGATACGCGGAATATCGTGCGGGCCGCGCAGGGCAGGAGCGTGCGGCGCGCGCGGACGCGGACAAAGCTCGCCGATCGGCCCGAACGTATCGAACGGCGCCGCCGCGTCGTTACGCGCCTCACCGTCATCGCCGGAAAACCATCCGGGCGGCCGTGCCTGTTTCGAACGCATGATGTCCACCGCGTCCCGACGCCCCCCCGACGTATGGGCAAGTGTCGCCCCGTCGCGCTAAGGCGGCATGACCGGCCGGGCGCAAATTGCGCGCATCACGCTAACCCTGATCGGCGCGCTGCAAGAAAAAACCACGGCCAATCAGCGCCGGGGCTGTCGTTTTTGGTTAGCGCGCCGTGATTACGGATTCTGCATCTTCCAGGCTGCGGCCTGACGGCCGACGACATCGACGAGATCGCCCATCGCAACGTTTGCGTCATTGAGATGAAGGCCCCAGCCCGGATCGGGCCGGCCTTGCGCCATGACGTCGGTGAGGGGGTCGTCGGTGCGCGGATCGGCCGGGTCGGCCCTTAGGCTCACTTCGAGATAGTGATGGTTGCCCTTGCGCACGCATTCGGCCGTGATGAGGCCAGGTGTTGCAGCAAATGGCGTGGTCACTTCCTTGCCGGCCACGAACTTCCGGCCGGCGTCGCGGCCGAAGACGGTCCAGTAGGATTTCGGGCTGTCAGCCTTTCCTCCGCCGAGCGCAGCGGGGTTGACGCACACGGCTTCGGTCTCTCCCCGGTTGAGCCCGAAGGAGGCGTTGGCGCTCGGCGGCACGTTATCGCGATAGGTCGAGAAGGAGATGACGCAGCCGGTCTGACCCGGCGACTTGCAGACGGGAATCGTCTTGAACGTGCCGCCGACATCGGCGCCTTTCGGAACCTGGATGGTCGAGCCCATGATGATGGCGGAGACAAGCTTTGCCTGGTCCGGCTTGCCGTCGATCTTTGTCGAGATGAGACGTGTGATCTGACCAGAGCCCTGGGAGTGGCCGAGGATCACAACGCCGCGGCCCTTGTTCTCGTTGGCGAGATACCAGGCCCAGGCGTCGTCGACGTCTGCGGCAGCGTCCGCAGGCGTGCCCCGCGTCGGCACCGGCTCCCCACCTGACATCCGCGCGCGCAGGGCGCCGAGCGAAAACTGCCGATACATCGGCGCGAAGATGCGGCACTGCGAACCGAAGCGCGCAAGCTGGGCCTTCACGACATTGAGTTCCTCTTCGCCGGGCACGAGGTCCGACTGCGTGAAGGGATCGAGCGAGACGGTGGGATAGACATAGAAACAGTCGATTGGCGCGTTGGGGTCAGGCGTGAATCTTTCAACCGATGTCGAGCCGTCGGCCTTGATGACGGTGGTGTCGAGATTGACGTCGCAGGCATTGTTCGCCTTGCCGGGCTTGCAGAGCCAGTGCGCCGCGAGGGAGTAGTCGGTGCGGGGCGATGGGCCGGCAGGCGCAGCGGCTGCCGCTGGCGTGGCAGATGCGGGCGCTGCTGCGGCAGGCGTTGAAACCGGCCCAGACGGTGCGCCCGGGGCGTTCGGCGTCTGGGGACGCAGCTGCGGAGAGACGGCCGGCGCATTGGGAATCTGCGGCGCATTGCGTGCGAAGTCGCGTCCGAAATAGTTGCAGCCGCCTGCAAGCAAGACAGCGGCAAGGGCGATCGCACCCGTTCCCGGCGCTGGTTTCATGTTTCTCTCCCGTCGGCCGAACCGTCCGTGCGGTTCCGCCTGATCTGATGGTCAGGCCACTCTGCCAATCCGGGCGAAGGCTTGTCCAGCAGACGGCCGTCACGCTGCGGTGACCGACGCCAGATCGCTCGGCTAGGCGCCGTCGCAGCGCGCCGACTGGGCGTCGGCGATGGCGCGGGCGCTGGGGTGGGCGCCGCTGACGACATGCGCAGTGAAGGTTCGCGCGTCAGTTGAGGCGAAGAGATCTTCCAGTGGACCGGCGGCGTCCTCCACCATGAAGACATCGATGTGGGCGCCCTTGATCGCGCCGCCGCGGTCCCCGGCGAAGAGATAGCCGTCATGGATATGGTCGCGGCCTTCGAAGCGGAATGCCCGGCCGCGCAGTTCGGGGACGTAGAGCACGGTTTCAAACGGTATGGTCGCAGGGTCGACGGCGATGGTGCGGAACGGAACCAGCGGATGGTTGCGCACGCCGCAGCCGCGCGCGTGGCTCACCTTCATGAAGCGCGCGCGGCGGGTGGCGCTCTTGACGCCTTCGGACAGAGCGCCGAGCCACTGATCGCAATTGGCCTGCTCGGGTCCGTTTGCATCGACGAAGACGTAGGCGGAGGATCGCTCGCCGGTGCGAACCGAGACCGATCCCTGCAGCGCCGCCTCGCACCAGTCGCGCTGGCTGAGAGGCGGGGAGAGCGCAGCGCCGCTGCGACCGATCAACGGGATCGCCTCGCTTGCGCCTGCGGGCGCCGGTTTTACCTCCGGCGTGTGATAGTGCGTCGCCCACAGGTCGAGGCGGCGTTGCAGCGCCGTCTCGGGCGGGGCTTCGAGAGAGAAAGCGAGCGCGCGCTCGTAAGGCGAGAGCAGGGGCGCAGGCGAAGACACGATCGGCACGCTGCCCGGGACGGCGGCGGTGGCGCAGGCTGTGAGCCCGAAGACAACGCCGAGGCTCAGCCGTCGCAGCTTCGACAGGTTGGCGCGCTGGGGCGGATCGCGCACGACCGGGTGCGGGGCGTATGCAGCGGGACCGTCGACCCCGCTGGCGACGGGTTCGGACTTGAGGCCGAGTATGCCGGACAGGTCCTTCATCAGCGAAGCGAAGCGGCCAGAGCCGTTACTGAAGCGTTACCGGGCTCAGATGGCGCCGGTCTGCTTGCGTTTCCGCCCGGGCCGGTCGGAGTCCTTGCAGATTTCTTCTCCCGCATCGCGCAGGGCCATCGCCATGGGATGATCCTTGGCGATCACATAGGCGTCGAACGTGCCGCGCGGGTTCGACCGCACCAGCTCGGGCAGGGGGTCGACGCCTGCATCCTCCACGAACATGTCGATATGGTTGCCCTCGATGGCGCCGCCCGTGTCGGACCCGATCAGGTAACCGTCATGTGTGTAGAACTCGCCATTGGCCCAGAACTGCTTTCCGCGCAGTTCCGGCACGTAGAACACAGTGCCCATCCTGAAGCGGTCACGGTCGATCGCGATGGTGCGGAACGGCATGAGCGGAATCGTCCGCACGTCACAGGCCTGCGGATGGTAGAAGGGCGCAAAGCGTGCACGGCGCGTTGCATTCTTGATGCGCTCGGAGAGGTCGCCGAAATAGCGGTCGCACACGACCTGCTCGGGACCGCCGCTGTCAATGTACATGTACGCGGTCGGCTCGTCCTTGCCATTGTCGACCCAGACCGAGCCCTGCATCGCAGCGTCGCACCAGTCCTGCGTCGACAGCGGCGGGGAGACGGGATTGCCCTTGCGGTCGAGCAGCGGTTTGGCGGCGACGCTGGTCCAGGAGGGTCGGACGGTGGGCATGTGATAATAGGTTGCCCACAGCTTCATCTTTTTCTTGTCAGGCAGGGCCGCTTCATCGGGCGGATCCAGCATGAAGTTGATGGCCTGCTGCGTGGGGTGCATGGGCGCGCGGCCGAGCGTGATGTCGACTTCGGTTGCGAATGCGGTGCGCAGCGGGGGTCCGAGGAAAATCGCGGCTGCGGCGATCACCAGGACCAGGGCGAGAAGCAGCTTCTTCATGAGTCTCCCACTGCCGTCCCGCCCCCCGGCAGAAGCCCGCGAAGTAGGGCAGGATCATGGCAGTTTCGCTTGTGTGGTGCAATCCGCCGCAGCGTTCGTTAACCCTCGCGCGCATGGGACGTTAACCTGGTGTGGAGCCCGGCCGGAGACCGGTGGCGGCTGGCGCGGAGGCGCACAGGTTCGGGATGCGCCTCCGACATGCGCGTGACCGGCGCGCCGCACGCGGCGCAGACGCTGCCGGTCGTGCAGTTTTCCGAGTCCGCCCTCGAAACGATTTTCGCAAGCTGATCCGCCGGAAAAACCAGGCTCACGCTCGCCGGCCCCGCGGCCCGGGACTGACACTCGCAGCACGATCCCTGGCCGATGACCATCGCCGCACGTCTGACGCTGGTGCGCACCACACTGGAAAGGCAGCCTCCGGCGATGGGGAGGATGGCCTGTGTTACGGGGTGATCGCACCCGCGATCGCAGCCTTGGCTGCAAGCACGGGGCTCATCAGGTGGGTGCGGCCGCCGCGGCCCTGGCGGCCTTCGAAATTGCGGTTGGAGGTGGAGGCGCAGCGCTCGCCGGGCTTCAGAATGTCGGGGTTCATGCCAAGGCACATCGAGCAGCCGGGCTCGCGCCATTCGAAGCCGGCATTTCGGAAGACCGTGTCCAGGCCTTCCTCCTCGGCCTGCGCGCGGATGAGACCGGAGCCGGGCACGACCATGGCGCGCACGCCGGCGGCGACGCGCTGTCCGCGAGCGATCTCCGCCGCCGCACGCAGGTCCTCGATGCGGGAGTTGGTGCACGAGCCGATGAAGACACGGTCGATCTTCAGGCCTTCGAGCTTCTGACCCGGCTCCAGGCCCATATAGGCAAGGGCGCGCTCAGCCGCTTCGCGTTTCACCGGGTCGATGATCTCTGACGGGATCGGCGCGCGGGCGGTGATGGGCGCTGCCTGTTCCGGGCTGGTGCCCCAGGTAATGGTCGGCGCGACGTCCTCGGCGGCGATGTCGACGATCGCATCCCAGTGCGCGCCCTCATCCGAGACAAGTGTCGTCCAGTGACTGAGCGCGACCTCCCACTGTCCGCCCTTCGGCGCGGCGGGTCGGCCCTTCATGTAGTCGAATGTCTTGTCGTCTGGGGCCACGAGCCCGGCGCGGGCGCCGCCTTCGATGGAGAGGTTGCAGAGCGTCATTCGCCCTTCCATCGAGAGTGAGCGGATCGCGGAGCCCATGTATTCGATCACATGGCCGGCGCCGCCATTCGTGCCGATGATGGAGATGAGATGCAGCGCGAGATCCTTCGCGCCGACGCCGGGCCGGAAGTCGCCTTCGACGCGGACGGCCATGTTCTTCATTTTCCGCGCGCGCAATGTCTGCGTGGCCAGGACATGCTCGACTTCCGATGTACCGATACCATGGGCGAGGGCGCCAAACGCGCCGTGTGTGGACGTATGGCTGTCGCCGCAGACGATGGTGAGGCCTGGCTGGGTGCGGCCCTGTTCGGGACCGACGACGTGGACGATGCCGTTGCGGATGTCACCCATCGGGAAGAACTGGATGCCGTGCTGTTTCACATTGCGGGCAAGGGTCTCCAGTTGCTCGCGCGCTTCGGGGTCTTTCACCCCTGCCATTCCCATCGACTGGCCTTCAGTCGGCGTGTTGTGGTCCGCGACGGCCAGCGTGAGGTCGGGCCGGCGCACGCGGCGCCCGTTCGCATTGAGCCCGGCAAAGGCCTGCGGCGTCGTCACCTCATGGATGAGATGCAGATCGATATAGAGCAGGCTCTCGCCTGAGGCCTTGTCGGTGGCGACGACGTGCGCGTCCCAGATCTTGTCGTAAAGCGTACGGGCGGTGGTCATGCCCGGCTATATGCGCGGGGGCGCATTGGCGCGCAAGCGTCAGCGCGCCACAGCGTTCATGCGGGCAAGGGTCTCTTCGAACTCCGTCATCGTCTCCTCGAAGATCTGCCTGACCGGCTTTACTTCCGAGATGCGGCCGGCGACCTGCCCGGTGAGGGCGATGCCGGCTTCGAGGTCGCCCTTGAAGTAGACGTCCTGCGTGCGCGCGAACTCGCCGAAGATGTTGGGCGAGCCTTCCGCCTCCAGCCGCGTCGTGCGCTCGGTCCGGAGCGCGCGCAGGGCGGGGCCCGGTCCCTTGCGGTTGAGAAAGACCGTGTCGGTTGCTTCGGCGTTGACGATTGCATCCTTCCAGTTGTGGTGGACGGGGCTCTCTGCGGAAGACAGAATCCGCGTGCCCATCAGCACGCCTTCTGCGCCGAGCGCAAAGGCAGCGGCCATCGTGCGCCCGTCCATGATGCCGCCGGCGGCGACCACAGGAATCTTCACGCGCTCGCAGACCAGCGGGATCAGCACCATCGAGGCGACGTCCTTGGGGTTCTTGAAGCCGCCGCCTTCGCCGCCTTCGACGATGAGGCCATCGACGCCAGCCTCGACGGCCCTGAGCGCGCCGGCAAGGTTTGGGACGACGTGGAAGACGGTGAGACCTGCGCCCTTGAGCAGCGCCGTATACTTCATCGGATCGCCTGCCGAGGTGGTGACAAACTTCACGCCCTGATCGATCACGAACTGCACGATGCCAGGATCGCGCACGAAGGCCTGTGCGACGTTGACGCCGAACGGCTTGTCCGTGAGATCGCGCATCTTCACGATCTCCTGCTTCACCGCATCAAGCTCGCCGGAGGAGGTTTCGATGATGCCCATGCCGCCCGCATTGGAGACGGCGGACGACAGCTGCGCACGGGCGATCCAGCCCATGGCGGCCTGGATGATCGGCTTCTCGATGCCAAGCCTGTCGGTGATGCGGGTGCGGATGGGCATGCGCGGCTCCTTCGATCAGCTTGAGAGATAGGGCAGGAAGACCAGTAGGCCGATGACAGCGGCGGCTATGGCTGCCGCCAGCACTGCGCCCGCGGCAATATCCTTGGTGGCTTTGACGGAAGGGTGAAGGTCCGGCTGCACCACGTCGCACAGATGCTCGAACGCCGTATTCGCGATTTCCGCAATCCAGACAAGAGCGATGGCGAGCACAATCCAGCGCCAGTCGGACGCCTCGATGCCAAGCCAGAGGCCAGCGATGACAACGACTGTGGTCAGGGCCAGGTGAATCCAGGCGTTGTGCTGGGTCCGCAGAACAAAGCCAAGGCCGCGAAGGGCGTGGCCGAAGCTCTTCACGCGCTGGGCGATGCTGAACATGGGGCTCCACCTGTGGTCATCAGCAGGCATCTGGCGCGAGCCGCTTGTTCATTGCAACCTCCCCGGATGAAACACGTGCTCCTTACCCTCGCCATCGCTTGTGCGTCCTGCTCGCCTGCGACTGTACTCGCGCCGGTTGCGGAGGCGCCGCCACCGCCCGCCGCGGCTGACCTGTTCATCGGCCATCTTGCCGACCTTTGCGGGATGAAGTTCGAGGGCAAGCTGGTGTCGAGCGATGCCGTCGACGCTGACATGGCGAACCAGCGCCTTCAGATGCATGTGCGGGACTGCTCGCCGCAGGAAGTGCGCATTCCTTTCCAGGTGGGCGAGGACAAGTCGCGAACCTGGATCGTCACGCGGACGGCAGACGGTCTGCGGCTCAAGCATGATCACCGGCATGCAGATGGCGTGGAGGATGAACTTTCGCAGTACGGCGGCGACACCGCCAGCGGCGGCACGGCCGAACGGCAGGAATTTCCGGCCGATGCGTTCTCCAGGTCGTTGTTCGAGACCAAGGGCAATCCAGCCTCCGTCGCGAATGTGTGGGCGATCGAGCTGACCGGGACGGTGTTTGCTTATGAGCTGAAGCGGCCGCAGCGGTTCTTCCGCGTCGAGTTCGACCTAACGCAGCCGGTCAGCGAGGCAGGCGGTAACTGACGCAAGCCGACCGCAATCCGGTCAATCCCCGACGCCTGTTGTTGAGACAGCTTCGCGGCAAATCAGCCATTGGCGTCACGCAAATCGGCCGGTTCCAGACCTCCGCGCGCCGCACGGCTCCTCGCCGCGTCGAGAATACGTCGATGAACGCCACATCGGACCTTGTGCGTCCCAACCTTGGCGGTGGGCAGGCCCAGACGCATGTCGCGGCCAGCGAAACCCTCCGCCGCATCGATGCGCCGATCGAGGGATCCCTCGTTTCGGCAATAACCACCGCGTGGCCGGGTAGGCCGCCGAGGCTCAATCTGGCGAGCGCGAACGACCTGGCCATCACCGGCCAGCTCAGGAATTTCGGCGAGACGCTAACGCGGGAAAGCCATCTCGCCGCGCTGCCCCATGGGCCGTGAGGCAAGGGGGGCGGCAATGGGACCGGATCAGTCGCAGCCGTCGCGTTCACCCTCGAACAGGGTGAAGATCAGCGTTGAGGCGGGCTCGGCGCTGACGGCCCAGATCGAGAGCCGGTCATTGCCGCCCTCGACGAAGAGGAAGTTGCGCGAAGGGGGAGGGCCGGCGAACGCTGCAAGCTTGCCGGCCCGTTTCGCGCGCGCCCAGTCGAAACTGGCGGCAAGGCGTGAGGGGTCGGTGCGCGTATGCGGCGCCTGCTCAGGCATGTCGCGCGCATCGAAGGTCAGGCTGTCGCCGGCGCGTGCGAAGGCAAAGGTTGCAATCGTGATCCAGTCGCCCGTGCTGACGTCGGCGACCTGCCCGGCAAGCGCCTCGCCATTTGGCAGGAGGCGCAGGAAAGCTTCGGTCGTTTCCCCGGTTGGCGACTTCTGAACCCAGCAGCCCCGCACGAAGTCGATGTCCCTTTCGGACGGCGCGCGGAGAGCCGGCGTTGCGCAGGCCGCCACGCCAGTCGCGAGAACGGCTGAGGCAAGGCGGCAGAGATGCAGCATGCGATCTTCCTGGCTTTTCGCGCCTTTTGCGTATCCGGCAGCGCGCCTGCTAGTGTGCCGACCCGACCGGGAGCGAGCCCATGTCCCCATCCGAAGCCTTCATTCGCGGCATTCCCAAGGCAGAGCTGCACTTGCACATCGAAGGCTCGCTGGAACCGGAGCTGATGTTCGCTCTCGGCCGGCGCAACAGGATCGACATCCCGTTCCGGAGCGTGGAGGAGGTGAGAGCGGCCTATGCCTTCTCCAACCTCCAGGATTTTCTGGACATCTACTATCAGGGCGCGAACGTCCTGCAGACGGAGGAGGATTTTCGTGAACTGGCGCTCGCTTATTTCGCGCGCCTTCATGCGGACGGCGGCGTTCATGCCGAAATCTTCTTCGATCCGGAAACGCATACTGGCCGGGGTCTGCCCTTCTCGGTCGCGATCCAGGGCTTGCTTGCCGGCATGAGGGAGGCGGAAACCCGGTTCGGGATCACCTCGAAGCTGATCATGTGTTTCCTCCGCCATCTCGACGAAGAGTCATCCTTCAGGACCCTCAAGGCGGCGGAGCCCTGGCTCGATCACATCACGGGCGTGGGGCTCGACTCGTCCGAAAAGGGCCATCCCCCCTCAAAGTTTGCGCGCGTCTTCAAGGCCGCGAAGGAACGCGGGTTGAAGGTCTGCGCGCATGCGGGCGAGGAGGGGCCGCCGGCCTATGTGCACGAAGCGCTCGATATTCTCCGCGTCGACCGGATCGATCACGGCAATCGGGCGCTGGAAGATCCGGCGCTGACGCGGCGGCTGGTGGAGGAGGGCATGACGTTGACGGTGTGTCCCCTCTCGAATCTCAAGCTGTGCGTCATCCATGACCTCAGGGATCACCCGATGAAGCAGATGCTGGCTCTCGGCCTCAGGGCGACCTGCAATTCGGACGACCCCGCCTATTTTGGCGGCTATGTCGGGGACAACTATCTTCGCACCGCGCAAGCCGTTGGTCTGTCGCGGGCCGATATCATCACGCTGGCGAAAAACTCGTTCATGGGATCGTTCCTCGACCCCGCGACAATCGAACGTCATGTCGCCGCCGTGGAGGCGTTCGCGGCTGCCTGCTGATCGCGGGCCCGCAGAGACGCTTCCGTGCGGTCGTCGTCAACGCTAACGTGCAACGGGTTGTCGGAGGGCTTTCCATTCGCATCGTGATCCTGACGGCATGTCTTGCTCTGGCTGGAGCCATGGCGGCGCCTTCGACGGCGCAGGTGTCCTATCAATACGTGGCTGACCCAGGTTCGAGCCCGGTCTATTGGGACGCAGGCAGCATCAAGCGCGACGGTGACGCGTTCGAAGTCGATGTTCTGCAGGTCTACATGTCGGGTCCCCGCATGCCGCTCAATGGAACCATCACCCGGGAGAAGCTGTCGTGCACCTGGAGCGCAAGCGTGGGCGGCATGCTGGGGCTGCGCGACATTGACGAAACGGGCAAGGTGTTGAGCGCGTCCGGGCCAGAACCCTTCACGCAGGGATCATTCTACGGCCCGCATGGCTGGCAGGCGAGGGTCGCGCCCGTCGTTTGCGATCCGAAGTTCAAGGCGAGAAAGGGGTTCACCACCGCACAGGCGATGGCGGATGCCAAGGTCCGCCTTGCGGCAAAGCCTGCTGCGCAATCGGGTCCGGTTCGCGGGCCTGCGCCGCCAGCGGCGTCGGCCGTTGCGCGATTTGCCCCGGTGAGGACGGACGCGAAGACGGGGAACATGTCCTTCATCGACTGGTCGCGCCTCACACGCGGGAACGGAAAAGTCACTGTCCAGGTGTTCGATGCGCTGGGCGATGACACCCCGCCGCCGCCCGAACCGCAGTGGAAGTACTCTGTCTTCGCGCTTCGCACGATCGAGGCCGATTGCGCACAGCGCACCCTCGCGCAGACAGGCTTTGTCTCCTTCACCAAGTCTTTGGAGGCGGGGTTTGCCGACGGCGCGGCATGGCCCCAGCGCACGGCTGATGACTGGCCGCTGGGGCAGGATATCCTCGGAGCCGTTTGCAACGGGAACGAGCCGTCCAAAATCTTTGCCTCCCGCGCGGCCGCCATCGAGCATCAGCGTCGATTGCATCCGCTCCAGAGATAAGCCTCCGGAGCGATCTGACAGGCAATTCTGACGGCGCCGCGCGCGGCCCAGGTCGGCTGACGTGAGCGAACACATCCGCAAAAACATCCCGTCAGCAGGGGTTCCTGGGCATCCGGGTCGATTTGACCGAGGCTCGGCTGCTTGTGCGGACTGAGCCGTGCAACCCCGCACACACGCTGCGTGGCGGTGTGATGGCGTCGCGGGCCGGCACGCCGGGCGCTGCGATGCATCTGCCTGAGGGCGCGGCCGGCACGACAACCCCTGAAAGCAGGACGAATTTCATCGGCCCTGCACGGCAAGGGAGGACGGTGATTGCGGTGGCGACGCCGCTCCACATCGGCCGGCGGACCTCGATCGGGCAGACGCGCATCGCCACCGAAGCGGGAAAGACCGTCGCACTTGTGACGCAGACCCAGTTGGTGCTCTAGATGATCCTCCGATGCGGAGGTAACGATGTCGCTCGAACGCAAGGCGCGGGCCTATATCGCGGCCATCGAGGGCGGCGCCGTGGGCGAAGATCTCGCCGCCTTTTACCATCCCGACGCGGTCCAGTACGCGTTTCCAAACCGTCTCGTGCCACACGGCGCCCAGCGTGATCTTGACGCCATTCTCGAAGGGGCCGAGCGCGGCTCCCGTCTGATGGAGCGGCAGATCTACGATATCCACACCGTCACTGAGCTGGGCGACCGGGTGGTGCTGGAATACACTTGGACGGGTTATCCACGCACGCCTGTCGGCACCGTGCGCGTGGGCGAAGCGATGCGGGCGCGCATCTGCCAGGTGATCGAGTACGAGGACGGACTGATCATTCGCCAGCGCAACTACGACTGTTTCGAGCCGTTCTGACGGGTTCCGGATCAGGCCTTCTTCAGCGTCGCTTCGAGCACTGCCCGCGCCTTCGCGCCGAGCTCCGGGTGAGCGAGCGCCATGGCCGCGAAGGCTTCCAGATAGAGCAGCTTGTCGCCGCAATCGTAATCCTGTCCGGCGTACTTGAAGGCGTGAAAGTCCTGGCTGCCCATCAGGCGCTGCATGGCGTCGGTCAGCTGGATTTCACCGCCGGCGCCCGCCGTCTGCGTGGCGAGAAGGTCAAACACTTCGGGCTGCAGGATGTAGCGGCCCGTGATCTTGAGGCGCGACGGCGCCTTGTCGATCGGCGGTTTCTCGACCATGCCTTTCATCTTTACCAGGGGGCCTGCGTCGCCGGCGGTGACAGGATCGATCACGCCATACTGGTTGACGCGTTCCTGGGGCACTTCGTCGACCGCGATGATGTTGCCGCCGACCTCGTTGTAGGCATCGACCATCTGCTTGAGGCACGAACCGCCCTGACCCTTGACGATCACGTCGGGAAGCAGAACGGCGAAAGGCTCCTCGCCCACGATATCGCGCGCGCAGAGCACGGCATGTCCGAGACCGAGCGCTGCCTGCTGGCGTGTGAAGCTCGAGGCGCCGGGGGGAAGGGAGGCGGCCTGCACCTCGGCCAGGATCGCATCCTTCTTCTTGGCTTCCAGCGTGGCCTCCAGCTCGTAGGCCTTGTCGAAATAGTCCTCGATCGCCTGCTTGCCCCGGCCGGTCACGAATACGAAGTGTTCGATGCCGGCTTCGCGCGCCT
>JBEAMJ010000096.1:0-16568 GCA_041166025.1 Pseudomonadota bacterium | reverse complement strand
TAGAACCCGTCCGTCATCACCAGCACATTGGTGCCCGCAGGCGCATCGCAGCTCTGGTGCACGATGTGGTCCACCGCCTCGAGCTGCACGCCGAAAACCCAATACCCGTCCGGCGTATTGTGAATGGTGCGGACATCGCGCAACCAGTTGAGCTGCTCCTCGGGCGTCATCGCCATCACGCGTTTTGCTCGCCCCTGCTCTTCCGCCGGCCGGTGCGCCTCGCCGAACACCGTGACCACGCCCGCAGGCGACTTCGCGATGGCGATGGAATCCCCCAGCGTAGCGCCTTCTAGCTTGCCACGCCGCACCCGCACCCATGTCGCCGCGGCCGTCGGATAGCTGGAAAGCGGCGCATCCTTCAGCGGTATCTTGGCCTCGCGCTCGACCGCGGCCCGCAGGCGCGGCAGCAGGCGCGCGAACCAGGCCTGCGGAATCTCGCGCGGATCGGCGGGATGCCTCACGATGGTCTCGGCGAAGATCTCGGCATAGCGCGCCGCATCGGATTCGGCGGCTGAAAATATCCGCACCGGCCCCACATCGGTCGCGCCATCGATCACGCAGGCCCAGCCCGCCGCCTCGTCGAAGGCATAGCGATCGTCCCCCGTACCGGTCTTCATGCCCCCGCCCAGCTTCGAGCCAGGAAAGGAGATGGAGTCGAGAAGTTTCATGGAGCCCCTATCGCTTAGGAGCGTCTAAAGCAGCAACCGGCCGCCGAAAGTCAACGCGGCTTCAACCCCCGCGCTTGGACTGGTAGTCTGGCGCCATGCCCATCATTGTCCTCGGCACGCTCCGCTTTCCGCCAGACCGTGTCGCCTCCGTGCTGCCGCACCTGAGCGAGCTGGTGACGGCGACGCGCGAGAAGGACGGTTGCATCGCCTATGACGTCGCCGAGGACCCGTTCGACCCCGGCCTCATCCGCTTTTCCGAAAGCTGGCCCGACATGGCGACGTTGCAGGCGCACCTGAAGGCCCCGCATATCGAACCATGGCGGACAGCGGCGCGGGCGCACGGCATGATGTCGCGTGAGTTCACGGCCTGGGAAGGCTTCAATCCCACGCCGGTCTGAGCGACGGCATCAGGCGACCCGCGTCTTCAGGGCCTGCGAAAAATCCGAAAGCGTCTGGATGTAGTCGCCGCTTTCGCGCAGGCGCTGGACATAGAGTTCGAGGATCTGCCGCGCAGCGACGCCGGGTTCGAGGCCGCACTTCTCGGCCTCCGCCGCGAACAGCTTCTTGGACTCGGGGTCTAGCCTGACGGTCAGCGGTTGGCGGTTGGCTGTTTTGGACATTCGAGCTTCCATTGGCAGCTGTCGGGAGCCCCCCGACGCCTGTAGCGAGAATCACCTTGCAGGCATTGCCAAGGCATTGCAATAGCAATGCATGGCCAAGCCGCCCGCCACCCAGGGGACCAAGCCCTTCACCGTCGTGCTGCCCGAAAAGGCCGCCGAGCGCCTTGAAATCCTGGTGGATTCCGGGCTCTACGGGTCGAACCGGGCCGAGGTCGCCCGCAACATAATCCTCCAGCACCTGCAGGAGCTGTGGAAGTCGGGAAAGCTGGCCGACTGACGCCGGCCCGCCCTGCAAATCCACAAGCAAACCTCATCCACGCCGGGCCTCCGCAGGCCCGGTTAACCGCGCATTAACTGTTGGCGTCCAATCGTTTCTCTCAGCCGCCCGGAGCTGCTAAAGGCATCTCACGGCCGCCCCGGCGAAGGAGGATGCGCCCCGATGACCAGCATGACCGATGCGGCGGAGGCCCGCGATCCCATCGAGTTCTGCCCCGCCGCGGCCTGCGCCTCCGCCATCGTCCGGATGGAAGGCTTCATCGACCATGTCGCCCGCCTAACGGAGGGCGCCCGCCTCGCCCGCTCGCCCGACCTGATGGCCCAGCTGGGCGCCATCTCCGACGAACTCATCCTCGCCGCCGACGAAGCGCGCGACAGGCTGGCGCGCGTGCAGGCCGTGTCCGCGGCCGGCGCTATGGCGCAGCTGCTGGCCGCCATCCGCGATGTCCGCGTCCGCGACGCTGCCGAGGCGCAGCGCGCGAAAGACCTAGAGGCCAGGGCTGTCCGCTTCCTCGCGGGCGCGGGCCTGTATGACGCCGGCTTCGCACGCGCCCTCAGCGGCACCAGGCTGGGCGGACGTCTGCATATAGCCGCACGCGAGGCGACGCGCGTGTCGGCGCAATAGGCCCGCGCGTCTCCAGAAACTGGAAGGCGCGCGCACATCGGCGCGCCCGACTTGATGCCGATCAAGTGCGCCCTCCGTTTCCGCGCGAGGGTGGCTCACCAGCGCAACCCACGGGAGACGACAATGCACGCGTTCCGCCTGCTTGGATCAGCCCTTATCGCCGCCACATCCCTGGCCGCCTGCACGCCCTCCGAGACGGCGGGCGCTCCGCCCGCCGCCGCGCCGGAGCCCGTGAAGGTGGCGCGCGAGATCACCCTGCCCGTCAGCCTCAACGCCGTCATGGTGGCGCTCGTCGATCATGCCTCCGAACCGATCTGGCTCGACGCCTACAAGCCGCCGACCACCGATGCTGGCTGGCGCGACGCGGAGCATCACGCCTATCAGGCCGCGATCTCGGGCAAGATCATCCAACTTGCCGGCACAGGGCCCAACGACGCCGACTGGGTCGCCAACCTGGACTGGATCCGCATGTCGGACGAGATGAGCAATGCCGGGATGGATGCGCTCGCCGCGGTTAAGTCGCGCAACATCGACCAGCTGACGGCCGCCGGCGATCGTCTCGTGGCCGCATGCGAGTCGTGCCACAAGGCCTTCAAGCCCGACCTGCCGAGCATGGGCCTCTACAAGTCGCCGAACTATCCCCCGGCCTCTCCCTGACTACCCCGCTAACCTGGCCATCTCCGCCTCGCTGATCTCGTAATTGCCGTAGACATTCTGGACGTCGTCGCAATCCTCGAGTTCCTCGATCAGCTCCATCAGCGCCTCAGCGTTCTCGCCTTCGACGGCGACGGTGTTCAGCGGTTTCCAGATCAGCGCAGTTGACGTCGCCGCAACCTTGATCCGGCCCTCCAGCGCGGAGGCCACCTCGGCAAGGTCGGCGCGGGCGGTGTAGATGTAGTGCCCCTCGGCATCGCTCGATACGTCAGAGGCGCCGGCCTCGAGCGCCGCTTCCATGATCTCATCCTCGCTGCCGGCATTCGGCGGATAGACGATCTCGCCGACATGCTCGAAGCCGGACGAGACTGCGCCCGTCTGGCCGAGATTGCCACCATGGTGGGTAAAGGCGGTACGCACATCCGTCGCTGCGCGGTTCTTGTTGTCGGTCGAGCATTCGACGATGAGACCTACGCCGCCCGGAGCGAAGCCCTCATAGCGGATCGCCTCGTAATTGGTTGCATCGCCGCCAGAGCCCTTGTCGATCGCACGCTGGATGTTGTCCTTCGGCATCGACGCCGCCTTGGCGTTGTTGACCGCCAGACGCAGGCGCGGGTTGAACGCCGGGTCCGCCATGCCGCTCTTGGCCGCGACGGTGATCTCCTTCGCCAGCTTGGAGAACAGCTTGGCCTTGGCCTTGTCGGCCTTGCCCTTGCGATGCTGGATGTTGGCCCATTTGCTGTGGCCGGCCATGGGGTTGTCTCTCGAAATCGGGTGAATTGGCCGCCCGGATACCCCAGCGCCCGGGACCGAGGCAAGCTGGGGCGCATGACGGCATCGCCAGTGGCTTTGGCCGCGCCCCGGGCTAGCTTGGCCCAGAGAATAAAAGGGAAAGGCACATGAAATCCGTGATGGCTGCGGCCACTGCCGCACTTCTGGCTGCCTGTAGCGGGGAAACATCGGCGCCAACCGCCCAAACCCCCAGCGCCGGCGAAACGCCTGCCGCCGCTGCGCCCGCGCCATCCGCCGCCGCATCCCTGACCGGCCCCGCCGCCGGCAAGTGGCGCTCGACCACGACGGCGGGAGGCATGACCATGCCGGCGATGGAGATCTGCTACGACAAGCAGATGACCATGGAGGACGCACAGGCGCTGCAGCGGTCGGCCGGCGTCGATTGCTCCGAGAACACCTACAATGCCACGGCAGGCGGGATGACCGGCCGCTCCGTCTGCAAGATGGGCGACATGACCATCACCTCCGACATGAAGGTCACGGGCGATTTCAACACGGCCTACACGATGGAGATCACCTCCTCGATGGCGCCGGCCCCGCCGGGAATGCCCAACCCTTCAACCACCACGATCAGGATGGAGCGCCTGGGCGACTGTACGCCCTGATTGCAACTCGAGCGCTTCGCAAAAAGGCGACGACGGGTCTATAGCTGCCCCCGCCTTTGCAGGAATCGACCCGACATGACCGAGACGCCCTTCGCTGCCGACCCCGTCGCCGAGCTGATCGCCCTGCTCGACCTCGAGCGTATCGAAGTGAACCTGTTCCGCGGGCAATCACCCGACGATGGCGTCAAGCGCGTGTTCGGCGGTCAGGTCATCGCGCAGGCGCTGGTCGCCGCCTACCGCACGGTCGAGAACCGCGTCTGCCACTCGCTCCATGCCTACTTCATCCGCCCCGGCGATCCCACCGTGCCCATTCTCTACGAGGTCGATCGGGCGCGCGACGGCAAGAGCTTCACCACGCGCCGCGTCACCGCCGTCCAGCATGGCGAGCAGATCTTCAACCTCGCCGCCTCCTTCCAGGTGCCCGAGCAGGGCTTCACCCACCAGTCGCCAATGCCCGAGGTAAAGAAACCCGACGATCTCAAGTCGGAGGATGAACTCCGCGCCATGGCAAAGGATCATGTGCCCAAGGAGCTGCAGCGTCAGTTCGCACGTCCGCGCCCGATCGAACTGCGGCCGGTCGATCCGCGCCAGATGATCTCGCCGGCCAAGACCGAAGCGAAGAAGCAGATGTGGATGCGCGTACGCGGAAAGGTCGATCCCGCCAACATGCCGCTGCAGCAGTGCCTGCTCGCCTACGCCTCCGACATGGGCATCCTCGACACCGCCACCAAGCCGCACGGTGTCAACTGGTTCACTGGCGGCGTCCAGATGGCCAGCCTCGACCACTCGATGTGGTTCCATGAGCCCTTCGACATCTCGAACTGGCTGCTCTACGCGATGGATTCGCCCTCCGCCTCCGGCGCGCGTGGTTTCAACCGCGGCGAGGTGTTCACTGAAGCCGGCAAGCTGGTCGCCTCCGTCACGCAGGAAGGCCTGATGCGCCCTCGCGATCCCAAATTCAGGAACTGATCGGTTTGGCAGCAGCCCTATTGCCAATTGCCCAGGGGAACTCATCCCGGAACTGCAATCATTCCTTAATTGCGGCGTCGTGATGCTTGGCGCGCGCCCGCGCTCGTGATTTGATTCCCGCGGGGCATTCGGAGACTGCGATGATGCGCTTGGCTGCGTGCCTGCCGCTTCTTGCCCTGCTGGCTGCCTGCAGCGCGGCGTCCTCAGGCCCGAGCGCCGACACCGCCATGGTGACGCCAACCTCCGCCGACGCCGAAGCCCAGCCTCCCGCCATCGAGATCGCCGTTGACCCTGCGCCCGCCGTGGAGGAAACGCCCGCCGCGCCCACCGCCTCGCGCATCGACCTCAAATACCTGATTGGCGACGTCGACCCCGCAAGCGACCCAAAATTCGCGCGCATTCCGGAGAAATACATCGCCGGCTCGCGCGTTTGGGGCCACAAGGACGCGGTCGAGGCCTTTGTGCGCATGGCCGAAGACGCCGAGCAGACCGGCTACAAGCTAAAGATCGTCTCTGCCTTCCGCTCCTTCTCCGACCAGAAAAAGATCTGGGAGGACAAGTGGACCGGCAAGACGCTGGTTGGCGGCAAGAAGCTCAACACCTCCCTACCCGACCCACAGGCCCGCGCGCTCAAGATCCTGCAATACTCCTCCATGCCCGGCACTTCGCGCCATCACTGGGGCACCGACTTCGACTTCAACAGTCTCGACAACGCCTACTTCACCACCAACCGCGACGGCCGCCGCATCTATGACTGGCTGGTCAACCACGCCGCAAATTACGGATTCTGCCAAGTCTACACCTCCAAGAAGGGCGAAGGTGCGCGCACAACCGGCTATGAAGAGGAGAAATGGCACTGGTCCTACACGCCCGTCGCCGCCTGGTACCAGCGCCAGTACCCAAGCGATGTCGGCTATGAGCGTCTCACCGGCTTCCTCGGTGCAGACACCGCCAAGGCGATCGACGTGATCCCCAGCTACGTGCAGGGCGTGAACCCGGAGTGTGTGCAGTAGGCGAGGCCTGCTTGCCGACAGCGCCGGGACGTGCACCCTGACGAGAGGTCAGGATGGGGGTCGATTCATGCGCGTGCTCATTGCGGCGATTGCGCTCATCGTATCGCCAATGGCATCGCCCGCCTTCGCGCAAGCTGCTGACATCCCGCGCACGACGGACGGCAAACCGGATTTTCACGGTTACTGGTTCTCCGGCTTCCTCACGCCGATGGAGCGGCCCGACAAGATCGCTACGCTTGCGGTTGGCCCCGAAGATGAAGCCCGAATCATCGCATTGACGAAGGAGGAACTGAAGGAAAGCGAAGTCTACGACCCGGAATTCGACACCACCGCCACGGCTAATGTCCTTCTTGAGATGAATGGCGAAAAGCGCTCCTCGCTCATCGTCGAGCCCGCAGACGGCAAGCTGCCCCTCACCGCGCTTGCCCAGGCTGCCCTCAAACAAGACGAAGAAGGTTTCGACAATCCCGAGGACCGTCCTACTGCCGAACGCTGCATGGACAGTCTTGTCAACGCCCCTTTAGCCGCCTCATGGCTGCTCATCCCGATCCAATTCATGCTGACGCCGGATGCGCTTGTGATGCGGATCGAGGATCTCGATCCTGTCCGCATCGTCAGCCTGAGCGATGCGCCGCGCCCGGATGCGCTGCGCACGCGGGGCGGCCAGTCGCGTGGCCGTTGGGAGGGCGACACGCTGGTGGTTGAGACTGACAGCTTCGCTATCCGCAGCCGGCAAGGCCTCACCTGGAGCGGTGGCGCCTTCATAACCGCCGACAGCAAGGTGATCGAACGCTTCAGCCTCCTCGGGACCAATGCTCTGCTCTACCAGTTCACGGTGGAAGACCCCTCCCTCTACGCGAGGCCGTGGCGCGCCGAGTACGTGCTGACCCGCATCGCCCGCCCGGTCTACGAATACGCCTGTCACGAGGGCAATCACGCCCTCATCCACATCCTTACTGCGGCAAGGCTCGGCAAGCAGGAAGAGGCGGCCGACTGACACGCGGCAAGATCGCGTCGGGTTCGACGTTCGGCTGCTGGCCACCCCACCCCTCACGAGGCCGAGAGGGTCCGGGCCAAGACGATAACGATCGCCTCGAACCGCCACGCACTGCGATCGGCGCGTCGCCAAATCTGAGGCGCACGACCGGGAAGAACGCCTCCGCACCGCCCAAGCTTGCTCCCAGACGACCCGGGCTAGCGCCAGCCGAACGGCGCGCCCGCCCCGACCCCATCTGCGGCCAAGCGGGCGCGGGTCCAACGCTGGTAAGTATCAGGCCGGTTTGCGGAACTTCAGGATGAACTGGTCGGGCTTGCCGCGGATCGCCGGATCAAACACGCCCTTCGATCCATCGTCGGCCGGATTGTCGAGCAGCTGCGATTCCGCCACGAACTCGAAGCCCGCCGCCAGAACTTCCGCCTTCACCTTCGCCATGTCGATACGATGCTTCTGCGCGTCGAAGTCGACGCCCTTCGCAGACTGATGGTCGAGAACGACGTAGAGCCCGCCCGGCTTGAGCGCGCCGAGGATCGCCTTGTTGGCGGCGTTGATGTCGAGGTTGCGCCCCGGATTGTGCATGTCGTGATAGTTCTGCGAGGTCCACACGAGGTCGAGCGCCTCGGGCGCGGGGATCGTCGCGAAGTTGGTCAGGATCACTTGGACGTTGCCATAGTTCGCCGCATCAGCCGTGATCGCCGCGATCGGCGCGGCCGGCGGAGGCTGACCTTCCCGCTGAACCGGTGCGCCGGCAAACACATAGACCTTATCGGTCGCGCCGACCGCTTTGGAAAGAATGCGGGTCATGTAGCCGCCGCCTGGGATCAGCTCGCCGACCTTGTCGCCCGGCGAGACCTCGCCGAACGCGATCATCTCCGCTGGCTTCCGGTCCGCATCACGCGCCGTGTCCACCGCCGGCCGCGCCGCATCCGCCACCGCCGCAACAATGTGCGCCGAACTCGCCGTCGGCACGGGCTCGGTCGCCGGCATCGCCTGGCAGGCTGCAGCGACAAAAGCTGCAAGGCCAAGCGTGCTCATCAATGTCTTGCGCATAAGCTCATCCTCCCGATCGCCGCTCACACGGCGGCTTTGAAGAAAGGAGTAGCGGAAGGATCAGGCAGCGACAGTCGCGCGCCGCGTGATGACCTAGCGATCGACGAGGGGAATGATCTGCGAAAGCCGTCCGCCGACGCGGATCGGCTCGACGCGTACGGCAAGTCCGGTCCGGTCATCCGACTCGATGAAGACGCCGCACATGGTTGCATCCCCCTCGGCCGGCGACTTTCGCTCGGTCGGAAGCCGCGTCGCAGCTCTCTGCACGAGAGGCCCCTTCTTCATGCCGATCACGCTGTCATAATCGCCGCACATCCCGGCGTCAGTCTGATACGCTGTGCCGCCCGGCAGGATCTGCGCATCGGCCGTTGGCACATGGGTATGCGCGCCGACAACCGCGGTGACCCGCCCGTCGCAGTAGTGCCCCATGATATATTTTTCGGCCGTCGCCTCGGCGTGGATCTCGACCACCACTGCGTCGGCCACCTGCCCCAGCGGGCATTCCTCGAGCGCCGAAGCCACGCCCTGGATCGGATCGTCGAGCGCTTCCATGAAAGCCGACCCGTGGATCTGCACCACGAACACACGCTGGCCTTTGGGGGTGGTGAACAGCTGGGATCCGCGTCCGGGTATCTGCAGCGTCTTTGGATAGTTATAGGGACGCAGCAGCCGGATCTCGCGCTCGATATAGACTAAGGCCTCGGCCTGGTCCCAGGAATGATTGCCCAGCGTTATGCAGTCGGCGCCCGCGTCGAAGATCTCCGTTGCGGTCGCTGCAGTGATGCCGAACCCCCCGGCCGCGTTCTCGCCATTCACGATCACAAAATCGAGCCCGAGCCCGGACTTGATCCGAGGAAGATGTTCGGCGATCGCGGCCCGGCCAGCACGGCCGACCACATCTCCGAAAAACGCCAGTCGCATACTCGCTCCTTATCGGCGCCCCTCTACAGGAGCGCTTCGCCAAGAGCAAACCGGGGCACGGAGCAAACCGGCCCTCTTTCAGTAGACCCGCTCGATCCTGTCGATGCTGTGGATCTCCCCGCCCCGGCAGAACAGGCTGATCCGCTTGTACATCGGATCGGGCACCGGCTCGCGATAGGCCAGCCGTCCGGGAACTGGCGCGTTGGGCGTTGTCCGTATTTCGAGAACGAGCGTTTCGCCTGTCGAGGCATCCGAACGCAGCACGACAGCTGTGTCGGTTGCTTCCGCAAGCCGGACATCGACCTGGAGCTGCCGCGGCGCCCGGCTGGTCCCCGGCATGTGGTTTACCCAGGCGCTGGCCTCGGCGATCCGGTGCGGGCAGGCCATCTGGGCCAGCGCCTGGCCCGTTGTCCTTGGCGCCCCCGGGCCTTCCGGCTGTGGGGCAGGGGCAAGGCAGGCGGACAGGACCAGTGCAGAAATCGCTGATGGAATAGTGGTTTTGGCCACGGCCTTCTCCGAATCAGGCCAGAGCCTAACATGAGCAACATGAACGCCTGACCAGCGCTTTTTTGCAGCCCGCGGTAACCCACGGGCAGTTTCGCTCGTAGAGATGTGAACCGGCCTGTCGCGCCTTTGCGCCGCCGGCGCTAGATTAGCCGCTTCTGGGACAGGATAACGGCCCGGATGCAACAACAAGGACGACGCGAGATGGCCCTGAAGTTCCGCCGCAACCCGGACTACCAGGCGCTGCGTTCCGAGATCACGCCGGAGCGCATGTTCATGGACCGGCGCCATGTGCTCTCGGCCGCGGGCTTCATGGGCGCAGGCTCGATCCTCGGCGCACTGCCCGCCTGCTCCGAGCCGCAGCAGACCCCGGCCGCGCCCGCCACAGCCGGCGGCCATCCAGCGCCCGGCGCGGCTCTGACCGCGAAGAAGACGGCTTTCTCAGTGTCGGACGCACAGACGGTTGAGGACGCCTTCACCGGCTACTGCAATTTCTACGAATTCGGCACCGGCAAGGAAGACCCGCCACGTTATGCCAACCTGATGAAGGTCTCGCCCTGGCAGGTGACGGTCGAAGGCGAGACCGATGCTCCCGGCGCCTACGCGCTGAAGGACCTGATCGACTATTCGAAGCTGGAAGAACGTGTCTATCGTCATCGCTGCGTCGAGGCCTGGTCGATGGTCGTGCCGTGGATCGGCGTGCCCATTCACACTGTGCTGGCGAAACTGAAGCCGAGGCCGACCGCGAAGTTTGTTCAGTTCGAAACCTATCTCAACCGCAAGGAGATGCCGGGCACCAACCGCCCCTCCCTGCAATGGCCCTACGTTGAAGGCCTGCGCATGGACGAGGCGAACAACGACCTCGCACTCTTCGCCGTCGGCGCCTATGGCAAGGCGCTTCAGAAGCAGAATGGCGCGCCACTGCGCACGGTGATCCCGTGGAAGTACGGCTTCAAGGCCACGAAATCGATCGTGAAAATCCGCTTCATGGCGACCCAGCCCGCCACCGCGTGGAACAAGGCCGCTGCGCACGAATACGGCTTCTACTCCAACGTGAATCCCAGCGTCTCCCATCCGCGCTGGAGCCAGGCGTCAGAACGCGTCATCGGCGGCAAGGGCGGCTTTAACGAGCGTCGCAACACCGAGATGTTCAACGGCTATGAGAAGCAGGTCGCCGCCCTCTATGCCGGCATGGACTTGAAGAAGAACTACTGAGGCGATGCAGGTCGAAGCCTTTCCACTTCCACCCGAGCAGGCCTCGGCCACTGGACTGCTCTGGACGGTGGCGCTGGTAGCGGGATGGATTGCGCTCGCAAGCCTGCCTGCTTTTGCGGCGCGACTGGCAAGGCTGAACTGGCGGTTCTATTTCGGCGCATCGCTTGTGCTGTCGCCGATCATCGGCCTACTTCTCGTTGCGCTGTTCCGGGCGCCGGCCAAAGAGGCTGCAGGCCTGCGGACTTTCGGCAAACACTGGCTCAAGCCGTTGACACTCGTCGTCCTCATCGCACCCTTCGCCTGGCTTGCCTACCAGTGGACGATGATGCTGCTGGGCCTGCCCCATGACATGGGCTGGAATGTCGGCCAGTGGACACATCGCTATCTCGGCGACACGGCAATCCGCGTGCTACTCGCCTCGCTGCTGGTTAGCCCAATCCGCGACATCACAGGCTGGGGACCGCTAGCGCTGATCCGGCGACGCATCGGGCTTGCGGCTTTCTTCTACTCAGCACTCCACCTCCTCGCTTACTTCTGGCTCGACCGGAACTGGTCAATCCCGGGCCTTATTCAGGACGTGACGCTGCGCACCTACATCATGCTCGGCATGGCGTCGCTCACGCTGATGGTCCCTCTTGCGATCACCTCAAACAACAGCTCGATCAGGAAGCTCGGCCGTAAGGCGTGGGACCGCCTGCATTGGCTCATCTATCCGCTTGCAATCCTTGCCGTCGCTCACAACCTCCTCATGGTGAAGATTATCGAGGGCGATCCGGTCGTGCACGCGACGATCCTCGCCCTGCTGCTCGTGTGGCGAATTGGCCGGTGGGTGATTGGGAGACTGAAACCTGTCGAAGTGGCGGCCTAGACCCCGCAGCCAGAGGGGTAGATGAACCGGACGTGCGTTGCGATCGTGTCTTGCGCTGCTAGCGTGCTCCGGGTTTGCCTCGGGAGAACGCCCATGCTTCGCAGCTTCGCGATTGCCCTTATTGTCTGCACCGCCGCGCCGACCCTCGCGCAGGAAGTCGTCGTCACCAAGCGCGGCGCCCTCACCATGGAGAACGTGCCCGCAACGCCGCCTGAGGTGCGCGAGCGCCTGATCCAGTACGCCAACGCGCGTTCGGCGAGCTTCATCGATTTCCTGCCGGGCGGCGGCATGCTCATTGCGACGCGCTTTGCCGACACCACGCAGCTACATACGGTCGCCATGCCTAACGGAGACCGCAGGCAGATCACCTTCTTCGATGACCGCATTACCGGTGCGGGGGTGCGACCGGGCGGCTCTGGCCAGATCATGTTCACGCGCGATCGCGGGGGGGACGAGAATTTCCAGGGTTTCATGCTCGATCCAGCGACGGGCCGCTCGACCGCCTTCACCGAAGCGGACGCCCGAAACGAATCCATCCTCTTCAGCCGCGATGGGTCGAAGATCGCCTGGGCCCGCGCCACGAAAGACAGCGGCGATTATGACATCCTTGTCGCCGAAGCCGGCAGACCGGAAACACGCCGCGTCGCATTGGAAGGGACGGGCGCGCTCAACGTCGCAGACTGGTCGCCGACGGGCGACCGCCTCCTGCTCTCGCAATACATCTCGATAGCGAAGTCGCGCCTGTTTGTCCTGACGCTGGCGGACGGAAAGCTGATCGAGCTGGCGCCGGATCTCGACGTCGCCTACTCCGGCGGCGAGTTTACGGCGGACGGCCGCGCGATCCTCACGGCTTCCAACGAGAACGCGGAGTTCCTTCGGCTCACGCGCATCGAAATCGCTACAAATGCGCGGACCGTGCTCAGTCCCGAAACGCGCTGGGATGTCGAGGCGTTCGATCTCTCACCTGACGGACGCACGATCGCATATTCGCTCAACGCCGATGGCGCATCAGAGCTCAAGCTGTTCGACCTCTCGACCCGACGGCCCCTTGCAGCGCCCAAGCTGCCGCCCGGCGTCCTCGGTACGTTTAGATGGGATGAGAAAGGCGCCCGGCTCGGCATGACCCTCGTCACCGCGACATCGCCTGCGGACGCCTACGTCTACACACGAAAGAACAAGTCGCTCATGCGCTGGACCCAGTCGGAGGTCGGCGGCCTCGATGCCTCAACCTTCGTCGCGCCAACGCTGGCGCGCTTCAAGACATTCGACAGCGCAACGGGTGGCCCATCGGAAATCTCGGCCTGGGTTTTCGAGCCGAAGACGCCCGGCCCCCACCCGGTGATCATCGACATTCATGGCGGTCCCGAAAGCCAGTCGCGTCCAACCTTCTCATCCACGCGGCAGTACTGGGTGAACGAGCTCGGCATCGCCGTGATCGTGCCGAACGTCCGCGGCTCGACCGGCTATGGCAAGACGTTTGTCTCTCTCGACAATTCGACCCGACGCCTCGATAGCGTGAAGGACATTGGCGCCGTGCTCGACTGGATGCAGTCAACGGGCCGCTTCGACATGAGCCGGGTCATCCCCTATGGCGGGTCCTATGGCGGCTACATGGTCTATGCGTCGATGATCATGTTCCCCGAACGCTTTGCAGCCGGGGTCAATATCGTCGGCATCGGCAACCTTCGAACCTTCCTCGAAAACACGTCGGGCTATCGCCGCGACTTGCGCCGGGCGGAGTATGGCGACGAACGTGATCCCGCCGTGCGGCGGTGGATGGAAGAGACGGCCTCATTCAACCATGCAGACAAGATCAGGCGGCCCATGTTCATCATCCATGGCGACAACGATCCGCGCGTACCGGTCTCCGAAGCCAAGGCGATGGTGTCTCAATTCCGCAAGCAGGGCCTCGAGACCTGGCTGATGACGGCGAGCGATGAAGGCCATGGCTTTGCCAAGAAGTCCAACCAGGAGGCCCAGCGCGAGGCCGAAACCCTATTCTTCGAAAAAGTTCTGGGCGTAAAGCGACGAACGGATTAGCGCCCCGGTCTCCAGCTGTCGCCCTTCTGCTTGTTGCACCGCGCGTGCGCCAGCTGGAGGTTGGCGGCATCGTCACGACCTCCCTTGCTGCGCGGCCGGATGTGATCGAAGGTCGGCCGCACATTCTTCCATAGCGTCGCATGCGGAACATCGAAGCGGCCGCGCGGCATCGGCTTGCTGCAGATGGCGCAAAGGCCGTCCTGCTTCGCCCAGAGGTCGTCGAACAGGCTCAGGCGCCTAGCTCCGCCGGCACGCTCCAGCCCCTGCGCGCGCAGGCCGCCAGCACGGTGTTGCGCATGAGGCAGGCCACCGTCATCAGGCCGACGCCCCCGGGCACGGGCGTGATCCAGCCGGCCACCTGTCGGCACTCTTCAAAATGCGCATCGCCGACCACGCGCGTCTTGCCTTCGCCCTTCTCCGGCGCAGGCACGCGGTTGATGCCGACATCGATCACGACAGCGCCGGGCTTCACCCAGCCGCCGCGCACCATCTCCGGCTGGCCAACGGCGGGTACCAGAATGTCCGCCGAACGGCACAGCCCCGGCAGATCCTTCGTCTTGGAATGAGCGATTGAAACGGTGCAGTTCTCGGCGAGGAAGAGCAGCGAGACCGGCTTTCCGACAAGGATCGAACGTCCGATGACGACGACGTGTCGGCCCGAAAGATCATCGCCCAGCGCATGCTTTGCCATGATCACGCAGCCCACCGGCGTGCAGGGCCGGAGCCCCGGCTTGCCCAGCACCAGACGACCGGCGGATAGCTCGGTCAGTCCATCGACGTCCTTGGCCGGATCGATGCAGGCGAGCGCGCGCGCTTCATTGAGCCCTTTCGGCAAGGGTAGCTGCAGCAGGATCCCGTCCACCTCAGGGTCGGCGCTGAGGCGCGTCAGTTCTGCCTCGACCTCGGCTTGCGTTGTGGTTGCCGGAAAACGCCTGGTAATCGAGCGCATCCCCGCGGCTTCGGTCTTCTCGCCCTTGGATTTCACATAAAGAGCGCTCGCCGGATCATCGCCCACCAGCACGACCGCAAGGCACGGCTTGCCCGGCAACTTCGCAACCGCAGCCGTCACCGCATCGTGCACATTCGCGGAGACGATCTTGCCATCGATCAGTTGCGCCGTCATTCAGCCCCTCCGGTCAGCCTGCCAAGCGCGCCCGCTATAGACGCATCGCCGGAGATTCGCACCGTCTTGATGCGCTGCGTCTCGCCCTTCTCCACCGTCACTGCGGATTTCGGTATCCCGAGCGCCCTGGCGAGCACGGCTTCGACAGCTGCATTGGCCCTGCCCCTCTCGGCGACAGCGCGAACACGGACCTTCAGGAAGCAACGCCCCGCTGCATCCTCGCCCATGCCCTCGATGGCGTCCCGCGAAGCGCCCGGCTGCGCACGCACATGAAGTTCAGCGCCTCCGGCGACCAGACGCCAGCAGGCCGCCACGGCTCAGACCACGGCCGGGTACACATAATAGATGATCAGGCGCTGGGTCAGGATGACCAGCAGTATCAGCATCAGCGGGGACAGGTCGATGCCGTTGAACGGTCGGATGATGCTGCGGATTGGCTTGAGCGCCGGCTCGGTGAGGGCATGGGTGAACTGCCAGATCGTTCGCACGACCTGGTTGCGTGAGTTGACCACGTTGAACACCAGGAGCCAGGACAGGATCGCCTGCGCGATCAAGATCCAGATGTAGATGTCGAGCGCGATCAGGATAACGTCGAGTAGGGCTCTCATGGATTCTCCAGGGCGCACGTCGGCCAGCGCCATCTCATAGCGTTCCGGTTTACAATTGGGAAACCCGATCGGTGTGGGGAAATGGTGGAGCCGAGGTCTGTTTCGACCCCATCTCAGGCCATCTGACCCCATGTCCCGATTCGGCGAGAAGTTCGGTGGAGGCAGCCTCCACCATCTCATCCAATACCCAGTCATTTCAGCCCATGGCACGTTTTTTGTTGGGTTTTGTGTTGGGTCGGGGGAGTTCGATTGAGATGCCGAAGATCGCTCTCGTTCGCAGCGCTAAATGGGTCGAAACGCAAACGAAACCGGGGCTCTATCCCGTCGGCGGCGTTAACGGCCTGTGTCTGCAGGTCGCAAACCGGAACAGCCGGTCGTGGGTTCTCCGAGCAACGATGCCCGACGGGCGGCGCCGCGACATGGGGCTCGGACCCTACCCTCTTGTATCTCTGCTTCAGGCGCGGGAGGCGGCTAGACTTGCACGTCTCGCCATCCGTGACGGCGTCGATCCCATCGAGGCGGCCAGAGCCATTAAGACTAAGCGACGCGACGCGCAGGCCGAGATGGTCACATTCAAAGTGGCTGCCGCACAATACATCGCCCTTCAGGAGCCAGGTTGGCGGGGCGGGAAGAGCGCCGCCGTCTGGAAGGCCAGCCTTGAGACCTATACGTACCCCGTGATCGGAAAAATCTCGGTCGCTGACATAACGACGAGCCACATCATAAAGATCTTCGCAGACCCGAACAAACAGAGCACTGAGCAGCTGTGGACCAGCAAGCTGGAAACGGCCCAACGGTTGCGCGGGCGGGTAGAGGCGATACTCGATTGGGCGATTGCTGGGGGATACCGTGTCACGAGCAATCCAGCCCGCTGGAAGGGCCATCTCGAACTGATGCTGGCAAAGCCCGCGCAGCTCAGGAAGGTCCGCCCCATCAAGCATCATGATGCCGTCGCCGTCGATGAGATCTCATCTTTCATTCGCGACCTACGCGACGTCGATGGCGTAGGAGCCAGATGCC
>JBEAMJ010000095.1:0-5738 GCA_041166025.1 Pseudomonadota bacterium | reverse complement strand
CAAACGGCCGCGCCGGATAGAGCGCCAGCGCCGTCGCGATCGCATCCTTCTGCGAGGGAAGGTTCGACAAGTCGCTCATGCCGAAGCTCCGTCGCCCGAACCGAGCCGCTTCTCCAGTGCGAGGATGACCGGCTTGCGCGCCGCCTCCGCCCATTTGAACGCGGCGGGGATGAGATCCTCCGGGAAGTCGCCCGCGTCGAAATCGAACACCCGCGCCATCGGCCGCACGCCGGCATCGAATGCCTCGCGCTTCTCGATGTCATAGCCGTTGGGGTCGGCCAACGCCCCACGGTTCGTCACGATCACCACGAATGGCAGGCCATAGCGCAGCCCCATGGTCGCAAAGGCTCCAAGCGAGTTCAGCAGCCCCGCATTCTGCACCATCACGATGGCGCGCCTGCCCGCCATCGCTGCGCCGCTGGCGACGCCGATGCACTCCTCCTCGCGCGCGCAGGCGATGTAGGGAAAATCCGCCGAGGCCGCGCACGCCATGATGGTCGCAGCCAGCATGCCATCGGGCACGCCCGTCACCAGACCGGGTTTCGCCGCCGCGATCGACCGGAAGAGCCGGTCGCCTCCCTGTCCAGACGCGTGTCCTGCAACGGCCATGCTGTAGTCCTCCTGGCGCGTGTCCTAGGCCGCGCCCCCCGACCGGGCAAGTCCGGCGCTTTTCTTCCGGGAGGAGGCCGCGCTAAGCTGCAGCAAGCGAGCAGCAAGGCTCGGGGGAGAACAACATGGACTTTCTGACGGCGATGTCGCCTGTGCAGGCGGCGGCGATGAATATCGGCCTGCTCATCATCATGATGCTGGGCCTCAAGATGTATGTCGGCGCCCGGCGTGGAGCGATGAAGATACCCTCGGGCGAGACAACGCCGGAGTTCAGCCGGGTGATGCGGGTCCAGCTCAATGCGGTCGAAGACGTGCCCGTGCTGATGGCCGGTATCGCCGGCCTCGCCATGCTCGGCATGCCGGCCTGGTACATCCACATGTGCGGCCTCGTCCTGCTCCTCGCCCGCATCCTGCACGCCTACGGCCTCGCCGGCTCGGGCGGTTTTTCCTTCGGGCGCCTCGCCGGCACGATGGGTACGCTGCTGGTCTACCTTGCCATCGCCGGTCCGCTCCTCGTTCACGCCTTCTCGGGCTGAGCAGAGGGTTCCTGCTGAAGGGCTGGAAAGCTTCGCAGCGACGCCCATCTCATGCTATGCACGCAGCCTCGCGTGTGGGGACGCAGTCGACGAGGGCATCTTGCCACGCATCTATCGCAAACCAGCCGACCTGCCTGCCGCGATTCCGGTCTTTCCCCTTGGCGGGGCGCTGCTCTTCCCCCGCGCGACGCTGCCGCTCAACATCTTCGAGCCGCGTTATCTCGCGATGGTTGATGCGGCGCTGGCCAGCCATCGGCTGATCGGCATGATCCAGCCCGCCGCGATGTTCGGCCCCAACGCTCCGCTGCACGACGACCGGCCGCCGCTCTCGCGCGTGGGCTGCGCCGGGCGCATCTCCGCCTTCCAGGAAACCGGCGATGGCCGCTACCTGATCGTGCTCAGCGGGGTCTGCCGCTTCGAGGCCGGCGAGGATCTGCCCGCCGCCGCGCCCTACCGGCTCGTCCGCGCCAACTGGCAGCCCTTTGCGCACGACCTCGCGCAGGATGTGGCGCTAGATGATTCGGCGCGTGCGCGCCTGATGGGCGCACTCGAAACCTATCTGCGCCGCGGGGACTTCCAGGCGGACTGGAGCGAGGTCGAGGCCGCGCCCCTTGATGCGCTCATCAACTCGCTGGCCGCTGGCTGCCCCTTTGCCAATTCGGAGAAGCAGGCGCTGCTCGAGGCGAGCACGCTGGAGGACAGGTGCAAGGCGCTCATAACTCTGCTAGAAATGGAGCGTCCAGGTCAGGGTGGCGGATACGTGCAATGATGAGCGCTGCAGAAAGCAAGTCGCAGTCGGACGGTTCAGGTCAGGCGGAGAACGGTCAGGAGGCCGGTGTCGATCCGCGCCTGCTGGAAATCCTCGTCTGCCCGGTCTCGCGGTCCGCGCTTACCTATGACCGCGAAGCCAACGAACTCGTCAGCCGCGCCGCCGGCCTCGCTTACCCGATCCGCAACGGCGTTCCCGTGATGCTGCGCGACGAAGCCCGCGACATCGGCGCGCCGAAGTAATGGCCGCCGGAACGGCGCAATGGCCAGAAGAGCTTCGCTTCAACAAGGCCCGTGCTGAACTCATCATCCGCTTCGATGATGGGAGTGAAGGATCGATCCCCTACGAGCTCCTCCGCGTCGAAAGCCCCAGCGCCGAGACGGAGGGTCATGGCTCGGAGCGGCCGCCTCCGCCTGCAAGGAAGCGAAATGTCAGCGTCTTGGGCGCCGAGCCCGTCGGCCGCTACGCGCTGCGCATCCGCTTCGACGACGGGCATGCCACCGGCCTCTACACCTGGCCCTATCTCGCAGAACTTGCCCAAGAGAAGGAGGCCCGCCTGTCGGCCTACCTTGCCCGCCTCGCCGAATACGGCCTCCCGCGCGGCTGAGGGCGAGCTGCAGGAAGCCTCCGAAAAGCCCGATGGGGGAAACGCGTTGGATCGGTCTGGGGCTGTCCGCGCCCATCACCTGACAGCGACCAGGCCGATGCCGCCCCGGGGCCCCACGCCGCAGGCCTGGCGCCCTCAGGCCCGCTGGCATTGCGCGCAGTAGAAGGTCGACCGCCCCGACTGTACCAGGCGCTTCACCGTCTTTGCGCATACGACACAGTCCTCGCCTTCCCGGTCATAGACCTGGAATGAATGCTGGAAATAGCCCAGCTCACCATCCGCATGGCTGAAGTCCGAGATCGTCGAGCCGCCCGCGGCGATCGCCTCCGCGATCACCTTGCGCACTTCGACCGCGAGCGTTTCGAGTCGGTCCTTCCGGAGCGCCCCAGCCAGCTTCTTTGGTGAAATTCGAGATCTGAACAGCGCCTCGCAGACATAGATGTTGCCCAAACCCGCCACGACAGTCTGGTCCAGCAACGCCGCCTTTACCGGCGTCTTCTTGCCCCGAAACGCTTCCGCCAGATAGGCGCCGGAAAACGCGTTCGAGATCGGCTCCGGCCCCAAGGCGGCGAACGGGGCGTAGTTCTCGAGATCCTCGAGCGCCCACAGGTCCATGAACCCGAACCGTCGCGCATCGTTGAACACGATCCGCGCCCCGCCCTGCATGCCGAACACGACATGATCATGCTTGTCGTCCCCGCCTGCCGCATGATGAAATTTTCCCGGCTTCGCCCCGGCCACAGTGAACCGCCCTGTCATGCCAAGGTGCATGATCAGCGCCTCCCCGTTCGAGAGTTCGCCCACCAGATACTTTGCCCGTCGCCCCAGACGCTTCACCCGCGCGCCTTCGATGCGCTGGTTAAAGTTCTCCGGGAAAGGGAAACGCAGGTCGCTCCTGCGCGTCTCGACGTGCAGGATGCGTTTACCTTCCATCGCGGGGGCGAGCCCGCGACGAACGGTCTCGACTTCAGGCAATTCTGGCATCAAGCGCGTATAGCCGCCGCAGGCCCCTTCGCCTATGTTCGCGTTCATGGACGAGGATAGCGTTCCCTTTGGATTCGAGGATGTGAGCCGGGAAGAAAAATCCCGTCGCGTCAAAGGCGTCTTCGCATCTGTCGCCGGCCGGTACGACCTGATGAACGATCTGATGTCGGCAGGCGTCCACAGGATCTGGAAGGCCAACATGATCGCCTGGCTGAACCCGCAGCCGGGCGAGACCCTGATCGATGTCGCCGGCGGCACGGGCGATATCGCCCGCGCTTTCCAGGCCAGGGCGAACGAAGTCGCCCGCCGCCGCAACAGCCAGGCCGAAACGCTGACCTTCGTCTCAGACATCAACGAGGCGATGCTCGTCGCGGGCATCAAGGCGAGCGACCGCAGCATGCCGCGCCTCGCTTGCGATGCTGCGGCCCTGCCTTTCCCCGATCGCTGCGCCGACGCTGTGACCATCTCCTTCGGCATCCGCAATGTGGTGGAGATCGACACTGCGCTCAGCGAGTTCCGCCGCGTGCTCAGGCCGGGCGGTCGCTTCGCCTGTCTTGAGTTCTCCCACATGACGCACCGCATCCTGCAGGAGGCCTACGACCAGTACTCCTTCAAGGTGATCCCCTGGCTCGGCGAACGCGTGACCGGCGACCGCGCCAGCTACCAGTATCTCATCGAATCGATCCGCCGCTTCCCGCCGCAGGACGATTTCGCCGCGCGTATACGCGCCGCAGGCTTCAGCGAGGTGGCGTACAGGAACTATTCCGGCGGCATCGCCTGCCTCCACACCGGATGGGCGGTTTAGGATGCTGACCGCCCTCTCCGACTATCTGCGCCTTGCGCGCGCTGGCGCTGTCATGGTGCGCAACGACGTCATCATTCCGGACGCCTACCGCTCGCGCCTGCCCTTCACGGCAAAGCTTGCCGGCGCCGTCCTCCGCATCCTCCCCGGATCAGGTGGCAAAGGCCGTCCGGGCGAGCGCTTCGCCCGCGCCCTCGAAAAACTCGGCCCTGCGTGGATCAAGCTCGGCCAGTTCATGGCCACCCGCCCCGACGTGATCGGCGTCACGGCGGCGACCGACCTCTCGCGCCTCAAGGACCAGATCCCGCCCTTTCCGAAATCGCAGGCGCTTAGATCCCTGCGCAGCGAATTCGGCGCGGAGACCGACCGGCTGTTCCCAAATCTCAGCGAACCGATCGCCGCGGCGTCCGTCGCACAGGTCCATCGCCTCGAAACCGACAGGGGTCCCCGCGCCGTCAAGATCCTGCGCCCGAACATCGAGCGCACGATGGAATTCGAACTCCGCGCGATGAAGCGCATCGCCTATTCGGCGCAGAAGCATGGCAACGCCGAAGTGAAGCGCATGGAGCCGGCGGCCTTCATCGACACCATGGCCACCTCCCTCACCCGCGAGATGGATCTCCGCTTCGAAGCCGGCGCCGCCTCCGAATTTGCAGAGATCGCCGCCATCGACGGCTATGTCCATGCCCCGAAGGTGGACTGGGAGCGCACCAGCCAGCGCGTTCTCACCACCGAGTGGATCGAGGGGCGCTCGCTTACCAATCCGGGCCAGATGTCAGGCGACCAGCGCATCGACCTCGCCAACCGCATTACCCGCGGCTTTCTCGCCTGTGCCCTCGACCATGGCTTCTTCCACGCCGACCTGCATGAGGGAAACATGATCCTCGCGCCGGACGGGCGGCTGGTGCTGGTCGATTTCGGCATCATGGGCCGCATCGGCCCCAACGAGCGTCTGTTCCTCGCCCAGATCATCAAGGGGTTTCTCGATCGCGACTACAAGCACGTCGCGAAAGTCCATTTCGAAGCGGGTTATGTTCCGGCCTCGCACTCGATGGACGAATTCGCCCAGGCGCTCCGCTCCGTCGGCGAACCCATCTTCGGCAAGGACGCATCCAACCTGTCGATGGCCCGCGTGCTCCTGCAGCTTTTCGACATCACCCGCCAGTTCGGCATGCATCTGCGACCTGAACTGATCCTGCTTCAGAAGACGATGGTGCAGGTCGAAGGCGTCGCCCGGTCGATCGACCCTGCCCACAATATCTGGCAGGCTGCCCAGCCCATCGTCGAACGCTGGAGCCGCCGTGAATTCGGGCCCGAAGGCCTGCGCCGTCTCGCGGTTGACGCTGCCCGCGAAACGTTCGCCCGGCTCCGCCGCCTGCCTGAAACGCTCGGCAGGCTCGACCAGGCGCTCGCCCGGGCAGCCTCGCCCCC
>JBEAMJ010000094.1:0-6048 GCA_041166025.1 Pseudomonadota bacterium | reverse complement strand
CGCCATGCGCGTGACGATGATCGGAGCGGGCTATGTAGGCCTGGTGTCGGGCGCGTGCTTTGCCGATTTCGGGCACACCGTCACGTGCGTGGACAAGGACCCGGGCAAGATAGAGCGGCTGGGCAAGGGCGTGATGCCGATCTTCGAGCCGGGCCTGGCTGAGCTGGTCGCCACCAACGTCAAGGAAGGGCGGCTGTTCTTCACCCTCGATGCGGCGGACGCCATCCGTAACGCCGATGCGATCTTCATCGCGGTCGGCACGCCATCGCGCCGCGGCGATGGCCATGCCGACCTGTCCTATGTCTACGCCGCAGCTGAAGAGATCGCCCGGCACATGGACGGTTTCACCGTTGTGGTCACCAAATCGACGGTTCCGGTTGGCACGGGCGATGAGGTCGAGGACATCATCCGCAAGGTTCGTCCGGATGCGAACTTCGCCGTGGTTTCCAATCCGGAGTTCCTGCGCGAGGGCGCCGCCATCGGCGATTTCAAGCGGCCGGATCGGGTTGTCGTGGGCACGGACAGGGAAGAGGCGCGCGAAGTGATGCGCGAACTCTACCGTCCGCTTTTCCTCAACGAGACGCCGATGCTGTTCACGTCACGGCGCACCTCGGAACTGATCAAGTATGCGGCCAATGCTTTTCTCGCCGTCAAGATCACCTTCATCAACGAGATGGCGGACCTGTGCGAGAGGGTCGGCGCGAACGTGCAGGACGTTTCCAAGGGCATCGGCCTCGACAACCGGATCGGCAAGAAGTTCCTGCATGCCGGTCCCGGCTATGGCGGCTCGTGCTTCCCCAAAGATACGCTGGCTCTCACCAAGACGGCCAACGACCATGGCAGTCCGGTGCGCATCGTTGACACGGTGGTGGAGGTCAACGACGCCCGCAAGAAGGCCATGGCCCAGCGCGTGATCAGCGCCATGGGCGGGTCAGTGACGGGCAAGACGATCGGCGTTCTCGGCCTCGCCTTCAAGCCCAACACAGACGACATGCGCGACGCGCCCTCGCTGGACATTATCCCGGCCCTGCAGGCAGCAGGCGCGCGGGTGAAGGCGTATGATCCGGAGAGCATGCACGAGGCGGGCAAGGTGCTGAGCGAGGTCGATTTCTGCGACGGGCCCTATCATGCGGTGGATGGCGCCGACGCCATGGTGCTGATCACCGAATGGGACCAGTTCCGCGCCCTCGATCTCGACCGGCTGAAGAAACTGCTCAAGACGCCAACCGTGGTCGATCTGCGCAATGTCTACCAGCCTGCCGACATGAAGCGCCGCGGGTTCAACTATGTCAGCGTGGGACGGCCGTAGCGCTGCACGGATAGGTTCACACCAAGCCGGGGGATTGAATTGACAAGATCCAGTGCGCTTCTGGAAAACCGAGCTCTCATTACAGGCGGCTCGGGTTTTCTCGGCTCGCACCTGTGCGACCGGCTTTTGGGCCGCGGCCAGGAGGTGCTCTGCGTCGATAACCTGTTCACCGGCCAGAAGCGCAATGTCGCGCACCTGCATGGCAACCCGAAATTCGAGTTCCTGCGCCATGACGTGACCTTCCCGCTCTTTGTCGAGGTCGACCAGATCTGGAACCTCGCTTGCCCGGCCTCGCCCATCCACTACCAGCACGATCCGGTGCAGACGACGAAGACGAGCGTGCACGGCGCCATCAACATGCTCGGCCTTGCCAAGCGGCTGGGCGCGAAGATCCTGCAGGCCTCCACCTCGGAGGTGTACGGCGATCCCAGCGTGCACCCGCAGACGGAAGACTATTGGGGCAATGTCAATCCGATCGGGCCGCGCTCCTGCTATGACGAGGGCAAGCGCTGCGCGGAGACGCTGTTCTTCGACTATCACCGCCAGCACAGGCTCAGGATCAAGGTGCTGCGCATCTTCAATACCTACGGCCCGCGCATGCATCCCAATGACGGGCGGGTGGTGTCCAACTTCATTGTGCAGGCGCTGAAGGGTGAGGACATCACGATCTATGGCGATGGCTCGCAGACGCGTTCCTTCTGCTATGTCGACGATCTCATCGAAGGTATGATCCGGTTGATGGACTCGAGCGATGATGTCACCGGCCCGATCAATGTGGGCAATCCCGGCGAGTTCACCATGATCGAGCTGGCCGAGACGGTGCTGCGCCTCACCGGTTCGAAATCCAAGCTGGTCCGCATGCCGCTTCCCGCCGACGATCCGAAACAGCGCCGCCCGGACATTACCCGCGCCCGCACAACACTGGGCTGGGAGCCCAAGGTGCAGCTGGAGGACGGCCTGAAGGAGACCATCGGGTATTTCAGGAAACTGCTGAGCGAGTAGTCAGTCCGCCAGCAGGCGCCTCACTTCTTCAGCAATCGCAAGCGATGAGGTGAGTCCCGGGCTCTCGATCCCGAACAGGTTCACAAGTCCGGCCACGCCATGACGTTGCGGCCCGTCGATACGGAAGTCTGCAGGGCGCTCGCCTGGACCGGACAGCTTTGGCCGGCATCCGGCATAGTCCGGCGTCAATGCGCCATCCGGCAGCGCAGGCCAGTAGCGGCGGACGGCGGGGTAGAAGGCGCCGGCGCGCGCTGGATCGACGGTGTAGTCGACAGCGTCCGGATCATCAGAACCAAGCCATTCGACATCGGGCCCCAACCTGATCCGCCCTGCCAGATCGAGCGTCACATGGACGCCAAGGCCGCCATCGACTGGCGCAGGATAGATGAGTCGGGAGAAAGCCGGCCGGCCGACGCACGCAAGATAGTTGCCCTTCGCTAGCCACAGCTTCGGGATGTGTCGCGCGTCCAGTCCCTCAATCCCAGCAGCGACGCGCTGGGCGTACAGTCCAGCGCAATTCGCCAATGCGCGACATGTGAGCGTCGCGGCCCCTGCCCCGCCGACATCGACGCGAAATCCGCCGCCAGAAAGCTGCACCACACGCTGGACAGGCGCGTTGAGAGCGATAGCGCTGCCATGATCCTCGATCTCGCCGCGCAGGGCGAGCATGTAGCCGTGGCTGTCGAAGACTCCTGTCTCCGGCGACCACAGGGCCGCGGCGCAGGACAGAAGCGGCTCCCATGACATGGCGGTGGCCGACGACACCAATTCAAGGCCCTCCACGCCATTGCGTAGGCCGTTCGCATGGATTGTCTCGATCTTGGCGATCTCCGGCTCGGACGTCGCCACAATCAGCTTGCCGCACTTCCGGTAGACCAGACCGCGCGCGTCCAGATAGGCGTAGAGTGTGCGCCTGCCCTCCACGCACAGGCGATGGCGCAGACTATCGTTCGGATAGTACATTCCGCCGTGGATCACTTCCGAGTTTCGGGCAGAGACGCCCGCGCCAATCCCAGGCCCCGCTTCGAGGACAACGACCTCGTCCCCGGCGCGCGCGCAGACCGCAGCGGCAGCCAGCCCGACCACGCCCGCACCCACGACGACCAGGTCAACATCCATTAACGAACTCCTGCCGTGTGGCTCGCCTCGTCGGTGTGGCCGGCGATATTCCGGCACGAACCTGTGATTTCGTTGTCCGATAATTACCTTTGCGTGTGTAGCCTTCCGGTTGAGAGCCGAAAGGCCGGGTGATAGGCGCAGGCGGCATGGCCGAATTCGATAATCTCTATGCCCACGGTTTTGTGCGGATCGCCGCAGCCAGCCCGCGCGTGCACCTTGCCGATCCTGCATCCAATGCGCGCGAGACGATCGAGCTGATGCGCAAAGCCGACAAGGCGGGCGCGGCGCTGATCGTGTTCCCCGAACTCGGTCTTTCCGGCTACACGCTGGACGATCTTCACATGCAGTCCATCCTGCTCGCCGCCGTGCGCGAGGCGATCGCGAAAGTGAAGACCGCCAGCAAGTCGCTGGCGCCCGTCGTAATCGTCGGCGCGCCGATCCAGGTCGGCTCAGCCGTGCATGGCTGCGCGATCGTGATGCACCGCGGGACCATCCTCGGTGTCGTGCCGAAGACCTATCTGCCCAACTATCGCGAGTTCTACGAGAAGCGTCAGTTCGCCATGTCGACCGATGCGACCGTCAGCGAGATCGACCTCGCAGGGGCACGCGTTCCCTTCGGTATCGACCTTAGCTTCGAAGCCTCCGACGTCCCGGACTTCACGCTCGCCGTCGAGATCTGCGAAGACATGTGGGCGCCGATCCCGCCCTCGAGCTACGCGGCGATGGCGGGCGCCAACATTATCGCTAATCTCTCAGCCTCGAACATAACCATCGGCAAGGCGGCCGAGCGCGACATGCTCTGCATTTCGCAGTCGGCGCGGGCTGCTTGCGGCTACATCTACGCGGCCGCCGGCTATGGCGAAAGCACGACCGACACGGCCTGGGATGGGCAGCTCGCCGTCTACGAGCTCGGCTCCAAACTGGCGGAGTCAGAACGGTTTTCGGATAGGTCGGCGCTGCTCTTGGCGGACTTGGATCTCCACCGCATCGTGCAGGATCGCATCCGCAACGGCACCTTCCGCGACGCCGCACGCAACCATGCCGAACGCCTGCGCCGCCGGCGCATCGCCTTCAGGGCCGCGCCGGAGCTCAGCGCCAAGCTCCCGCTGAGGCGCCAGATCGATCGCTTCCCCTTCGTGCCAGACGAAGAGGCCTTACTCGACCAGGATTGCTTTGAGGCCTACAATATCCAGGTCCAGGGCCTGCGCAGGCGGCTTGAAGCATCCGGCGTAAAGAAGGCCGTGATCGGCGTATCAGGCGGCCTCGACTCGACTCAGGCGCTTCTCGTCGCCGTGCGCGCCTTCGACCTGATGGGCGCAAGACGCACAGACATCATCGGTGTCACAATGCCAGGCTTCGCTACCACGGAGGGCACGAAGTCAAAGGCCCACGCGTTGATGAAGGAACTCGGTATCGACGCGCGCGAGGTCGACATCAGGCCGATGGCAAGCCAGATGCTCGCAGACCTCGGCCATCCCTTCGCGAAGGGAAAGAATGTCTACGACGTGACCTTCGAGAACGTGCAGGCGGGCCTGCGAACCGACTATCTCTTCCGGCTCGCCAACCAGGAAGGCGGGCTGGTCGTCGGCACGGGCGACCTCTCCGAACTCGCGCTCGGCTGGTGCACCTACGGCGTCGGTGACCATATGAGCCACTACAACGTCAACGGCGCGGTGGCGAAGACGCTGATACAGCATCTGATCCGTTGGAGCGCGGCAAGCGGTCACTACTCAGCTGGCGCGGCGGAGGTGATGCGCGAAATCCTCGACCAGGAAATCTCGCCGGAGCTTGTGCCGCCCGGCGCCGACGGGAAGCTTCAGTCGACAGAAGACGCGATC
The DNA here is from genome assembly GCA_041166025.1 of Pseudomonadota bacterium. Classification (GTDB taxonomy): domain Bacteria; phylum Pseudomonadota; class Alphaproteobacteria; order Caulobacterales; family Hyphomonadaceae; genus UBA7672. The sequence goes on along the minus strand of JBEAMJ010000094.1, from coordinate 780 downwards.
GGCCCCTACAATCTCCACGATTTCTTCCTCAACCAGACCATTCGGTGGGGCGCATCGCCCTCGCGCATCGCTTTCCTGGCCCAGGCCGCCTGGGGCGACGTCAAGGCTGGCGATTGGCCCGTCCACACAGCAGAGAAGGACCGCGTGGCCTACGACCTGCCGACCATCGTCAGATGGCTGGAGGTCTTCGCGCGGCGCTTCTTCGAAACGAGCCAGTTCAAGCGCTCGGCAGTTCCCAACGGCCCGAAAGTCACGTCCGGCGGCGCGCTCTCGCCACGCGGGGACTGGCGCATGCCTAGCGATTCGAGCTCCGCCCCGTGGCTGGAGGATATTGCGCGCCTGAAAGCACAGCTGGGGCTCAAGACCTGACAGCGCCGAAACTTGCCTTTTTGGCCCGCCTGATCCATGGAGGGCCGGTACGCACCCGTAGCTCAGCTGGATAGAGTGTTGCCCTCCGAAGGCAAAGGTCGCACGTTCGAATCGTGCCGGGTGCGCCAGCCCCCATGCTGCGAATATTGACCGAAGGTCGCGTCGGGCGGCGTTCGCGGTGCGTGATGCCAGCCAATGCGGGGCCACGCGACTTGTCCGGTGTCAGCAACCGTCAGACAGGTTGAGGTCTTTCACTAACGGAGGAATTCTGGATCATCGCAGCCCAAAGGGGCACGCGAAGATGAGACAGAATTCCGGGCCGCAATCAGCCGAGAAGCATGTGAAGGAGATCCGCCGGCGGACGCGGAGGAAGTTTTCAGCAGAGGAGAAGATCCGGATCGTCCTTGCCGG
>JBEAMJ010000093.1:0-44576 GCA_041166025.1 Pseudomonadota bacterium | reverse complement strand
CCGGCAAGGACGATCCGGATCTTCTCCTCTGCTGAAAACTTCCTCCGCGTCCGCCGGCGGATCTCCTTCACATGCTTCTCGGCTGATTGCGGCCCGGAATTCTGTCTCATCTTCGCGTGCCTCAAGGGCTGCGATGATCCAGAATTCCTCCGTTAGTGAAAGACCTCAACCTGGCTCATGGTTGCTGACGCCGGACACCGTGGAGGCCACGTATGATGCGAGCTCTTGCCTGCTCAAGTTCGCCCTACGCGACACTGGCATCGGTATGTCGCCAGAGGTAATCCAGAAATTGTTCAATGCCTTCTACCAGGCCGATTCGTCGTCGACCCGCTCGCGGGGTGGTTCGGGTCTCGGCCTCGTGATCTGCAAGCAGATCATGGAGATCATGGATTGGCGCATCTTAGTTGAAAGCACGCCCGGCGTCGGCAGTGTTTTTTGGGTCGAACTCCCCGCGCCGGAGACGCCCGGGTATCAGGAACAGGACGTTCAGGAGCAGGTTGAGCCGACCCGACCGCTTCGTATCCTGATTGCCGAGCACAACGACGCGACGCAGAAGATCTTGCAGGCCCTGCTTTCCGGTGAAGGCCACGGCCTGACCCTCGTTGCCGACGGACAGGCTGCATTCGGCAAGGTAGCCACCGAAGAGTTTGATGTCGTGATCATGGACATCATGATGCCCATCATGGACGGTCTGACCGCGACGCGCCGGATCTGCGAACTCGCCGGACGGGCGGGCGGCATACCCATCATCGCTCTGACCGCGAACGCCCTGCAAGGAGATCGCGATCGCTATCTCGCTGCAGGCATGGCCGACTACCTGGCCAAGCCAATCGACGTGCCAGCCCTGTTTGCAGCACTCGCGCGCGCGAGCAGGCTTCTGCCCCATGGCCCCCGCAGGGAAAGCACCGGCTAGCCGTTCGGCCACGGCCAAGGTCGCATACGGGCTGCGTCCAGACATTGAGGTAGCGGCCTATGCTGAGGCCTGCTTGTGGCGCCAGATCTGGACCGCACCAGTCGCCGGGATCACACCGACCAATTGCGCGCGGATCAACATGCCGACAAGGGACTTTTCGACCATCGCCACAAGGTGGGCTGGATTGCGCCGGGCCACGGCGAAGGGCCAGTCCGGGCCGGACCGGACGAGGCCGGTGCCCTTCGTCGGTAGACTTGTTGCACTCAGGCCTGAACTAGCCGGCCTCCCGGCCTTGCGGCGGAGCACGCTCAGAACGCGCCGCGAATGCGGCGTTGCGAGTGCTGCGCCCGCTGTTGGAGAATCAGAAGGTTGAGCCGCGGCAAATCGTTCCTGATGGATCTCCGATCCCGCGGCGCGAGGCTTGCGCAAGCCTGTTCGCGCTGGGGCCATCATCGCGCTCAACGCTGCGACACCAACCGCGCTTGGAATTCCCACCTTCCCATCCGAAGGCGTGAGCGGAAGATGCAGGGCGTGAAGAGCCAAAGATTGCTACGGCATTTCCTCGAGACATGCGTGCGGCGACGTCGAGCACGTTTGGCAATCAGCAGCATCTGTTCAGTCGTCGCGCGATGCGGGTCCTGCGCGCACGCCCGAAGCCCGTTGCACAGGGCAGTGGGGTGACAGCGGGCGGCCCGCCAAAGCCAGAATTTCCCCTACGGATGCATTGTCCAGGATTCACAACGGGGTGCGGTGTCACCCCCGCAAGACTTGGTTAAACAAAGTAAGAGAAAGTCACCTCAATCTTAGTGATTGAGGTGACCACATGGCCGGATTTGGAAGTGCAGTTGCCCTGAGGCAGGTCGCGAGGCCGCCGGCAAAGCCCCGAAGCCCTGTCGAGCTCGCCAGCATCGTTGCCGCGATAGGAAACTCTCAGGCGGTGATCGAGTTTGGCCTCGACGGCCGGGTTCAGACGGCCAACGAGAACTTCCTGCGCACCCTCGGTTACAGCCTGCAGGAGATCCAGGGGCAGCATCACTCGCTGTTCGTTGATCCGCAGGAGCGGGCCAGCCCCGCCTACAGCGCCTTCTGGGAGAAGCTGCGGCGCGGCGAATTCGATGCGGGCCAGTACAAGCGTATTGCCAAGGGTGGCCGCGAGATCTGGATCCAGGCGAGCTACAACCCGATCCGCGATGGCAACGGCAAGCCCTACAAGGTGGTCGAGTTCGCAACCGACATCACCGAGCAGCTCAATGCCGCCCGGGCTGCCCTTTTCAAGAGCGCAGCATTCGACCAGTCGTCAGTCGCGATGATGATGATCGATCGCGACTTCAAGGTGACTTATGTCAACGAAAGCACGCGCTCGCTGCTACGCGACAATGCTGCTGCGTTCCGCGTGCTCTGGCCGAGTTTCGATCCTGACAGGCTAATTGGTTCATGCATCGACATGTTCCACAAGAATCCGTCGCACCAGCGGCAGATGCTGTCCGACCCGAGCCGGCTTCCCTATCGCACAGACATCACTGTGGGTGATCTCAAGTTTGCGCTGAGCGTGGGAGCAGTGCTGGATATCAACCGGACCTATGTTGGAAACACGCTGGAATGGGCAAATGTGACCGAGGCGCGCACGCATGCTGGCATGCTTCACGCCCTGCAACGCTCCCAGGCGCTGATCGAATTTGGTCTCGACGGCCGGGTTCAGACGGCCAACGAGAACTTTCTTCGCGCCCTCGGTTACAGCCTGCAGGAGATCCAGGGGCAGCATCACTCGCTGTTCGTTGATCCGCAGGAGCGGGCCAGCCCCGCCTACAGCGCCTTCTGGGAGAAGCTGCGGCGCGGTGAATTTGATGCGGGCCAGTACAAGCGCATTGCCAAGGGTGGCCGCGAGATCTGGATCCAGGCAAGCTACAACCCGATCCTCGATGGCAACGGCAAGCCCTACAAGGTCGTGAAGTTCGCAACCGACATCACCGAGCAGATGAAGATTGCCTTGAAGGTCAAGGAGATTGCCGATTTTGTGGCGTCGGCTGCAACAGAGATGCGCGCAACTGCCGAGAGCATGGCCCGCACGGCGGAAGATTCGACACGACAGGCTGGCAACGTGTCCAACTCTGCACAGGTCGCGTCTTCAAACGTACAGAGCGTGTCTGCTGCGGGCGAGGAGCTGTCGGCTTCGATCAGTGAGATCGCGCGACAGGTCGCAGACTCCAACACGGTGACCCAGCGCGCGGTGGCTGAAGCAGACCGCACAAGTATTTCGGTCCAGGGTCTGGCTGAAGCGGCGCAGAAGATCGGCAACGTGGTGACGCTGATCAACAACATCGCAGGCCAGACAAAGCTGTTGGCGCTCAACGCAACAATCGAAGCTGCTCGCGCCGGCGAGGCGGGCAAGGGCTTTGCCGTCGTTGCCTCCGAGGTGAAGTCGCTCTCTGACCAGACCGCCAAAGCCACAGACCAGATATCCAGCCAGGTCGCGGCGATGCAGGCGGCCACCACCACCTCCGTCAGCGCCATTCAGGGCATCGCTGAAACAATTCGCAAGGTGGCCGAAATTGCAACTGCCATCGCTGGAGCGGTGGAAGAGCAGACCACGGCGACACGCGAAATCGCCGTCAACGTGGCCCAGGCAGCCGAAAGCGCAACGCAGGTGACATCGTCCATCGAGGGCGTGCGCGAAGCGGCAGCCCAGAGCTCCGCCGCCTCCGGCGACCTGCTTCAGGCTTCCAGCGAGATGTCTCGCCAGAGCGAGGAGCTTCGTGTGGTGATTGATCGGTTCGTTGGCCGGTGAGCACTGATACCGCTGTAAGCGTTCTGCTGGTCGATGACAGCCCCGTTGTCCGCGGTCTTGTCGAGCGCGGACTGAGCGAGGACCGCGACATCAAGGTGATAGGGTCGGCCGGAAACGGGCAGGTCGCCCTGGACTTTGTGCGCAGGACGCCACCGGACGTGGTGCTGCTCGATGTCGAGATGCCCGTCATGGACGGACTCAGCGCTCTGCCGAAGATCCTTGAGTGTGCGCCAAGGACGGCGGTGATCATGGCTTCAGCCCTCACCTTGCGCCACGCCGGTCTCAGTTTCAGGGCGTTGCAGCTTGGCGCAGCAGATTATGTACCCAAACCTGACGCGCGTGGCGGCGCCAATGCGCTTCCGGAGTTCTTTCTCGAACTGCGGACAAAGGTAAAGGCGCATGGTCGCAAGAGGGCCGCTTCCACTCCGGCAGTGACCCGGCCACCCGGACTGAAACTGCTGAAGCCATCGGCAGTGGCCATTGCGAGTTCGACCGGCGGTCCTCCCGCATTGATGAAGGTGTTCTCGCGACTCAAGGGAGGGCTCCCGCCCCCGATCTTTGTCACGCAACACATGCCGCCTACCTTCACCGCGATGCTCGCCGAGCAGATCGGTCGGACAAGCGGTATGTCTGCGTGCGAGGCGATGCATGGCATGACGGTTGCGCGCGGCCACGTCTACGTCGCGCCAGGCGGCAGCCACATGCTGGTTGGACGCCGCGGCGATGTGGTCACCATCGAACTCTCCGATGGACCGGCAGAAAACTTCGTCAAGCCCGCAGCGGATCCGATGTTTCGATCATTGGCGGCAGCCTATGGCCCGGGGCTGCTGGCATGCGTGCTTACCGGCATGGGGGCGGATGGCGCTGAAGGTTGCAAGAGCATTGCTCAAGCGGGCGGGCATTTTTTCGTACAGGACGAACCAACAAGTGTCGTGTGGGGCATGCCCGGAGCGGCATGGAGGACCGGGCGCGCGATGGCGCAGGTTCCGCTTGATGCAATCGGGCCGTACCTTGCTCAGGCGATGGGGATCACCGCATGATCAATGGTACCGACTTTGTGGCCCTGCAGCGATTGCTGGAGAGCCGGTGCGGCATGCAGCTGACGAGCGACAAGCTTTATCTCGTCGCCGCACGCCTTGGTCCGGTTGCGCAGAAACTTGGATTCAAGGGCGTCATCGAGCTGATGGCAGAGCTTCGGGGCGCTCCCAGGGAAACAACGGTCCTGGCGGTCATCGAGGCCATGGTGACTCATGAGTCGCTGTTTTTCCGCGACAGCAGACCCTTTGAATACCTGAGCAAGACCGTCCTGCCTGATCTGGTCAGATCCCGCGCCGAGGCGAGAAGCATCCGTATCTGGTCAGCTGCCTGTTCCAGCGGGCAGGAGCCATACTCAATCGCGATGCAGATGCGGGAGGAATTCGCCCATCTTCCAGGCTGGCGCTGGCAGATTGTCGCAACCGATATCTCGGAGCAGATTCTTGCCAAGGCCGGATCAGGCGTGTTTTCGGATTTTGAGGTCAGGCGCGGCCTGACCGAGGAACGCATGCGGCGTCACATGCATGCGGTCGCCGGAGGCTACAAGATAAATGACTCAGTGCGTGCGCTGGTGGACTTTCGCAAGCACAACCTTATCGAGCCAGCAGCGCATCTCGGCAAGTTCGACATCGTGTTCTGTCGCAATGTCCTCATCTATTTCGACCAGCCGGTAAAGCGCCGTGTGCTGGAGCATATCGCACGCCAGCTTGCACCGGACGGTTACCTGTTCCTCGGTGCTGCCGATGGAATCACCCGCCTCACCGACAAGTTCGATCCGGTCGAAGCAGAACGGGGTGTCTTTCGTCTGGCCGGCAGCAGCGCGGCAACGACCAAGGCAAACGGTGTCGGGCCAGTCGTTTTGACCCGTGCTTGAGCGAACACGAATTCAATTGACCCGCATCATTGAATGAGCCCTCAGAACCGTGCCGTCGATGAGGTGAGTCCGATTGGCCTATTTCTGCTTGTGTTTCCTGCGCCCAAGGTTCGCTGAGCGGAGCCCGTCTCAGCCGGGTTGGCGCGGCAGACGAAGACGGTCGGCGCAAGCTCCCGGAAAAGGCACATGTGGTCGCTTCCGATTGGGGTGCAGCATCCATCTTCTGACGTGCCTGGCGGCTTCCTCCTATCCCTGTGAGATGTTTCGCTCAGGCAATTCTATGCGGGCCTTGATGGCGCGAGCGACAACGGCTTTCCTGGTCCGCATGCGTGGTGTGATGCAGCGACAGACGGCCCGTCGTTCCTCCGCCCAGCGGAGGAGGGCAGGCATGATGAATTCCATCCATTGTTGAAGACAGGCAGGCTGGGCCTGCCCGCGCGGGTCGATGACCCCGCCGAGCTCACGGGTGGCCAGCGCAGCTGACAGGGACAGGATCGAAGCGACCGTCAGCGCACCACAGGTGGAGTCGCCTGCCAAGGCCAGCACCCCGAACGTTCAGCCGTCGGTCAGATCAGGAGGAACAGCGCCAAGGAGCCAGCACACGTTCGCCCACGCGGGGAGAAGCACGGATGGACGCACGCTGCCGATCACTGGCGTCTTGCAGCGCCATCGCACGGCCTGTCGCGCCGCGCCGTGCGCGCGAAGGATCCTTCCTGAGGTCAGGTGCGTCTTCGCCGCGTCCTCCCGCAAAGCGTCAGCGAGACGCTTCTTCAGCTTGCCGTTCGCGCACCTCGGCATCGGCAGAGATGCGCCTCGGATTACCTCGGCAATTGCTGCGTGTGCGTCGCTGACCGCGCCTCAAAATTATGCGGCGGCGCGTGAACCAAGGTCGAGCAGCGCCTCGACATCGAGGACGATCAGCAGAGAATCATCGCGTCGATACAGACCCCGGCACATCGATGACCAGGTTGGCGACAGCGTAATTGGATTTGCCTCATGCGAGGAGCTTGGCAGAGTCAGGACGTCGCCGATTTCATCGACAAGCAGGGCATAGGGCTCCCCTGCCAGTCCCTCGACAATGACGCACATACAGCGGTCTGAAGACTCGCGCGGAGGGATTCCGAGCCTTACACGAAGATCAATCGCCGTGACGATGCGACCACGAAGGTTGATCGATCCGGGTATCTCGGGAGGCGCCAGAGGCACGGGATAGATCAGCGGGGTGTCCAGAACATCGCGTACCCTTGTCACCGGCACGCCAAAATAGCCGGAGCCAACTGTCATGGTGACGAATGCTTGTTCGCCGGTCGGCGTTTGGTCTGACATGATCAAATCTCTCCTAGGCCGCCGATCGCTGCTTGCGGGTCGCGAAGTCGATGACCGATAGCAGGCCATCCCGATCGAAGCGGCATGCAGTTGCCGCGAATCGGTCAGAGTCTGGCGGCAAGTGATCGTGAAGACCGATCACAGGCGCATGGGGTTCGAGATCATGATGGGCGAACTCGGCATCGGTCAGAATGACATCGAATGCAGCACCTGCCTCGATCATGTCCCGGGCAGCCGCCACGCTTTCAGATACGACAACCTCGAAGCCTGCCATCACCAGCAATGGGTGGAGCAGATTGCGCTGAAACTGGCTCGACTCAACGATCAGTGCGCGCCGCTTTGGTTCAGCCTGCGTCGCCAGCGCAGTATCAAGCGCCGCTGCGCGCCAGTAGTGCGAAATGTCCAGAATGTCAGTGACGTGATTGCCGACAACAAGGCTTCCCAGCGCGCCAGGGGCCTTGGCGCGGAATTCCTGCCGAAGTGGCGCCTCCACAATGTCGACAATTTCCTCGACGACGAGTCCAATGGCTCTTGTGTTGTCGTCGAACACGATGACAGGCCGCTGCTCTCCCTTTCGGTCCAGGACAACGCCGTCATCGATTGAAACAAGCGGCATGAGGCGGCCCCGATACTGCAGCACCGGACGCCCATCAGCATACTCTATGCTTTCCGATGCAACAGACTCAATCCGAGACACCTGCTGCAAGGGAGTCGCCTTCAGGGCGGGCCCTCTGCCACGAACGATGAGGAGTGGGGTTACCTCTTCAGTTACACGTCTCTCTTTGGCTTCCTTTTCGCCGTCCGCGATTGTCGAACCAATTCCTGATGCGATGCCCTTGGGGTCCAGAATCATGATGACGGCGCCGTCGCCAAGGATGGTTGCGCCCGAGTAGTAGGGAATCGATCGCAAGGCCGAGGCGGCAGGTTTGACGACGATTTCCTCCGTGTCGAAAACGCGATCAACGATGATGCCGAACGAGAACGTGCCGATACGCGTGATCAGGATGCAGCGATCGCCTTCGCGTGCGCCGGTTGGCGTGAGGCGCATCAGTTCCTCAAGGGAGACCAGGGGCAGCAGACGATCGCGCAGCCGAAGCACGGGTGCGTTATTCACGCTTTCGATCGTTCGTGCAGACCCGCCGCCAACTCCGACCAGCTCGACGACACTGGATTGGGGAAGCGCGAACTTCTGTCCGCAGCAGTCCACGATGAGCGCGGAGACGATTGTGAGGGTAAGGGGAATTCGGACAGTGAACTTTGTGCCCACGCCTTCCTGGGACGAGAGTTCGACCGTGCCCCCAATCCTTTCGATGTTGGTGCGCACGACGTCCATGCCCACGCCTCGTCCAGACACGCCCGTCACTGCGGCTGCGGTCGAGAATCCGGCGTGGAAGATGAGTTGATGAATCAGTGCGTCCGAATGGGTCTCTGCTTCCGCCGGCCCGATAAGGCCCTGAGCAAGGGCCTTCGCCCGGATTTTTGACGTGGGAAGCCCGCGGCCATCGTCCGCAACCTCGATCACGATATGGCTTCCTTCGTGACGAGCTGCGAGGCGAATACGTCCGGCTTCAGGCTTGCCAAGTCGGGCACGCTCGCCAGGCGTCTCAAGCCCGTGGTCCGCCGCATTGCGGATCATATGCGTGAGCGGATCCTTGATCTGCTCAAGAACCTGCCGGTCGAGTTCGGTTTCCTCGCCGGCCATTTCAATCTCGATGCGCTTTCCAAGCTCGATGGCAAGGTCCCGTACGAGTCGAGGAAGCTTGGCGAAAGCGGCTCCGATGGGCTGCATGCGCGTCGTCATGACGCTTTCCTGCAGCTCGGTCGTAACATGATTGAGTCGCTGCAGCGGCCCCGCAAATGGGCTTTCCGGCTGGGCTCGGAGTGTCTGAAGGAGCTGGTTGCGGATGAGCACGAGTTCGGAAGCAACATTCATCAGCTGCTCCAGACTCTCCACCTGCACACGGATGGTCTGGCTGGCGACTGCGCTGGGACCAGCTTGTCCTGCAAGTGCTGGCGGCGCTGCATCGGCCGTAACGGGGGCCGGGCGGATTCCGATGATCTTCAGTACTTCGTCAATGCTGCCTGAATCGATGCCAAGCTCTCGCAACCCATCTGACAGGCAGGCAATGACCAGCGCCGCTTCGTCCGCGAGACCGAACGCCGCGAGAGTAGAGGCGAGCGACTTTTCTCCGCTGCCTTCGATGCCGGACCATACCGCGTCGCGTATGGCTGCATGCAGCGCCTCCTCCTGGATGCCGTGCAGCTTGATTCCAGCCGGGCTTGCGCGAGCCTTGCCGAGCGCGGATTCGACTGCACAGTCCAGGCTGGAAAGTCCGCCGATTCGATCCTTCAGGGGGTCGATGACCGGACTCGCAGCTGCGCCATGATCGCCAGCCTGCGCAACCTCCTTCAATCGCCGGACAAGCGCAGAGTCGTCACCAGGCGCCTCTGCGCCGGAAGCTTCGAGGTCCACGAGAAGTTGCTTGATCAGGTCGACGCTGTCGAGAATCGCAGACACGCTGTCCTGCGTTGGCTTCAACGAGCCATCGCGAAATTGCCCGAGAACGTTTTCGCTCGCGTGCGCGATGCCCGCCAGCCTGGGCAGACCTAGGAATCCGCATGTCCCCTTGATCGTATGCATGACGCGGAAGATCTCGGAGAGCAGCTCAGGATCTTCAGGCTCGCGCTCGAAGCGCACGAGCGCCCGATCGAGCGCTTCAATGCTCTCGTTGGCTTCTGACAGGAAGTCTTTGATGAGGTCATCCATGAGCGTGTCCCGCCTGCGATGAGACGATCGTGGCAGGGAACGGTTTATGGTTTGTTAGCATGAGTGGACGATCATGGTTCGAAAGTTAACCTGTAAGGACGAACCATGGCTGTCAGTAAGGATTTGCCCATTCTGATCGTCGATGACTACAAGACCATGCTGAGGATTGTCCGTGGACTGCTGAACCAGCTCGGCTTCAGCAACATCGAGGAGGCCACCGACGGGCAGCGCGCGCTGGACATGGTGACCCAGCGGCCAACAGCTTACGGTCTGGTCATTTCGGACTGGAACATGCAGCCGGTTTCGGGCCTGGATCTTCTGAAAGGCGTACGCGCAAACCCAAATACGGCGCGTCTGCCCTTCATCATGGTCACCGCTGAAGCGCGCCCTGAGAACGTTGTCGCTGCGAAGGCTGCAGGGGTGAACAACTACATCATCAAGCCATTCACGGCGGCGGTTCTGAAGCAGAAATTGACAGCGGTTTTGGGAGAACTCTGATGACTGGCGACGAGCTTCGGCAAGAGATCGCTTCGGAACGCCGCGATCTACTGAACCACGTCAACGCGCTGCGGCTCGCAGTCGCCGAGCTTCGTCCGAACGAAATGCGGTCCAAGCGTTTGCCCTCGGCGCTGCAGGAGATCGGGGTCATCGTTGAGACAACGGAGGCAGCCGCCAACGAGATCATGGGGGCTGTCGAAGAGATCATGCAGCAGCCTTCCGACATGAGCGCTGAGGATTATCGGGCTGCTGTGGAGGAACGTTGCATTGCGGTCATGACTGCGTGCTCTTTTCAGGATCTCACGGGGCAGAGAATCAACAAAGTCGTCGAGCTCCTGCTGAAGCTTGAGGTGAAGCTGGCGGGACTGGCCGAAGCTCTGGGAGAGGATCACGAGCTGCCCGAGCATGCAGGCGAACTCGATGGGGACGGCGAGCTGCTCAATGGACCAGCACTTCCAGGAGAAGGCGCCGACCAGAGCGAGATCGACAGGCTGTTTGCCTGACGAACCAGCGGCTTGAGCCAGCGTCTCGCCCCGTCTTTCTGGCTCGTTCTCCCATCTCTTCAACTACGCTTCCCAGGTCGGTCCATATGGGCTGCACGACCGCGCGTGTGTCGGGTGGAATTCAGACGCCTCTCCAGACATAGCCCTTTTCGGAAGGCGGCCTTCCGCCTTGCGCGGGCCTGCGCAATTCCTGAACAGCGCCACAGCCTGAATTGATTGAAGCTTCGAAGGCGCTGCATCTTCCCACGCGGGACAGCTGACACGCAGCACTCGCTGCGCAGCGCGCTCGACAAGGGGGTCGCTCTTTCCCGCGGCGCCTGCCCCTGTGCGCGCGCGCGATGGCAGCGGAGCAACTGATGAGATGTGCGCGGGGCACCGCCTGCGGCGCGCTGCTCTCTCAAAATTGCACCAAACGTTAACTTTGGACGTGCATTTGTAAACACGTTGAGGGAACGACAGAATGACGTTTGCGTCGAGAATGCCAGACGATGAAGCCATCCGGCTTTCAGCGTTGCAGGAGTACCGCATTCTCGATACGTCCGCAGAGGAACGCTTTGACCGGATAACGAGTCTGGTCGCGAAACTCTTCGGCGCTCCGATTTGCCTGATCTCTCTGGTTGATTCAGATCGTCAGTGGTTCAAGTCGAGAGTTGGGCTGGGAGTGACCGAAACCCCCCGGGAGCATGCGTTTTGCGCGCATGCGATCCTTGAGGACGATGTTTTTATCGTGCCCGATGCAACCGAGGATCTGCGCTTCGCCGCCAACCCCCTGGTTGTAGGTCCACCCTACGTTCGTACCTATGTTGGAGCGCCGCTGATCGCCAGAGGCGGCGTCCGGCTCGGCACGCTTTGTCTGATCTACACCGAGGCAACCTGCCTGCCGAGCGACGTTCTCGGTCAGCTGAAGCAGTTCGCAGCTATCGTCGTTGACGAAATGGACCTGCGATACAGCCTGAACGAGCTCGCCAGAAGTCGAGCGGATGCCTTGTATATGGCCAGCAGGCTCGCGGTCGAAATCAGGAAATCAGAGGCCGCCTCGAAAGCGAAGAACACCTTCCTCGCGACAATGAGTCATGAAATTCGCACCCCGCTGAACGCAATTCTGGGTATGGCTCAGCTGTTGAGAGGCGCCGCACACGACGAAGCCGACACCGACAAGATTGAGACAATCCTCGGTTCGGGAAAGGCCTTGCTGGCGCTTCTCAACGATGTGCTCGATCTTTCCAAAATCGAAGCGGGGAAACTGGAAATCCATCCCGCGCCAGGAGATATCCGTCAGGCGGTGCGGCAGACATGCGATCTGTTCGAATCGCAGGCGCGTGAAAAGGGGCTCGCGCTCAAGCTGGCGGTCAGCAAGGACGTTCCAGGCCACCTTTCATTCGACGATTTACGCGTCCGGCAATGCCTGATGAACCTGATTTCGAACGCAGTTAAGTTCACGCATCGGGGGGAGGTCCGAGTAACTGTCTCCTCACGACGGGCCGCCAGCGGCAATGTCAGGATGATCATCGAGGTCAGCGACACCGGCATCGGGATGAATGAACAAACACGATCGCGCCTCTTCGAGACGTTCTCTCAGGGCGATGCTTCCACGACCAGGCGATACGGAGGAACCGGGCTCGGTCTGGCAATCGTGCGCAAACTGGCCCGGCTGATGAACGGCGATATTCTTGCTCAGAGCGTCGAGGGCAGGGGCTCCCTGCTGACGCTTGAGTTCCAGGCAGAGTCCCTGTCGTCTCCTGAGAGTCTGCACTCCAGACCGTCCGCTGATCCGGAGCCAGCGGTCTTCGACGATTCCCCGGTCGCCGGCGCGACGATACTGGTGGCTGATGACAATGAGATAAACCGAAAGCTCATCAGGCTGATGCTGGCTTCAGAACATTGCAACGTGATCGAAGCACAGGACGGACTGCAGGCCTTCGCCAAACTGGCGAATTGTTCTGTCGACCTCGTCCTCCTCGATGTCCAGATGCCGGTGATGGACGGCGAGGAAACGATCAAGCGGATTCGCAACTCGCCAAGAGAGTGGCGCGATGTTCCGGTGATCGCCCTGACTGCGAACGCGTTCCCCGGAGAACGCGAACGCCTGCTCGCGCTGGGGATGACGGAATACCTGGCGAAGCCTGTCGATCAAGGTGCTCTGATCTCCAAAATAGAGAGCCTGCTGATCAGCCGGTCTGGCATGCTCGAAAAGTGCGCGTGACATCGTACCTTGTTTTGCTCCGGCCGCTGACGAGATCAGAAAGCGCCCAGGCCGGACAGCAAGTGCATCTTGATCTGTGATTGATGTCCGGGCGAGGGCAGGAGCCTGATGGCCATGGTTTTGACGAAAGGTCAGTTTAACCGTCTATGTTCAGGGTATGCCGAAAGCTCAGTAGAACCGTCTATGGTTAGCGTGCCAGTGCGCTGACGCCCGACTGGTTCACCCCTTTCTAGCCAACGCAAAAGGAAGCTCGGGCGAATTGGCTTAGTTTGCGGCGCGATGCGAGAAAGTTCGTCTGTGACCTCTTTCGACCAGGAAATTCAGGACCTGACACGGACAGGAACCTGGGAATGGAATATCGCGGAACAGACGCTCGTGTTATCCGCGGAGGCCTACAGGATTTTCGAGATCCATCCCGCAAGACCCCTCGCGCCATCGGAGATGATAAAGTTTCGTATCGCCGCGGCGGATGCCGTTGAGCCAAGGGTTCTCCGCGAGGCGCTCCGATCAGGTACGCCTTGGAGAGTTGTTCATCCTGCACTTACCGCCCGCGGCCGCGAGATCTGGATAAAATCAACAGGACACGTCGAGCGCGTTGGCGGTCGAACGATCCGTATCTTTGGCCTGTTGCAGGACGTAACGGACGAACGCAATGCACAAGCTGAGATCGATCGGAGCAGATCGCTGCTCGAAGAGATGTCGGTTCTGAGCGGAATTGGCGGATGGGAGTACGATGCCGCCACAAAGCGCATTCACTGGTCAAAGCAGACGCGCCGCATCCATGAAGTTGATGACGCTTTCGAACCAACGCCCGAGTCGTTGCGATCCCTCTTCGCGCCTGGCGCCCTCGAAGTGCAGGAGGCATCTGTTCAGCGGGCGATGATGTCGGGTCTACCATCCGAGTGCGAATATGATGTCGTTACCGCAAGAGGACGCACCATCCGCGTTCGAAACATTTGCAGGGTCGAACAAAGAAACGGCCATATCACGCGCCTTGTCGGTACAATCCAGGATATCACGCGCCAGCGTGAGTTGGAGAACACGCTCGGTCGAGCTGAACGATTGCTGGAAGACATTTCCCGGCTGACGCGGGTGGGCGGGTGGGAGGTAAGCGCTCTGTCCGGAAAGCTCATCTGGACGAGCCAGGTACGAGAGATATTCGAAGCAGACAGTTCTTTCGAGCCAACATTGGAGGCCATGTCGAGGCTCCTGATGCCTGAGGCCCTCGACATGGTGAACAGCGCTGTGCGTGACGCACTGGACCATGGCCGGCCATTCGACATCGAGTTCGACGCAGTGACGCATCGCGGCAATGAGCTTCGACTGCGCAGTAGCGGCCGTCCCGAGCTCGCCGATGGCCGCATTGTTCGCGTTATTGGCACTCTCGAGGATGTCACCGCTCTAAGAAAGAAGGAAGCAGAGCGTCAACGGTACGAGGTCCTGAACGATCAGGTTTCACGCCTGTCTGGGATTGGCGGCTGGCAGTTCGACATGCGGACAAGGGAAACGGTCTGGTCCCCGCAGGTTCGGAAAATCTTCGAGGTAGACGACACGTACAACCCGCCTCTCGAAGATCATCATAAGTTTGTCGCTCCCGAGTTCAGTGAAGCGGTGGCGCTGGCCCGCAGGCGGGCCATCGTGGAGGGACTGGCTGCCGAGATCGACTTTCAGGGGATCACGGCTACCGGGCGCAGGATCTGGGTGCGGAACATCTATCAGGCGGAGCGGGTCAACGGGCGAACAACAAGACTCTTTGGTACGGCTCAGGATGTCAGCGCAGTCAAGGCGGCCCAGGCCGAGCTGGATATCCTTCATGCGCGCTTGAAGACAGCGATCGAGGCTGCCGAACTTCGCGTCTGGGAAATTGATCTCGAGACCGGAATCCTGAAGTGGGATCCCCACTTGCCGCCTGTGTTCACGTTTCCCGGCCTGACGCAGACTCTTGTGGCCACGGCGGCGCTGGACTTCCTCCACCCCGGGGATCGGGATGAATTTCACCGCGCGATCAGGGGTGTGGTCTCAGGAGATCGACCGTCCTCCTGTCGTGTGCGGGTCCGTGCAGCCGAAGGGAACTACCGCCATATGGAAATGAGGATGCGCTCAACATTCTCCAACGACCGACGAGTGATACTCGGTGTTTCGCGGGACGTGACCAAGGAAGTGACCCTGACCGAAGACCTCGTCAGGAAGCAGCGCGAGGCCGAGGAATCTTCTCTTGCCAAAGGCCAGTTCGTCGCGCGGATGAGTCACGAGATCCGCACGCCCATGAGCGGTGTCATCGGCATGCTGGAAGTTCTACTGCGTGCTGAAGTGGATGAGTCCCGGCGAGCGCATGCGGCAATCGCGCTCAAATCAGCGCGCGATCTGATGTCGGTTCTTGACGATGTCATTGATGTTTCGCACCTTGAGAGCCGTCACCTTTCGATAGACAGGGTCCCACTCAGAATTCCGACGATTGTCGATGATGTCATCACGCTGTTCGGACCCCTCGCTCGCGAGAAGTCGCTTGAGCTGACGGCTGAAGTTGCAGGTTCCACGCCAGATTGGGTCGAGGGGGATCCGCGGCGGTTGCGTCAGGTTCTCACCAACCTGGTTGGCAATGCGGTAAAGTTCACCGATATCGGAAAGGTCGCGGTTTCGGTTGGCTACGATGCTGACCAGCAGGTCGCACACTTCAATGTGCGTGACACTGGGGTGGGTATCCCCGAGGAATTTGTCGACAAGATTTTCGAGCAGTTTTTCCAGGTCGATTCATCGGCGACGCGCAGACATGGTGGGTCCGGCCTGGGCCTTGCCATTTCAAAGCAGCTTGTGAACATGATGGGCGGAGCGATCCAGCTCCAAAGCAGGATCGGAGAGGGAAGTGCATTCCAATTCACGATAGCTGCGCCGATGGCGCAAGCACCGTCAACGGAACGCGCAGGACCGCGCGAGGCGCCGAGCAAGCGCCTCAGTGTACTTGTCGCGGAGGACAACGCCGCGATGCAGCAGATTATTCGTGCGCTCCTTGAGTCTGATGGGCATCACGTTTTTGTCGTGTCGAATGGCCGGGATGCGGTTGCCGCAGCTGCAAGTCAGACCTTCGATGTGATTCTTATGGATGTCATGATGCCCATCATGGATGGCGCAACAGCTGCGCAGCGGATTCGCGAACTTGGTGGGCGTGCCGGCGGAATCCCGATAATCGCCCTCACTGCCAACGCGCTTGTTGGCGATCGTGATCGATATCTGGCAGCAGGGATGACGGACTATCTGTCAAAACCCATCGACGTGCCATCTCTTTTCGCTGCTCTTGCAAGGGCTGCTCCCCAGCAGTGAGTGCGATTTTTCGTGTTGGCCGCGAGCAGGCTTGAGACAACGACATTGGGGGCCGCCGTCTGTGGAAGGCCCCTCTGAACAAGAAGCAATTGCGCATCTACAGATTGACGTGCGGGTTGCGCACAGGTGTTCGGCTTCAGATGATTACTTTGTCGATAACTCTTGTTGGCCTCCGAGGTCAGATCTCTTCAAGCAAGACCTGCCTGCGAACGACAGATGCCCGTTTCACGCGCGGTCCTGGCTTCGCGGGAGGCCGAAAGCGCCGAAGAATCAGCGCTTGTTTTTCCGCAATAGAACCAATTGAAGAATACTCGCGCCGTATTTGACTTCTGCCGTCGCCAGCAAACAATGAGTACCCATGGAGGGGTTTCCAGGAGCGGCGGTACACGCTGCTAGAATCACCAGGCAACACGTGTTGCAAGCTGCTCCCCGCGGGGTCAGGTCACATTGATGTAAGTATGCGCAATGCCTGTTCCATTGTTCTGGATGCCGCGAGCAACCCAGTCGCGGAACTCAAACGTCACGCGATAACGGCCAGGACGCGTCGGCTGGATGATCAGATCGCGGCGTTGGGCGGTGCAGGTCTCAAGAGCTGTACCAGCGGGGAGGAAGACTGGCCTCGCCCAAGGCTGTTTCGGATCGCCCAAGGGCCGCCCGTCAATGCCATAAATCGTAGCGTCAAGCCCTTCAATCATCGTACGGACAATTGAATAAGATGCGTTGAGGTGGCGCACGAGTATGCGCTGGCCGACCTTGGCGTTGATCACGACCCGTCTGTCCGTCTCTGTGCGGGGCGCAGCAACACCCGAAACCATGAAGTATTTAGGTTCGAACCTGTCGAGGCCGACGTCGTCTCCGCACATGCCGGCGTCGTGGTTCATGTTGTGCCAGCGCGGATCGACATCGTCGGGGACCCAGAAGGCTTCGACGTCATAGGCTGGTCCATTCTGGTAGAGCTTGCCCGGGCCTTCCGGCGGGTCGACAATCAACAATCCATACATGCCGTACTCGAAATGCAGCACAGTGTTCTTGTGGCAATGGTAGAAGTACGTCCCCGCCGAATGCGGCTGGAACTGGTAGGTATATCTCTCTGCCACCTCAAAGGACACGTGACCAACACCGTCATTGTAAGTGCTGGAGTTCATCCCGTGGTGGTGGATGGTGTGATGGTTCTTCTTGGCGTCCAGCGTGGAGTGGACGATCTGGCCCTGGCGGACGCGGATCGGCTTCGAAGGGAACATCGTCTTGGACATGTCGTCACGCGGATCGCTGAAGATCCAGAACTGGACGGCCTTGCCATCCGGCATCGTGATATTGAGCGTCTTGGCGCCGTCGCGCACGAAGCTGATGTCCGGCGTCAGCCGGTCCGGCGTGGGAATTTGCCGGTTAACGACATCGCAGCCAAAGGCGGCGAATTCCGCGGGATCACGTACGATAACCATCAGACTGCAACTCCCCGGCTCGGCCCCAGGAGTTCCCAGTGCGTCACCATTCCCTGCGGGTACTGGCCGCCGCTTGCGGTCTGCGACATTTCGATATGACAGTGCATTGGATAGAGAAGCGGCCACGGCTCTTCCTTCGGAGGCCAGGCGCCCGCCGGAATCTCATCCGGCTTCTTGAATGGAAGCAGAACGTCCTTGCGCGACAACGGCGGCAGCATCCAGGTGTCGAGCTCGAACACGTTGGTGTTGTAGACGCACTTGCCAGTGCTATCGACATCGGTCAGTGCAAAGACGTGATTGCCGTGAATGTGGGGCCCATGCGTGCAGAGTCCTGCATTGAGCGTGCGGATCAGGCAAGGTTCGCCGACATAGCCCTTGGGCACGATCTGCTCGTCGTGCGCAGAGTCGTAACCTGAAAGCCCGTTGATCGTGAAGTAGCGGGGCCGGAAGAAATAGACCGGCAGGCTGATGTCAACGCCGCCGTCACGCTCGACGACCTTGTTGATCGCAGGATCAATGCTGCTCATCAGCCAGATGCGATCCCGGGACGGAATGGACGGATCCCACTTTCCGCCCGGGAACTCACCGCGTCCCATCTCGTCGAAGATGGCGCTGAGCGCAGGCGTCAGTGCTGTGCTCTGATAAGGCGTCGGGCTGCCAGACGGCGTCTGGTTGGCGGTCCCAGGCGTCACGATGAAGGCGCCATGCAAGCCAACGACGCGACCAGCGGCGCCCTGAGTGTCTTCGTGATAGATGTGGGTGCCGGCCTGACCAGCAATGAACTGAACCGTTGCAGCTTGGCCTGCGGGGATCACCGGGAACAAGCTTTGTGCGTAGCCTGTGATGGCAAAGCGTCGCGGACGACGCGTCTTGTTGACCAGCCTGATCTGGACAGCCGACCCGCGAACGACGCGCAGCGGCGGACGTAGTGCGCGTGTCACAGGATCCCTATAGGCCATGGCAAAGATGACCTCGCCATCGATCATCTCTTCGTAGATCTCCTCCATGTGGAGTTCGAAGCTGATCGGTGACCGGGACTGGGCTTCAGCCTGCCGATCAAGCTGTTGTAGGGTAAAGGCTGTTGTCAGTGCGCCTGCACTGCCATAGGCGACGAAGTCTCGTCTGCGCATAACCCAACCCACCCACTGCCGTATGTCTACCGGCGAGTTGCCCCTCACCAGCTGCTGAGCGAAACAACACGGACAAAGTCCGTGTCTTGCCTGACCCCGAAAGGTGATACGATGTTCAGTACGAAAAGGATCTCGCCCATGCGTGCGACAAAGGAGCTCACGGATCGCCGTTCGGCCCTGAGCCCTTGCGGCGAAGCCTTCGACGTATACCTCGAAACTCAGTTGGCCCCGCTGATTGACGAGGGCGATGCCGGCATCTTCGACGACTCATAAGGCCCACAGACCCCCCAAGAGCCGCCGACACTCTCGCCGCCGGGGGGCACACGGATCCGCTTGCTTCCCGAATACTGATCCAACCTCAATTCCGTCGAGACGGCCTTCGCAAAGCTTTGGGCTCATCCGCGCAAGGCAGCTGCTCGAACAATAGACGCGTTCTGGCGCGCTGGTCTCACTCTTCACGCCAGAACAATGCTGGAACTTCTTCGAGGGGCGCCGCAATCTTGTCGATCAATAGCCCGGCGCTCCATCTGCGCAGGGAACTGCGCTCTTTGAGTATCCGTGCCCAGCGGATCACACTGTCCATGCGCAGTTACAAATCGCGGAGCGGGGGCCACCCACAGACAGAAGCTCCGCCCCGGGGCATGACGAAATCCACCTGATTGCCATCGGCGACATCAGCAAGCATTGCCCCGTGCCCACTCCTTTGCAGGCGGACACACTTGATATTCGAGATTCTCTATGCCGACGTGTAATGTTTGGAGCGGAATCAAAAGCCGATGGCCAGGGCGTGGCCGGAGTGGCCGGTCAAGGCGCTTATCATGGCGAGCAGCTCGCGCGCGTCGACTGGCTTAGAAAGATAATCTGACATTCCCAGTGCCAGGAATTTCTCGCGGTCACCGGGCATGGCATCCGCCGTCAGCGCGATCACCGGGACCAGCCTCCAACTTTCGCTGCTCTGCCTGATGCGCCGTATCGTTTCCCGTCCGTCCATGACGGGCATGTGAATGTCGAGGAGCACGAGGTCGAACGTACTCGAGGCGAGAGCGGCAAGTGCCTCCTTGCCGTTGGTCGCCTCAACGATTTCCGGCCCGTGCGGAGCGAGGAACAGCTTGATGACCTGTCGATTGATGGCGTTGTCATCCGTTAGCAGTACGCGCAGGCCAAGAAACCGACGATCCGAGGAGTAATGACGATCTGATTCATTCGGGTTTGTTGTGATGCTCGGGTCGCCAGAGTCGAGAGCCTTCGACCTGAAGGTGAGACGGAAAGTGGATCCCCGGCCCTCATGGCTCTGAACAGTTAGGTCACCCCCCATCATGCGCGCCAACTTGCGCGAAATCGCAAGACCCAGGCCTGTGCCTCCGTAGCGTCTCGTTGTGGCTCCGTCTGCTTGCGTGAAGGATTCGAATAGTCGTGACTGCGTAGCCTCGCTCATGCCAATGCCTGTATCGGAGACGGTGATAGCCACCTCGAAGTCGCCATCTGCCTGAGGTTCGGCTGACAGGAAGATGCTGACCATGCCTGCGTCGCTGAACTTGATTGCATTGGACAATAGATTGCTTACGCACTGACGGACGCGAGTCGGATCGTAGCTTAAGCATCTAGGAAAGCTGGCGGCATGATCGATCCTGAAATCGAGGCCCTTCTCTTTGGCTTGGGCTTCGAAGATCCGACTGGTCTGCTGCACGGTAAAGGCGAGGTCTCCCTTGGTTGTCATAATCTCAAGCTTCCCAGCTTCGATTTTCGACAAGTCGAGCACATCATTCAGCAGGACAGTCAGTGCGCGCCCGGACTCCACAATAATGGCCGCCTTATCCCGTTGCGTGGGTGAAAGCTGGTCATCAAGCAGTGACTGCGCCATGCCGAGAATGCCGTTCAAGGGCGTACGTATTTCGTGGCTCGTATTGGCTAGGAATTCTGCCTTGGCGCGGGTCCCGGCCTCCGCACGCTCGAGCGCTTCCCTGAGGTCGCGCGTTCGCTCTGCAACCGCCGCATCGAGCCGTCTCGCCTCCGCCTCAAGTTTCAGGCCAGCGCTGAACAGCTGTCGACTCTGGACTTCCAGCAGCAGCTCCGCACTTTCGCGAGCCGCCCTCTCACGCATGTAGCGGGCGCGCGAAACCCTTGCGTCGTCAGAGGCCCGTTCCGGCATTCCTTCACCTTGATTCCGACCGGCGGGAGATACGAAACTCAGCGATTCCCAGCTCGGGGGTTGATAGGTCAGTGCAGGTAATGGATGCTTCCTCGCCGAAATGTTCGAGGCACCCCTCGATGAGGCCGTGGCAGAATTCGATCAAGCGGCGCGAAGAGCTGTAGGTCATCACGAGAGTGTCGTTACCCTCCCTATAGGTCTCGAAGGTAGGGAGTTCGGATGCGGGATTTAGCTTGCGCACTTCAGCGTGGACTTCGCTCTCTATCGATTCCAGCATCGAGAAAGCATCATGCTGTCTTTCGAACAACGCTGGAAAGAGTTCGGTAAATCGCCGCAGCATCCAATGTCCGAATTGGCGGTGAAGGCTGGCGACCGAGCTGGACGTAGCCGCACTGAAACCGTTGATTAGATGTTCCAGCTCAGAGGCCGGATACGTCCCCACGGCCGTATAGGCTCCATTGGTTGAGAGTGGGCAGCGCGAGATCACAGCATCCACCGCGTCCTCTCCAATGGCCGCATCGGCCATATTCAACAGTTCGACAAAGACAACGCCCTTCACTTGGATCACTCCCGGAGCAACGTTGCCTGAGAAGCGTTAATTTCGGTCTACGCAATGGTAACGATTTCCCCAATTTCAGGCTCGTCGCATCCGTTAGGAGGTCCGGGTTCAGCGTCGGTAGCGTAGCGTCTACAATGCCGGAAATAGCCTGGCTGGTGCAACATTACGCCGAGGCGCTCAGACCAGCAGCGAGGACGTTCGCGCTCCACCGGCAGGGGCTGCAACGAGCGGTGATCTGGATCGGCAGGAACATCATCTGTCCTGGACTGGGGACGCAGGGCGATGGCCATCAAACGAAAACGAAGCCATCGCATGGGGACGACTCCCGCGCCGCAATAGCCAGTTGAGCACGACAGTCTGATCTGCTGCGTGCGGACCAGTGAGCCGCCCGTGCCTTCGGCGACGCCAAGGTATACTGGATCTGACCTTCGATTTCCACACGGGCCCGCCAGCACGTCCGGCATATCGAGGCCGGACACATGTCTGCACCCGATCCAAGCCCCCTTCCTTGTCCTTGCGAGAGTCCATTTGCGCCGGAGGGGCCGTCGATACGGGTGGTTCAGTTGCCGGGTGATGCCGATCCAGCGCGAATGCTCGTTAGCGGTCTGGGCGAGGACGGTGGCATGATGACTGGAGGTGCGTCGAACGCCCCGCACAAGTGTGCTCAGCTATCCTGAACATCCCGCCCCCGTTGGCTGAGGTTAACCGACGACCGTCATCTGTTTACCTCTTAAGCTCTTCCTTAACCGATAGCTGAGATTGTCCCGTCCGTCGATTTGAAGGGGGATTCTTTGATGGGTACGACGTCGCTACAATCATCTGCGGTCAAGGTCGTGGCCGCACTGTTTGTTGCCACTGCGGGCGTTGGCGGCGTTGGCGTCTGGTCATCCCTTGCCCTGGAGGACGAACTCATCGCGTCGGAAACAGCGGCGGCCGCGATCAGAAATCATCTCGAAGCAGACATGATGCACGATGCGATTCGCGCGGACGTCCTCACTGCCGTCCTCGGCGTCCTGCGAGGCAACCAGGGCGATATTGCTGCCGCCGCGGTCGATCTTGATGAGCATTCGAGCCTATTTCAGTCTGTTCTCGAAGAAAATGATCGTCTGGTCGAGGATCCGGAACTGCGAGCCCAGATCGCTGCGGTTCGTCCGGAAATCGAGGCGTACAGGAATTCGGCTGCGCAGATCATTGATGCTTCAAATCGGAGCTATGACGAGGCGCAGTTGCTGATGCCTCAGTTTGTCGCCAGCTTCGAGCGCCTCGAAGGAGGCATGTCCGGGATCTCCGACCTCATCCAGCGGCTATCGTCCGAGCAGAGGGATGAAGCGATTGCCACGGCGCTGATTGCCAAGCTCGTGATCGGGGCGGCGATGCTTGCCTCGCTGGTGCTGGTCGGCGGTGTCATTTTTGTGACGCGTCGTCACCTGATCCGGCCGATCGAGGATCTGACCGGAACGATGGACCGAATGGCGGCAGGAGAGACCGAGCTTTCCATCCCGCATCACCAACGCACTGATGAGCTCGGACGCATGTCAGCTAGCCTGGAGAATTTCCGGCTGACGATAGAACAGCGTCGGGTGCTGGAGGAAGAGAGCAGACGCGAAACCGAAGTTCGTATGCAGAAAGAACGCGAGGCCGCTGAAGAGCGAGAAAAAACTGCCCGAGCGCTCGAGCGGGTGCAGGCGCAGCAACGCGCCGACGCGGAAAAAGCCGCAGCAGAAAGCTCGCGCCGTGCAGAAGAACTGGATCAGCTCGCCAAGTCGTTCGCAAGTGTCTTGTCCCAGGCACTCGAAGTCCTGGGACAAGAGGCTGGAGCGCTTGCGCAGGACGCTGCTGCGCTTGAAGAAGCTGCGCTGACGGCTCAGCAGAGCACGGCCATCGCTTACGATTCTTCCATGGCGGCTTCCATCTCAGTGGACCAGATCGCTCGCGGCGCCGGCGAACTGAGTGCCTCCGTTGGCGAGATCACGCGCCAGATGTGCGAGACGTCAGGATTGGCCCGTGAGGCCTTGACCAAGGGAGCAGGCGCCAGCGAAACCTCGCAATCTCTGCTCAATGTCACCCAAAAGATTGGCGATGTGGTCACGATGATCAGTGCGATCGCGTCCCAGACAAACCTGCTGGCCCTTAACGCCGCAATTGAAGCGGCGCGAGCCGGAGAAAGTGGTCGCGGCTTCGCGGTTGTGGCCGCAGAGGTGAAGCACCTTGCCTCCCAGACCGCCAAGGCCACCGACGAAGTCGCAGCGCTGATTCAGGAAGTTCAAAGCGTCAGTCGGCGCAACGCCGACGACGTCGGCGCCATCACCGAAATGATCGTGCGCGTTGAGCAGATCAGTACTGCAATCAGCGCCGCGCTGGAGGAGCAGAACGCTGCAACGTCGACAATCGCAGCTGAAACCGGCACAATCGCCCGAAATTCAAACGCGGCGGCTTCGATGGTCCAACAGGTCAAAGGAACTGCCGATACCTCGCTGAATGCAAGCTCCAGCGTGCGGGATCGCACGGCCGCTCTGCGCGAAAAGACCCAGCAGATGCGCGCGGCAGCCAATGAGTTCTTCAGCAGGCTCCGTGCAGCTTAATGCGCCAGTGGCCGGTGGGGCGCGCTCATCCGCCCATATCGCGGCGGGGCTTTGTGTGAGTGCGCCGCTTGCTGGTCTGAGCCTCGCCCCAGCCGGAAACGACACGCCACCACAATTACTCCGAACGAAATCATCACCGGTTGATGTCAGCCTTACGCGACCTCGTCTCGCGTAGGGTCGTAGTTGTCTGTCGGCACAGACCCTGCAGTGACACGAAGCTCGCACGAACGCCACCGCTCCAAAGTCCGAGAAAAAATGCGGTGCGCTCATTGCACCGTCGCTTCCGCAACGACCGCTTCTCTGGCCAGAGTGTTCCTCATGTACGCCGATACGCGTTCAAGTGCGTTTCTTCGCAGGTTCATGTGGAACAGCGGGTAGTCGAGGCCGTGATAATTGCCCCCAGGCATGGCAAGGTCCTTGCCGACAGGTTGGTTCGACATGTCGCTGACAAGCAAAAGCCCGTCCCAGCAGTCCGCGTCCGTAATCCCGACCTCAGGCTGCCCCAACGGCCCGAACGCAACTTCAGCTGGGGTATCGTCACCAAAGGGACTCAAGTCGAAGGTTCCCGTGCTGGCGACAGCGCCGAGGTGGTCAGCGGCGGAGGCGCTTCCATTTTTTGTCCAGCTAAGCGGATTGACGCACAGCATTGGCTCGGGGACTCGGACGCCAAGAGCAGCCTGGGATCCCCTGGCGTACGTTGCAAAGTGAATGATGCAGTGCAGCTCCGCTCCGCTTTCACACGCCCGGATGGATCGCAGGCGCGCGACACGCAGTTCACTGACATCGCCTGCGGGCGAACCGACAAGATATGCGGCCACCATTCTCTCGCGAAGGGGCGTGCCATCGATGCGTCGTTCGATCAGGCGCATGGCAAGACTGGATCCCTGGCTGTGACTTGCAATCACGAACGGACGGCCCTTGCTGAAGTTGTCGAGAAAGTAGGTAAAGGCAGCGTCGATATCTCCGTAGACAAAGTCCAGAACGCTGTCCTTCCTGCGCCTGTCGCCAAAGAAGATCTTCAGGGCGCCTTCGCGATACCGTGGTGCATAGACCTCGCAGCAGAAGTTGAAGACGCTGGCCTGGTTGGCGAGCATCCAGCGGGTATTGTCCTCGGTTGAGGAGTCCGGATCCATCGGGGACGTCCACTGCGAGGCCTTGATGTACCCGGTCGGGTGGACGAAGAAGACGTCAACTGGCGCTGCCCTTGTCCGGGGAGACACACCGGCAGGCGTAATGTCTGCAAGATCCTGCGTCTGCGGCAGGGCGGCCCAGTTGGACATATCTGCGTAGTCGGGCGCGGGGCTTTGTGCTGTGGGATCGAATTCGCCTTGCGGACCCGTCAGCGTAAACACAACAGCCAGGGTTTGCCCTGTCATCACTGTGTAGACGATGCCAAGTCCAACTGCGGCGCCGAGCGCCAGAACCAGTGACAGGAGGATGCGTTTCTTCATGGGCTCGCGCTGACCTTGCTTGCTGCGCATGGATTTGCAGCATGCGAATGAGGGCTGGCTTACGATCCGCGTCCGTCGACTGCGAAGATGAGCTGGAGCGGCGCGCCACTCCAGCCCTTGTCCTCCTACTGTCTCAGGCTCAACGTCGCGCCGACCATGCGCGGATCGCCAAGATTGGAGTAGATCCCGCCATTGTTGAACAGTGGCGTCTTGGTCGTGAGGTACTCTTCATCGAGAAGGTTCCTTGCCCAGAGATGAGCTGACCAATCGCCTCCAGGCGAGCGCACGCCGAACCTGCTGTTGAGCAGCCCCACCTCGTCGACAATGGTGTAGCGCGAGTTGCCGACGCTGTCGAAGGCTGAGCGATAGGAATAATCGAGTGCCCCAAACAGCTCAGTCTCCAAACCGCCAATCGAGAACGGGTGGGCATACTCGCCCCCAGCCGATGCCGACCAGAGGGGTACCCCGGCAGCGCGACGCCCGCTGAGATTGCAGGAAGGAGAGGTGATCGCTTCGAGGCCGCACGGCGCGCTTGGGAACGAGGAATAGACAGCGTCGGTGTAAGCAACCGAACCATAGAGCGTCAGGCCATCAAGCGGTCGCGCCTGAGCATCAATCTCGACTCCCTGCGAGCGTACTTCCGGAACGTTTGCAATGTAGGTTCGCAGCAATACGGGGTCGACCGTGTTCGCCTGGTAATCGGTTGCGGTCTCCCGGAAGGCGGCAAGGTTGAGTGTTATCATGTCGTCGAACAGGCGGGTCTTGACGCCCGCCTCGACGCTCTCGATCGCTTCTGTCCTGACTTCGAGGCTGGCGCCAGGAGGAAGGATTGTCAGGTTCAGGCCGGGCGCCTTGCTGCCTTCTGCGTAGTTTGCGTAGAGCAGCACCTCGTTGCTTGCCTGATAGGCAACGCCGATCTGCCCCGACAGTCGACCGGCTTCGATTTCGCGCTGAAGTGTTCCGCTCGGCGCAAAGCCATTTCGAAGCGGCTGGAATGCTGCGAGAGGGCCGGCCAGCGCCAAGCCACCCGTCTGAACCGCTGCGTAGCTGCCATTCTTGTTGTCCTGCGTGTAGCGCAGGCCGGCTGTCACCGCGAGTTCCGGCGTTGCGTGCCACGTGGCCTGCCCAAAGGCAGCGTAGCTCTTGCTCTGCAGTTCGCCCGCAGCCGTCTGACGAACACCCGTGAGAATGAGGCCAGGCAGGGCAGGGCTCACAAGCGAGCGAACCGCCAGGCTTCCGTATTCTGTAATCGATTGGTTTGTGAGGTCTTCCTGAAAGAAGTAGAGACCAGCGACGTAGTCGATTGCATTGTCGCCGGTTGAGGCGATCCGCAATTCCTGGCTGTACTGATCCTGTTCGTCAGACACCTGCGCCTTTCGAAAGATGTCGAGCGGGCTTGAATCGAGGTCATTCGAGGGTGACCAGTCCCAGAATCGCCAGGCGGAAACAGACGTGACGACAGCGCCGGGCAGCGTCCACTCGGCAATTGCCGACACCCCGCCACCTTCCTGCCGGGCATAGATTTCCTCATTCGTATTCGACTGGCGCGCAAAAGGATCGGCGACCGGTGTGAAGCCAGATGCCTGCGAGAAGGTGACAAAGTTCACGCCGTTCGCGGGTGTGACAATATCGGAAAGCACCAGCGTACAGCAATTCGTGTGCTGCTCGCTGTAGTCGGCAATCATCCGAAGTGCGAAGTCGTCGCCTGGCTGCCAGAGAAGCTGGCCGCGGAGCATGCTGTTTCTGTAGTTGTTGTCCTTGTGCCCGTCGAACACATTGGTCACCAGGCCATCGCGTGTCGTGGTTGCCGCTGAAATACGTCCCGCCAGAGTGTCCCCGAGGATGGGCCCCGACAAGCTGAGTCTCACCTGTCCGTACCCGTTTTCACCGGCAGAGAGTTCTGCGGCTGCTTCAGGGACAAAGGTCGGCGCTGCAGTGCTGACGCTGATGACGCCAGCCGTTGTGTTCTTTCCATAGAGCGTGCCCTGCGGGCCTCTGAGAATCTGGACGCTGTCGATGTCGATCAGGTCAAACGTGGAGGTCGCCGGACGGGCATAGTAGACCTGATCGACGTAGAAGCCGACACCGGGTTCAAGTCCGTCGTTCGCAAGGTTTGCAGCACTCCCGAGGCCACGGATGTTTATCTGCGAATTGCGCGGATTGTAGTTCGCAAACTGGACGCTCGGGACGAGCCTTGCCACATCGTCAATACTGTCTGTTCCGGACTGCGCGATAAACTCGGCCCCCAGCACGGTCACCGCCGCGCTCACATCCTGGACATCTTCTTCCCGATGCCGGGCCGTCACCACGACGATATCGCCCCGCGTCAGCGCATCCTCGCCGGTCTGTGAGCCCGTCTCCTGGGCCGCAGCGACGTTGACGACTCCGGCGGCCGCGAAGGCGATGCCGCTCGAGGCCGCAAGTAGCAGGGCTCTGATGGGGCGGGATCCGGTAGGCGTCCGGTCGATTGCCTTGGTCATTGTCATGGTGCGTCTCCCCGCCAGGCGCCGTGGTGTCCGGCTGCTGGTCGAGCAACGACTCGTAAGCGTCGTCGGAATGAGATAAAGTCGACAAAATGGGAAATACTGGTCCAAAAATGGCACAATGAGGCCATGAATAGCCTGAAGAACATGCCGCTCTTTGTTGAGGTCGCGCGCGCCTCAAGCTTTCGCAGGGCCGGCGAAGCGCTCGGTATTCCTCATGCCACCGTGTCCCGCCGCATCGCGGAACTGGAACGTGACATCGGAACGCCGCTGTTCAATCGGACGACCCGCCGCGTTGAACTGACGGACGCGGGCAAGCTGTATTTTGAGTACTGCGACCGCATCATTCGCGAGACCCAGCTTGCGCATGACGCCATGCTCCATCTGCAGGCCGAGCCAAGCGGGCTGGTTCGCGTCTCGACGACGGCGGATTTTGGCGTCCATTTCGTCGCTCCGATTCTGCTCGATTTCATCCGGCGCTATCCACAGGTGCGCGTGGACCTTGATCTGACACAACAGCACGTCGATCTCATTGCCGGCTCCGTCGATGTCGCGATCAGAATTGGCGAACCAAAGGAATCCAATCTCGTGGCGCGGAGGCTGGGGCCCTTTGAGCGAGCATATTATGCGGCGCCAAGTTACCTGAGTGAGCGAGGCGCGCCGCAAACGCCGCACGATCTCGGCCAGCATGAATGTCTCAGCATGCACAACAAGGAATGGCAGGCGCGGGCCATATGTGGTGGCCAGATTGAGACTGTGGCGGTGACGGGTCGCATCGTTGCGAACAACCTCAGCGTGCTTCGTCATCTCGCGGTCGAGGGCGCCGGGATCTTCTGGACTGCTGTACGGATGGCGGAGGCAGACGTTGCAAGCGGTCGACTCGTGCGCGTTCTGCCTGAGTGGTCGCACGTTGCTCCGGATGTCTATGCGCTGACGACGACCCGTCTGCTTCCGGCGAAAACACGCGCATTCATCGACTTCCTGACGGCAGGCCTTACCAGCTAGATCGGTGTTGTCAGAGCTTCGTTAGCCTGCCTCCGCCAGCTGTCATTCAGTGCGCGATGCGTCTCTATTTTCGCTTCACGCTGCGTCTCCATGATATTGAAGAGATGCTTGCTTATCGTGACGCAGATCTGAGCTGCGAAACCATCCGCGCCTAGACTGTGATGCTTGGTCCCAAGATCGCTGACGACCTTGGCCATCGCAAACAACCGCCCTCGCTGCACTGGCATCTCGACGAAACGGTCTCGACGATTGCCGGTGAACGTGTGTGGATCTGGCGCGCCATCAAGGATGATGGGGAGGTGGTGGACATGATCGCGCAAAGACGGCGCGATCCTGGAGCAGCGCTTTGATTCGTGCGACGACTATTGAACAACCAGTATCTCGAGCTGGAGATCATCGTCACCGATAGATTGCGATCCTGCGGAGCAGCGCTGCAACGCCTAGATCTCGGCCACCTGCATCGACTCGGAAGTCTGCGCCAAAACACCGTGCTGAGAACCGGCACCTCAGTATCCGAAGACGAAAGTGAAAGATGCAGGACTTCAGGAGTCTGCTTTCTGCGCGGCGTTTCCTTGAT
Source organism: Pseudomonadota bacterium (assembly GCA_041166025.1). Lineage (GTDB taxonomy): Bacteria > Pseudomonadota > Alphaproteobacteria > Caulobacterales > Hyphomonadaceae > UBA7672. Next base: position 14,976 of record JBEAMJ010000093.1, on the reverse strand, counting down.
CCGTACGCTGCGGTGTACAACGCGTTCAATGTTCACCGGCGCCTGCTGAGTCGAGCCGCGATCCGCGCCTCACGCGCACGCGTGGAATCTGCATGTCGCAGGCCCATCATTCGCCAGATCGACATGACCAATACGAGGAGTCTTCCCGCGCTGATCGCTGGACTACCGCGGGGTGGGAAAGATGGAGTTGAAGAGGAAGGCGTCTTGCGACGGCCCGTTTGCGGCCAGCGTGTCCAGACGTGCGCGACCCTCAGTGATCGTGGGAATATGGCCGGCTTTCACCCACCAGAGCGCCATGTGGAAATCGAGCGCATCGAACCATTCCCGCCTGCGGCGCATGATGTCCAGATGGGCCGGGTGCCGATAGACGAATGCATGCAGTGAGGACACATCCTCCCAGACAGACATGTTGACCGCAACGTTTGGGTCGTCGAAGGCCTTTAGGTCCAGGGCATTGTTGCCTGAACCCGTGAGCCGCCAGACAAAGCCCGGCTGGTTCTCTGCCTCGGCATTCACGCGATCCAGCTGACTGACAAATCCGATATTCTCAGGCTGCTCGATCGGCGTCCGAAACCGGGCAATGTTGATCTGCGCCAGATGGTGCACGCGCCGTCTCGTCCTTGAGTTGTGCCTGCGGCCAGAGATCATGGCGTCGTTGGGAGCTGTCAAGCTCGTCGCCAGGACGCATCCTTCGGATGTTCTTCGCGACGATATCGCTTCGGATTTTTCATTGTGAGATGAACCGGTGAACGTGGTCCGCATGTACGTTGGTTTCCCCGATGGATGTCCAGAGGAGGAAGTGCCGGGTGAGAAGCGGAAGCGATCTTCGGCGGAACGGATTGCTGCGGCGTTGAAGCAGGTCGAGCTGGACCTGCCGGTGGGCGGAGCTGAACCTGGACAAGGTGGTGCTCCAGGATGTGTTCCCAAAAATGGCTCCAGGCCGTCGGTTTCGAGCGTCCGTGGTGGACCGCAAGAGCCAGGCGCTTCAGAGCGTGCCCAAGCCATAACCTGAGGTTTGCTTCCCAGCCACGGGACTTGACCGCCTGTCGCGCGAGCACGCCGTATGAGGTCCAACGGAGGTAGGTGCGACCTGCGAGGTGGCGCCCGGGGCGTGGTGTGCGACTAGGGGTCTGACAGATGGTTTCTCGATTTGTGGGCAGGGCGCAATGCATGGTCACGAGGAACGGGTTCGTGTCGCCTTCCTGAGAGCAGGAATTCCAGATCGCTTCGCAGAACGCGGTCAAACTGCGGCCGATCGATATAGCCGTTCAGCATTGCGCCAAGGTGGAGATAGTAGATTGCAAACGCTGCGCGAGCGGCGGGCGCTGTGGCGAAATCTGCCGAAAGTTCGCCCCGATCCGTTGCATCAGCAAAGAGCTGCTCGAGCCTCCCGAACAACCGACCCATCAGGTCCGACACCAGTCCGCGTTGTTCCGGGCTTGCGACGTATCCCAGCTGTCGCATCAGCACCCGAGCGAGCGGTATGTCCTGTTCATGGTAGGCGACGATTGCATCGAAGAACGTCGCCACCTGCTTCAGGAGCGACTTGCGACGGCGTGACGATCTGAAGGCTGTTTCAACCAGTGCCGCCATCTCCTCATGAAAAACGAGGATCAGCAGGTCTTCTTTTGTCCGTGCATACGTGAAGACCGTGCCCCCGGCCACCCCGGAGGCATCCGCAATCTCCTGGGACGTGGTCGCATCAAAGCCCTTGCGCATGAACAGCGTGCGAGCAGCCGCAAGGATACGCCTTCGCTTGTCCAGCTTGTTCTGTTCGCGACGCCCCAGGGCTGCCTCGACCATCCCTTCCTCCGGCGCATCTGTCCCGCTTCGCTGGCACAGTGCTTGCCCCTCTCCGCCCGCGTCAATTCAAAATAGTTGAGTGTACTCATTTTTTATGCGAAGCCTGTTTTCGTGTCGCTCGGCGATGCTCGGAGTAGACACGTTCCAGTGGCCTGAGGAGGCTCTCCAATGAAGCGGGTTATCCTGTTTTTGGCCGCAACAACGCTCTGCGCGATCGGAAGCGAGCAGTCCGTCGCCCAGACGCCTGCGAATGCCGGCGCCGGCGCACCCCTCACGCCAGCACCCATTTCGGCAGACCCCGTCGGTTCAAAAAACGTATTTGGTCAGCCCGATCTGGGCGGCTTCTGGACAAACGTGACGCTGACCCCGCTGACACGCGATCCCAGGTTTGGCGACAAGGCAGCGCTGACGCGGGAAGAGGCCAGGAGCAGGGAGCAGACGTTCGCGGCTGCACTTGAGGCGCGCGACAGCATCGTTTCGGATACCAACTCTCTGCCAGGAAATGCCGAGGACAAGGCCAAGGATGCCCAGCTCATCGCTGCTCGCGGCGATTTCGCAGAATCTGGCGGCGACGTGGGCGGTTACAATACCTATTGGCTCGATCCCGGGACTCAGATGCTCGAGATCAATGGAGAATACCGCACCTCGATCCTTACGACGCCGAATGGACTCTTTCCGCCGCCAAAGGCGCACCCCCAGAAGCCTGCGGGATCGGGTAGACAGGTGGCGGGCATCGCCAGCGACAAGTACGACAGCTACGAGGTTCGTCCGCTGAACGACCGTTGCATCAGCTTTGCCCGCAACGCTCCCCCGCCGATGCTCCCGAACGGCTACTACAACAACAACTATCAGATCGTGCAGACAGCCGAGCACGTCATGATCGAAGTCGAACATATCCACGACGTCCGCATCGTTCGCCTCAATGGTGTCCACCGGAAGGACGGGCTACGGCCCTGGAATGGCGATTCCATCGGCCGTTACGAAGGGAACTCTCTGGTGGTCGAGACCATCAACCTCCCTGAGGCTCAGAATTTCCTTGGCTCCTGGCGAAACCTCAAGGTGACGGAGTGGTTCACCCGGATTTCGCCAGGAAAAATCCTGTACCGCTTCGAAGTCGAAGATCCCGAGATGTGGGACAGGTCGTGGGGCGGTGAGTACACATTCCAGCCTCTGGCGGGCGTCGTCTATGAGTATGCTTGCCATGAGGGTAATTACGCCATGACGTCCATCCTCTCCGGAGCGCGCGATCTGGAAAAACGGGGCGAAACACCCTAGCCAGCTGCCATCTGGCGCCGCGCAGGGGCAGGCGACACTTAAACCTGGCTGATTGGGTTCATGAGCAACGTGATCTGGTTTCGCCGAGTCGACCTCGAGGCGCTCAACGCACGACATGCGACCGACATAAACGGCCATCTCGGTATCGAGGTCACCGCGAGCGGTCCCGACTGGCTGGAAGGGCGCATGCCGGTGGATGCACGAACGCGGCAGCCCATGGGCATCCTGCACGGCGGCGCCTCTGTCGTTCTTGCCGAAACTCTTGCCAGCGTTGCCGCAAATCTCTGCGTGGATGCAGAGAGATTTTTCTGCGTTGGTCAGGAAGTGAACGCGAACCACCTCCGTTCGGTGCGCGACGGATTCGTAACGGGCGTGGCGCGCCCCTTCCATCTCGGCAAGACAAGCCAGGTTTGGGGAATTGAGCTCAAGGACGACGAGGGCAGGCCGACCTGCATCGCGCGCCTCACCGTTGCGGTCGTCGCACGCAAGGGCTGAGAGAAGCGAGCATCGTCTTGTCAGTCCTGCAATAGCAACTACCAATCGACACCGGCATGCTTCGCCACGCGAGGGCTCGCTTCATGCGGATATTGATTGCAGGGGCTGGAATTGCTGGCCTCACAGCCGCTCTGAGCCTGCACGCTGTCGGGTTCAGGCCGATTGTGTTTGAGGCTGTCAGCAAGCCAGCGCCGCTTGGCGTGGGGATCAATGTCCTCCCGCACGCGATGCGAGAGTTCACGGCCCTCGGGCTGCTTGACGACATGCGCCGCGTTGGCGTGGACATCCAGGAACTCCGGTATCTCACGCGATATGGCCGCGAAATCTGGCGCGAGCCGCGTGGCATGGCTGCTGGATATGCCTGGCCACAAATCGCGATTCATCGCGGCGAGCTGCAAATGCTGCTGCTCGCCAGGGTGATCGAGCGGCTCGGGTCCGATGCCGTAAGGTTCGATCGCTCACTTGCCGATCTGGAACTGAACGATGGGTCGGTCACCGCACATTTCTCCAGCCGGACTGGCGGGGCCGCCGGACAGGAAACCGCCGACCTGTTGATAGCTGCGGACGGAATACATTCTGCTGTGCGCCGGAAATTCTATCCCGACGAGGGCATGCCAAAATGGAATCGCGTGACGCTCTGGCGATCAACAGCCCGGCTCTCGAACTTTGCGATGGGACCATCAATGCTCTGGGCCGGACATTCGCGCCAGAAGTTCGTCGCTTACCCGATCCGGCATGACCCTGAGACTGGCGAAACACTGCTCAACTGGATCTGCGATCTCAAAGCTGAAAGCGGTGAGACGCCGGGCAAGGAGGACTGGAACAAGCGGGGCGAACCTGAAGATATCCTGGCGCCGTTCGCAGACTGGCGTTGGCCTGGCATCGATGTGCCGGAGATCATCCGCAGCGCCGGTTCAGTCTACGAGTTCCCGATGGTCGATCGCGATCCGATCCCGCGCTGGTCCTTTGGTCGCGTCACCATGATCGGGGATGCTGCACACCCGATGTATCCCATCGGGTCGAACGGCGCGACGCAGGCAGTGATCGACGCCCGGGCGCTGGCCTACCATCTGCGCACGGCAAACAGTGTGGATACTGCGCTGGCCGCGTATGAAGGAGAACGTCTGGAGGCAACCTCGCGCATTGTCCTCATGAACAGGGCGCAGGGGCCTGACAAGGTCATGGATCTGGCTCAGGAGCGCGCCCCCAATCCAGAAGATGATCTCGATACACGCCTTCCAATGTCAGAACGAGCAGCGATCGCGGCAGACTACAAGAAAGTGGCCGGGTTTGATCCGGCGGCGCTCAATGCGAAAGCCAGCTACACCCCGTAGCTGAAGCAAGCGGCGATCCTTCGCTCAGCCGATTTCAAAGACACTGAGACGTACTGCGCCAGCCTCTCGCGCGCCCATCGCCAGGAAGAGGTGGTGGTTGAGCCGCGCCAAACCCGGTGCGCCGGTCCTCAGACGTATGAACGTGCGGAAGTAGTACTGAGATGGATCAACAGGCTCGCCGCGTCCCAGAGCCGCCAGAATTGCAGGATTGGCAGAGCGAACGCCCTGCGATTGCACTTCGACGGTTCCGTGGTCGCGAACATCAAGGGTGTAGTGCGCATCTATATCGAGCATGCCGTCGGGCCCGATGCTCTGCCAGTCGCCGCCACCTGGCAGAACTACGCCGCTCAGAGTGCCCTCAACCACGCCACCGACAATCGGGATGAACCGACGACCTGGCGTTCCTTCAGAAATCACGCAAGGTGCGCCGACATCCACGCGTACGTCCATCAGGTGCTTAAGCTGAGGCGTCACAGGCACTCCGACCGAACTAGATCTCTGCAGCTTGTCGCACAGCTCGCCAAGTTAGAATGCCAAGAGCGAGCATGCAACGAGATGCGGACATCGGGGCACCGGGGAACAAGGAGCGGCGCCTGCGACCGGGGCGCCAGGAGCAGCCCTGAATGGCGTGGCTCATGTCGCCTGTCGCTGCAGGATGCCAGGCAAGCCGGCCGAAGTGCAACCGGTGGCTAATCTGACGCAGTCAGACCAATGCTCCCTAGTCCCAGACCACAAGCTCAACAGTGAAGCGGGAGCAGGGCCACACTGCCCCTTGGCGCAAGGCCGGGCTCGCCGCTAGACTTTGCAGCATTTCAGAGGGGTTGTTGCCCATGATTGAGGCTCGGGTCATCCTGGCGGTGCTCGCCGGGGTCGTGTTCGCAGGCGTTGCCGAGGCTCAGATCCCGGAAGAGCTCGCGCCCGATTACTGCCTGGCCGTTTACGAGATCCAGTACGGGATGGCTGCGCCCCGCGAGGCGAGTGCAGCCGCGCGCAGGAAAAACGAAGACTTCTATCCCTTCGCGACAGCTGCGATGGGAGAAGACGCCTTTGGCCAGGACTATGGTGTCTGGTTCCGCGAACTCAGTTCGAAAGCTGACAGCGGTGCGTTCGATTATTCCGCCGCCATCGCCGCATGCGATGAGAAGTGGGGCAGTCTCGCAGTGCGCCAGGAGGCCATCGCCAGCGGCGCCTACAAGCCACGCATAACCGGCGATGGCAGGATAGCCAGCGCGCCAAGCGCTCCAATGTTTCCATCGCCATCGCCGTCTGTCTCATACGCCGACAGCCGGTGCGCCAAGCTTGATTCAGACGCAACCAGCCTCATGGACAGCTATGTCATGACTCTGACGGAACTCGCCGCGGGCGATGACGAAGATGCGCCCCGCAAGGCGCGCGATTCCTATGAGCGCGTGAAAATGCGGCTGGAAAACTATCTCATCGATGCGGACCAGTATGGCTGTACGCAGCTGGCACGCGATTTCCAGCAGGTGTTGAGCGAACTTCCGCGGCCGTAGCGGGCATTGGGTCGTTGATGACGTCCCTCAAGCGGGATCTCTCACGACGAGAAGGTGATGGCATGCAGGTTTTGCGACAGAAGTCGCCGGGAGCGCGGTCCTGTTGCATTGACTGACCCTTTCTGGATCGACTCAGCCCGAGCGTCAGAGTTGGCATTCGGCGGTGCAGCAGCCGACACCGAGCAACGTGTAGCGGCTCGACGCTGCTCTGTTCAAATCTGTCCAGACAGGTAACGTCGAGAAGTATCGTCCAGTCCGGGGGGGCATGCGCAGGGACGACCTTCTGACCGCTGGTTTTGTTTTGCTGGGGTGTCTTGCGCTTGCGACCCTCATACCGGGCAATCAAACTCTCCGCGGGCTTGGGCTTGGTCACGTTCAGCGACGCCTCTTGGCAAATGTTCTTCAAGGGAGGCCACAATGACTGGACGGGTAACATGGCTGTTTGCCACGAGGCGCGTCGGCGCTGCGTCGTGCTGCTCGCCAATAGTGTACGCGCGGAGCTCATCTATCCCGCGATGGTAGGTTTCATTCTTGGCGAAACCGCAATGCCGTGGTCGTGGGAGTACAACTGAGCGGCACGGATGATCGTTGCGAGGCCTGCATAGCTCAGACGACACGCTTTGTGCGAGCTGGAGCCTGATCAGCAGGTCGCGGGCAGCCGGCAGCCATCGATCGCCCAGGCCCGGTCATTACATCGCCTGGTCCAGCGTCACCGGGACCTGTTCCTGCCACCGGGCGGTGGTTCATTCAGCACTTGTCGAGATGTGGGGTCACAACCTCAGCGGTGTCCTTACTGCCGACCACGGGGATGATCTCAAAGGTCGCGCCCGTCCCGCGCCATTGCAGAATCCATTGCTGCAGCAATCTGAGGTCGGCGCACTCCATCAGCTGGAAGCAGCGGCTGAAATTCGGTTCTACCCATGAATCGATGTAAGTCAGACCCTCAGGCAGCATTCTGCCGTGTTCACGCACGCGCTTGTAGATCGGGACCATGTCTGCATCCCGAAACCGCTCAATGATCATGAACAGCATGAGTGTTCTCCGGTAGGTGCATCAGCTGAGACGGGTCGAATCTATGCCGTTGCGCGCCAATTGTTTCCAGCCTGAACCTGTGACGTCCCGGATCCTTGCTGCCTGTTGTGCCCGGTGCAGACTCCACCCGCTGCGGCGGGGCGGCCGCTTTGTTTGCGGGCTCATGCAGTGAAGTTTGAAGCGGCCGGGCGGTCTTGCGTCGACAGCGGAGCTGCAGAACACGGCCTTGCGTCCACAAGCGCCAACAAGTGGGCCGTCCATTGCGAGGGAAACGGGGTCCAGCCTCGCGTCACGTGGTGGTCCAGGCGAAGCGGAGACCTCAACGCCACATTCTCCCTCGCAGGGACTGAAGCCCCAAACCCTGAGACAGACCTTCCTGAGGGGCCGCGTATCCGGCGCCCTGAGGAGGCGGACCGTGCAGAACGCTTCGCCGCCTCAAGCGGCGAGCGGTCACAGCTGGTGGACCCTGGCAGATCACCACATTCAGGAATCGGCGAGCACGCGGCGGCAAGTGGTCACGCGATCAGCCGCTGAATTGACCGCACGCGGCCGGGTATCTATCGATGCCTTCAACAACTGAGAGGGCGGAACGTTGGTCGAGCGCTTGGGCTATGAGGCCTCGTGCCTTCGGTTGAACTTGACCCCCGTTCCTCCAATCCCGGACCACAGGCCACGCCACGACGACGAAGAACCCCTGGGCGTCAACTTCTTCCGCACGCTTGTGGAGGGTGATCTCTCGGGGCTAACGCTCCCGCGCACCTTCTTCGGGCACTGCGAGATCAGGAGGGCCTCCTTCGTCAATACCGACCTGAACGAATCAACGCTGTGCTGGAACGATGTTGTCGATGCAGATTTCGGCAAGGCAGATCTCAGCCGCTCCGACCTTCGTGCCTCGCAGTTCGAGAACGTGTCCTTCCGCTCTTCCAATCTCCAGTCCGCCGATCTGCGTCTTTCTGCTTTCACCAATTGCAGATTTGACGGGGCAAACATGAGAGGCGCGATTCTCTCGCGCCGGCAGGGTAAGGGCCTTTCGTTGTCCTTTCTTCAGCGTCTGGAAATTGGCTGGGTCAACGAAGAAGGCGATGAACCGGACGGCGGTTAGTGAGCGATCTCCCGCCTCGCCGCCTGTGATAAGAGACCGGCGGTTCACGGGCAGCCCCGCCATCTGCAAGAATGCCGCAAGGGCGTGGAGCAGGGCCGGAAAACCGGATCAGGCCACGTGAACGTGGGGCCCGTTGCGGTCGGCCGAAACGCGTCATGCGGTCTGGCCTTGCGCGTTGCAGGCGCCGCGGCAGAATACATCCGGAGCATACCAGCGCGCCAGGATGGGGACGACACGCATGCAAGAGTTCCCGCGGCTGCTGGCGGCATCGATGCTTGGAGCGGCCATGTTGGCGCCGCCGGGCTGCTCGCCTCAGGCGCCCGGCCCGCAGCCCGGCGCCGCACTGGAACAGCCGACGCCAGCGCCGGGTCTGGCTGCGCCCCAGTCCGCTTCTGCTACACCGCCGCGGGAGTTGACCAGCCTCGAAGGGGTGTGCGCTGCGCTTCTCCCCGACGCGTCCTTCGATGAGCTTCGCGCAGTTTTCGGTGACGGCGCCTTCCTCGACGAAGAGGGCAATCTCTTTGTCAGCGCTGGAGAAGGTCTTGAGCTTGGACCGGTGCGGAGCCAGCACGTCGATAACGCGATCATCGGCTTCGACATCAACAGCGGCGCCGGCAATCCCGGGAAATGGCGCCTGTATGACATACGTCTCGGTGACAGCTGGTCGGCCGTGCAGCAGGCGAACGGGAATCCGTTCCGCGAAGTGGATGGCGGCATCGACTGGAACAAGGGCGCTCTTGATCGGGATGGCTGCATCTACTCGGCCACTTTTGAAACGCCGCCGGACATGCCCGCTGACGCAAGCCCATCGAAATACGGGATCCTGAGCAGCCTCTCCCTGCGTTGGCGCCGCGACCGTCCTGCGCCCACGACCGGAGTTCCGCTACCCGTTCCGGTTCCCGTGGAAACGCGGCGGTCGTTCGAAGAGATCTGCTCCCGCCTGCGAGAAGACATGTCGCCGGACGATCTGCGCAAGGTGCTCGGTCCGCAGAATCTCCGCGAGGTTGATCCAGAGACGTGGACCGCCTTCCCGGACGATCCGCGCCGCACATTCAGGATCAGTTTCCAGTCATGGGAAGAAGATGGGCCCAAATGGCGCATCTACGCGATCATCATCGACAGCCCCGCCTCGACCTGGGCGCTACCGAATGGCGTCGGCATGGGCGACACCGCGGCCGCCGTGGAAAAGGCAGTGGGCGCCCCGTTCACCTTCTGGCGCCATAGCGTCACCACCGGCGGCGGCGCGGTCCTCGACAAGGACCACGCAGACCTACCGATCACCTGCAGCTATCACCCCTCCTTTCGCCACGACCGTGCCCTGGTCGATTCCACCCACATCATGTCGGACGCCCCCGCCTTTCGCGCATGGCGTCCCTATGTCGAGAGCATCCGCGTCGACTGGCGTGGGTTCTGATCCTTGCTGATTGCCAGCGATTGGGACGACCGCGGCCGCTGCGCTCAGCCTGTCGAAGCCGGAGCTCTTCCGGAGGCGGCAAAGCCGTGCGGAGTGCTCGACCCGCGTTTCGGAGGCGATCAAATCGCTCCGAAATTCTGGTCGGGTGCTCGAGGCGAAAGTGGGCTTCATCGCTTTCGAGCCTGCGCGAACAGTATCCTCGCCGTCGATCTCGACCGCGAAGGGTTCGACATCGTGCTGGGCGCCCACCCGCGTGGACACTTGCTCCCGCTGGCAGATACCGGCCCACTCGTCGTCGGATTCGACTCTGAATTGGCTTTCTGTTGTGCGGAAATCCCTTGTTGGGTCGATTTGGAGTTCCCTGATCGAACGCGCCGGGGGCCGAAGAGCGGCTTTGCCATAAAGTTCCGCGGATACTGAGCCAGTTTGGTTCCTCCTGGCCGCTCGAACCTCGCAGGCATCTACTGGCTGTCGGAGAGATCATCGTGGCGATACTGCTCCTGCGGTGTTGACGCCGCCCGTATCGACGAGACGGCAAACGCTCAGGCGTCCGCGAGATGCTCAGGCGTCTGTTCGATCCCGACAAGGGCCGCGACTTCGCCAGAGGCGAAGATGACCTCGAGCGCAGGCGTGAACGTGACACTTGAGAGGCCGAAGCAGGCGCAGACCTCTGCTCTCCTGGGTACGTGGACATCGCCGGACCAAGCGGGCCGCGAGCACAGAATGCCGACGATCCCTTGTGGTCGCTTCTCGCTGGCGTCATCGCACGCGGCGGGCGCGTCTTGCCGCCGGTTCAATGCTGAACAATCGGGATCGAGCCTGACACGATGCTCTACGCAGCCGATTGTCGGGGGATATTGCTGGTCCCGGGCGCGTTCATCGTCGGTATCTTGCTTTGCAGGAACGGGACAACATTGTCGGCCTGAAGTGGGCGGCTGGCGACGTGGGGTTGCCGCTCATCGAGGGCACCCTCGGACATCGCCAGGCGTCAACGACCCAACGCTATGCACACCTAGCCGACACGCACTTACGCGCTGCGGCGAATGTCATTGCCGGCGACATCGCGGCGAGTCTGTTCAGAGGCGCCTGACGGAAAGAGGCCCATTCAGGGCATATATGGGTATTTGCGGGTCATTTTTTGGGTATCGAGCAAGAAAACTCGCCTTTACGGGTATTTATGAGTACAAATGCGGGTACGGCACTCAAGACCAACACAATCGAAATCACGCACGAAATCCTCGGCCTCATCGCAGAAGTCGATGAGTTCAAAGGCGCGTGGTGCGCCCTTGGTACGCTTGCGCCTGAGCGCCTGTCGGCGCTGCGCCGCATAGCGACCATCAAGAGCATCGGTTCTTCCACCCGCATCGAGGGTAGCAAGCTCACTGACGCTGAAGTCGAAGCGCTCCTATCGACGCCCTGACTCCGCGCCGGTTCACCGTCCCGCGCCCGAAGCACTCCGCCAGCGAATTTGCACCGCGTCAGTGGACGCCGACTGAGCAGCGCTATGGATCATCGCTCGGAGCCGCATCACTTAGAAGGTCGAGGTATCGACGATAGGCGTAGACGCGTCCGCGCTTCTTGCCAGTCACCTCGGTCACCATGCCCAGCTTCACCAACTGATCGAGCGCAGCATTGACCGTAGGGAGAGCCAGCCCACTTTTCTTCCGCGCTCCTGGCGCTGTCGCATAGGGGCTGGTTTGTAGCAATTCATGTACGCGGAGAACGGAGTTTGGTGCGGCGGCTTCTGCGCCAATCCGCTGGCGGTCTTCTTGAAACAGCGCAACGATTTTGTTGGCAGTTTGGAACGCCTGGTTTGCGGTGTCGGCGATGCCCTCGAGGAAGAACTCGAGCCACGCCTCCCAGGCGCCTCGCTCGCGTACTTCTTGTAGCAGGCGATAGTAAGTCTCGCGGTGCTGCTTGAAGTAGAGACTGAGGTAAAGAAGCGGCGCACGCAGGACACCGCGTTCGCACAGGTACAGCGTGATCAAGAGACGACCCAAGCGCCCGTTGCCGTCGAGAAATGGGTGTATGGTCTCGAATTGCACGTGTGCGAGGCCTGCCTTGATCAAAGGCGGTAAGCGATCCTTCTTGTCATGCAGAAATGACTCTAAACCATGGAGCGCAGGCATTACCTCTTGCGGAGGGGGCGGGACGAACATCGCATTGCCGGGTCGTGTGCCCCCGATCCAATTTTGCGACGTGCGAAAAGCGCCTGGCTGCTTCGTCATGCCCCGGCCGCTCGCCATCAGCTTCTCATGCATCTCGCGTATCAGCCTTAGCGAGAGGGGCAGCTTGGACAGGCGAGCGAGTCCATGCTCCATCGCCGCGATGTAGTTGGAGACCTCGCGGATATCGTCGACCGGTGCGCCAGCTGCCGCGTCGCTTTCGAAGCGCAGGAGATCGTGCAGCGTGGACTGCGTCCCTTCGATCTGGGACGACAGGACCGCCTCTTTTCGCACGTACATGTAGAGGAAGAGGCTAGTGTCCGGGACAAGCGCCGTGATGCCGTCTAATCGCCCCACCGCTCGATCGGCTTCGCTGAGAGGTCCCAAGAGTGATAGGAGGTCGAGTTGCGGCACAGGCGGCAAGGGCGGCGGCACAAATGCCCGGACCTTTTCGCCAGCGACAGCAGTGCTGACATAGCGCCCGAGGCGCGGATTTGCGGTCTTTGGCACGCTGGCTCCGTAATAATCGGAGCCTTATTAGCGCGATGCACTAATAAAGAAAACCGCCATATATCTTATTAGCGAGAATGCTTACTAAAGCTAGCGTTCTTAAGCCCGCGAGACCGTCTCACGGCTGACTCCTAGGTCACCATTTTCGCGTTTTCCTTCGTCAGGCAAAGGCCTGCAGACCTTCCAGCTCCGCCTCCGTGTTGGCATTGCTGAAGACGTCCGGCGTGGTCAATGGCCACTCCACCACCGACATTCCTACGCACTCGGCCAGACGGATCAGCCAAGACAGCTCATCGCGTATCTGGAAAAGATGGATAGACGGCGCCTGAACGTCGCGGATGGGGCCCGAAGCAGACACTCGTGCGTGCTTGGTTCGAAAATCCTGGGGCAGGTCAGCCCCAGCGACCAGTGATGGCCTGAGCACCGAAAGTCCCTTTATACGCGTTCGCGCATATTTTCTGGTTATGCGGATTCGCGTATAAATCGGAAATATACGCACTCGCGCATATTGCATTTTAATACGCTCTCCCGTATAATGTTTCAGCAGGAGGCAAAAGTGGAGCAAATCGCTAGGACCCCAGCGCAGATCGGCGCCAGCTTAAGACGGTTCCGCCGACTTAGTGGGCTCAGCCAAACCGAACTCGGTTCGAAAGCAGCGCTGCGCCAGGCGACCATTTCCGCAATCGAGGGAGGGGAACCGGCGACGCAGCTTCAAACGCTCACCGATGTTCTAGCAGCGCTCGGCTTGGAACTTGTTGTTCGGCGCCGCACGACGAGCTCTGAAACGATCGAGGATCTATTCTAGTGGCCCGCCGCCGCACGCGCATTCCACTAGACGTCTATCTGAATGATCGGCTCGTCGGGCAACTGCGCCGCCTGACCAGCGGAGCCGTCGATTTCCAATACGATAAAAGTTGGCTGGACTGGCAACATGCCCTTCCAGTCTCGCTATCAATGCCGCTCCGTGAAGACCGCTACACAGGCGATACGGTCATTGCGGTATTCGACAACCTGCTTCCGGATAGCGATGTCACCAAAAAACGACTGGCTGAACGAGTGCATGCCGACGGAGCCGATGTTTACAGCCTCCTCGCAAAACTTGGACGGGACTGCGTCGGCGCGCTTCAATTTCTTCCCGCCGGCGAAAAGCCCGACCCAGCCGGAAGTGTGCAGGGGCGGCCCATCAGTGATGATAAGATCGCCGAAAAGCTGGCGCAGCTAGCAGTCGATCCACTCGGCATGGATGAAGATGACGAATTTCGACTGTCGTTGGCCGGAGCCCAAGAAAAGACTGCCTTCCTTTTCTGGAAGGGCAGGTGGCACGTACCTCATGGCACGACTCCCACAACCCACATCATGAAACCGCAGATTGGCGTCCTGTCGAATGGCATCGACATGACGCAAAGCGTGGAAAACGAGTTCTTCTGCCTAAAGCTGATGGGGGCGTTCGGCCTGCCAGTCGCCAACGCCGAGATCGCCGACTTTGGCGCGGAACGCGTGCTAGTTGTCGAACGATTTGATCGGCATTGGACGAGGGACGAGCGGCTGCTGCGGCTGCCGCAAGAGGATTGCTGCCAAGCGCTCTCCGTTGCGTCCGGGCTCAAGTACGAAAGGGACGGGGGCCCTGGGATAAAGGCGGTGGTCGATCTGCTGCAGGGAAGCGATCAACCCCAAGACGATCAAATCCTCTATCTGAAAACGCAAATCCTCTTCTGGCTGCTTGGCGCCACGGACGGCCACGCAAAGAACTTCAGCCTCTTTCTAAAGCCGGGCGGGCGGTTTCGCCTCACGCCCATTTACGATGTGCTATCTGCCCAACCCGCGGTCGACGCTGGTCAGCTCAAGCTGAACAGGATGAAGATGGCTGTCGCTATTGGTGACGGCCGGCACTACGTGGTCAGCAAAATAGTACCCAGGCATTTTCTAGAAACCGCTGACCTCACCGGCCTCCCTAAAGCCGTTGTAGTGGACGCATTCAAAGAATTCTATGAGGCCGCGGATGCAGCTATCGATCAGGCGCGCAACAGCCTTCCGAAGAAGTTTCCGACGGCGCTAGCAAGGAGCATCGTCGACGGCCTGCGCAATCGCTTCGGCGACGTGAAAATTTTTCTTGATGATCTGCCAGCGGTCTAGTTGCGCCTAAGGTGCGATCTGCTCTTCCGACCCGCGAACTTCTAATGAGCGGGCCAGAGAGTGAAAGAGGGCGAAGGCTGAACCGCCTGTGTGGACGGCCCCTCCGACGCAAGTGGAATCTTTGAAGGACAAGCAGGCGCGCGTGGGTCGGGTGCAGACATGTGTCCGGCCTCGATATGCCGGACTTGCCGGCGGGCCC
>JBEAMJ010000092.1:0-41535 GCA_041166025.1 Pseudomonadota bacterium | reverse complement strand
CCAAGCCCTCGTACCTGGGGGCCTGAGCGATGATGGATCTCCGCTCCTACACTGACCGAAGCGCCAAGCTTGCAGATTATCTGCCCTGGGCGGCGTTGGTGGCGCCGGGTGTGGTGCTGAACAAGGATGGCGCCTTCCAGCGAACGCTCACGTTTCGCGGCCCCGACCTCGATTCATCGACGCCTTCGGAATTGATGGGTGTCAGCGCTCGCCTGAATAACGCGCTTCGTCGCTTTGGCTCTGGATGGTGCCTGCACGTCGAAGCGCGCCGCGCGCCCGCGCCGGGCTATCCCGACAGCGTCTGGCCCGATGCGCTTTCCTGGCTGATCGATGAGGAGCGGCGCGCCGTATTCGAGGCCGCGGGCGCGAGATTTGAAAGTCGGTACTTTTTCACGCTGACCTGGCTGCCGCCGGCCGAGCGGCAAACGAAGATGGAAGGATTCCTGTTCGAGGGCGGCGCCGAGGCGAAAGCTCAAATCGACTATGGCCAGCATCTTGAGCGCTACGGTCAAGAGACGGATTCTTTGCTGGCGCTGCTGGAGACATTCTGTCCCGAGGCGCGCTGGCTCAGCGATGAAGACACGCTGACCTATCTCCATGATTGCATCTCCGACCGGTCGCACCGCGTGGCCAAACCGCATACGCCGTTTCATCTCGATGCGCTGCTGAGCGACGCACCTTTGCTTGGCGGCCTCTCTCCGAAGCTTGGCGCAAAGCATCTCAAGGTGATTTCGGTCAGGAGTTTTGTCACCGAGACCGAACCGGGCCTGCTCGACGCGCTCAATCGGCTGCCGCTCTCCTATCGCTGGATGAGCCGGTTCATTCCACTCGACCGCGAGGATGCGCGCCGCGAATTGGAGCGCATTCGGAAGCGCTGGTTCTCGAAGCGGAAGGGCTTGCTGACGCTACTGCGCGAGGCCCTCTTCCGCGAAGAGGCGCTGCTCGTTGACAATGACGCCTCCAATCAGGCCGAGGACGCCGATCTGGCTTTGCAGGAATTGGGCGCCGATGCGGTCAGCGCCGGCTTCGCGACGCTCACCATTATCGTCGCCGAGGCGGATGAAGAGGCGGCCAATGAATCGGTTCGCCAGATTCAGCAGGTCACGGACGCTCTAGGCTTCGTCACTCAGGTCGAAAGCGTCAATGCGGTGGAAGCCTGGCTCGGGTCGCTGCCCGGGCAAGCTTATGCTGATGCGCGCCGGCCGGTTCTGCTCAGCCCAAGCCTCGCACATCTCTTGCCGCTGAGCGCGATCTGGGCCGGCCCGGAGCGCAACGCGCATCTCAATGGTCCGCCGCTCATGCTGACGGCGACCGATGGCGCGACGCCGTTTCGGCTTGATCTTCATGTCGGCGATGTCGGCCACACCATGATCGTTGGCCCGACGGGAAGCGGCAAATCCGTGCTGCTGGCGACGCTGGCTGCGCAATGGCTGCGCTATCCCGGCGCGCAGCTTTATCTGTTCGACAAGGGACGCTCGGCCCGCGCGACTATACTCGGTCTCAAGGGTGACTTCTTCGATCTTGGTGAAGATGGTGCGCTGGGGCTTCAGCCGCTCGAACATCTTGAAAGCGCCGATGACAAGGCCTGGGCGCTCGACTGGCTGGGCGGGCTCATCGCCGCCGCAAATGTGAACGTGACGCCTGAATTGCGCGCCGAACTCTGGCGTGTCGTCGAACTGCTCGCCGAGCGCCCCTGCGAGGATCGCACGCTCACACTCGTCTCGGCCCTCGTGCAGGATGCCAGCGCCCGCGCCGCGCTTCAGCCCTACACGCAGAGTGGGCCATTTGGCCGGCTCGTCGATCATGACGCCTCCACGCTCACGCATGGCGCCGTGCAAGCCTTCGAGATGGACGAACTACTGCGGCAACGTCAGGCGGCTGGGGCAGTATTGGGCGTGCTGTTTCATGCCCTGGAGCGCCGTTTCGACGGACGCCCGACCATGCTCATCCTCGATGAGGCGTGGCTCTTTCTGAAGGACGCGTTCTTCGCCAACCAGATCCAGGATTGGCTGAAGACGCTGCGCAAACGCAATGTGGCGGTGGTGTTCGCAAGCCAGGAATTGGCTGATGTCGAGCAATCGCCGATCGCGTCCACCATCATCGAAGCCTGCGCCACGCGTATCTTCCTGCCGAATGACCGCGCCCGCGAACCGCACTCTCAGGACTTCTACCGGGCGCTTGGCCTGAACGCGCGTCAGATCGAGCTCATCGCGGGCGCAACGCCGAAGCGCGATTACTATCTCGTGAGCCGTGACGGGCGGCGTTTGTTCGAGCTGGGCCTTGGGCCGGCCGCGCTGGCGTTTGTCGGCGCCTCCCGGCCAGAAGACCACGCCCTGTTTGATCGTGTGCTCGCCGAGCATGGCCGGAACGGCTTTGCCGCGGCTTGGCTGGAACTGCGCGGTCAGCGCGACGCCGCCGACGCCGTGCGCCGGTTCGAGGCGATGCGAACACCTCAGCAGGAATTGAAGCGCGCCAAAGCAACGGCTGTGGCCGCGGAATAGGAGGGCGAAATGAGGAAGATGTTTCGAATGATGTGCGCCGCCATTCTGGCGTTTGGCCTTGTCGGCGCGCCAGCGCGAGAAGCGCGCGCGATCACGGTCATCGATCCGAGCAACCTGGCCCAGAACATTCTGCAGGTCAGCCATATGGTCGAGCAGTTGCGCAATCAGGTGCAGCAGATCGAGCAGGCGGCGGCGATGCTGCGAAGCAATCCGCTGCAATTGTCGCCGGAGCTCTCTCAATCCATCGGCGAGGCGCGTGCACTGTTTCAGAGTGTGCAAGGAATTGCCTTCGAGGCGAACCAGCTCGGCGAGCAATTACGCACGCTTTACCCGGAAACCTGGGAGGACTTCGATCTCGATCGTGTCCTGTCCCAATCCGACGTCTGGATGCGCGAGAGCCGGCAAAGCCTCCAGCGGGCGATGGAAGCCGAAGCCCGCGCGGCGCAGCGTATCGACCAGACGCGAGGGCGCATTGACCGCGCGCTGCAATCCTCAAGCGCCGCCGAAGGTCAAACCGGCGCCATCCAAGCGTCCAACCAGCTCCTCGGCATTCAGGCGAGCCAGTTGGCGGAAATTCACGCGCTCCTGATTGCCCAGGGTCGTGCGGTGGAGACCGAGCGCATGGAGCGTCTCGCGCGCGAGCAACGCGCGACCGAAATCCAGCGCCGCGCTTTTCCCACGGAACGCGGCGGCGATCTGACGCCCGCACGCACCGCATTCTGAGGGAACGCGCGTCATGGACCCCGCACAGGTCAATTCCTTCCTGGATCAGTTCCTGGCCATGGCCTCCAACGGCTTTGGGCTGATCCAGGGCGATGTGACCTATGTGCTGAACGCGCTTATCGCGATCTCTATCGTTCTGGCCGGCATGCAATGGGCATTAATGCAGGAGGCGCCGCTCGCACCCTTCTTCAGGAAGGTGCTGTTCATCGGTTTCTTCGCGTTCCTCATCAACAATTGGAACGCTATCGCCACGGCCATCAATCATTCCGGCGCTCTGCTCGGGCTCCGCGCCGGGGGCTCGTCTTTAACTCTGGCCGATCTTCACAATCCGGGACGCATCGCCAGCATCGGCACGGAATTGTTTGGCCGCACTGTCGTTCTTGGTGAGGGCATGAACATCATCACCGACTTCGTGCCGCTGATTACGATCTATGTCGCGGCGTTCTTCGTGATGATTGGCTTCTTCCTGCTCGCGCTGCAGCTCTTCGTCGTGCTGATCGCCTTCAAGCTCGGCAGTCTTGCAGCCTTTGTGGCCCTGCCTTGGGGCGTGTTCAACGGCACGGCCTGGATTGCGGAGCGCCCCCTGGGCTGGGTGGTCGGGTCCGCCGTGCGGCTCTTCGTTCTTGGCTTTGTCGCCTCGATTTCGATCACCTTTGTGGATTCGCTCCCGGCGACGCTGACGCTCGACGCAGGCGGTGCGCTCAACGTGCTGCTGTTCGGCCTGACCGTGATGGCGCTCGCTTGGTTCGGTCCGGTGTTGGCGAGCGAAGTGGTGCAAGGCCAGCCGCACTTGTCAGGCGCCGATGCGTTTCGCGCCGGTCTCGGCGCAACCGTGATTGGCGGCGGCGCTGCGCTCGCGGGCGGCGTGGTGGCGACGCGTATGGCGATAGGCGGCGGCCGTCTCATCGGCCGCGCCGGCGGCGCAATCAGCAGAGCGAGGTCAGGTGGCGGCGGAGGCGGCGGCAAAGGCGGCGGCGCGCCGAAGCCCATCAATTATTCCGGCATGCAGCCAAAACCTGCGCCACCGCCATCATCGCCATCGTCCGGGGGAAGCAATCCATGAAGACGCCATTCACGGCGCCCGCACAATCCTACGCGGGAGAGGAAGGTGACACGCCTTACAAGCGTGCGCGTCAGGAGTGGGATCGGCGCATGGGTGCGGCGGTCATTTCGGCGCGCGCCTGGCGGATGATGGCGATCGCCGGTCTGGCGCTATCGGCAGGTCTGGCCCTCGCGCTGACCGTCGTCGCGCTTCAGCAGCGCACCTTCGTTCATGTCGTCGAAGTGAGTCCGGAAGGACAGGTCATGAATGTGCGCGCCGCCAGCGGCGACTGGCGGCCCAATGATGCGCAGACCGCCTATCATCTGGGCCGGTTCGTTCGGCTTGTGCGCGGCCTTCCGACCGACGGCGTGGTGCTGCGCGAGAATTGGCTTGAGGCCTACAAGTTCCTAACGCCGCAAGCTGCGGCGCAACTAACCGAACTCGCACGACAGGACGACCCGTTCCTCAGTCTCGGTCGTATCGGACGGACAGTGCATATCCGCTCCATCATCCAGCGCTCGGATCATGCCTGGGAAGTGTCCTGGATTGAGCGCGAAACCAACGCCACCGGCTCGCCGGACGGGCAGGCCTATTCGGGTGTGTTCACCGTCACGACCAGAGCGCCACGAACGGCCGACGAGGTCGCGAACAATCCACTGGGTCTTTTGATTTCCGAGTTTTCCTGGAGCCGTGTGCGATGAGAATTGCATCAATGCTCGCCGTGGCTGCTTTCGTCGCCATGGCTGAAGCGCCACCGATGGCGTTCGCGCAGGAGGCGCAGAGCCAATGTCCGGCAATCAACGCCAGCGCGCCGCAACCCGTCGCTTCGCGGCGGGCACGCGCGCAGTCGTCAGTAGAGTTGCTCGCAGCAGCCAATGGCGCGGCTCGCCAGCGGCCGGATAGACAGAGTTTCGCGCAGGCTCGCCAGATCTATACCTACGCGACCGGCGCCATCTACGAACTCTACGCCAATCCCAATTTCATTTCGGCGATCCTGCTGGAGCCGGGCGAAACGCTGAACGATGTCGCTGCGGGCGATACGGCGCGCTGGATGGTGACCGAAGCGCAGGCGGAAGCAGAAGTCGACGGACGCACGATTGTGCTCGTGAAGCCACAAGCGGCGAATCTGCGCACAAACATCGTGCTCGTCACCAGCCGCCGCACCTACACGATCGAAGCGGTCGCACAATCGGGGCAGACCTATTCCTCTGAGATCGCCTGGTGTTATCCCGAACGCGCCGCGCCAAGCGCGAATGTGAACGACCTCAATTTCAGCTACCGCATCCGCACGACGCGCGGGACAAGACCGCTCTGGCTGCCGACGCGCGTCTTCGACGATGGACGGCGCACCTGGATTGAGATGCCGCAGCAAGCATCCTCCACCGACCTGCCGCCGCTGTTCGTCATCACCGGCGAAGGCGTTGAGTTGGTGAACTATCGGCTGCAGGGCGATCGCTACATGGTCGATCGTGTCTTCGATGTTGCCGAGCTTCGGCTCGGTACGCGTTCCCCGATCATCGTGCGGCTCGAACGCGAACGGAATGAAGCGCCGCCCGCGCGCCGGATCGGGAGGCCCTGATGAGCACTTTGGCATCAGCGCCGACGCCATCGACTCCGGGGGTGGGGCCGGACCTCTCCATTCGTGCGCGTGCGCCGAGTCCGCGCCGACTGTCGCGCAAGGTCTTGCTTGCCGGCGCGATAGCCGCAGCGTCCGTCGTCACGCTGGCGCTGTTTTACGGATTGAGCGATCGGCCGCGCCGCAACGCGGCGGAGGCCGGGGCCGTCGCTGCTGCGGGCGGTCCTCCGGAATCCATCAGCAATGCCGCAAGCCAGTATGAGGCGACTGATCTGCCTGGGGGGCGGCTCGATCCGCCGCAGGACATTGTCTGGGGCGATCACCCGCAGCCACAGCCAGCCGAACTGTCGCCGCCGCAAGACGCAAGCTGGCGTGGCGGCGGCGCAAATCCTGGCGCTGCTCCGGCCGGCGCGCCTGATCCGCAAACGCTTGCGCGCGCCTCTCCGATCATCTTCGCCGGCCGCGATCAGGCGCCCGGTGCTGCGCGCGAAGACGAGACGCGGCTGGACTCCCGTCTGGTGCCGCCGCGATCCCGCTATGAAGTTATTGCAGGCTCGGTGATCCCCGCCGCGCTGGTGACAGCCCTGAACTCCGATCTGCCGGGGAGCGTGATCGCTCAGGTTACTTCAAATGTGTATGACAGCGTCAGCGGCGAGTATCTGCTCATCCCGCAGGGATCGCGGCTGATCGGCGAGTATCGCTCCTCGCCATCCTATGGTGATCGCAGACTACTGCTCGCCTGGAACCGGCTCATCTTTCCGAACGGCTGGTCGATCAGTCTGCGTGGCATGCAAGGCGCTGATCCATCCGGCGCCTCGGGGTTGCGCGACCAGACCGACAATCATCTGGGCCGTCTGGCCGGCGCGGTTGGACTTTCCGCGATCGTGAGCGTCGTCGCCGACAACGCGCAAAACGACAATGGTGACAACCTTGGTCAGAGTGTAGGCGACGCCGCAGCCGCGGAGGCCGCGCGCACCGGCGGGCGCATCATCGACCGCGACCTTCAGGTGCGCCCGACCTTGCGCGTACGCGCGGGCGCTTCAGTGCGCGTCCTCGTCACCCGTGACATTCAATTGAGGCCGTATCGGATGTGAGCGAAGGAGCCATACGTGAGCTTGGAGAACCAGGAACGGCATCAGACCATGCCGCCGCAGAAGCGGGTGAACTTGAGAGAGCGTGAGGCGGCGCTCCACATTGGCGTTGCGCCGAAGACGCTCGCTAACTGGCGCTCAGCGGGAAGAGGGCCGCGCTTCAGCCGGCTTGGCCGCGCGATCGTCTATCGCGTCGAAGATCTCGATAGATTTGTCGAAGAGCGCTTGCAGGCTTAACGGTCGCTCTTTTTGCGTTTTGTCTGCGTAACCGTGACCGCATCATCTTGCTGCGCCTTGCTCCGCGCGCGTTCTCTCATCTTTGCACTACGTCCGACGCGCAAGCTGTCCTGCTCATCGTCCGACTCCAACTCTTCCGCCAGCACGTCAGTCTTTCGCCGTGGACGAGACTGGCCGGCGCGACGCTTTGCGTTTTCCTCGGCGCGTTCTCGCAATTCGCGCGCGGTGTCGTGCAGTTTTTCCGGCCGCAGATTGGTGTAACGGCGCAGCATCTTCCAATCCTTGTGGCCCGTCACAAGCGAGACTTGTTCGATGGTGAAGCCCGCCTCGAACAAGCGGCTCGTGCCTTCATGGCGCAAATCGTGAAAGCGCAGATCGTCGATTTCGAGTTCGCGGCAGGCGCGCCGGAAGGCGGCGCTGATCGAGCGCGGATCGTAGGGGAAGATGCGGTCGAGATGGCCGGTAATCGCGCCTTGATCCTTGAGGATGGCCCACGCGTCATAGCCGGTGGCCGCGAGCAGGGGCACAGGTTGATGGTTGCCGTCCTTATGACGCGGGTCTTTGCGGTCACGCACGATCACTGTGCGCTTGCGCTCATCGATGTCATTCCAGCGAATGCGCGTGATCTCCTCGATCCGCATCGCGGTGGCGACGGCGAACCGCACGACGCGTCCGACCGGAAGCTGTTGCTTTGGGTTGCCATCCAAGAACGCGGTGAGGTGATCGAGTTCGTCCTCGGTTGGACGACGGTCGCGTTCGTCGGCCTTGCCGATGAGGCCGAGCCGCACCAGCGCCGCGCGTGCGAGCTTGACCTGTTCAACCGAGACCAGAACGCCATGCACGGCCGCCGCATGGGTGATGATCGTGTTGAGATAGGCGAAGTCGATCGCGAGCGTCGCCGGGCCCGCGCCTTCGCGGGCGCGTTCGCGGCCGTACTCGACGAGCCGTTCGCGTGTGAGCGCCTCGAATGAGAGCCGCCCCAGCCGCTCCTTGAGGGTAGCGAGCACAAACTTTTTGGAACGCGCGAGCTCGCGTCCGACATCGTTCATGTCTGCGGTGTGGAGATCGATCAGATGGCCGAGCGTGGTCTGACCCTTCTTGGGCGCAGGCTGTCCGCGGCGTGGCGGTTTGAGACCCCGATCGATGGCGAGTTCGGCCTCGCGCGCCCAATCCTGGGCCTCGGTCTTGCGCAGGAAGGTCTCGGCGACATACGCACCCTTCCGGCGAACCTGAACGCGCCAGGCGCCCGACCGCAATAATGTGAAACTCGCCATGAAATCGACCCTCCGAAACCCCGCTCTCAGTCGCGCCAATGCCAGTCTGTCCAACCGGGAAAAGTCGGATTCAGTGCTGGCAATGCCGGTCGCTGAGATGACCGCTGTGTGTGCGATCCGTGTGCACTCAGCCCGGGATGACGCGGGACGTTCCGGGAACATGAGTGCACACAGAGTGCACACGTTCGTGCTTTGACCCATGACTCATAACGAAAAAACGTCCAAATATCAAATGCATAGATTCTGCGTGGCTCCCATGATGGACTGGACCGACCGGAATTGCCGGGCGTTCCATCGCCATCTGTCGCGGCATGCGTTGCTCTATACCGAGATGGTCACGGCCGACGCTGTGATCCATGGTGATCGCGATCGCCTTCTGGGCTTCGACGATCTGGAGCAGCCCGTGGCGCTGCAGCTTGGCGGATCGGAACCGGAGAAACTGGCGCGGGCGGCGCGCATCGGGGTCGACTATGGCTACAGCGAGATCAATCTCAATGTCGGATGCCCCTCGGAGCGTGTACAGTCTGGCGCGTTCGGCGCCTGTCTCATGCGCGAGCCCAACCTGGTCGCCGACTGCCTTTCCGCCATGCGCGCAGCCGTGGGCGTTCCTGTCACGGTGAAGCACCGTCTCGGCGTCGACGACGATGACCCGCGAACCCGGCTCTTCTCATTCGTGGAAACGCAGGCGAGGGCAGGGACCACCCACTTCATCGTTCATGCCCGCAAGGCCTGGCTCAAGGGCCTGTCGCCGAAAGAGAACCGCGAGCTGCCGCCGCTGGACTATGACATTGTCGCCGAACTCAAGCGCGCGCATCCGCATCTCACCATCGTCCTCAATGGTGGCCTTGCCAACCTCGAGGCAACGGAGCGTGAGCTGCCGCGCTTCGACGGCGCCATGCTTGGCCGCGCTGCCTATCATGAGCCCGCCCTGCTTCTAGAAGTCGACGCGCGCATCTTCGGTTTACCGGGGCGCATCCGCACGCCCCACGAAGCCGCAAGCGATTTCCGTCCGTGGATTGCCAGGCGCCTGGAGCATGGCATGCCCCTTCATTCCATGACGCGCCACATGCTCGGCCTTTTCCACGGCAAACCCGGCGCCCGGCTGTGGCGGCGCATTCTGTCCGAAAAAGCGCCTGGTGCACGGGGTGCGGGTGCACTCAGTGTTTATGACGCGGCGCTGGCGGCAGTCACATCATCAGTCGATCCTCGTCTCAGCGAATGATCACGAAGCGCGCCACGATGGTTGGTCTGACATCGATCATGCTGCTTTGCGCATGTGACGCGCCGCCGACGTCGCTCCCGCCATCGGCTCTGGCGCAGGCGCAGACATGCGCGACAGACCCTGTCAGGGTGCGTATCGAAAACGGCCAAGTCTTCTGGAACGGAGAGATGGTCGATGACGCGACCTTGGCCAAACGTGCGGCGTCGCACTGGTGTAGCGGGCGGCCGTTCGCAATCAGTCTGGACCAGCCTATTCCCGATCCCGGTGACCACGTCGCCATTGCCCATTCAATGCGGATTGGGAGACTTATCGCGACCAGGCCGGAAACGCTCGCGGCGACTCTCAAGCAGCTGGCGGAGGGCAGCTACTGAGGCTTGCCTTACTGATGAATGATGATCGCTCCGGGCGTCACATCCCAGCCTTCGAGCCGGTTGAGGAAACTCATGCCGAGCAGCGAGTACTCTAGGCCTTCCTCCAGCACGACCGCCTGCACATTCTCGAGCACGACGCCGTCGATCTCGATTTTCTCAATGTAAACCGTACCGGCCTTCACGCGCCCAGCGGCCGTGCGCACGTCCACCGATCGCACCAGCTTGTCAGTGTCCACGCCGATCTTGCGAGCGTCGCGCCGGGTCAGCGAGATCATCGTCGCACCGGTATCCACCAGGAACTTCACCACCGCGCCGTTGACGCGGGCCGTCGCCCAGTAATGTCCATCGCCCTCCTTGCGGAGCGAGGCGGTGCGCAGCTGGTGGGGCGTTACTTCCGCGAATTTGGGGGCAGCCGGTTCAGGGTCGGCGACAGCCGGCTTAGCGTCGAAGCTGTCATTCACCGTGCCGCGCAGGGCCACGATCCCGAGGGCCGCTGCGCCGAAAAGGGCGATCGCCGGAAAGATGGCTCGTATCAAGCGCCGACTCCCAAACGCGCGGCCTCAGCGCGATGCATATCAGAGAAAGTCTTCGGGAAGAACAAACGCACAGCAGCAAGATTCGGGTTCAACCGAGCTTGCCGAGCGCCTTCAGCTCCGCAACCCGCGCTGGCAGCAGGGTCATTACCTGGTCCCGTTCCGCCTCTGAAAACCTCGCCCAGCGCGCGATTTCACCGAGATTTCGTCCGCAGCCGAGGCAGTGCCCGGTCTGTCCGTCAACCACGCACACCTTGATGCAGGGGGTTTTGATCGGCTGGTGCATCGGCCCAGCATAGCGCCCTCCAGGGCCAAACTGTACCCTGCCGTAGCGACAACGCGACCTCGCGTCCTTGGGCAAAATGGCTTGACGTACCTGACGTAAACAGGCGCATTCGGGATCAAGCAGACAGCTTGCTCCTACCTGCCGTAACGTCATCTCGCATTCGGAGACCCGCCATGGACGTCCAGTTCACGCCCGAGGAAATCGCCTTCCGCAACGAGGTTCGGACCTTCCTGGAAAACGAATACCCGGCCGAACTGCGCGGCAAGTACTCGCGCGACGAGTATTCCAAGGAGGATTTCCTCCTCTGGCAGAAGACGCTCCACAAGCGCGGCTGGGGCGCGCCGGCCTGGCCGAAGAAGTATGGCGGCACCGGCTGGACCGCGACGCAGCGCTACATCTTTCAGGAAGAATGCGCCCGCGCCGAAACGCTCCCCATCCCGCCCTTCGGCATGTCGATGCTCGCCCCCGTCCTGATGGCCTTCGCGAGCGAAGAGCAGAAGGCGCACTACCTCCCGCGCATCATCGACGGCACGGATTTTTGGTGCCAGGGCTATTCCGAACCCGGCGCCGGCTCCGACCTGGCTTCGCTGAAAACGAAAGCCGAGCGCGTTGGCGATCACTACATCATCAACGGCCAGAAGACCTGGACAACGCTCGGCCACTTCGCTGACTGGATCTTCGTCCTCTGCCGTACCGACCCCACCGCGAAGAAGCCGCAGGAAGGCATCTCCTTCATCCTCGTCGACATGAAGACGCCGGGCGTCGAAGTCCGCCCCATTATCACGATGGATGGCGGCCATGAGGTCAACGAGACCTGGTTTACCGACGTGAAGGTCCCCGTCGCCAACCTGGTCGGCAAGGAAAACGAAGGTTGGACCTACGCCAAGTATCTTCTGGCCCACGAACGCACCGGCATTGCCGGCGTGGCGCGATCCAAGAAGGGCATCGAGCGCCTGCGCGAGATCGCCTCGGTCGAACTCGACCAGGGCCAGCCGATTATCCGCAACTCGGATTTCGCCAGGAAGATCTCAGAACTCGAGATCGATCTTACTGCGCTCGAATATACCGAGCTGCGCACGCTCGCCCGCGAAAGCCAGGGCAAGGGACCCGGCCCCGAATCCTCGATCCTCAAGATCAAAGGTACGGAGATCCAGCAGCGCATCACGGAACTCACGCTCGAAGCTGTGGGCGTCTATGGCGCGCCCTATTTCCGCGGCTTCCCGCAAGACGGCGACAACCAGCACCCGATCGGTCCCGACTACGCACACCTGACGGCGCCGACCTACGCCAACATGCGCAAGACCTCGATCTATGGCGGCTCGAACGAGATCCAGCACAACATCATCGCCAAGATGGTGCTCGGCCTTTAGGCGGTGAACAAGCCTCCCCAAGAGAGGCATGCGAGGCCAGACGCAGGGGAGGGAAGGGTGAAGGCTGCTGAAAACGCCATATGGGCGCTCGTCGCCTTTCTCTCCATTGGCGTCGGCGGATATGCCGTTTTTCTAGCAGCGACAAACTTCCAGTTCCTGCCGCCGCCGATCGCCGCCAATGCTTTCCCGTCTGACCTCGGCCTGCAGACTCACATTGTTGCTTCCGCCATCGCCCTCATACTCGGCCCCTTCCAGTTCCTGAAGCCGCTGCGGGAAAAAGCGCCGGTGCTGCACCGCTGGATCGGCCGCATCTACGTCGCAGCCTGTCTTGCGGGCGGCGCGTCCGGCGTTGCCATTGCACTCTATTCGTCCTCTGGCCTCGTCGCCGGCCTCGGCTTCCTGCTGCTCGAGCTGCTCTGGCTAGGCTTCACCTTTCTTGCGCGGGTCTCGGCCATGCGCCGCAACTTCATCGTGCACGAACGCTGGATGATACGTTCCTTCGCGCTCACCTTTGCGGCCGTTACGTTGCGCATCTATCTTCCGATCGGGCTTGCGACTGTGGGCTTCGACAATTCGTACACCCTGATCGCCTGGGCTTGCTGGCTCCCCAACCTCATTGTCGCCGAACTCTTTATCGCGACGCTGCGCAAACCGGAGCGGCGCAGCGTCACGGCGAACGTCGCCGCCTGAACAGTTGCGCCATACCAAAGTCGCGGCCTAGAAGGGTCGCAGGGAGACTGACGACATGGATTTCAATTTCACCTCCGAGCAGGACCAGCTTCGCGACACCGTGGCCAAGCTTGTCGCCCAGAAGTACGACTTCGACACGCGCCGCAAGGTCGCCAAATCCGAAGCTGGCTGGCGCCCTGAAATGTGGTCGCAATTCGCCGAACTGGGTCTCCTCGGCGCCTCTTTCACCGAGGCGGAGGGCGGCTTTGGCTCCGGCCCGATCGAAGCAATGATCATTTCCGAAGAGTTCGGGAAGGGCCTCGTCATCGAGCCCTACCTGCAGACCGTTGTCATCGGCGGCAACTTCTTCCGCCACGGGGGGACAGACGCCCAGAGGGAAGAGCACATCGCCGGCATCATCGGCGGCGAAACGCGCTTCGCCTTCGCCTATTCCGAGCCCAAATCCCGCTTCGACCTCCACGATGTCTCCACCACCGCGAAGAAGGACGGCGCTGGCTTCACGCTGAATGGCCACAAGGCGGTCGTGATCGGCGCGCCTTTCGCGACCCATCTCATCGTCACTGCCCGCACGGCGGGCGGCCAGCGCGACGCGAATGGCGTCACCGTGTTCCTGGTGGCGAAGAACGCCAAGGGTGTCTCGACCCGCGACTATCCAACGGTCGACGGCCTGCGTGCCTCCGAGGTGTATTTCGAGAACGTCTCCGTCGGCGCCGACGCGGTGATCGGCAAAGTCGATGCTGGCCTGCCGTTGGTCGAGAGCGTCGTCGACAACGCCATCGCCGCGCTGTGCGCCGAAGCGGTCGGCTGCTTCAAAGTCCTCAACGAGGCGACGATCACCTACGCCAAGCAGCGCAAGCAGTTCGGCCAGCCGATCGCCAACTTCCAGGTGCTGCAACACCGCATGGTCGACATGTTCATGGCCGCAGAACAGGCGACGTCCATGACCTACATGGTCACGCTGAAGCTCGATGAGGCCGACAAGGCCCGCCAGCTCGCCGCTTCCGCCGCAAAGGTTCAGATCGGCAAATCTGGCAAGTTGATCAGCCAGGACGCGGTCCAGATTCACGGCGGCATGGGCATGACCGACGAGCTCAATGTCGGTCACTACTTCAAGCGGGTGACGATGATCGAATCCCAGTTCGGCAATACCGACTGGCACCTGCGCCGTTACACCGAACTTAGCGCGTAGGCGGTCATCCAACACGCCCAGCGTCCGCGGCAATACGAACACGACCTGCGCCGGCCAGGCGAGGGAAGGTGGCCGCGATGCGGACAGAAGGCGTTGCGGGCGCAGACGGCAGGTGCCGCAGCGCCCACACGCTCGCGAACCTTTGCAAGACTGCCTCTCCATCCCGCGGGGAAGGCCCGCCGGTCACCGTTCAACGGGGTGTCGGCGGACACAGGCGAGCGTGAAGAACCCGCGTGAATGGCGCCAAAGTCCAAGCCTGCCGGCCGGTGGCCAGGTTGTCATCAGGTGGTCTAAACGCATCGCTGATTGAGGGCCGCCGCACCAACGCCTGCCGCCGATGCGGGCGTCGCCAACAAGCGTCTTTACCTTTGATTTACGAAAAACTTCTGCCGCAGCTCTTGCGATTAGAACAAAAAGGGATCACAACCACGATCAGAACGGAGCAAGAACATGGCGGCGACAATCAACGGGTCGGTGAACTTCTGCGGGGCTCAAGGCAAGAGCCTGCGTTTTGAACGGTTCGGCGTCGAACAGGATTGGGCGAAGGTTGCCGGGGTCGTGATCTTCGCAGCCCAGGAAGGGCCGAGCTGGCGCGTCATCCGTGTCGGCGAACAGGGCGGGGTCGAGGGCGATGTTGCGATTTTCTGGCGCTGGCGCGAAGCACGCCGCTACGGCGCGACCGCAATCTTCATCCGCCGAAATGCAGATATCGCGAGCCGCCGCGCCGAGGCCGCCGACCTCGCACTGGGCCTTGACCCGGTCTTCGCCAACGGCAGTGAACTGGCGCGCGAACCTGAGCTGCTCGCCGCCTGAGGCTGCAACGAGACCTCGTCCATCCGGCGCCGCGGTTGTCTCCCCGTCTGCGCCGGGTCTTTGACGGGAAGCGGGCCCGCGGATGAATCCGCGGGCCCGATTCATTTTTCAGGTTCGGGACCTATTGCCCGACAGCACCGTGTGCCGGTCGAAGGGTCTCCTGCGAGGCAGCAGCCTTGGCGGCGCGTGCGAGCTGGATGAACTCGGCGCGATAGCCGAAGGGGTCTTCACCCTTGGCGCTGTTCGCAAGATCGATGATGCGGTCCCAGGTGAAGGACTTTGCCAGATAGGGGTCGCCCCGAAGCATCGAGCCGTAAGCGGCAACTGCTGTCGCAAAGCGTGTGGATTCAGGCGCCCTGGCGATGTCGCTCAGCTGATCGCTTGACGTGATAGGCCGCGTGATGAGGGTCGATGTGTCCTCACCCGGCAACTTGTAACGCACCTTGAGAAAGGCGAGTTCGCTCGTTGCGCCGGCGACGGGTTGCGGAGCAGGCTGATAGCGGCTGGGATCGACAAGCGTCGCCTTCGATCCGACCGGCGTGATTTCGTAGATTGCGGTGACGGACGTGCCGGCCCCGATCTCCCCGGCATCGACCTTGTCGTTGTTGAAGTCTTCCTGGTTGAGAAGACGCGTCTCATAGCCGATGAGCCGATACTCGGCGATCTTCGCGGGGTTGAACTCGACCTGGATCTTCACGTCATTGGCGATGGCGAACATCGAGCCGGACAGATCGTCGTTCAGGACCTTGCGACCTTCGTTGAGGTTGTCGATGTAAGCCGCCATGCCGTTACCGGCCTGCGCCAGCTTCTGCATCATCAGGTCGTTGTAGTTGCCGCCGCCAAAGCCGAGGATTGACAGATAGACGCCACTTTCGCGCTCGCGGCTCACGAAATCTTCGAGTTGTTCGGGATTGTTGATGCCGACATTGAAGTCGCCATCGCTGAGCAGCATCACGCGGTTGACGCCGTGTTTGTTGAAATTCTGTTTGGCCATGGAGTAGGCCAGCCGCAGTCCTTCGCCACCGGCGGTCGAGCCGCCCGCGGACAGGCGATCAAGTGCTGCGAGGATCTTGCCCTTCTCGGCGCCCGATGTCGGCTCGAGCACAGCGCCGGCTGCACCCGCATAGACGACGATTGCGACCTTGTCCTTTTCGCCCAGCTCATCGATCAGCATCTTGAGCGACTTGATGGCCAGCGGCAGCTTGTTATCGCTGCCCATCGAACCTGAAACATCGATCAGCAAGGTCAAGTTGAGGGGCGGACGAACCTCCCTGGCGATGTCGTAGCCTTGAACGGCAACATGCATCAGCTGTCGCCCCTCGCTCCAGGGAGAGGGCACGACCTTGACCGTGGTCTCGAAGGGCGTCGCCTTCGACTTTGGCAGGTCGTACCCATAGTCGAAGTAGTTGATCATCTCCTCAATGCGGACAGCGTCCTTCGGAGGAAGGTGACCGGCATTCAGCATGCGGCGGACGTTGGTGTAGCTGGCCGTGTCGACGTCGATCGAAAAGGTGGAAACAGGCTCCTTCGCAACGACCTTCACGCCATTGATTTCGACGTCCTCGTAATTCTCGCGGTTGATGTCCCCCGGCATGGGTTGCGCCACGACGGCGGTCCCCGGCGCCGCCATCTTGGGCGCCGCCATCACCACCGGCGGCGGCGGAGCCGGCGGGGCGTACGCGTATTGCTGAGCTGTACTGCCATCTTGGGCAAGGCGTGAGCCGCTTACGACCACCTGGTCGCGTCCCGGCTCGGTCGGACCGCTTGAAGCGGCCGCTCTCCCGTCTTGGCGGCTTGCCTCATCCGTTTCCGACGATGCGCAGGCGGCGAGCGCAAGAGCCGAAACCGCGGTGAGAAAGAATGCTTGCGTGCGTGTCATGCTGAAGTCCCCATGTTCAAGGCCGTGACCAGATCAGGCGCGCCGAATGGGGCTGGTTTGCGTCGTATTACAGACGTAATCTAGGCTATTGGCCCCGCGGGGCGTTTTTCTGCGCTGCGATGAAGGCTGCGACATCCGCCTCAACCACGGACATCGGTCGCGGGCCCGCTCCAAGCACGGCCGTATGAAAAGCTTTGAGATCAAAGGCGGCAGCCAGCTCGCGCTGGGCCTGATTACGCAGACGCCGGATGGTTTCCCTGCCAGTCATGTACGTGGCTGCCACACCCGGCCTTACGGCGATGCGATCCACTTCGAGTTCGGCCGACGCACGCGTGATCCCGACCGTCTGCTCAAAATAGCTGAGAGCCTCCTCCCGGTTCCACCGCTGGGCATGGATGCCGGTATCGGCGACCAGACGCGCAGCGCGGAGCAGGAGGGACTGAAGGTAGCCGATCCGTCCAAACGGATCGGACTGGTAGGCGCCCAGCTCAAGGGCCAGGTCCTCGGCATACGTCGCCCAGCCCTCATTGAATGCAGGATTGGCGGTCAGGTGATCGATAACCGGCCGGTTCGGAATGTCGCGCGTGTGCTCGACCTGCAGATGATGTCCCGGTACGCCTTCATGGAAGCTGAGTGTTGCCAGGGTCCAGGCGGGAAAGTCAGCAGTTGTGCGCAACGTGACGTTGTAAACGCCTGGGCGTGACCCATCGAGCGGACCTGGACGGTAGTAGGCCTTCGATGCCGTATCCAGCACAACACGCGGCGCCTCCCGCACAATCAGGGCCGCGGGCTTGTCAACACTCACCACGCGCTCGGCAACACTATTTGCCCAGGCAAGCTTGGCGTTGATCGCCTCCAGAAGGGCCAGTCGGCCATCGGGCGTCTCGGGAAAAAGAAACTCGGGCCGGAGCGACAAGGCGCGAAGGCGCGCGCCGACCCCGCCTTCGGGGAGGCCTGCTGCCGTGAGAAGAGGATCGAGTTCGCCGGAAATCTGTTCGACGAGTTTCCGGCCAAGCTCGTTCATCTGCGCGGGCGTCATCGTTGACGACGTGTGAAGTCTCAGGATGTCCGCATAGTAGGCTTCGCCGTCTTTCAATTGCCAGATGCCCGGGTCAGCCGGTGCGTTTGCGAGCGCACCCTCAAGCAAAGCAATCAGCGCATCGTACTCCCTGCGGATGTCGCCGCCGACCAGCTCTGCCGCACGCGCCGTCAGCCTTGCGATCTCGGCTTCGGGAAGTTCTGCGATCTGCGCGAGCGCTTCGATGAAGTGCTGAACCAGAACGTAGTCTCGTGGCGCACCTGGGCGCAGCTGCCGGGCCTTGTCGAGCGTACGCTGGACAACGCTTCGCGGCGGTGTCGTTCCAGCAGCCAGATCAACCTCGAAGCGACGACGCTCGTCGCGCATCGCCTCGTCCATCTGCTCCAGACGCTTGAGCCAGGCTTCAGCTTCCGCCCGCGTTCGAACCGAGGCATGCAGGCTGAGAAACTTCACGAGATCGGTGAAGGCGCCGTCCGAGAAACTGATGACATAGGCGCTCGCGCGCCCCGGCGCCGTCGTGCCGTGACCATGGAGGTCAACCGCCACCGTTGCACGCAAGGTGGCGAGCAGTGAATCGAAAGACTGGGCTGCGGCGGACGACAAGGCCGATCGGTCGATGCGCTCCAGCTCGGCGAGAAAATCCAGTCGGCGGGCGCGGGTCCGCTGTTCGGCGGCGATCGAACGATCATTGAGTAACGTAGCGTAAGAGCGACCAAAGGCTGCCTCTGGAAGGCCAAGCATGTCGGCCTCCTCTGGACGGGTCTCGATCTCACTGGCTCCAAGGCGCAGGACGAGATCCGCGAGGGCCGGATCGGCCTGGACCACCGCGGGCGAACAACTTGCGGCAAGGATGGCCGCACCCGCGACCGCGAGGGCTCCCAAACGCAGTCTGCAGGCCGGGAAAAACATATGATTCGCTTTGGTTGAGGCGACCGGAGTTTTCCGATAAGCACCGCCCAGCATCAAGTCAGGAGCCGTTTAATGAGTACCCCCGCCCCCGGCGGCCAGCCGGAACTGACCGGCCAGGTCATGTTCTACAAGCGTCCCGAACCTCTGTCTTTGGAGAAGCACCGGGACCTGGGCGTGAAACAGATTCCGGCCCCGTTTTCGTTCCTGAAAACGGCCCACGCGGTTCCGATTACCGTAAGCGAGTTCGGCGTGGCCGCCACCTGCTTCCCCATCATCTTCGTGGGCGCAGACAAGACGCCTGTCGCCGTGATGGGCGTGCGGCAGAACGAAAACGAGTATATCGACGCCAAGGGCCAGCCGGATCCTGATGCCTATCTGCCGGCGTTTGCCCGCCGCTATCCGTTCGTCTTCGCTTCTGATCCGAAAAGCGATCGCTTGTTGCTGTGTGTTGATACCGCAGCCGAGATGGTTTCCAACGCGCCGGACGTGAAGTTCTTCGAGGGTGATCAGGCTTCGAAGTTTACGCAGGACGCGATCGAGTTCTGCAAGGAATTCGAACGCCAGCGTCGGGCCACCGTCGAGTTCGTCGAGATGCTCGACCAGGCCTCGCTGTTTGAACAGAAGTCAGTGGCATTCACCCCACGCGATGCGGCTGGCAATGCCGGGCAGACCCAGAAGATTGCTGACTACTGGGCCATATCCGAGGACGGCCTTAACGCGCTGCCCGAAGCCAAATTCCAGGACATCCGAAACACGGGCGCTCTTGCGGCCGTCTATGCCCACATGGTGTCCCTCATGAACTGGCAGCGTGTGATTCAGCGCACGATGCGCCGGCTGTCCCAGTAAGGGTTGGTTTAGGGGTAAATCCCCCACAGTTGCGTTATCAGGGCAGGTCCATCCCTCACGTTCAGGCGAGGGGGATGGACCTGTCGCGTTTGGCTCCCTTAGTACACAATGCGTTCGCGGCCATGGGTTGCCGCTTTGCGTCCTGGCGGCAGGACAATGAGGTTCAGCGTGCGTCTGGCAATGCCGCGGATCGGCGGAATTTTGGTGGCCATGCTGCTGGCAGCAGCAGCGGCGTTAGGGTTTACAGCCCCTGCCTCCGCCCAGGTTACCGCCAGCAGCCCCCACGCTGAAGGCACGATCCTGCTTGAGCGTTCGGCAGCGACGCCGGGCGACACTTTCCTTGGCGCGCTCCGTCTCAAGATGGCTGACGGCTGGCATGTCTATTGGATCAATCCCGGGGACAGCGGCCTTCCTCCAACGGCGACGTGGGCATCATCGCCTGAAGTCACGGCGGGCGAATTCAGATTCCCAACACCACATGCCATCCCGCTCGCGACACTGATGAACTACGGCTACGAGGATGAGGTTATTCTCCCCTTCGAAGTGAAGATCGCGCCCGAGGCGGCGATCGGCTCGCAGCTCACGCTCGGCGCGAAGTTCGAATACCTGATCTGCGCCGACATCTGCATCCCTGAAGACGTGACCCTGTCGATATCGCTCCCCGTGGCGGCAACCCCGTCGGCTGATGCAGCGGCGAGCAGCGAGATCGCAGAAACGCTTCCGACCATACCGGTCGCCCTGACGGGGCAGGCCGTCGTCGAGCGCTCGGGCGATACCTTCAGGATCGGCGTCGTCGACGACAGCCTCGCCAGCGCCGTGGCGTCGGCAAAATGGATCCGCTTCTTTCCCTACGGCGCCGACATCCTGCATGCGGCGCCGCAAGCCGTGCGCACGGGACTCGATGGCGTATCGGTTGAACTCAAGGCGAACGCGATGTTCGCCAAGCCGGGCGAGCAGGACCTCGGCGGTATCATCGGAATCGAGACAGCCGACGGCAAGTTACGCGGCTGGGAGGCTCGCGCGACACCCGGCATCGTCCCGGCCAGCGTCGGCACAGTCGCTTTCGCGGCGGCCGCAGCAGCAGCCGAAACGCCGGCGCTACCGATTGACCAGCTGCTGGTTGTACTCGGCTTTGCGTTTCTCGGGGGCCTCGTCCTCAACCTCATGCCCTGCGTGCTGCCGGTTCTCACCATCAAGGCCGCCAGTCTCGTCAACCATGCCCACAACCCCAAGGAGGCTCGGGCCCATGGGGTCGCCTACCTGGCTGGCGTGGTGGTCTGCTTTGCTGCGATTGGGGCGATCCTTGTCGCGCTGAAGGCAGCCGGCGATACCTCGGCAGGTCTCGGTTTCCAGCTTCAGTATTCCTGGGTTGTTGCGCTCTTCGCCCTCGTAATGTTCGCGGTCGGCCTCAACATGCTCGGCGTGTTCGAGATGGGGTCCTCCCTGATGAATGTGGGCGGGGGCCTTGCAGATCGCGGTGGAACCTCAGGAGCCTTCTTCACGGGGTTGCTCGCGGCCTTTGTGGGGGCGCCATGCGTTGGACCGTTCATGGCCGGCGCAGTGGGCGCCGCGATGGTTCAGCCGGCTCCTATCGTGATGCTGCTCTTTGTGACGATGGGCCTGGGTCTGGCCGCCCCCTTCCTGATCCTCAGCTTCACGCCAGCGCTCGCGAAAGTTCTGCCGAAGCCGGGCAAGTGGATGATCACCTTCAAGCAGGTGTTGGCCTTTCCGATGTTCGCGACCGCCCTTTGGCTGCTGTGGGTGCTTGCAGCGCAGGCCGGCACGGATGGCGTGATGCTTGCGCTCGCCGGCGCCATTGTGCTGGCCTTCGGCATCTGGCTCGGCGGCAAGATAGGTGCGAAGGCCTTAGGCCGCGTTGCAGCCGGACTGGTCATCGTCGGCGGGTTCATGCTGGCGCCGATCGCGATGAACCTGCCCAGGGCCGAGGCCAAGGTCGCCGCGCAGGACTGGTCGGTCGAGCAGGTCACCCAGCTCCAGTCCGAAGGCCGCGTGATCTTCGTCGATTTCACCGCAAAGTGGTGCGTGACCTGCCAGGTCAACAAGGGAGCCATGTATGATCCGGCGGTCCAGCAGACATTTGCGGATCTCGAGGTCGTCTTCCTTCGGGCAGACTGGACCAACAAGGACAGTGTGATCGCAGAAGAACTCAAGCGTCATGGCGCCGGGGGGGTGCCTTTGTATCTTGTCTATCCAGCCGGAGGTGGCCCGCCGAAGAAGTTCGATGGGCTGCTTACACCGGCAATGATTCAGCAGGCCGTACGCGAGGCAGCAGGCTCGGTTTGAAGAGCCTGGCGAATTCCAATCGGGAGAGTCATGATGACCGCCTTGAAACGCACCAAACTTCCCATCTTGATCGGATCGGCGGCTGCCTCAGCGATCACCGCAGCCGCGCTGATCGTGTCGAGCGCGGATGCAGCCCCTCCGGGAAACGCTGCGCCTGCCTTCAAGGAGTTGAACACATCCGGCAAGGACATCTCGCTTGCCGACTTCAGGGGCAAGACCGTCGTGATCGAATGGACCAACCACGGCTGTCCGTTCGTGCAGAAGCATTACAACTCGAAAAACATGCAAGCCACGCAGGCGGCCGCTGCAAAGGACGGCGTGGTGTGGTTGTCCGTCATCTCGTCCAAGCCCGGTTCTCAGGGTCATGTATCGCCCGAGCAGGCCGACAAACTCACTTTGGATCGCGGCGCAAAGCCGACGCATGTGTTGCTTGATCCCGATGGATCCATGGGGCGCGCCTACGGCGCCAAGACCACGCCGCACATGTTCATCATCACGCCCGATGGCAAAGTCGCCTACAATGGCGCAATCGACTCAATTCAGTCGAACAAGGTCGACGACGTCCCGAAGGCGATCAATTACGTTACCACCGGTCTGGCCGCGCTGAAGGCCGGAAAGGCGCCGGATCCGGCCGCAACGGTGCCTTACGGCTGTGACGTCAAATACTAGGCAGATCCAGCCGTCGGACGACGTTGCGGGATGCTGCCCCATAGGCTATTCCGCAGGCCCATGACGGAAGGCCATCATGTCCAGCGACGAGCAGAAGCGGCCCGAGGCGCGCAAGCCGCGGGGATTTCCTGACAGGACGGCGGCGGTCATCGCCGCCGAGCGCCGCCTCGTCGACTCCGTAAGCCAGGTTTACCAGCGTTGGGGGTTCGACGCCCTCGATACCGGTCCGTTCGAGTATGTCGATGCGCTGGGCAAGTTTCTGCCGGACACCGACCGTCCAAACAGCGGCGTGTTTGCTCTGCAGGACGATGATGAGCAGTGGATCGCCCTGCGCTATGATCACACTGCGCCATTGGCTCGTTATGTCGCCGAAAACTGGGAACGCATTCCCAAGCCGTTTCGCCGCTATTCGGCAGGGCCGGTCTGGCGCAATGAAAAACCCGGGCCATTTCGTTTTCGCGAGTTCATCCAGTGTGACGCAGACGCGGTTGGCGTTGCCGGACCCGCTGCCGATGCTGAGATGATCGCCATTGCCGCCGAGGCGATGCAGGCAGCAGGAGCAGGGCGGGGCGAGTACCTTATTCGGGTCAACAGCAGACAGCTCCTGGACGGCCTGATGGAGTCAGCCGGCGTTGTCGAGCCTGCGCAGCGCGGCTCGGTCATGCGGGCTCTCGACAAGTTCGACAAGTTTGGCGTCGAAGGCGTGACGCTCCTCCTTGGAAAAGGGCGCAGGGATGAGTCCGGCGATTTCACTCCGGGCGCAGGCCTGCAGGCGCATCAGATTGACGTGTTGATCGAGTTCATCACGTCGCGATCGGTGACGCGGGCGGAGACGGCACGGAAACTGGCCAACACGGTCGGCATGACACGCGCAGGCGCAGCCGGCGTAGCGGAACTCGCAGAGATCGACACGATCCTCAGCGCGCTCAAGATTGGCGACGACGCAGCGACGTTTGATCCCTCCATCGTACGCGGGCTGGAGTACTATACGGGACCGGTTTTCGAAGCGGAGTTCCTGCGCGAGTTCCAGGATGCCGAAGGCAATCCAATGCGGTTCGGCTCCGTGGGCGGCGGGGGCCGTTATGATGGCCTCGTCGCCCGCTTTCGCGGCGAGCCTGCGCCAGCAACAGGTTTCTCGGTCGGCATTAGCCGGCTCGCCGCCGCGATGGCGGCCAGCGGTGAGGAAGAGGTCGAAGGCCCTGTCCTCGTCCTGGTGCTCGACAAGGACCAGATGGCCGACTACGCGGGGCTCACAACAGACCTTCGTCGCGCCGGCGTGCGCGCCGAGATGTATCTGGGTTCAGCCGGAATGAAGGCCCAGATGAAGTACGCAGACCGCCGCAAGTCACCCGCTGTGGTTATCGTCGGCAGCAACGAACGCGCTGCCGGCATCGTGACGATCAAGGACCTGAAGGCGGGCGCGGCCGCGGCTGGCAAGCTGGCTGACAATGAGGCCTGGCGCTCGGAGCGTCCCGGGCAGTTCGAGTGCCCCCGCGGCGACATGGTGGCCCGTATCAAGTCGATTGCAGGCCGGTTGTGAGGTTTACACCCGAAGCTTCGGCGGCGCTGGCGCGTATTGCCCGTGTGAGCGGTGTGAGGGCCGAGCCGCCTGCGCTGATGCCAGCCGAAGTCATCCTTGAGCTTTCGGGCGAGGCAGTTCGCTCGCGGCTGTGCACGTTCACTGATGCGGGCGGCGTAGAGCATTGTCTGCGGCCAGACCTGACGACGCCGATCGCACAAATGGTTGCGACGGGCGAGCTGCCAGTGGCGCGGTACCACGGCGCCGGGCCGGTCTATCGCCTGCCGCCGCGCGGGTCAGATGATCCTGTCGAGCACCTTCAGATAGGCTTCGAGTGGTTCGGGAATGCGGGCTCGGTTGCCGAGGATGCCGAAGCGCTGGCGGTGGCGCTGGAGGCTGCCCAGGCCGGCGGTGTTTCAAGCGCCAAGGTACGCTTTGGTGACGTTGCCATCTATCATTCACTGCTGGCGGCCTTGCCGCTGTCGCCGCAATGGCGAGACCGGCTTCGCCGCGCCTTCTCACGACGCAAGGGGCCGCGCGAGCTTCTGGCGGCGACAACGCAGCGTACAGGAATTTCGGATGCCGTTCTGGAGATCGGTCAACTGAGTGAGGAGGATGCTGAGCAAGCGGTGAAACGCGAGCTCTCAAGGCTCGGAACCGAGCCGGTGTCGCGCTCGCCCGCCGAAATTGCGCGGCGGCTGCGCGAGAAAGCCAATGATCCGCCTCCTGGCGCCCGCGTGCTCGAACAGGTGGCCGCATATCTCGCACTGAATGCGCCGTTGGCGGACAGTGCGGGCGTACTCGCAAGGTATGCGGCGGAGGCAGAGGTCGATCTCAGCCCGGCGCTTGAGACCTTCAACGAGCGCCTGGCTCACATTGCGCGGCTTAAGCCGCCCTTTTGGACCGACGCAACATTTAGCGCCGAAGCAGGACGTCGTTTCGAGTACTATGATGGCTTTGTCTTTGAACTCGCTCACCCGTTCTCGAGCGACAGGCCGATCCTCTCGGGTGGTCGTTATGATGGCCTCATCGCGCGGCTTAGCGCGGGCGGGGTAACGGCTTCGGGGATGGGGGCGGCCCTGCGCGCTGACAGGTTGGGCAGGGGAGGCGCAATGTGAGCGCGCTGAGACTCGCCATTCCCTCGAAGGGCCGACTAAAGGAGCAGACGGAAGCATACTTCCGTGCGGCCGGTTTTCCGATTGAGCCAACGGGCGGCGCACGGGGGTATCTCGCCCAGATCCCGACGCTGCCAGGGGTCGAGGTCCGGCTGTTGTCGGCATCCGAGATCGCCTCCGGCGTCGTTTCGGGCGACATCCATTGCGGGGTCAGCGGTGAGGATCTGCTCCGGGAGCTGGCTGGCGATCTTGAGCGCGTTGCGCACCTGGTGACACCGCTGGGGTTCGGCCGCGCCGATCTGGTCGTTGCGGCCCCGGCCAGTTGGCTCGATGTGTCGACGATGGCGGATGTTGACGATGTTGGCGCGCGCATGGAGCGCGACACGGGCCGGAAGCTGCGTGTGGCAACGAAGTACACGCGCTCGACGCGGCGCTTCTTTACGGAGGAGGGGGTCGGACACTATCGCATCGTTGAAAGCGCTGGTGCGACGGAGGGCGCGCCAGCCGCCGGCGTTGCCGACCTCGTGGTCGACATAACAACAACTGGCGCAACGCTGCAGGCTAACGGTTTGAAGGTGCTCGAAGATGGCATCATCCTGCGGAGCGAGGCCCATCTCGCAGCCTCGCTCGAGGCCCATTGGGACGAGACGAACCTGCGCTCACTGGCCTCGCTGGCGACAGGCCTGGAGCGCCAGACCGCCGGTTCGACGGAGCGGCTCGACTCGTTTGTGACAGCCCTGAACCAAACGCGAGCGTGATCCAATCGCGAGGCGATTCCATTCGGTATCATCTGGACGGCCTGCTTGTTGCGCGTGCGAAGGCTTAGCCGGGTAATTCATCCCCCAGCCCATGTTTTTCGTCGCGGAATAGGGCCATTTGATTCCAAGATTGGGTAACGCGCCTGTAAGATCATGCTTGACTCACGGGCACACGTAGGTGATCGTCGTCCCGAACTGCTTCGGCGGTTTGGCGTTTCGGGGAGGAAACGCTCGTATCAGACCCTTCTAGTGGCGGCGCGTTCATCGCGCCGCCCTTTTTCTTTTCGGAACCCGGTTCCTCGCATCGCTGACCTTGAACTTTACGGATGTGACCTGTCTCGCTGATGAACAGGGCCATCCGCGGCGCAACTTCCGGGCGAGTTTTCAGAAAAGAAGGGCTTGCCGCTGGTCAAAATGAGATGGCGGGGCGGACTGTCGCCAGCCCGCCCCGCCAACCGGCATTCCGAAGTTCTTTAGGTTCTGGCTCGCCCGGGGTCAGGATGGGCTACCAAATCGAACTTCTCGAAAAACGATAAAGCCATATCGATTATCACGCAATCCTGTAAGGAGACTTACACGACTGAATATGCAGATTTATGGATTTTGGCATGGCCTGTCCCCAAAACGGGCTGGCGCGGAATAGTCTGCCGGCAATTCAATTATCTGACGCATCAGATTCTGTCAGGCATTGCGCGGCTCGATGGTGTAGCCTTCGCAACGATACCGCATTCACGGCGTCGTGATGTGGTGCGCAGCGCCGAAAACGAAAAGGGCGGCTCCGAGGAGCCGCCCTTCCGATTCAGCATCAACGTGAGTCGGCGGACTAGAAGTCCATGCCGCCCATGTCGGGCATGCCGCCGCCGCCGCCACCGCCGTGGGAGTGGCCGGCGTCCTTCTTGGGAGCATCAGCGATTGCAGCTTCCGTGGTGATCAGGAGGCCCGCCACCGATGCAGCGTTCTGCAGGGCGACGCGGACGACCTTGGCCGGGTCGATGATGCCCATCTCGACCAGGTCGCCATACTCTTCGGTCTGGGCGTTGAAGCCGAACGACTTCGAGCCTTTTTCCGAACGGATGCGGCCGACGACGATCGAGCCTTCGACGCCGGCGTTTTCGGCGATCTGGCGGATCGGAGCTTCGAGCGCCTTGCGGACGATGTCGATGCCGGCCTGCTGGTCCTCGTTGTCGCCTTCGGACTTGATGGCGAAGGCAGCGCGAAGGAGGGCGGTGCCGCCACCGGCAACAATGCCTTCTTCGACAGCCGCGCGGGTGGCGTTGAGGGCGTCGTCAACGCGGTCCTTGCGTTCCTTCACTTCCACTTCCGTGGCGCCGCCAACCTTGATGACGGCAACGCCGCCGGCGAGCTTGGCGAGACGCTCTTGCAGCTTCTCACGATCGTAGTCGGAGGTCGTCTCGTCGATCTGCTTGCGGATCTGCGAGATGCGGCCTTCGATTTCCTTCTTCTTGCCGCCGCCGTCGACGATCGTGGTATTCTCTTTCGAGATCTGCACGCGCTTGGCCTTGCCGA
Organism: Pseudomonadota bacterium; assembly: GCA_041166025.1. Lineage (GTDB taxonomy): Bacteria > Pseudomonadota > Alphaproteobacteria > Caulobacterales > Hyphomonadaceae > UBA7672. The sequence goes on along the minus strand of JBEAMJ010000092.1, from coordinate 14,052 downwards.
GCATGTCGATGGTGACGTTCTCCAGCTTGATGCCGAGGTCCTCGGAGATGACGGTGCCGCCCGTGAGGATGGCGATGTCTTCCAGCATGGCCTTGCGGCGGTCGCCGAAGCCCGGGGCCTTGACGGCAGCAACTTTCAGGCCGCCGCGCAGCTTGTTGACGACCAGGGTCGCCAGCGCTTCGCCTTCAACGTCTTCCGAGATGATGACCAGCGGGCGGGCGGTCTGGACGACCGATTCCAGCACCGGCAGGAGGGGCTGGAGCGAGGCCAGCTTCTTCTCGTGGAGCAGGATAAGCGCGTCGTCGAGAACGGCCTCCATCTTGTCGGCGTTGGTGATGAAGTAGGCCGAGAGATAGCCGCGGTCGAACTGCATGCCTTCGACGACTTCGAGCTTGGTCTCGATTTCCTTGGCTTCCTCGACGGTGATGACGCCTTCATTGCCGACTTTCGCCATGGCTTCGGCGATCATCGCGCCGATCTCGGTCTCGCCGTTCGCAGAGATCGAGCCAACCTGGGCAATCTCTTCGTTCGTCGTGATCTTCTTCGACTGCTTCTTCAGGTTCTCGATGACTTCGAGGACGGCCTTGTCGACGCCGCGCTTGAGGTCCATGGGGTTCATGCCCGCAGCGACGCGCTTCAGGCCTTCGCGAACGATCGAGGCGGCAAGAACGGTGGCTGTGGTGGTGCCGTCACCCGCGACGTCGTTGGCCTTGGAGGCCACTTCGCGGATCATCTGGGCGCCCATGTTTTCGAACTTGTCTGCGAGTTCGATTTCCTTGGCGACGGTAACGCCGTCCTTGGTGGTGCGCGGAGCGCCGAAGGACTTCTCGATGATGACGTTGCGGCCCTTCGGACCGAGCGTGACTTTCACCGCGTTGGCGAGGATGTCGACGCCGCGCATCATGCGCTCGCGGGCGTCGGCGGAGAATTGAACGTGCTTGGCTGCCATGTGGCTTGTTCCTAGCTAGCTGAATTGATGGGGAGAGCGGCGCTTACTTCTTCGGCGCGGCCGTCTTGTCGACGATGCCGAGGATATCGCTCTCTTTCATGATGATGAGCTCCTCGCCGTCGATGGTGACCTCGGTGCCTGACCACTTGCCGAACAGGATGCGGTCGCCGGCTTTCACGTCGAGCGGAGTGACCTTGCCGTCTTCGCCGCGGGCGCCGGCGCCCACCGCAATGACCTTGCCTTCCTGGGGTTTTTCCTTGGCGGTGTCAGGAATGATGATCCCGCCCTTGGTTTTCTCTTCTTCCTTGACGCGGCGGACGAGCACGCGGTCATGAAGCGGACGAAAGCTCATGATTTGCCTCTGTTTTTCGGGTTCGGACCGCCCCCCTGGGCGGCCCGGGAACGCGTCTGCTAGCAGTCTCGTGTGCCGAGTGCCAGAGACGCGGGGGAGGTATGGCGGGGCGGTTGGGGTGTCAAGCGGCGCAAGGCACAGGGCGGCGTGATTTTGCACGGTGGGGGAGGGGGCTTGGCTCGCCCAGGCCCGACTTGTCAGCCACAGGCCGGCGGCTGAGCGCGCAAAGCCACTCCCTGCGGACCCGGCCTACTGGCCAGGAAGGCGCCTGCCCAGACCCCGCCCGGCCCGGCAATCAGCCAACGCTCGGCGCCGTGGCAGATTACAGGTTGTTGTGCGAGCCATCGCAGAGCGGGGCCCTGCCTGTGCGCTTGCATTGGCAGAAATACACCGTCTTCGACTGCTCTGCCGTCCACGCCATCGGCGTAAACGCCGTGTCCTTATGCGCGCCGTTGCAGAATGGCTGATTTGTGGACTTGCCGCAGGCGCACCAATAGTACGTCTTGCCCGCTTCCACTTCGATTGGCTTCGGCCCCTTTTCGGCCACGACCGGCTGTTCGCTCATCCCTGGTCCCCCATTCGAGCCTCTCGGTATAACTCTCGGCTGACCGCCCGGCTCTCGCCGGGCGTATCGGCACATGACGAGCCAGTGTTACCGGTGGCAGGTGCGCACCACAATCGCTGTTTGGGCTCGCGAGGTCGAGCCGGCGTCTGTTTGCCCGACAAGTTATCTGCACGAGGATACCGGGCGGAAACTCACCTGCGAGCAGTCACCGTGTCGACGATTGCAAATGAGCCGCCACATCGCCGGTACAATCCCAGTCCGTCGAATGACAGGCCCGCTCGATCCGTGGTTGAGCCTAATCGCAGAGTGGCGGCTAGCGGCTGAACGATGGCGGCGCGGCGAACTCGGCGCTACTCCGCCGCCTGCGCCCCGCCGGCCTCGCCCTGGGCGGCGATTTCGGCGGCGAGCTTCTGGACGGCGCCGATGTCCATCTTGCCTGTGCCAAGGACGGGGATCGCGCTGACCTGAAAGATCTTGCGGGGCAGGGAGAGCTCGTTAACGCCATGGTCCTGCGCCCACCGCTGCAGGTCGCCGCGATCGGCTTTGGGATAGGTGGTGAGGAGGACGATCTGCTCGCCCTTGCGCTTGTCGGGCAGGACGGCGGCGGCGTGCTCGTGATCACGCCAGAGACTGGAGGCGCAGTTTTCGGCGACCGCGAGGGAGACCATCTCACCGCCGATCTTGGCGAAGCGCTTCAGGCGGCCCTTGATGGCGATGTAGCCGTCCTCATCCTGGACGACGATGTCGCCGGTGTCGTGCCAGCCGCCGGGCGGGGGCTGGAGCTGGCCGGGTTTTGCAGCGGAGAAATAGCCCTGCATCACGTTGGGGCCACGTACGAGCATGCGGCCGCCCTTGTCGATGCCCGGGACCGGCTCGAAACGCACCTCCATGCCCGGAAGGACGCGGCCTACCGTGCCGGGGCGATTGTTGCCAGGCTGGTTCACCGCGATGACTGGGGAGGCTTCGGTTGCGCCATAGCCTTCGAGGAGTTCGACGTTGAAGCGCCGGCGGACAAGCTGACGCGTTTCGTCGCGTACACGCTCGGCGCCGCAGACTGCGAAGCGGAGCTTGCCCAGCTCATTGCCGGAGCAGGCACGGATGTACTGGTTGAGGAAGGTGTCGGTGGCGAACAGGATGGTCGCGCCGGTTTCCTCAACGCGCTTGGGGATGATCTTGGTCTGTAACGGCGAAGGGTGCAGCACCGACTTCATGCCGGAGAGAAGCGGGAGGAGGGCGCCGGCGGTCAGCCCAAAACAGTGGAAAGTGGGCAGCGGATTGTAGAGGACCTCGTCGAGGCCGAGCGCCTCGGGCACGTGGGCGAGGATCTGGTGGACGTTCGCGACGATGTTGCGGTGGGAGAGGACGACGCCCTTGGGGTCGCCTTCCGTACCAGAAGTGAACAGCATTACCGCGGGCGAATCCGGATCGACGCCCGTGGCAAAGGCCCATGGCGTGACCGGGCCGAGAGCGCCAGCTGCCTTCTGGGCGACACCGAGCGAGGCGCGCACGTCTTCGAGATAGACGAACTCCGCATCCGACTTGAGTTCGCCCATCAGGCCCTCGAGTTCGGCCTTCTCGATGAAGGCGTGGGCAGTGACAACCTTCTTCACTTTCCCGGCCTTGAGGGCTGCCCGGATGTTGCGGGCGCCGGCGCTGAAGTTGATCATCGCGGGGACGCGGCCATAGGCGCTGAGGGCGAAGAAGGAGATCACGGCGCCGGCGCCGGTTGGAAGCATCACGCCGATGGATTCGCCGCGGCGCGCGTGCTTCTTCAGCGCCGAGCCGAGGGCGAAGGCCGCGCGGACAATGTCGTCATAGGTGAGCTTGCGATCGTCGGCGTCGTGCAGGATGACCTTCTTGCCCCCATATTCCTTGCGGGCGGCCAGCAGCGCGGAGAAAACATTGGTGTCGGCGTGGCGCGGGTCATAGGCAGAGCGTAGTGACGCCATCAGAACTTCCTCCCTCTGGCGCCTGGGGCGCTCATTGTGTCTTTGGTGTAACATACCCGCTGGGCCACAAAGCACAAACGCAGAAAGCTGCGGCGGGTAACGGTGATTTCTCGGGCGGGCAATTCAGGATAACGGGCGGGTTATGGCCACGCTGGTGAACAACAAGGACAAGCCCTCTTCAGGAGCCCAAACTGGGGCGGAGCGACCGCGCCACCCCGAAAAGCAGGGGCGTGAGGACACGCCGCTGTTGCGCAAGCCGTCTTGGATTCGCGTGAAGGCGCCGACGAGCGAGGGCTATCTCGAGACACGCAGGCTCGTCCGCGAGGCGAATCTCGTGACGGTGTGCGAGGAGGCCGGCTGCCCCAATATCGGCGAGTGCTGGACCAAGAAGCACGCAACGCTGATGATCATGGGCGACACATGCACGCGGGCGTGCGGATTCTGCAATGTGCGCACGGGGATGCCAGCGCCGCTGGATGCAGACGAGCCGCGGCGCGTGGCGGAGACGGTGGCCAAGATGGGCCTTGGCCACGTCGTCATCACATCGGTGGACCGCGATGATCTTGATGATGGCGGGGCAGCGCATTTTGCCGAGGTGGTGCGAGCCATCCGGCTGGCTGCGCCGAAGGCCACGATCGAGATCCTGACGCCGGACTTCCTGCGCAAGGGCGATGCGGCGAACATCGTAATCGACGCCAAGCCGGATGTGTTCAACCACAATCTCGAAACCGTGCCGCGGCTCTATCTCTCGATCCGGCCGGGCTCGCGCTATTACCATTCGCTGCGCCTGCTGGAGCGCGTGAAGGAGCGCGATCCCTCGCAGTTCACCAAGTCGGGGCTGATGGTGGGGCTGGGCGAGAGCAAGGAAGAGGTGATGCAGGTGATGGACGACATGCGTTCGGCGGGCGTCGATTTCCTGACCATCGGGCAGTACCTGCAACCGACTCGCAAGCATGCAGCGGTGGATCGCTTCGTGATGCCGGAGGAATTTGCAGCGTATGAGACAATTGCGCGCTCTAAGGGCTTCCTGCTGGTGTCGGCAAGCCCGCTGACACGATCGAGCTATCACGCGGATGAGGATTTCGCGAAGCTGCGCGCGGCGCGCGAGGCGCAGCTTTCGGCACGCTAGCGTGAGCACCCACCGTGAAACGCTGGACCTGCCTTATCGGCCGGAGGATCTGTTCGATCTGGCCGCCGATGTGGGGCGCTATCCGGAATTCATTGCGTGGATCCAGTCGCTCAGGATCATCGGCGAGGACGATCGGCCTGATCGCCAGCAGTGCAGGGCGGAGGTGACGGTCGGGTTCAAGGGGTTCCGCGAGACATTCGTGACGGATGTTGATGCGCGCAAGACGGCGCTTGCGATCGACGTGACGCTCGTGCGCGGGCCGTTCAGGAAGCTGACCAACACGTGGCGATTCGCGCCCGGCCCGAAGGGCGCGCGGGTGGAGTTCGTCATCGTGTTCGAGTTCAGGAACTTCGTCCTGCAGACGCTGGCCGACGTGAACAAGGCCTATGCGGTGAAGCGTGTCATCGATGCGTTCGTAGCGGAGGCAGGTCGGCGCTATCCGCGCGCGGACCTGGCCTGATCAGTTGCCGCCGGGAGGCGCGCCCGGGTCGGCATCCGGGATCACAGCATCGCGTGGGCGCACATCGGAGTTGAGCGGGACGGGCGGACGCGCATCTGGCGTCTGGTCGGCAGGGCTTGGAGCGGCAGCGCGCGGCTGGGTCAGGCGCGGGTCCGGGCCGCAGGAAACGACCGACCAGTTGCCGCCTTCACCACGTGTGAGCCGGCAGAGAGCGCTGGTCGTCTGGCCGCCTTGTGTGACGGAGGTGCGAACGAGGGCGCCCTCGGTGTCGTATCGCGGGCGGGTGAAGCTGAGCCGGTCCATACCGGCGGTGGCCCGCTCGCCTTCGGGACCGCCGACTTCGACAAGGTTGAAGCCGTATTGCCGCCAGTCGCAGCCGGGTCGCCAGGGAGCGTCCTCGCCCTTCAGCGTGACACTCATCTGCGCATCGTCGGCGCTGAGCTTGTACTGTTCGCGGCCAATCGCGCCGATCAGGGCGCAATCGTCGGTTACGAAGGCGGCCGGCGTGGGCGGAACTTCCTCAGGGGCGCTCTCGCACGCCGCCAGCGCCAGAAGCATTCCCGCCAGAAACAGTCTTGCCATCACGATACCCAGCTCGTTCTGCATTCGCCGACCGTCCAGCCAGCGACACCCGAATGAAGGCGGCATTCATAGCCGATGCCTGCCAACGGTCCATGCATGATTTCAGTGGTCACAATTGCGCCGGTCCCATCGTAGGTAGGCCTGTGGAACGCCACCCATTTGAAGCTTGTGCGTGGATCCGCGCCTGGCAGGGGTTGGGCGTAGTCTGTGAACGTGAACCCCTGCGCGCTGAAATCACAGGCGGGTTGCCAGCCGTCATCGCCGCCAGGCTTCAGCGTTGGGGGCAGGTTTTCGGCATTGAACCGGTAGTGTTCTGTCACGAGCGCAGTGATGACGGCGCAGTCATTGGATGCCGTTACAGGCAGAGGCGCCACAGGGGCCGGCGGCGCCGCACAGGACGCTGCCGCGACAGCAAGAATCGCCAAACCTCGCCAACGCATGTCGCTCTCCATGGCTCGAGGATTTCCGGGGGCTCGTGGCGGGAATAGGGCAGGCTGCAGCGCCCGCTTTCCTGACCGCTGTGATCAGGCTGCGTTCATGTGAGTTGCGTCATCAGGTGTGAGTTGATCGGCCTAACCCGGCCGCCGCCCTGATGGGGAATTGAACGTGAAGAGACTGATCGCCGCCGCCCTGCTAGCTGCCACGGCCATCACGGCCGCCGCACCCGCCTCAGCCCAGCGCGAGCACGACCGCGACTATGGCGGCTGGGGCGGCGGATACCAGGGCGGCCAGAGCGTGGATCAGATGAAGCGGGAGTTGGCAAACCAGGGCTACCGCCCCTACCGCGGCATCAACTATGGCGGGCAGCGTTATGACTTGTGGTCCAATACGCGGGCACGCGAATCATGCGTTGGGTTCTCCTCCTACAATGGCCGCGTGACGGACGTGCGTGGCTTTGCCGACAGCGAGTGCGGACTTGTGAGCGGCGGACGTGGCCGGATTGATGAAGATGATCTGCCCGGCCTCTGGGTCGACGACGCCAAGCGCAATCTGCGCGAGTATGGCTACACCAACATCCGCAATGTGCGCATCGATGGCCAGCAGTGGGATCTGTGGCTGAGTTCGCGCGGCCGCGATTGCATCGGGTTTACCTCCTACAGGAGTCGTGTGACTGACGCTCGCTCCTTCCGGGGTCGCGAGTGCGAGGGGTACGGCATTCCCGGCGGCGGAAGGATCGATGTGCGCGACCTGCAGGGGCTGAGCGTCGATCAGGCCAAGCGCGCCTTGGCAAATTCAGGATTCCGCGGCGCCGGAAGCTTCCGTGACCACGGGCAGCAGTGGGACCTGTTCTACACCAGCAGCGGTCGCAAGGGCCGCTGCGTCGGCTTCACCTCTTACAATGGCCGGGTGACGGAGGCTGACGAGTTCGACCCGAGGGATTGCCGGTAGTTCACGCCATCATCTTGCGCAGCATTTCGAGTGCGGTCGCGATCGTTTCCCTCCGGATGCGATCACGGCCGATCTCGCCGTAGCGCATGGCCTGATGGAAGATGGGCTTGTTCTCGCGTGCGACGGCGAGGTGGACAAGACCAACGGGCTTGAGCGGCGTGCCCCCGCCCGGGCCCGCGACGCCGGTGACGGCGACGGCGAGATTGGCGCGCGATTGCTCCAGCGCGCCCTCGGCCATCATGCGGGCGACAGGTTCTGACACCGCCCCGGCGTCGGCGATAAGATCGCCGGGCACGTTCAGCATCTCTTCCTTCGCGCGGTTCGAGTAGACAATGAACCCACGCTCGACTGTGGCGGACGAGCCCGGGATTTCAGTTAGCAGCCCGGCAATGAGCCCGCCGGTGCAACTTTCGGCGGTCGCGATCTTGAGTCGCTTCTGCTGGGCGTCATCCAGCGTGAGGCGCGCGAGCATGAGAAGTTGGTCGTCGAACATCAGCGGCCTCCCTGTTGGATCAGGCTAGCGCGCCGGACGTCGCCGTCACAACGAAAACTCGCTCGGACATCCTGTAAGCCAGGACATCAACCGGGAAGAAAATCCTCCAGGCCAGCCGGAAAATCGACGATCAGGCCAAGAGCGATACCGATGCAAAGCGGGGCGTAATAGCGCCGATTCAAGGTGTAGAATGGCGTGGAGCGAGCATAGTCGAACACCTGCGTCACGTATGGCGCAAGGCCCCGCAGAGCGAAAGCTGTTATGAGGACGGTGTATCCGCCATAGGCCACGAATGCGCGGAGCGGGTGGATGATCGGCTGTTGAGCGATCCAGACAACGCCGACCGCCAGGAAGAAGCAGGCGCTGATGGCGACCCAGCCGACGGAACCGATCAGAGCGCGGTTCTGTGTTCCGATCACGACTGCTGCACGGGTCACCGGATCGGTTCCGGGCCAGTTCAGTCCGAGCGCCCAGGCAAGATGGATTAGGCCTATGCCCGCGAACACGACAACCAGCACAAGGCCAAGAGGATCCATCACCGGCTCAGCAACACGCTCGCTTGCGCCGCTATGCCTTCTTCGCGGCCGACAAAGCCTAAACCCTCTGTCGTGGTGGCCTTCACGCTGACAACTTCGGGCAAGACGTTCATCGCTTCGGCCGTGGCGCGACGCATCGCTTCGCGGTGAGGTGCGATTTTTGGGCGCTCGGCGAGTATGGTGATGTCGGCATTGGCAATGCGGTAGCCACGCTCGTGCGCGAGCTTCACCGCGTGCTGCAGGAACTTGATCGAGGCGGCGCCTTTCCATTGCGGATCGGACGGTGGGAAATGATCGCCGATGTCCCCGAGGGCGAGGGCGCCCAGGATGGCGTCGGTAAGCGCGTGCCAGGCGGCGTCGGCGTCCGAATGGCCCTCGAGCTTCTTCGTGTGCGGTATGCGGACACCGCAGAGGATGACGGCGTCGCCGGCTTCGAAGCCGTGGACGTCGAAACCTGTCCCGACCCGAAGGGCGGGCAGGCCAATCAGCTTTTCGGCCAGGGCAAGATCCTCCGGGTAAGTGATTTTCAAAAGGCCGTGCCGGCCTGGCGTCAGTTTGATCCTCGCGCCTGTGCCTTCGAGCAGGGCGAGGTCGTCCACCGCGCTGGCGGGGGCCGATGCGTAGGCGCGCGTGATCACGTCCCAGCGAAAGGCCTGGGGCGTCTGGACACGAACCAGACCCTCGCGCGCGAGGGTCCTCAGCGTGTCGGCGCGTTTGAGCGCATCGGCCACGGGTAGGGCAGGGCAAGCGGCATCGGCTTCGGCCAGCGCCTCAAGCAGCTCATCCAGAACATCAGCGGAGAGGCCCGGGCGGGCGGCGTCATGGATAAGCACGCTGTCGGGACGCAGGGGCTCGAGAACATCCAGCCCGGCGCGCACGGATTCCGTCCGCGTGGCGCCGCCGGGAACGACGTGGATGTGCCATCCGTGGGGCAGCATGGTGCGGACGCGATGCTGATCCTCCACGGGCACAACCACGGCGATTGCTGAAATGTCCTTGCACCGCAGCAGGGCCTCGACGCTCCACAGGAGCATGGGCTTGCCGCCCAGGGCCTGAAACTGCTTGGGCGTTGCCCCGCCAAGCCGAGACCCCGAGCCTGCCGCTACGACGATGGCGGCGGTCCTAATGCCCGCTTCTGCCTGTCGATTGTGCATTCTTGACGTCGTCATGGCCCTAGGCTCTAATCTTGCGTCCGGAGTGCTCAAGAATTGAGCATATCCGGGGCCGCCTCGGAGACTGTTTCGTGTTCAGGGTTGGAGATGTCCAGATCGCCGCGCCGGTTTTCCTCGCGCCGATGTCCGGGGTTACCGATGCGCCCGCCAGGACCGCAGCGGATCGGTTCGGCGCGCCGGCAGTCGTTACGGAAATGGTTGCCGGCGCCGAGTTGGCCCGGGAGCACGTGGATTTCGTTCGTCGCGCTGCGCCGCACAAGGGGTTGGGTCCTTTCATCATCCAGCTTGCCGGCCGGGAACCTGAATGGATGCGGATCGGGGCCGAGCTCAGTGAAGCGGCGGGCGCAGACATTGTCGATATCAACATGGGCTGCCCGGCAAAAAAGGTAACGGGCGGACAATCCGGTTGCGCGCTGATGCGGGAGCCGGAGCTGGCCCGGCAGCTCATCGCGGCGACGGTGGCGGGCACGCGGCGGCCGGTGACGGTGAAGATGCGGCTGGGTTGGGATGAGAGCTCGCTCAACGCGCCGGAGATCGCGCGCATCGCTGAAGGCGAGGGCGCGCGGATGGTGACGGTGCATGGTCGCACGCGCCAACAATTCTATGACGGCCGGGCCACATGGGACCGTATCGCGCGCGTCGTCGAGGCGATTGGCCTGCCAGTGATTGCGAATGGCGACATTGTTGATGCGGAAAGCGCGCGTGATGCGATGAAACTGTCGGGCGCTGCGGGCGTGATGGTTGGGCGCGGCGCAACGGGGCGGCCCTGGCGTCTGGCAGAAATCTCGCACGCGCTTTTCCATACCCCTTACACGGCGCCGACGCCGGCAGAGAAGCTGGCGTGCATGCTGGCGCAAATCGCGGGCTCCGTTGCACTCTATGGCGAACGGCTGGGCGTGCGGGTCGTCCGCAAGCATGTTGCAGCGTTCGTTGATGCCTGGTGCGAGGATCACAGCCTTCCGCCGATGTCTGAGCAGCGGATTGCGCTCTGCCGGCTTGAAAGCGCGGCGGCGCTGCAGGAGGGGCTGGCGGGCCTGTTCCAGGACGTGCGAGCAGCGGCATGAGTGTGATGCAGGATGGCTCAGCACTGGCGTTACGTGTCCTCGACGCAATGCCGTTCGCAGTGATCGGGTTGACGGCGCGCGACACGGTGAGCTTCGTCAATCCGGCAGCGGAAACGCTGGTGCAGCGATCCTCCGCTCTTGTGCGCGGAAAGCCCCTGACGGACCTTCTGCCGGAAGACGCCCCGCTGATGGACTTCATCATGCGGGCCAGACGCGAGGGCGGCGTCATGTCCGCGCGCTCGATACGGATCGCAAGCCCCCACATCGCGCCGGTGGACATGGATGTCACGGCCTCTCCGGATGGCGTCGAGGGCGGGTTGGTGCTGACCTTCATGCCGGTCCGGCAGGTGCAGGACGAGTCCAAGAATGCCGAGGTGAATGCCTTTGCGCAGATCGCGCGCATGCTGGGGCATGAGGTGAAGAACCCGCTGGCCGGCATTGTCGGCGCAGCGCAGCTGCTGGCGCGGCAGGCGCGGGATGATCAGCGTGCGCTGCTCTCGCTGATCCGCGAGGAGGGGGGGCGCATCCAGCGCATCGTCGATAGGTTCCAGGCTTTCGAGACCTTCTTCTCGCCCCGAGCGCGGATCACCAACGTCCACATCGTGCTCGACAGTGTGGTGGATCTCGCGCGGGCGAGCTTCGGGGCAAATGCGCGGTTCGACCTGCAGTACGATCCATCCCTTCCCGAGATCGAGGTCGATCCCGATCACCTGCATGAGGCGGCGCTCAACCTGGTCAAGAACGCAGTCGAGGCGGCCGGAGTAGGCGCACGCCAGGCGCGCATCGCCATCGCCACGCGATATCGGGCGGGGTTCAGGTTTGCAGGGCGTGACGGGCCGCGGGCGCGAGGGGCGCTCGAGATTTCTGTCACCGACAATGGCTCAGGCGTGCCGGAAGCGTCTGTCGCGCGGGTGTTCGAGCCCTTCTTCACCACCAAGGCGGGTGGCGCAGGGATCGGGCTCGCCGTCGTCGCCGAGATCATGCAGGCCCATGGCGGTTTCGTCGTGCTGGACAACAGCGTGAGCGGAGCCTCGCTGCGCCTTCTCTTTCCGATTGCGCGTCAAAAAGGAACGACCAGATGAGCGGTCCGACAATCCTGGTCGCGGACGACGATGCCAGTGTAAGGCTCGTCATTTCGCAGACGCTGGCGCAGGAGGGCTATCATGTCCGCGCCACCAACACGATGTCGGCGCTCTGGCGCTGGATCCAGGCGGGCGAGGGCGACCTGCTGATCACCGACGTCTACATGCCGGATGAGTCGATCTTTGACCTGCTGCCGCAGATCAGGCGAACCCGCCCTGAGCTGCCGATCATCGTGATCTCAGCCCAATCGACCGTGCTCACAGCGGCGATGGCGTCGGACCATGGCGCCTACGACTACCTCCCCAAGCCGTTCGACATCGACAAGCTGGCTGAGACGGTGCGACGGGCTCTGCAGAAAAAGCCCACGCGCGGGCAGGAGCCGACGGGACGCCGGGCCGAGAAGGACGAGACGCTGCCGCTCATCGGGCGATCAAAGCCGATGCAGTCGGTCTACCGCGTGATCGCGCGCATCATGAACAACGACCTGACCGTGCTGATCGAGGGAGAAAGCGGCACAGGCAAGGATCTCGCAGCGCGCGCAATCCACCAGCTTGGCAAGCGCAAATCCGGGCCGTTCGTGGCCGTAAGTCTCGCCGCGCTCCAGCGCGACCAGGTCGAGGACGAGTTGTTCGGCGGCGGACGCGACATCAGCGGGCGGCGACGCGGCAAGGTGAGCGAGGCGGACGGAGGCACGCTGTTCCTTGACGAGGTCGGAGACATGCCCCTCGAGGCCCAGACGCGGCTCGTCCGCTTCCTGCAGGACGGGCGCTTCGCAACAACGGGCGATGATCTCGATGTGCGGATCGTCGCTTCGACCAAACATGACCTGCGCGCGCTGGTGGATCAGGGTCTGTTCCGCGAGGATCTGTATTACCGGCTAAACGTCGTCTCCTTGCAGCTACCGCCGCTGCGCGAGCGCAAGGAAGATATCCCTGACCTCGCATCGGCTTTCCTGGTTCGCGCGAAGAAGGAGGGCTTGCCGGAGAAGCAGCTCGACAAGAGCGCCTACGACCTGCTGGTTGCCTATGATTGGCCCGGAAACGTCCGCGAACTTGAGAACGTCATCCGCCGGCTCTCTGCGTTGAGCCCGGAGCCTGTCATTTCGGCGCGTGAAGTGGAGCGCGAGCTGAGATCGACGACGCGGGCCGTGGCTGGCGAACGCGAATTCGAGGCGGAGATCGAGTCACTCCTCGCGCGGCACTTCATCTCGGCGCTGTCTGCAGATCCGGACAAGGATCCCGGCGCGGGGCATATCTACCAGACGGTAATCGATCAGGTGGAACGCCCACTGATCAAGCTGGCGCTGGCGGCGACCAACGGCAACAAGGTGCGCGCCGCTGCCTTGCTTGGCCTCAACCGCAATACGCTCCGCTCCAAGATCAATGGGCTCGGTATCGCCGAAGGCGACTGACACTCGCCCTGTCAGCGAGGACTGCGCCGAAAGCAGTTGGACGCGCGAATCCTGTTGCTCTCATGCATCAGGGTGTGCTTTGCTCGCCACACTGTGTTGCACAACCGCCGCACTTTCAGAGCGGGAAGCGCACAGAATGGATGTGTGCCTTATCCGATAGCGGCCCCTGGGATCGTGGAGGGGACAGTCGTCGGTCAGGCTTTGGGTAGAGTGGATGCCAGACTCCGCGACCGCAGCCAGCGACGCGAGGATTAGGCTCGGCAGGGCCACCTCGAACCTGTTCAAGGTGCTCTTCGGCCTCTCGGTCGTGATCGCGGCCGGGGCGACCTATCTCGCGGTTACCGACCAGAGCCCCTCCGCAGCTGGGCAGCCATGGCTGTTCTGGCTGCTGATCGGAAATCTCGTGCTGATCGGCAGCGTGGCGAGCGTGCTTGGCCTGCGCGTGTTCCACCTTGTGAAGGAAAACCGTGAGACGGGTGGCGGGGCGCGGCTCCGCCTGCGCATCATCTTTCTGTTCTCGCTGACGGCCGCGGTGCCCACGATCCTCGTCGCAGGCTTCCTGGCCGTCGCGATCAACAGGTCGGTCGATGGCTGGTTCAGCCGACCGGTGACGAACATTGTGCAGGGCGGGCGTGATGCGGCGCGCGCTGCAATGAATGACCTGCGCCTTGAAGTCGAGCGAGAGGCCAAGAGCATCCACAGCGACATCGCGGCCTCAACGCCGCCGGCGGACGGGTCGCAGCCGCCGATCAACGAGCTTGCAGCCTATATGCAACAGCGCCAGGCGCTGCGTGGCATTTTCGGCCGCATGCAGGGTTTTGACGGGACGGGCGCCTCGCTCTTCGAGTCCGCCGATCTCGACGGCGACGCGCCGCCTGTGAAGCCGCCGACAGAAAGCGACTGGGAAGCCGCGCGCGC
>JBEAMJ010000091.1:0-7868 GCA_041166025.1 Pseudomonadota bacterium | reverse complement strand
GCGCGAGGCCGGCCACCGCATCGAAGCAATCCAGACCTGGGTCGCCCTGCCCCTGAGCCACGAGGAACAAGCGCCGGCTTTCCATCACTATCCCGCCGTCGTCCTGCCGAAGCTGGCCCTTGATGGCGCCCGTGGCGTGCTGATCGCGGGCGCAGCCTATGGCGAGCGTTCCCCGGTCGCGTTTCCAGCCGGCATCTGCCAGCTTGTGCTCGAGGCGGATCGCGACACCGTCGTTGCCGCTCCCGAAGCAGCCGAACTCGCCCTTTATGTGGCGGAGGGCGCAGCCGAGATCGATGGCCAGCGCGTGGGCGAGGCGACCATGGCGGTCCTGTCGCCACGCCGACCGCTTGAGATAAAGCTCCAGAGCGGCGCGCGGATCATGTTTGCGGGCGGCGATCCGCTCGACGGGCAACGCCATCTCGACTGGAACTTTGTCGCCTCCTCGAAAGACCGCCTCGCTCAGGCCGCTGCAGACTGGCGGGCATCCATCGCCGGCGGTTTAAAGGACACACGTTTCACCCAACCTCCCGGTGAGACGCACTGGATACCCCTGCCCGGAGATCCCCAACCGCCGGGAATGGATCACGTTCCCGACGATCACGACGATGATCACCCGAGCTGGAAGGCCTGAAGGACGAGCGTACGCCCCGGCCCTTGCCGACACGCCATCGCGCGATAGTGTGCCCGCTCGCTGAAGGAGATCCGGATGAAATTGCCTGCAACGCTGGCCCCAATGACTCTCGGCATGGCGGCCGCGATCATGAGTGTTGGACTGGCTGGCTGCGGACCCGGCGCCCCGGCTGCGCCGGCAACCCCCGCCGCCGATGCGAACGCTGTCACCTCAACACTGGTCACCTCGCCCGAGATCACCGCCGCCGACCTCGGCGCGCGCATCAAGGAGCTTGCCGACGACAAGTATGAAGGGCGCGGCCCCGGCGACGCCGAAGGCGAAAAGTCCGCTGACTGGATTGCCGCCGAGATGAAGCGGATCGGCCTTGCGCCAGGCAATCCGGACGGCACTTACTTCCAGGTCGTGAAGATGGTGGCGCAGACCGTCGATCCGGCGACGTCCTCGCTCAAGATCGCCGGACCCGGCGAAAAAGCCTGGGACCTGAAGCTCGGCCCCGACGCCGTCTTCATCACCAAGGACCAGAAAAACAAGACCGTGTCCTTCGCCGACTCCGACCTTGTCTTCGTCGGCTACGGCGTGGTGGCGCCGGAGGCCAACTGGAACGACTACGCAGGCGTCGACATGAAGGGCAAGACGGCCGTGATGTTCGTCAACGACCCCGGCTTCGTCACCAATGACGCCTCGCTCTTCAACGGCAAGGCTATGACCTACTACGGTCGCTGGACCTACAAGTTCGAGGAAGCCGCACGCCAGGGCGCGACCGCCGCCCTCATCATCCATGAGGACAAGCCCGCCGCCTACGGCTGGGGCGTCGTGGAAGGCTCATGGACCGGCGAGCAGGCGGACCTCGTTCGCAATGATGGCGGAGCCTCCCGTGCGAAACTCGAAGGCTGGATCCAGCTCAAGCACGCAACAGATCTGTTCAAGGCTGCCGGCCTCGACATCGACAAATTGCGCGCCGCCGCCAACAAGCGCGGCTTCAAGCCCGTTGCGATGACGGGACTCAAGGCGTCCGCCACGATCAACCAGACAATCGACTTCAAGGAATCCCGCAATGTGATCGGGACCGTGAAGGGCGCCGAGGCGCCAGACGAGCATGTCTTGCTGATGGGTCACTGGGACCATCTGGGCAAGGGAACCAGCGATGATCCCAATGCCGACGTGATCAACAACGGCGCCGTCGACAACGCCACCGGCGTTGCCGCGATCCTTGAGATCGGCGAAAAGGTCGCCGCAGGACCGGGGCCGAAGCGTTCGGTCACTGTGCTGGCGGTTACGCTGGAAGAATCCGGCCTTCTCGGCTCGGCCTATTTCGGCGAGAACCCGCTGATCCCGCTCAAGAACATTGTCGGCGGCATCAACATCGACGCAATGCAACCCACGGGCCCGGCCAAGGATCTGGTTGTCATCGGCGCGGGAGCGTCACAGCTGGAAGACGGCCTCAAGGCTGTGCTTGCGGAAAGCAACCGCACCATCCGTCCCGATCCAACGCCTGAGAACGGCTACTTCTACCGCTCAGACCACATCAGCCTTGCCAAGAAAGGCGTGCCGATGCTCTACGCCGACAGCGGCATTGACCTCGTGAATGGCGGCGTTGCTGCTGGAGAAGCCGCGGCGAAAGCATACACCGACGAAAACTACCACAAGCCGAGCGATGAATACGCTGACACCTGGGACCTCACCGGCATCGAGGCAGATGTGAAGGTGAAAGCCGAACTGGTGAGCCGCCTCGCCAACTCCGCCGACTGGCCGAACTGGAATGACGGCAATGAGTTCAGGGCGATCCGCGACGCCCAGCGCGCGCAATAGTCCAGACTCGATCGGAAAGCAGAGGGCGGAGCCACAAGGTTCCGCCCTTCTGTTTTTTCTCAGCGTCATCCCGCCTGAGACAAACCGCTACAACGCCAGCGTCATGAACCGGCTGAACGGGTCGTCCGTGTAGCCCGCAAACGGCCCGCAGAACCGGAAGCCAGCCTTCGCATACAGCCTCAGCGCGGGATCGAAGGCCGGGGTCGATCCTGTTTCCAGCCAGAGATGCTTCACACCCGCCGCTCGCGCCTCGGCAAGTATGTGCTCCAGCATCGCCCTGCCGGCCCCACGTCCGAGATAGGCATCCGCTACACGCATCGACTTGATCTCACCATTGTCGGCGTCGAGCCGCTTCAGCGCTCCCATGACGGCAATCTCGCCGCTTACCCACCCTGTCCAGAACGTCACGCCCGCCTGTCGCAGTTTGTCGATATCGAGCGCATGGACGGAATCCTTGGGCGAATTCTCGTGCATGCCTGCAAGATGCCGCCGGACAAGCGCCTGTGAGGCTGCGCCAGAAAGATCGTCTACGCGGAACTCGATCATGGAAGGTCAGACCCTGTTGCAACCGACGATGCGGCGCTACGGTGGAGCAGCGTTTGGCAATTCCTGGCTGAGGGCGCAAGTGGTCAGACTGGCCTCACTAACAATCCTCCTTGCGGTTCAGTGCGCGCCTGCAAAAACGCCGGCAAATCCTTTGACACCCGCATCCGTTTCAGTTGACGGCTATGATGGCGACATCATGGAGCCATTTCTTTCACGCGATGGGCGGAGACTGTTCTTCAACAACCGCAACAATCTACCCGATGCGACTGACATTCACTGGGCGGTGCGGCAGGCAGACTTCGCATTCACCTATCGCGGCAAGCTTGCCGGCGCCAACAGCGCCGCGCTGGATGGCGTCCCCACCGCCAGTGCGCAGGGCGATTTCTGCTTCATCTCGACGCGCAGTTACACCGCCACGCTGGCCACGGTCCATTGCGGGGCCTGGGCCCTTGATGACCTGAGATCCGTGAGCCTGCAGGTCGAAGCCTCGCCGCGGATACCCGGTCGGATCGTCTTCGATATAGAGTTGAGCGCTTCAGGCAGTTACGCTGTCATCGCGGACGGGACATTTACCGGCAGCGCAGTTCCGGTCGCCGCCGATCTCAGACTCCTACGGCGCAGCCAGACCGGAGCATTTCAGCTCGACGCCGCGTCGGACTGGCAATTCGCAGCAATCAATTCGCGCGCGCTCGAGTATGCGGCAGGCCTTTCGGCAGATGGCCTCAAAATGTGCTTCACGCGCCATGAAGCTGGTTCACCGTCGCTGTGGATCACGCAACGAAGCGACGAAGCCGCGGCGTTCGGTGCGCCCATCCGCATTCCAGGCATCACCGGTTTTGTCGAGGCCTGCACCTTCGCTCCGGATGGCGCCATCTACTTCCACCGGCTGCGGAGTGGCCGCTACGAACTCCAGCGGGCCGAAGCCCCTTAGAGGCACGAACTACATCCGCTCCGGCGTATCAATGCCGATCAGCCCCAGCACGACCTCCAGTTGCTTCAGCGTCGCCATCGCCAGCGCGAACCGCGACGCCTTCTTCACCGGATCGCTCTCCACCAGGATCGGTGCGGCGGTGTAGAATGCAGAGAATGCCTGCGCCAGCAGGTAGGCATGCTCGCAAAGTATGTGCGGCATCCGCTTTTCGTATGCCCCGCCCAGCGCATCGTTGAATGCATCCAATTGAAGCACCAACGCTCGTTCCGCATCGAGCTCGACCCTGATTGGCCCGGGCTTCACTCCCTCCGCGGCCGCCCGCCGCGCGAGTGATTTGATGCGCACAGCATTGAAAAGCAGATACGGCCCGGTCTTCCCCTCGAAGGAGATGAATCGGTCGAGATCGAAGATGTAGTTCGTCGTCCGCACGTTCGAAAGATCGGAGAACTTTATCGCGGCCACGGCCACCTTGTGCGCAATGTCCACGCGCTCGGCCTCGGCGACATCCGCCCCAAGCTCGGCCTCCTTCATACGCGCAAGCGCGACCTCGTCCGCCTGTGCGATGAACGCCTGCAACTTCAACGTTCCGCCATCACGCGTCTTGAACGGCTTGCCGTCCGGTCCGTTCACAGTGCCGAAGCCGAGATGTTCCAGCGTTGCCTCCGGCATCAGCCCGGCCTTGTCCGCCGCCCGGAATACCTGCTCGAAATGCAGCGCCTGCCTCTGGTCCACCACATAGAGTGACAGCTGCGGATTCTGATGCTGCCGCCGGTCCACGATCGTGCCGAGGTCCGAGCCGTGATAGCCGATCGCGCCATCCCGGTTGACGAGGATGATCGGCGGCATTTCCTTCTTGTCGCTCTCCCGCGCCACACGGATGATCCACGCGCCGTCATCAAACTCAGCAATTCCGCGCGCCTTCAGGTCCTCGACCAGCGCCGGCACGAACGGCTCAGCGTCGCTCTCGCCCTTCCAGAGGTCGAAGCGTACGCCGAGGCTCGTGCATTCCCGTTCCAGTCCCACGCGCGTCACATTGCAGAAATGCCGCCACAGAGCACGGTAACCCGGCCGCCCGGCCTGCAGCTCTTGCGTCGCCTTCCGGTCTTCATCGCGCCGCGCCTCATCGCTCTTCGACTTTGCCG
Organism: Pseudomonadota bacterium; assembly: GCA_041166025.1. Taxonomy (GTDB): domain Bacteria; phylum Pseudomonadota; class Alphaproteobacteria; order Caulobacterales; family Hyphomonadaceae; genus UBA7672. The sequence goes on along the minus strand of JBEAMJ010000091.1, from coordinate 2,809 downwards.
AAGCGAGCGGATAAAGCCGCCCGAGGTCGTCCATGGTCACAGGACTCTGCTGTGGATATGGCCCCATGAACGCCGCATCGAAATAGGGCAGGTTCGGCTGCTCGAGCCTTACCTCGTTGATCAGCTGGCCCATCTGCAGCCCCCAGTCGCCGAGGTGCACGTCGCTGGTCACACTATCGCCCATGAAGCGGAACAGCCGCTGGAGCGAGTCCCCGATAACGGTCGAACGCAGGTGCCCGATATGCATCTCCTTGGCGACATTCCAGCCGCCGAAGTCGATCACCACGCGGCGCGGCGCATCCACCTTGCGCGCGCCCGCTCGCGGGTCGGCTGCGATGGCTTCTGCCCGGGCCGCCAGGGTCGCCGTTGCGACCTTTACATTGATAAAGCCAGGCCCAGCGACTTCCGCGCTCGCCACAAGCGGTGACGACTTCAGCGCTTCCACGATTGCTGTCGCGATCTCGCGCGGATTCTTCCTGGCGGCCCTGGCCGCCGCCATCGCGCCATTGCACTGGAAGTCCGCGAGGTCCGGCCGGTCGGAGCGCCGCATCGCGCCGAGTGAAGCATCAAGGTCCAGCTTGGCAAACGCCGCGCCGGCGACATCCGACAGCTGGTCGGCGAGGTCTGTGGGCTTGCTCATGGGGCAGTTCCGAGTGGGGCTTGGTGAGGCCCCGCCGGACTACTGGCCGCCGGCGGGTTTCGCAACGTTGATCATGAACCGCGTGCCGCTTCGGTTGTAGGCCAGCTGTTCTGGCGTCAGATCAAAACCCACAATCACCTCGAAGTTCGACCCCGAGATGGTTTCATTGGCGCGCGGAATGACGATCCCAGGCACCGTCTCCGTGTGGCGGACGATGTCCCGGCCCTGGGGCCAAGCCACCTGGATGTCGAACCGCTCCTTGGCCAGCACGCTGCGGTCCCGACGGGTCACCGTCACAAAGACCGGATAGGTCCGGCGAGGCGCGGTGGCTTTTGGCCCCTTGCCGAAAGCGAAGTCGATCTCGATCTCCATCGTGATCGGGTTGGTGCCGACATAGCGGCAATAGCCGCGGACACCCTGGATTTCACCAGTGAAGGCCACATTCTCGTGGCGCTCGGGCCCGTCGATCTCGACCAGGCGGCTCGCGTCATAAAGCGTCCCGGCCACGGGGCAGGGTCCGACATTGGGCGAATCGTCAAGATTGACCGAGGCGCACCCCGCCAAAATCAGGGCGGAAACACCAAGGCACGCAGCGGCGCAACGCTTCACGGGGACATCCTGACGCAACCCGTCCCCGGCCACGCGCCGCGACGGTTCGAATACCGGGCGGTGATAGCCCCGAACCCGGCCGGCGTGCAACGCTGCGAAGCTGCCCAAGAAATGCCGCTTTTGAGCGAATGCCGAGAAGACTGTAGGCAATGCGTGGCGGGAAGTATTAACTGGGCAAGTGGCAAAGCGCCGCCAAATCAACTGCCACTGCCCACTGCCTGCTCCCCACCACATCCACAGGACGCATGCCCAAGCCAGCCCTCTCAATCCTCCTGGCCGCCCCGCGTGGCTTCTGCGCCGGGGTAGACCGCGCGATCCAGATCGTTGAGCAGGCGATCCTCAAATGGGGCGCGCCGGTCTTTGTGCGGCACGAAATCGTCCACAACGCCCATGTCGTGAGACGCCTCGAAGCGCTGGGCGCGGTATTTGTCGAGGAACTGTCCGAGTGCCCAGACGATCGTCCGGTCGTTTTCTCCGCCCATGGCGTGCCAAAGGTCGTCCCCGCCGAAGCGGCCCGGCGCGAGATGACCTTTGTCGACGCCACCTGCCCGCTGGTCTCCAAGGTTCACGCCGAAGCGCAACGCCATGCCCGCAATGGCCTGCACATTCTCCTGATCGGGCATGAGGGCCATCCGGAAGTCGTTGGCACGATGGGGCAACTTGACCCCGGCGCGATGACGCTGATTGAGACCGTAGCGGACGCCGAGGCCTTCACGCCGCAGGACGCGAACCGCCTCGCCTATGTCACCCAGACAACTCTGAGTGTGGACGACACGAAGGACATTGTCGCCGCCCTGCGTCGCCGCTTTCCTCACCTTGCCGAGCCGCGCAAGGACGACATCTGCTACGCGACGACCAACCGGCAGGACGCTGTGAAGGTAATCGCTGCACAGGCAGAGCTTGTCCTGGTCATTGGCGCTGCAAACTCGTCCAACTCGGTCCGACTGAAAGAGGTGGCCGAACGCTCCGGCGCCAGCGCCGCCCATCTCATCGCTTCAGCTGACAACATCGACTGGCGCTGGTTCGACGGCGTCGCCACACTTGGACTGACGGCGGGCGCATCCGCACCTGAAAGCCTCGTCCAGGGCGTCATCGCCGCCTGCCGCGCCCGCTTCGACGTCTCAGTTCAGGAAGTCGTGACAGCCCAGGAAGACGTCATCTTCCGGATCCCCCGCATCCTCGAAGACGCCTGAGTCTCCAGGGCGTCACGCAGGGCCAAACGCGGGGGCCGAGGACTTGATCAGAAATCCTGCCTCAGGCCGATCGCGCCGAACAGGGCGCGCTCCTGTGTGAGCACAAGCGGGTTGGAGCTGTCGGTGTACTGGCCGCCGAACTCCGAACGCCACCTGTAGTAGGTGACGTCCGTGACCCCGATCGATCGCACCGAATCCACCACCGACTGGCCCGGTGAGACCAGCACATCAACCTGCCGGAGCTTCGCAACGGTCTCCTCCGGCTTGTAGCGCTTCCTCGCCATCGTGATCCTCCATCCCGTCCAAAAACATACCTAACGGCGGACCACCTCAAAGGGGGCGGATCAGCGTGACCGCCTGTGATCAG
>JBEAMJ010000090.1:0-16469 GCA_041166025.1 Pseudomonadota bacterium | reverse complement strand
GAGATTGTCATCGGCGTGCCGCGAATTGTCAGTTCGAGTGTGTCGGGCCGCAGCAACAAATTTCCGAGCCGCACCGGCTCGAGCTGAATCTCCCGCGATCGACGCAAAAGGGCGCGGCACCGTGCGACGAGTTCGGCAAACGCAAACGGCTTGACCAGGTAATCGTCTGCACCTGCGTCGAGTCCGGCCACACGATCATTGATCGCGCCACGCTCGGACATCATCAGCACGCCGACACTAACACCTTCCGCGCGGATCTGGCGCAGAAATTCGACGCCGTCGCCATCAGGCAGGCCGCGATCGAGGATGATAAGGTCGGTGGCTGGATCGAACGCTGCGTCAAACGCGTCTTCGATGGTGCGTCGCCAATCGACACGGTAGCGCGCTGCGCCAAGCGCCTGCGCGATCGCAGCGCCGAGACCATTATTATCTTCGACAAGAAGTATGGACACGCGTTAACCGTCAGGGTTCAGCAAGACAGCATGAATATAAGTTTAATCACTCGCGGGGAATTGGGCGGCAGTGGTTAAAATTATAATCCTCGAAAATACATTCTATATGACCGCAGCCATTCTCGTTGCGCTCAGCTTTCATTTGCGTTTGCATAAAAGTGGCCAAAGCGAGAGCTCATTATGGGCCGGGCCTCACTTTAATGCAGCCCTGAATCTGAATGCAGCTGCAACGACTGCATCACTCCGGGCCCGGATGTTTTCCCGCAGCAGGCGAACGCTCGGCGCCGAGCGCTCTGCGGCACGTGAATATGCTCGGCTTTATCGCCTTTCAGGAGAGGACGGCTGGTCGTTTACCAGGCCTCCGCCCATCATGTCTGACGTCCAGCTGATCCCGGCAATGTCGAGGGGTCAGTGGACGGGCTACAGGGGCGTTTCGCAGTCAAGGTTAAAATTATTCTCGCAAATCCCTTTCATGGCGAACCGTCCATGGCGAAGGGATGCCGGGGGATGAATGCAATATCTGACGCGGGGCTGATGGAATAAATATCGCATTCTGGTCGCAATGGCGTTTTTGCCGGGTTTGGTGGGGTTATCAAAATGGCTGCTTTTAAGCTCAACGTAGCTGATCTCGTTTTCGTTTTGAAACAGATCAAGATCGCGGAGGCTCATTCCGGTGGGACGCCGCTGACTGAAATTTGGGTCGATGCGAACGGCAATGTTGTTCCTGCCGGAACGCCGGGCGCAACGCTCGCCATCCCGTCCCCGATGGCCCCCTTCGGTCTGCGCACGGTCGATGGCTCGTTCAACAACATCATGCCGGGCCGCGAACTCTGGGGCGCTGCTGATCAGGCGATGCCGCGTGTTCTGCCGAGCTATTACCGCAATGAGACAGATGCCGAGACATTCGACGCCAACGGTCCCGGGCCGGGCGGCCTCGTCACCAACAACAATTACGGCAACAATGGCAGCGTCGTGGACAGCGATCCGCGCACGATCTCGAACCTTGTTGCTGATCAATCCTTCAACAACCCCGCGGCGATCGTGGCGGCGCTCACCTACGCCGAATTCTATGGCGAGTTCTCGGGCGAAATCTACGGCGCCGGCGGCGCCCTGGAAACCATCCAGGCTGCCTTCGCGGCGATGCACGTCGTGCTCGACAACCCTGCTTCGACGCCCGCACAGGAAGCTGCAGCTGAAGCGGCTTTCGACGCTGTAATCGCAGGCTTCGGCATTGAGCGCGACGGCAACTCGATCCTGGTGCCGAACATCGCGCCGGACGAAGGCCTGTCGGTGCCGTTCAACGCCTGGATGACCTTCTTCGGCCAGTTCTTCGACCACGGCCTCGACCTCATCAACAAGGGCGGCAACGGCACGGTCTGGGTCCCCCTGCAGGCAGACGACCCGCTGATGACGCACGGCGCAGACGGCATTGCCAACACGGGTGACGAACTCAACCTTCCGCAGAATGCGCATCTGGCCTTCATGGCGCTGACGCGCGCGACGCCAGCGGGCGACACGGAAGTCAACCAGACGACCCCGTTCGTCGACCAGAATCAGACCTACACCTCCAACGCGTCTCACCAGGCCTTCCTGCGCGAGTACAAACTCGTCGAAGGTCGTCCCCTGGCCACCGGCCACCTGCTTGACGGCAGCGATGGCAGCGAAACCGTCAGCAGCCTGCCGACCTGGGCCGACGTGAAGGCGCAAGCCCTCAACATGCTGGGCATTGAGCTGACGGACCTCGACGTCGGCAATGTTCCGGTCCTCCGCATGGATCCCTATGGCGAGTTCGTCCGCGGTCCGGATCGTGGCATGCCGATGATCCTTGCGGCGTTCGACGTGGATGGCGCTCCGATCTGGGTCGAAACCGACCTTGCGGACCCGATCAATCCGTCGGCGATCCAGCTTCCGGTTGGCACTGTCCTGTTCGGCGGCAATGTAATCGGCGCCGGCGAGACGGTCTCGGCCGCCCGCACGGGCCATGCCTTCCTCGACGACATCGCCCACACCGCGGCGCCCGTCGTCTCTGGCGGCGTGCTCCAGACCGATGACGACAGCCTCGTCGGGAATGCTGTGGCGATCAACCCGACGACGGGTCAGCGGCTCGAGTATGACGACGAGCTGCTCGACCAGCACTACATCACGGGCGACGGCCGCGGTAACGAGAACATCGGCCTCACCGCGGTCCACCACGTGTTCCACTCGGAGCACAATCGTCAGGTCGAACAGCAGAAGCTGACGATCCTTGCCAGCGGCGACGAAGCCTTCATCAATGAATGGCTTGCGGTCGATGTCGACTTCACGGGCGCGGAAATCGCCGCCATGCAGACGATGTCGCTCCAGGACCTCACGGCGGTGGCAAACACCCTGTCGTGGGATGGCGAACGCCTGTTCCAGGCCGCGCGCATGGCAACCGAGATGCAGTACCAGCACCTCGTGTTCGAGGAGTTCGCGCGCAAGATTCAGCCCGCGATCGATCCGTTTGTGTTCAACTCGACGCCGGACATCAACCCGGCGATCTTCGCCGAGTTCGCCCACGTCGTGTACCGCTTCGGTCACTCGATGCTGACGGACAACATGCCGCGCATCGGCGGCGACGGCGCCGAAATCCCCGCCATGGCGGCTGACGGATCGCCGCTGACGGCCGAGCAGTTCGGACTTGTCGCGTCCTTCCTCAACCCGATCGCGTTCGACAACAATGGCGGCCTCACGGACGACCAGGGCGCCGCCGCCGTCATCCGCGGCATGACGATCGAGCGGGGCAGCGAGATCGACGAATTCCTCGTCGATGCGCTGCGCAACAACCTGCTCGGCATTCCGCTCGACCTCGCGGTGCTCAACATCGCCCGTGGACGCGACACCGGCATGCCGTCGCTGAACCAGGCCCGTCAGGCGCTCTTCGACGCCAGCGGCTCGACCTTCCTCGAGCCCTACAAGAACTGGGTCGACTTCGCGGCGAACCTCAAGCACCCGATCTCGGTGGTCAACTTCATTGCGGCCTACGGCACGCATTCGTCGATCACATCCGCAACTTCGGCCGCGGACAAGCGGGAAGCTGCCTGGCTGCTGGTGTTCGGCGGCGACGGCGCTCCGGCGGACCGCATGGACTTCCTCAACGCGACCGGCGCGTACACGAACAAGGGCGGCCTCAATGAGGTTGACCTGTGGATCGGCGGCCTTGCCGAGAAGAAGATGCCGTTCGGCGGATTCCTCGGCTCGACCTTCAACGCCGTGTTCGAACTGCAGCTCGAAAACCTGCAGGATGGCGACCGCTTCTACTACCTGACGCGGACGCAGGGTCAGAACTTCCTTGTCTCGCTGGAACAGAACTCGTTCGCCAAGATGATGATGGCGAACACGGATCTGGCAAAGCCGGGTGCGGACGGTATCCGCGGCACGCCTGACGACGTCATCGAGCGTCACATCGGCGTCGACTCATTCGGCGTCTATGACTTCGTGCTGGAAGTTAACGTCGCCAACCAGGCAGACTATAACACGGCCGATCCCGCGGCGATTGCTGCGGCTCAGGCCGCGGTTGACGCTGCGCAGGCTGCGCTGACGGCGGCGACCGCCGCCAGCGATGCTGCCGATGCGGCTGCCGCGACTGCGGCTGCCAACCTTGCAGCTGCGCAAGCCGCCGCAACGTCGGATGCGGTCGCGCTTCGCGCAACGGCAAATACGGCGCAGGCCGCCGCGGATGCGCTTACCACGACGGCAGAGCTTGGTGCGCTCCTGTCGGCGATGGTAGCGGCGAACGCGACGGACGCTCTGGCGCTGCAAGCCGCGGCCGCCGCCGCGCAAGCTGTGGCGGACGCCACGGATGCGGACGCGCTGCAGGCAGCGGCGACCCAAGCTGCGGCAGACGATGCTGCTGCCGCCGCCGCGCAAGCTGTGGCGGACGCCACGGATGCGGACGCGCTGCAGACGGCGGCGACCCAAGCTGCGGCAGACGATGCTGCTGCTGCTGCTGCCCAGACGCTCGCAGACGCTACGGATGCTGACGCACTGCAGACAGCGGCGACGCAAGCTGCGGCGGATGATGCGGCTTTGGCGGCAGCTGATGCTGCAGCGGTCCTTGCTGCCCAGGCGGAAGCTGATGCTCTGGCCGCATTCAATAGCGCTCAGGCCGCTCTCGACCTCCTGATCGCCAATTCGGCGCCGCAGGTGGACATCGATGCTGCGACTGTGGTTCGCGACGACGCGCAGGTGGCTCTCAATAGCGCTGAACTGGCCTCAGACGCAGCCGATGCGACTGCTGCTGCTGCCCTGGCGGTGGCGAACGCCACGGATGCGGGGGCTCTGCAGGCTGCGGCGACGCAGGCCGCAGCGGACGATGCTGCTGCTGCTGCTGCCCTGGCGGTGGCGAACGCCACGGATGCGGGGGCTCTGCAGGCTGCGGCGACGCAGGCCGCGGCGGACGATGCCGCTGCTGCTGCTGCCCTGGCGGTGGCGAACGCCACGGATGCGGGGGCTCTGCAGGCTGCGGCAACGCAGGCCGCGGCGGACGATGCTGCTGCTGCTGCTGCCCAGGCTGCTGCCACGGCAGCCGCCAATGCCGACGCTGCGCTGATGGTCGCCCTCAACAATTACGTCACGGCCCTTGCGGCAGACCAGGCAGCTGACGCTGCCGCTGCGACGGCTGACGCCGCCGCGGACGCTGCTGAAGCTGCTGATGCTGTGGAGGCTGCTGCGGCGGCTGCTGCGACTGCAGCCAACAACGCTGCTGCTGGTGCTGCTGCTGCTGAGGCTGCCGCGCTTGCTGCGCTGAACCAGGCTCAGGCCGACCTCACCGCCGCCAGCACTAACCCGGCTGGCAAGGATCCGGTTGGCAACAACCCGGTTCTCGAAGCTGCTGGTCTGGGCAAAGTCGTCCGCGACGATCCCAACACGGCTGCAGTTGAGACCAACTACATCCGCGTCCAGGGCGGCGAGCATGTCGTTGTCGGCGGCACGAACCAGAACGACACCATCATCACCGACTTCGGCGATGACGGCATCTGGGGCGATGCGGGCGATGACCGCATCGAATCCGGCGCGGGCGTCGACCTTGTGAACGGTGGTTCGGGCAACGACGTCCTGACCGACTCGGGCGATACGGGCGACTTCATCAAGGGCGATGAAGGCGACGACGTCATCGCGGGCGGCAACGGCCTTGACATCTACATGGGCGGCGACGGCAAGGACGTCATCTTCCACGGCGTGGACGATGCCGAAACCTTCGCTGGCCAGGGCGACGACTTCGTTCTTGGTGGCCTCGGTGTTGACCTGATCATGGGCAACGAGGGCGACGACTGGCTGGAAGCCGGCGCCGGCTTCGACACCACGGCGGGCGACAACTCCGAACTCTTCTTCGACTCGAAGATCATCGGCCACGACGTCATGTTCTCGGGCTCTGAAGAGCACGATTTCGACGCTGAATCTGGCGACGACATCATGGTTCAGGGCGAGAGCGTGCTGCGCAATGAGGGCATGTTCGGCTTCGACTGGGTGACCTACAAGGGCAACCCGAATGCGGCGGACGTCGACCTCGCGCGGCCGATCTTCACGACGGAAGTGCAGGACGTGCTGCGCGATCGCTTCGACAAGGTCGAAGCGGCCTCGGGCTACACAGGCAACGACCTGCTTGTTGGCGACGACCGCATCTACGATGCGAACGCCAATGCGAACGTCAACGCGACAGCGGAAGGCGTGTTCTTCCGGGACGACATCAACCAGGCCGGCATCGACCGGATCGCGGGTCTCGATCAGATCATCACTGACCGGGAGATGTTCTCCGGCCTCTACACGTCCGAGTTCGGCGACCTCAAACCGGGCGCCACGGCGGAAAAGATCTTTGCGGGCGGCAACGTCCTCATCGGCGGCGCCGGCAGCGACACCCTGATCGGCAAGGGCGGCAACGACATCCTGGATGGCGACCGCTGGCTCAACGTCCGCATCCGCCTCACGGCGCCGGGCGATGACAACACGGCCGAGAACGAACTGGCGACGATCGACAGCCTGACGCACGTCTTCACGGCGCCGCAGCTGACCGCGCTCGGCATCGACACGGTCCACGCGGGCCGGTCGCTCTCTGCGCTCCTGATTGATCGTCTGATCGTCCCGAGCCAGATGCACATCGTCCGGGAAATCCTGGATGGCGGGCAGAACGGCGACGTCGACACCGCCGTGTTCTGGGATGAAGTCCAGAACTACACGGTCACCGAGGAAGATGACGGTTCCTACATCGTCACGCACAACACGGTCGGCAATCCGCTCGTGCTGCCGCCGGGCTTCCTCCGCCCGATCTCGGACGGCGTGGACACCCTGCGCAACATCGAGCTGATCCGCTTCGGCGACGGCAATGGCGGCTTCCGCACCTTCAACATTGCGGATGTGGTCCAGCGGCCTGCGACGGGCGCGGCAGTTCTGACGGGCGACCTGACGCCGATCGAGGGCCAGACCCTCACGGTGAGCACGGCCGGGATTTCGGACCCGAACGGCATCGCCGGCTTCGCCTTCCAGTGGCAGAGCTCGGTCGACGGCACGACCTGGGTCGACATCGACGGCGAAACCGGCGCGACGCTGAATATTCCGGATGCCGATGGCACGGCTCTGGGCGCGCTGCACGGCCTCAATCTGAGGGCGGTTGTCACGCTGACCGACAATTTCGGCGAAACGCAGGTCTTCACGACCGGCTCCACGGCGCGCGTTGGTCAGAACCTTGACGTCAGTGACTCGGCCGTTGGTGTCACGTTCGTGATGCCTGACACGGACGACGTGCTCACCGGGTCGGACCTCGCCGACAACATCCGGGGCTTCCTCGGAGACGATGTGCTCCTCGGCGGTGACGGCGATGACTTACTGCTTGGCGGACAGGGCAATGACGTGGTTGATGGCGGGGCCGGCATCGATACCGCCGGGTTCGGAAATGGCATTGCCAACTTCACGATCGCCGTTGCTCCGGGAACCACGGATCTTCTGATCGTGAATGGCGTGGTGTCGGGCGCCGATGTCGTGCGGAATGTCGAAATCCTGCAGTTCAACGGGCAGAACTACACTGTCGTGATGGACAACACCGACGGCGCCTCGGCGCTGAACGGTGGAGCCGGGTTCCAGGCCATCTTTGGCCGGACGGGTAACGACACGCTCGATGGCGGTCTCAACGCCGACCTCCTGGTCGGCGGTGAAGGTGATGACACCATTCTGGGCGGTGGCGGACTGGACTGGATCTACCAGATCGGCGCAACCGATGGTCGCGACTTCATCGATGGTGGAGCCGGCACGGACACCTACACGCTGTCTGGCGTTGCAGGAGCCGAGACGTTCGACATCTACACGCGGACAGCCTATCTCACGGCAAATCCGGGTGCGGTGCTGGTCGGCGGCACAAACACCGAGATCGTCATCACCCGCAACGGTTCGATCATCGCGGAACTCGACAACATCGAGGAAATCCGGGTCAACTCTCTGCTGACGACCAGCCAGAACGGCAACGGCATCGTCGACGGCGGTGTGGCCGATGGCGACACGGTGAACATCATCGGTGACTTCAATGCCACGAGCCTGCTGTTCAACACGATCCGCGTGAATGGAACGGATGCGAACGACACGGTGAACATCGCCGGCCTCGAGTCCGCCCACCGCGTGGTGTTCACCACCAATGGCGGTTCGGACACGATGCTGGGCGCGGTCCGCGACCAGGACATCATCAACGGCTCGGTCATCGACCAGCGCACGACTTCGGTCGCCGCTCCGATGGCCGCGGCGGCGGTGGCGTCCACCTCGTTCGGCGCATTCGACGGCCTCGATGCGCTGGTGCGCAGCGGGCTGCGCGGTTCGCTGCTCGATCAGTCCTTCGGCGCAGCCGATGGCCTGCTTGGCGGCGCTCCGGGCCGGGTCGAGTTCCGCACGCTGGGTCTCGATGATCTCAACATCTTCTCGCGCGAAGCTGTTGACTTCACCCCGATGCAGCAGTCGGTCGGCCGCACCATGATCGACACTCACGACCTCATGCCGCTTGACCTGGCCGACTTCGGTCCGGCCCCGGCCGCGGTTGAGATCGGTTCGGTCCATGACGCCGTGACCGGCTTCGACTATCGCTCAATTGGGGCTGACTTCTGGGTCCTGCCCTAGTAATGGTTAACCGGCGCCAGTCCTGCAACTCGCAGGACTGGCTCCGGCATTTCTTCTCGCCGGATACGTGAATCGGGGATTAGTCATCGTGCTAAAGTCTCTACTTCCGGCTCCGGTCTCGAAGGCGCTCGATGCCTGCCGGCCGCACATTGCTGCGGCCGCTTTCTTTAGCGCCCTGATAAATCTCCTTTATTTGGCGCCGACGATCTACATGATGCAGGTCTATGACCGCGTCGTGCCGACGGGCGGCGTCATCACGCTGGTGTGGATCACGGCCGTCCTGGCGCTCGCGATCGGGACGCTGACAGCCCTCGAGGCGACGCGCTCACGCATTCTCATGCGTGTGTCGCTTCGGCTCAACCGTCTCCTTTCGGGCGATATCCTGGACCGCCTGATGTCCCGGGCGAAAGTCAAACAGGGTGATCCCTCGACGACCCAGGCCATTCGCGAGTTCGACACTATCCGTCAGACGATCTCGGGCCAGGCGGCCAGCGCAGCGTTCGACGTGCCCTGGACGCCGCTCTACATCCTCGTTGCCTTCATGATTCACCCGATACTGGGGCTACTCATCATCGCAGCCGGGACCATCCTGGTCACGCTGGCTGTGGTTAACGAGAAACATACGGCCGGGAAGTCCGCACAGGCGCACCGCGCCGCGACGGTCGCCTACAACGCGCACCAGTCAACCGTGGCGGAGGCCGAGGCCATCCGCGCGCTCGGCATGCGCCGGGCCATGGTCTCCAAACAGATTGTGCAGCGGGCCGAAGGTCTCGAAGCGACGAATGATGTGCAGGTGCTCGGCGTTCGCTACAACACGCTGGTCAAGTTCATCCGCATGTTCACGCAGTCGCTTGCGCTTGGCGTCGGAGCCTGGCTTGCCGTGATGGGCCAGATCTCTGTGGGCTCGATCATCGCTGCGTCCGTGCTGCTGAGCCGCGGCCTCCAGCCGGTGGAACAGCTGGTGGGCAGCTGGCCCGCGATCATGCAGGCGCGCAATGCGCTTGGCACGATCCGCAAGCTGTACGAGTCGACGGCCAGCCCCGATGCAGAGCGGACATCGCTGCCCAACCCGAAAGGCCATCTCGAGGTTGAGCGGATCATCCTCAAGGCGCCGGCGGGCGGCGACCTGATCCTGCGCAATGTGTCATTTGCGCTGAAGCCCGGCGAGGTGCTCGGCGTCATCGGGCCGTCGGGTTCGGGCAAATCCACGCTGGCGCGCATTGCCGCCGGGGCGGTCGCGCCGGACGCCGGTGAAGTGCGCGTCGATGGCGCGAGCATCGCCGACTGGGATGCTGAGGCCCTGGCCCAGCATGTTGGCTATCTGCCCCAGAACATGGCCCTCCTGCCGGGCACGATCAGCGAGAACATCTCCCGCTTCCGCAGCGCGATCGCGACGGACAAGGCGGAGATCGACCGGGAGGTCATTGCGGCCGCCAAGCTTGCCGGCGCGCACGACATGATCCTGCAGCTGCCCAATGGCTATGATACGGTAATCAAGACCAACGGGTTCGAGCTGTCGGCAGGGCAGGCCCAGCGCGTGGCGCTGGCGCGGGCGCTGTTCGGCAACCCGCAGGTCTTCATCCTCGATGAGCCGAACTCGGCGCTCGACCAGGATGGCGAGGAGGCGCTCGATCGCGCCGTCAAGACAATGGTGGCGCGCGGGGCGGCCGTCATGATCGTCGCGCACCGCACCGCCATCCTCAACAATGCCGACAAGCTCATGTTGCTCAGCGAAGGCACGGTCGCCCAGTACGGGCCCCGCCAGGAGGTGGTCGAGGAGCTTCGCAAGCGCGCCGCCAGCCGGGCCAATGTCGTGCCAATTGCTCAGGGTGGGAGGTAACGACAATGTCCATGCTTCTCACAGCTGACACGACGGGTTCTGCACGCGCCGACGTGATGTCGCCCGACCGCGACGCCCTGAGGCCCGAGCTGCGCGTCGGCGGCGTTATTGCCGGCGCCTTCTTCATCGGCTTCCTCGGCTGGGCGGCGTTCATTCCGCTCGATGCTGCGGCGACAGCCGAAGGCGTGGTGGCCGTCGCCGGTAACCGGCAGGCCGTGCAGCATCGCGACGGCGGCATCGTCACGAAGCTCAACGTGCAGGAAGGCCAGATGGTTCAGGAGGGCGACCTGCTGCTCCAGATCTCGGCGTCCGAACTGGTCGCCCAGGAGCGCGGGCTCGCTGGCGAGGCCATCTCGCTCCAGGCCCAGCGCGCGCGTCTGATCGCCGAACGCTCGGGCGCAGCACGCGTGTCGCGCCCTCCGGAATTTGCAGACCTCAGCGATGAGGACAAGGTTCTCGCGAACGAAGCCATGGCGAGCCAGCAGCTGCTGTTCGATACGCGCCGCTCGTCGCGTCTCAACGAGCGTAACGTCCTGGAACAGCGCATTCGCCAGCACGACGAGCAGATTTCCGGCATCGCCCACCAGCAGGTGTCCAACGAGCTGCAGAAACAACTCCTCGCCGAGGAACTGCAGGGCCTCCAGAAGCTCGTTCCGTCCGGCTATGTCGCGCTCAATCGCGTGCGCCAGATGGAACGCGAAGTCGCCAATCTTGAAGGCCGCGATGGCTCGCTGCGTTCTGATGCTGCGCGTCTTACCGAGGCGATCGGTGAAGCAAGGCTCGGCATGATCAGCATTGACCGCCGCACGCAGGAAGAGGTCGCAACTGAGCTGCGTGACGTCCAGGTTCGTCTCGACGAGGTCCTGCCGCGTCTCAACGCCGTGCGCCAGCAGATCACCCGGGCGACCGTTCGCGCGCCGGCCACGGGCCAGGTGGTTGCGCTGAAGGTGTTCACCGAAGGCGGCGTCGTCATTGCCGGCGACACGCTGATGGAAATCGTGCCGACCGATCGGCGTCTGGTGATCGAGGCCAAGGCTGCGCCCACGGATGCAGACGATCTCACCATCGGGATGACCACGCAGATCCGGTTCCCGGCGCTGCAGGAGAAGGACATCCCGATCATCGAGGGCCAGATCGCCAAGGTCTCGGCCGACAGCTTCGAGGACCAGCGCACGGGTCTTCATTACTTCGAGATCGAAGTGACGGTGCCGCCAGAATCGCTCGAGAAGCTCAAGGAGTTCCGCGCCGATGGCGGCATCCGCGCCGGCTTGCCGGCCCAGGTGATCGTGCCCCTGCGCAAGCGCACGGCCCTCGGCTACCTCCTCGAACCGCTCTCCTCCACCTTCTGGAAAGTCGGCCGGGAGCACTGAACAGAGCTTGACCTGGGACCCAAAAGCCCTGGGTTTTGCTTCCTGGGCCCATGCGAGCTGTTGCAATCAGGCTCGGGGGAACCTTCGCGATGGTACCGCCACCCCGGCTCGAACGGGGGACCTCTAGATCCACAATCTAGCGCTCTAACCAACTGAGCTATGGCGGCGACCGGACCGGCCTGTTTCGCGCGAGGAGGCGTATTAGCCGCCAAGGCCCGCCGGGGCAAGCGCGGGCTTCCGCATGGCCAGAACCGGACCGAAGCGCTGAACCGGGGCTCAATTGCCGCCGAAGAGTCGGCCAAGCGCCTTTTCGGCTTCGGCCTTGAGCCGGTCCTCCGCCGATTGGGCAGGCGGGGGAGCGGGCGCCTCCCCATCGCGCGGGGGCGATTGTTCATCTGTCGCTGGCGCCGGCGCTTCAGGCGTGTTGGTCGGCGCCGGGGCAGGCGCCGGTGCGGCGGGAGCAGGTTTCGGGGCGCCAAGGCCCAGCTTTCCGCGGATGCTGTCGCCCAGATCCTTGAGCTCGTCCTGAATTTCGGACTCCACCTTCGCAGTTGCCGACGCCTTCGCCTTGTCGCCCAGCCAGGCCCAGTCGGGCGCGAAGCGGATGCCATTCCAGCTCCCGGACAGTTTCATTGGAAGGCCATAGCCGTTGAGGCCGGCTTTCTTGTCGTCGAACTGCGGGAACAGATTCAGCGTCAGTTGCTGACGTCCGATGTCGAGCGCGCCGCCGGCGGCGATTGTCATCGCGCCCGTATCGATGTCCATGTCGGTGAGCATTGCGACGCCGTTACTCATGACGAAATTGGTCTGCAGCGCATCGAATCGCGTCTGCGCGATCGGCGAAATCGCGGCAGCGGAGAACTTCCTGCTGGTGAAGGCGTTCGCCGCAGCTGCCGCCAGTTCCTGAAGGTTGACCCCCTTCAAAACGCTTTCATCCGAGCTGATCGAGCCCTGACCAACCAGCGAACTCATGAGGGCTTCCAGCGTAGCGCCTGAACCAGCGAGGTCGATATCAAGACCGCCTGCGCCCTCGAGCATGGTGAAGCCCGCAGCGGCGCCAAGCAGGTCTTTCAGCGCGAGCTTGTCCATCTTTGCCTTCAGCTCGATGCCTGGCTTCGCGCTGCTGCCATCGGCCACGAACCGCGCCGTGCCCGATCCGCCAAAGAGCGAAGTCTGCCTGAGGTCTGCGACCAGTCGGCCCTTGTCGAGGCCGACGGTGACGTTCGAAGGTCCGAAGTCGAACTTGTCGAACCTGATGCCGGCCGATTTCAGTGTCAGGTCGGCGTCGACGAGGCGAAGTGGCGACAGATCGATCGGCGTGGCGCCCCAGCCTGTGCTTGCGGCCGGCCTGCCGGCGGGCGCGCCCGAGGCCTTCGCATACGGCGTCACATCGATGGCGCTGGTGTTGAGCGTGCCGGTCAGGCGGGGCTTGGCGCCGAAGGCGAGAGCGGCCTCGCCTGTGCCCGTGACATTGTCGAACTTCACCGTGGCGTTTCTGAGCAGCACATCCTTCGTTCCGCCGGACGTGCGGCCGGTGAGCGAGAATGACTTGTAGATGTCGCCGGGGGGCAATTCGGCGCCCGCAGCGGCCGCCAGTCTGCGGAGGTCGGCCGCGGCGATGGTCACGTCGCCAGCGTAGGTCAGCTGGTCGTTCAATTTCGCCGATCCCCTGAAGAGAAGGTTCAGGAGACCGCTGGCGTGGCTGAAGTCGACGTCGCTGAAGGTAAGGTCGTCAAGCGTGCCGGAAATCCTTGCGGCGAGGTTCGCCTTTCCGAGCGCGGCTTCGGCGGGGGGCGCGATATCCAGCGCGCGGGCGAGTTCTGCGAGCTTCGGAGCTTCCGCTCTTGCATCCAGCTGCATTGCAATTGTTTCGGCGAGCCGCGCCTCGCCCTTGAGATCGGCATTCAGCAGCGGGCTCTCATGGCGCGCGGATGCGACCTTGATCGTGATGTCGTCGAATGAGCCGAAGGCCTGACCCGACAGGGTGAGCTTGCCGAGAATGGTCGGGACTGGCAGCGGCGTCTGGAAAGCCTCGCCAAGGGCGGGAAGGTCCGGAATCTCGCCTGTTACAGCGAAGTCGAACTCGGGCGTAGCGCCGAGGCCGAGCGTGCCCTTGAGGTCGGTCTTGATCAGGTCGGTCTGGAGGCTGATCTCGACCGGGGAAGCAAGGCCGTCGATCATCGCCTGCGGATTGTCGAGGCGCGACTCGATCCGGAATTTCAGCGCGTTTGCAAGGCCTTCCGCATTGAAATACAGCGGCTTGTCGAGCGCCTGCATGTCGGCCCAGAGGTTAAGGTCGGAGAGTGTCTGGGTCTTCTGCTCCTTGCGATCCTCGAACGAGACGATGCCTTTCTCGATGCGCACGTCGCGCAGCGAGCCTGTGAGCTGACCGCCCTGCTGTGGCTCGCCCGGAACGGCAGCTGGGACCTGAGGCGGCGTGAAAGTCCAGTTGTTCCTACCGTCTTCGAGGCTGACGAGGGCGATCTTCGGCTCAACGAGCACGAACTCCTCGACTTCGACGTTGCCGAACAGGAGTGGCCACAGCGCCACCGCCGCGCGGAGTTCCTTCATCGAGGCGAAGTCTGCGCTCTCGAAGCGTTCCGGGTTGGCGATGGTCGATGCACCGGCGCGCGCCTCGATCCGTGGAAAGACTGCGACGTCGATGCGGCCGGTTACGGTCACTTTCCGGCCCGTGGCCTGGTAGGCCACTTTCTCGATCTCGGCGCGGTAGACCTCCTGAGGGATCAGGTTCGGGATGACCAGCACCGCCAAGGCCATGAGCGCTGCCAGCCCGCCTAGGGTGACGCCGCCGATGATCCAGACTTTCCGCATCGAATCCTCCGAAACCCGCGCTGATTAAGCACAGCCCGGCCATGCGGCACCAACAAGGCGGCTACCCTTAAGGCCATTTAGGGTCTGACTTGAGGCGGGTAACCTTTACCCCGCGGCGCTGACCCCCTAAGTCGGGCGCTCGCATTCGCCTCAGGACGGGCAAGGCTTTGACACTCGACACCGATCTCTCGGCTTATGCCGAACGCTTCGTCTCGCGCCGGCCACGCAAAAAGCCGCTGCCGGCTCACCTGCAGAAGCTTGAAGCAGAAAGCATTTTCATCATGCGAGAGGTCGCGGCCGGGTTCGAGAATCCGGTAATGCTGTATTCTATCGGCAAAGATTCCTCGGTGATGCTGCACCTGGCGATGAAGGCGTTCTGGCCCTCGCGCCCGCCTTTCCCGTTCATGCATGTGGACACCACCTGGAAGTTCCGGGAGATGGTGCAGTTCAGGGACCTGATCACAAAGAAGCTGGGCCTCGACCTGATTGTCCATATCAACGAGGACGGGTTGAAGCGCGGGATCAATCCGTACGCTTCGGGCTCGAACCTCCATACGCAGGTCATGAAGACCGAAGGCCTGCGCCAGGCGATGGACAAGTACCGCTTCGATGCAGCCTTCGGCGGCGCGCGGCGCGACGAGGAAAAGAGCCGCGCAAAGGAAAGGATCTTCTCCTTCCGGACCGAGTCGCATGGCTGGGACCCGAAGAGCCAGAGGCCGGAGTTGTGGAGCCTCTACAACACGCGCAAGGCGCGCGGGGAAAGCATCCGCGTTTTCCCGATCTCGAATTGGACCGAGCTCGATATCTGGGCCTACATCGCCGAGGAAGAGATACCGATCGTGCCGCTCTATTTCGGCAAGAAGCGGCCGACCGTGATCCGCGACGGGCAGATCTTCATGGTCGATGACGACCGCACGCCGATGCAACCTGGCGAAGTCTCCGCAGCCCGAATGATCCGGTTCCGCACGTTGGGCTGCTACCCCCTGACGGCCGCCATCGAGAGCGATGCTGCGACACTCGATGACATCGTTGCCGAAATGCTGACAGCGCGGACGTCCGAGCGTTCGGGGCGGCTGATCGACCATGACGAGAGTGGGTCGATGGAGAAGAAGAAACGCGACGGGTATTTCTGATGGCCACGAAAGTGACCCCTCTGCTTACGAAGGAACAACGCCAGTCTGTGCGTGAGCTCGCCGCTGCCGAGATGGGCGTGCTCCGCTTCATAACCTGCGGATCGGTCGATGATGGCAAGTCGACCCTCATCGGGCGCCTGCTCTACGACACAAAGCTGTTGTTCGAGGACCAGCTGGCGACGCTGAAGAAGGACTCGGTCAGGCACGGCACACAGGGCGAGGATTTCGATTTTGCGCTGTTGCTCGACGGTCTCGAAGCGGAGCGCGAGCAGGGCATCACGATCGACGTGGCTTACCGGTTCTTCGCCACCGACAAGCGCAAGTTCATTGTCGCGGATACGCCGGGACACGAGCAATACACGCGCAATATGGCAACCGGCGCATCGACGGCGGACCTTGCCGTGATCCTGATAGATGCGCGCAAGGGCGTGCTGCAGCAGACCAAGCGCCACACCTACATCGCCAACATGCTTGGTGTTCGCCACCTCGTGCTGGCGGTCAACAAGATGGACCTTGTCGGCTACAGCCGCGCGCGTTTCCACGAGATCGTCGCCAGCTATCTGGCGGTCGCCGACACGCTCGGCTTCGAGTCCATCACGCCGATCCCGATGTCGGCGCTGAAGGGCGACAACATCATTGCCAGGTCCGAGGTGATGGCCTGGCATGCCGGGCCGACGCTGCTGGAGCACCTGGAGAAGATCGAGATCGCAGACCAGCGCGCCGATGCCCC